>NZ_CP062231.1:3408928-4090714 GCF_024707525.1 Rhizobium sp. TH2 | reverse complement strand
ACCTCTGGCTGCCGAGGGACCTGGGCTTTCTAGCGATCCTGGCGCTTGTCATCGCGATCCAAACCCAGTTGAGTGACTTTGCCATTCTCGGCGGCTATTTCGAGAGTAAGCGCCTGCACGCACCGAGCGGAACACTCTGGGTCGTGCCCGTCATCACGTTCTTGCTGTACCTCGTCTATCTCGGCATACGGGGAAGGACGAACGTCACCATGTCGGCAGCGTCGGGCCGGCGGCTTTCCAGGCTTTTCGCGCTTGCCTCACTGGTGCTCGTCTTCATCGCCAGCATGGCGCCGTTCACGATGGCCGATCTTCTCGGTGGATTGCTGTTCCTTCCCATGCTCGTCGGCGGCTGGATAATGCCGCTGGTGGCGCTGATGGTGCTTGCGAAGAGGAGCCGTTTCTGGCGCAGGTTCGTGCAACTGGGCACTGTCGCGGTCATTACCGCAATGGTTCTTGCCAACGCCACGCCGAGCAATCCGTTTCACGACATCCGCCTATTGCCGGATAATGCTTCCAAGCCGCAGACATCCGCGCAACTTACGCTTGAAGCATACATTGCACAGTGGAAAAAGCTCAACAATTGCGCGGCCGAGGAGGCCTCGGGCAGGCGGTGCAAGGCGATACTGGTCACCGCCGAGGGCGGCGCGAGTCGGGCTGCCTTTCAGGTCGCGACGGTGATGGGCCAGCTTCTGGACGAACCGCCGGTCGAAGGCTTCCGCGAAAAGCTGTTCCTGTTTTCCGGTGTGTCGGGCGGCTCGCTGGGCCTCGCCACGACCAGGCAGGCGATGGCCGACAGTGTGAATGGCAAGCCGCCTTGCAGGGAAGATTTCGGGCGCGCCGGTAGGCACTGGATCTATTACGGCACCGATCATGCCAAGGAAGTTACGACAAGCTGGCGCAAATGCCTTCAATTGCTGGTGTCGGCGGACTATCTGACTCCGGCCGCCGTCGGGCTGGCCTTGCGGGATTGGTGGATGGCATTACCTGCCATGCTCGATCTCGGGTTCGACGATCGTTCCGCTCTGCTCGAAAGATCGATGGAACGGCACTATGCGGCCATAACAGGCAAGGACTGTGAGAAATTCGAAGGCCTGTGCTCGGCGTTCGGGCATACTGACCGGTCGGCGTCATGGCTGCCAGGCCTCATCCTCAACAGTACGCTGGTCGAGCGTGGGCAGACTGTCGTCGTGAGCGACATCGATCCATCATCGTCATTTCCGGGCGAAAATGCCTGCAGGAGCAGCGTACAGAGGGTGTATCCCGCACATCTCGTCTATTCGGACGCCATGCCGATGTCCTATGACGTATACGAACTGCTGGACGCCCGGACCCGTAACCAGAAGCCGGATCCGGGGCCGACGAAGATCGTGCGGGACATAAGCATGTCGACCGCCATTGTCGCGTCGGCCCGCTTTCCGCTCATTTCCAGCCGTGGCAATGTCAGGGATACAAAGGGTATCCTCGTCGGGCAATTGGTCGATGGCGGGTATTTCGACAATAGCGGCCTCGCCAATATTCTCGACATCATCGATGCGCTCAACTGCAACAAGGTCGACAGCGTCGTCGTCAACATCCGGAACAATCCGCTGGACGAGAATGCACACCGTCTCTGGATTTTTGCGGGGCGAGAAAATATCAGGCAACCTTCGCTTGAGATATCTGGGCAAAAGATCAACGTGTCTCTGTCTCCGGTCCAGGCTTTCCTGAATTCCAGCGAAGGACATATTCTGGAGAACAGGTTCGCGACGATAAACCGGGTTGGCTACAACAACTACATCTTCAGCAATGTCTACAAGGCGATCTGCGTGGGAACTGCAACGCCGCACGGCGATTGCATTGACGGTCGCGTTCAGCTTGATTCTGTATCCATGAGCTGGTGGCTATCGTCGAATGTTCAGCTGTTCATAGAGATGCAGGACAACGACAAGCTTCTGGATGTTGACTGCAGCGAGACCCATTGTCGCGACAGGCCCTCAAAAATGCTGGCCGAGGCGTTCAAGCCGGCTGCACAGCCACAGATCAAGGTCAATGAAACGCTGGACCCGGGGCGCATGGGGCTCGACAACGTCAACGATCTCAAACGCCTCGCCAAATAGCTCGCTCGAACGGGCTGATCCTGGATTAAGGCGACAGGCCGGGGTTGTGATTGGGGTGGTGCGGACGGGCCTCTGCCTTCATCCAATCTCCACCCAGACCGGCTTGTGGTCGGACCCGATGCATGCCTCGTCGATCCAGCCGTCCTTGAGGCGCGGCAGGAGCGATGCGCTCAGGAAGCAGTAATCGAGATACTGGCGGATGTCGGGCTTTCCGGGTTCTTCCCAAGTGTAAGAACCTTCTCCGCGCTTGCCCAGCCGGTCCAAAGCGTCGGTCGGGTTGGAGGAGTTCGGTGTGCGGCCGTAGTAGAGGTCATTGGCGCCGGCCATCGCGATATATTCCGGCTGTTCGGGCTGCATGTTGAAATCGCCCATGATTATATAGTCCTCGGGGCTTGGCAGTTCCGGAAAACCGAATTCGGCGCCACCGCTCACCGCGCCACCTTCGAGCGGATAATTGATGATCCGCTCCTTGAGGAAGGCGATCTGGCTGATCCTTTCCTCGGGGCTGCGATGATCGAGATGCACCGAATAGACCCGGATCGCACCCATCGGCGTGCCGATCAGCGCCTCGAGCGCGGAGCGTTGCAGATTGAGGCGATCGAAGGTGCGGGTGCGGGGCAAAAGGATGTTCCGCGTGGCCAGGATCGGATGGCGCGACAGGATCATATTGCCGAATTCAACCTGCCGCATCTGGGCCCTGCCATCGACGATTCCGGAGCCCGCATCAGCAACGGTTCCGGCGCCGAAAAAGTGATAAAATTCCGGCAAAAGACCAGCGAAAACGTCCGGCAGATCGGCCCGACTATTTTTGGGGAGATTCCGTGTAACCTCCTGCAAAGCGATGACATCGGCCCCCTTGATGGCATCCGCGATGCGCTCGGGATCGTACTTTCCATCCGATCCGAAGCCGTATTGGACGTTAAAGCTCACGAATTTCATGTTATTCTTTGACCTTTCACGGCTGCCGCTATATCGAACACGCTAATCTAGACATGGCAAGGCCCGTAAGCTGAGATGAAGTTCCTCGATCAGACCAAAGTGTATGTGAAGGCCGGTGATGGCGGTGCCGGATCGGTGTCGTTCCGACGCGAGAAATTCATCGAATTCGGCGGTCCGGATGGTGGTGACGGCGGCCGTGGCGGCGACGTCTGGGTGGAGACGGTGAACGGTCTCAACACGCTGATCGACTATCGCTACCAGCAGCATTTCAAGGCCGAGACGGGCGTCCATGGCATGGGTCGCAACCGACACGGCGCCAAGGGTGGAAGCGTGGTCATGAAGGTGCCCGCCGGCACCCAGATCTTCGAGGAAGACGGCGAGACGCTGATCTGCGACATGACGGAAGTCGGGCAGAAGTACCGCATCGCCAAGGGCGGCAATGGCGGCTTCGGCAATGCCTATTTCCGCAGTTCCACCAACCAGGCGCCGGACTGGGCCAATCCCGGCCAGGACGGTGAGGAAAAGACAGTCTGGCTGCGGCTGAAGCTGATCGCCGATGCCGGTCTTGTCGGCCTGCCGAATGCCGGTAAATCGACCTTCCTTGCAACCTGTACCCGCGCGCGGCCGAAGATCGCCAACTATCCCTTCACCACGCTGCATCCGAACCTCGGCGTGGCGACGGTGGACGGCAAGGAATACGTGCTGGCCGACATTCCGGGCCTGATCGAGGGCGCCCATGAGGGCATCGGCCTCGGCGACCGGTTCCTCGGCCATGTCGAGCGCACCCGGGTGCTGCTCCATCTGGTTTCGGCGCAGGAAGAGAATGTGGGTCAGGCCTACAAGACCGTGCGCGCGGAACTCGACGCCTATGGCGCAGGGCTGGAGCATAAAGCCGAGATTGTCGCACTTTCGCAGATCGACACGGTCGATGCCGAGACGCTCAAGAAGAAGAAGGCAGCGCTGAAGCGCGCCTGCGGCCAGACGCCTTTCGCGATCTCGGCAGCCACCGGCGGCAAGGGCATGCCGGAAGTGCTACGCGAACTGGCTGGTATCATCGAGACGAGCAAGGCCCAGGATCCGAACCTGCCCAAGGCCGAGAGCGGCGTGATGCTCAATCAAAAAGTCAAAATGGCGCCGATGGGTGACGACGAGGACGATTGGGGCGATGACGACTGACCGCATGCCTCTAACGTCCTGCCGCCGCATCGTCATCAAGATCGGCTCGGCGCTGCTGGTCGATCGCGCATCGGGCCTGAAAAAGGCATGGCTCGACGCGATGTGCGAGGATATCGCGGCGCTCACCGCCAAGGGCACGGAAGTGCTGGTTGTCTCGTCGGGCGCGATTGCCATGGGCCGCACGGTGCTCGATATCGGGGCTGGCGCCCTCAGGCTCGAAGAGAGCCAGGCGGCTGCTGCCGTGGGCCAGATCGCGCTGGCGCGTGCCTGGTCGGAAGGGCTTTCCCGGCATGATATCGTTGCGGGCCAGATCCTGCTGACGCTGGGTGATACCGAGGAACGCCGCCGCTATCTCAATGCGCGCGCCACGATCTCGCAACTGATGCGGCTCAAGGCTGTGCCGGTGATCAACGAGAACGACACGGTCGCAACGTCCGAAATCCGTTATGGCGACAATGACCGGCTCGCCGCCCGGGTTGCGACCATGGTCGGCGCCGACCTGCTGGTGCTGCTCTCCGACATCGACGGGCTTTATACCGCCCCGCCGCATCTAGACCCCAAGGCCGAATTCCTGCCTGTCATCCCGGCGATTACGCCTGAGATCGAGGCGATGGCGGGAGGTGCTGCTTCCGAACTCTCGCGTGGCGGCATGCGCACCAAGATCGATGCCGGCAAGATCGCCACCTCGGCGGGATGTGCGATGATCATTGCATCGGGCAAGGTCGATCATCCCCTGCGCGCGATCGCGGATGGCGCCCGGCACAGCTGGTTCGCGCCGTCCTCCAAGCCGGTGACCGCGTGGAAGACCTGGATCGCCGGCAAGCTTGCGCCCGCCGGACGTTTGACGATAGACGATGGCGCCGAGCGCGCCCTGATGAGCGGCAAGAGCCTGCTGCCCGCAGGTGTTCGCGCGGTCGATGGGGATTTTGCGCGCGGCGATACGATCGCTATCATGTCTCTCGACGGACGCGAGATTGCCCGCGGCTTGTCTAGCTATGACGGGCAGGAAGCCCGACTGATCGCGGGCAAGAAATCCGCTGACATCGAGGCCATTCTCGGCTATTCCGGCCGGGCGGCCATGGTGCATCGCGACGATATGGTGATGACCGCGGCGCGCAAGGCCAAGGCGAAGAGCAAGGAAAGCGCCGATGCTTGATGTTGCCAAGGACGATGTAAGAGCACTGATGCTGCAGATCGGCCGCAATGCGCGCGCGGCTGCCCATCCGCTCGCCATCGCCTCGGCCGAACGCAAGCATGCTGCACTCGTCTCGATGGCGCGCGAGATCATGGAGCGCAAGGACGCCATTCTCGGCGCCAATGCCATCGATCTCGAAAATGCCCGCGCCTCGGATATGGCACCGTCCTTCATTGACCGCCTGACGCTCAACGAGGCGCGTATCCGCGCCATGGCAGACGGCATAAGCGCGATCGCGGAACTCGGGGATCCCGTCGGCGAAGTCATCGCCGAATGGGATCGGCCGAACGGGCTGCATATCGAACGCGTGCGTACACCGCTCGGCGTCATCGGCGTGATCTATGAAAGCCGCCCGAATGTCACGGCCGATGCCGGTGCGCTCTGCCTGAAGGCGGGCAATGCCGTAATCCTGCGCGGCGGCTCGGATTCGCTCCATTCGTCGCACGCCATTCACGAATGCCTCGTCAAGGGCCTGCGCGATGCCGGCCTGCCGGAACATGCGATCCAGATGGTGCCGGTCTCCGACCGCGCTGCCGTCGGCGAAATGCTCACCGGCCTCGATGGTGCGATCGATGTCATCGTTCCGCGCGGCGGCAAAAGCCTCGTCGCCCGGGTTCAAGACGATGCGCGCGTGCCGGTCTTCGCCCATCTCGAAGGCATCTGCCATATCTATGTCGATGCCACGGCCGATCTCGATATGGCGAAGAAGCTGGTGGTCAATTCCAAGATGCGCCGCACCGGCATCTGCGGCGCGGCGGAGACGCTGTTGGTCGACAGCGCAGCGCTCGGCACGCACTTGATGCCTTTGCTCGAAGCGCTGACCGAAGCCGGCTGCGAAATCCGCGCCTCGGCAACCGTGCTCAAGGTCTTCCCCGGCTTCAAGCCGGCAATCGACGAGGACTGGTCGACGGAATATCTCGATGCGATCATTTCGGTTGCGATCGTGGACGGCATCGGCGGAGCAATCGCGCATATCAACAGATATTCCTCGCATCACACCGAGGCGATCATTTCCGAGGACGCGGCCTCGGTCGCGCGTTTCTTCAACGAGATCGATTCCGCCATCCTGCTGCACAATGCCTCGACGCAGTTCGCCGATGGTGGCGAATTCGGCATGGGTGCGGAAATCGGCATAGCGACAGGCAAGATGCATGCGCGGGGACCGGTCGGCGTCGAACAGCTCACGTCATTCAAGTACAGGGTCCGTGGCGACGGCCAGACAAGGCCGTGAGACTTGAAGCCGGGGGAAATTGACCGCAAATATCTCGTCATGCCGCGTGTCGAAGCCGGCATGAAGGTCGGGCTGTTCGGCGGGTCGTTCAATCCGCCGCACGACGGCCATCGGCTGGTTGCCGAGATTGCGTTGCGGGCGCTCGACCTCGACCAGCTCTGGTGGATGGTGACGCCGGGCAATCCCTTGAAATCGAAGCGTGTACTGGCACCGCTTGCCGAGCGCATCGCACAGTCCGAAGCGCTGTTTCCCAACCCGAAAATCCGCGTGACCGCTTTCGAGAAGACCTTGGGATCGAACTACACCGCGCAGGTGCTGGCGCATGTGAAGGCCAGGAACCGCGACGTCGATTTCGTCTGGATCATGGGGGCGGACAATCTGAGGAATTTCCATCTCTGGCAGAACTGGCATGCGATCGCCGAGACCTTTCCGATCGCGGTGATCGATCGGCCGGGATCGACTCTGTCCTTCCTGTCCTCGAAAATGGCCCGCACCTTCGATTTCGCGCGGGTGGACGAGCACGACGCCGGACTGCTTGCGCGTTTGCCGGCACCCGCCTGGACCTTCATTCATGGCCCGCGTTCGACACTGAGCTCGACGGCGATCAGGACGCAGAACGGGAAATAATCAATCCTCGATCCGGCGGGCTTCGGATTCGAGCATAATCGGCACGCCATCCTTGATCGGATAGGCGAGCCGGGCCTTTTCGGAGATCAGTTCGCTGGTGTCGCGATTATAGATCAGCCGGCCCTTGGTGACGGGGCAGACCAGCAATTCCAGCATTTTGGGGTCGGGGCGGGAAATGTTGAGGTCCATGCCGGCGGCGCCTTACTGAAGGGTCTTGGCGACGTCGCCGAAGGCGCGGGCCAATACCATTTCAGTCATTGCGACGAGCGTTTCAGCGCGGGTCTTGAGGTCGGGTGCTTCGAGAAGCGCCTGCTTTTCCGGCGCCCCGAACGGCGCCATCATGGCGAGCGAATTGACCAGCGTGCGATTGGACGTCTTGATCACCGCCTCCCAGTCGACTTCCAGCTTGTTGGCATCGAGATAGGAACGGAAGGCGTGGAGCAGGTTGTCGCGATTGACGGCCGGATCGTCTTCCGGCTCATGCAGGTCGGAAATGAAGGGCGCGATCTTGATCTTGCGATAGGCCTGCGTGGTCTGCAGTTCATCGATCAGGCGAAAGCGGCAGACGCCGGAGAGATCGATCACATAGCGGCCGTCGCCGGTCTCGCCGAAGGTGGTGATGCGGCCGATCGTGCCCACCTTGCAGAGTTCCGGATGTCCTGACGGGCTTTCCTCAGTCTCCGAAAGATCGGGCTGGATGATGCCGATCAGGCGGGTGCCCTTCAGCGCGTCGTCGATCAGCGACAGATAGCGCGGCTCATAGACATTGAGCGGCAGGTGACCGCCCGAAAGCAGCAACACGCCCGAGAGCGGGAAAACGCCGAGCGTCTCCGGCAGGTCGCTTTCGGTCAGATATCGCGCATTTCCAACATGCATCAATCGATCTCCGCTTGCGTGGACGCCTTACCTATTCCCTCAGGTCTATACCGGCTTCACGAAAACAAGATGGCGGACATCTTGCGGCGTGCCGAGACGCTGGCCGGATCCTTGAAGCCCCAGACTTCGAGGAACTGCAGAAGCTGGCGCCGCGCGCCATCCTCGTCCCATGTCCGGTCGCGCTTCATGATGCCGATCAGATGATCGGTCGCCGCCTCGCGGTCACCTTCGACGTTGAGAATCTTGGCGAGCTTCACGCGGGCTGCGTGATTGTCCGGATCGGTGGCGAGTTCCTGTTCGAGCGCGCGCGGATCGCCGAGCTTGCGGGCTTCCTCGATTTGGGCGAGCTTGGCCGAGAGCGCTGCAATTGCCGGATCATTCTTCTGCTCGTCGGAAAGGCTGGCGATCAGGTCGCGCGACCGTTCCCACTGGCCCGCCGCCAGCATGCATTCCGCCATGCCGGCGAGCGCCTTGATGTTTTCCGGATCGGCCTGCAGCACGGCGCCATAGATATCGGCGGCTGCGGCCAGGTCGCCGGCATCGAGCTGGGCCTTGGCGTCTTCGAGTGCCGCCTCGATCTGCACTTCGGCATCATCGACCGCGGGGCCTGCCACCTTGTCGATGAAGGCGCGAACCTGGCTTTCGGGAACCGCGCCCATGAAGCCATCGACCGGACGGCCGCCGACAAAGGCGATGACCGCCGGGATCGACTGGATGCCGAGCTGGCCGGGAATGGAGGGGTGGTCATCGATGTTGAGCTTGACGAGCTTGACGCGGCCATTGCTCTCGGCAACGACGCGCTCGATGATCGGCTGCAACTGCTTGCAGGGGCCGCACCAGGGCGCCCAGAAATCGACCAGCACCGGCTGGCGCGTGGATTCCTCAAGCACGTCACGCTGGAAGGTCGCGGTCGTCGTGTCCTTGACGAGGCCAGCCGGCGGGGCCGCACCATTCGTGGTATTGGCACTGGCGGTCATCTGCGTGGCGAGGCTTGCGCCTGATGTATTGCCCGTCATCCTGATTCTCTCTCCAAATTCCTGAGGGCCCCGCGAGGGCCGAAACTCGCGCTGAATGTCGTATGTCAGGCGGTCATTTTCAAGACATGCGCTGTATGTCCCGTGGCCTCCACGAAGCGGATGAGGTCGGCGCTCGAGACCGAGGTGGTGGCATCGTTTGAAAGCGGGTGACAGTTGATGATGTCATTCTTCATCAAATCCGCGTCGAGCACAATGGTCACGTTGCGACCGGTATCGTTGACGATACCGAATGCGGTCACTGCGCCCGGTATGACGCCGAGATATTCCATGAGCTTTTCGGGCTTGCCGAAGGAGAATTTCGACGCGCCGCCGACGATCGTGTGAACGGTCTTGAGGTCGACACTTGCATGTTCGTCCACGGTGAGCAGAAAGAACTGGTCCTTCTTGTCCTTGAGGAAGAGGTTCTTGGTATGGCCGCCCGGAATTTCGTCGCGCAGCGATTCGGACTCGGCGACGGTGAAGACGGGCGGATGATGCTTGGTTTTATGGGCGATTCCGAGCGAATCGAGATACTCGAACAGTTCCGCCGGGGTCTTTGCCGCATTCTCACTCATATTCGCTCACGCTCCGCATATCGTCTGAAATGATGCCCGTGATAGTATGGTTCCATTCTCGCCGCAATGGCCTGCGCGCGTCGCCGCCGGCGCCAAATACGCCGCGAAATCAATCTGATAGAGGATGGTTCGAAAATTTCTCGGCCAAAATGTCATTTCCCTGTTGCATTTCAAAATGCCTTGGGCCATATAGCCCCCGTCGCCGAAGGGCGGCATCGCGGTCTAGCGATCTACCACGGACCAGCGATAGTGAGCGGGTGTAGCTCAGTGGTAGAGCACGACCTTGCCAAGGTCGGGGTCGAGGGTTCGAACCCCTTCGCCCGCTCCAGTTTCTCCAGATGCAAGCCTCGGAACCTTGAACTGACCCCATAAAGTTGGACGGTTTATGGACTGGGACGATTTAAGGGCTGGGTTCTGTATTGTACAGGACTCAGCCCTTTGAGTTTGAGCCTGATGCGGTCGTTGTTGTAGTAGTGGATATAATCCTGGACGCCGTCCTGCAGGCTTTCGATGCTTTCGAAGTGATTGGGATGGAAGAACTCGGATTTGAGGATGGCGAAGAAGCTTTCCATGGCGGCATTGTCAAAGCAGTTTCCCTTGCGTGACATGCTTTGGGCTATGTTGCGGCTTTCGAGCATGCGGCTCCAAGCTGGCATTTGATACTGCCATCCCTGATCGGAGTGCAGGATCGGCCTGTCTTCGTCATCGAGCGTGGTCAATGCCTTGTCGAGCATGTCCTTGACCAGCTTGAAGATCGGCCGCCTCGCCGTCTCGTAAGCAATGATCTCGCCGTTGTGGAGGTCCATGACTGGCGACAAAAAGAGCTTCTCGCCGGCGAGGTTGAACTCGGTGACATCCGTCGTCCACTTCTGGTTCATGCGCTCGGCGCTGAACCGCCGCTGGAGCAGGTCTGGTGCCACGCGCCCGGCCTGGCCCTTGTAGGAGCGGTATTTCTTCGGCCGAACAAGGGACTTCAGACCCATCTCGACCATCAGCCGCTGAACGGTCTTGTGGTTGACCATCTCTCCGAACCTTCGGATCGCTGCCGTCACCCGACGATAGCCGTAGCGCCCCTTGTGTTCCTCGAAGATAGATTTGATCCTGGTTTTCAAAGCCGTATGCCGGTCGGCCGACGACAATGCCTTCTGCTGATAATAGAACGTGCTGCGCGCCAAACCGAAAGCGTCAGCAGCCCGTCGAACGGATGGAGTGGCCTTAACGCCTGGACGGCTTGCGTCCGTTCGGCGCGGGACGCGCCTGCGTTAAGGCCTCCAGTTTTTTTAGGTAGGCGTTCTCCATCCGCAGATAGGCCAGTTCTGCCAACAGCTCTTCACGGCTCTTGGCCTCGTCGCTTTGCGGTCCATCCGCGCCAGTGCCTGTGGTCGGTGGTTCCGGCATTGATCTGGGCTTCCCCCGCCGGCGCGGACCCAGGGCTTCAATCCCACCGCGCTCATACTGCCTCTCCCAGACCGAGAGGCAACCAACGCTGCGAATGTCGAAGAGCGCAGCCGCCTGTCGATGGGAAAGACCATCCTTCCACATCCGCTTAAGCACCGATAGCCTGAATTGCGCATCATAGTGGCTGTGTTTCCGAGCCAAGCCCGCCAAGCCATGTTCTGCGTGGCTGGCTACCCACCGACGAACCATCGAATAGTCGAGACGGAAACGCAGCCCGACCTCTCGGTAGCTATGTGCCCCGTCGCCGTAATACTCGACAACTTCCTGCTTGAACGCGCTGCTGTGTTTGGACATGCAAAACCCCCGAAGTTGGGTGTCCAACTTTCGGGGGTCAGTTCAACCTCCGGGGCTTTTTGCGTTTTGGGCGCTACATATGCATTTACCAGACCAGCCCCCTAGCGGCGATGTCCTCGACGCGGGTCACGACACCATCCCGATGAAAAACCATCGTGTCGAACATGTTGGTGACGACGCAGGTGTGGTTGGGAATGATGCGGATTTTCTCGCCGATCGCGGGAAATGTGTCCTTGCAGGCCGAGATGTCGATCGCGCCATGTTCCTCCCACAAAGCCTTGATGACGGCATCCGGGAAGCCGACCACGAGGCCGTAATCCCCAAAGCCCGAGAGATCGCTGGTCAGCGTCTTCGCGCCGGCATCGATGATTGCACGGCCGGGCGCCGGGCGGGAGACCACGGTCGCCAGGATGGTCATCGCGCAATCGGCTTCCGTGCAATGGCCGGCCCGGATCATCGAACGGTCGTTATAGATATAGGTGCCCGCCCGGTACTCCGTCGCGGCCGGGACCTGATGGCCCTCGAAGAGACTTGGGGTGCCGGCATGGCTGACAACGGGGCAGGGGATGCCGGCGCTGGTAAGCAGCGACAGGGCCTCCGAGAAATAGGTTTGTACCGCTGCTGCCGCATGCGGCTTCGGATAGGTCAGCAGGCCGCCAAAGGTAAGACCGGGCATGTCATGGATCAATTTGGCGAGCTCGAAGGCTTCCTGCGGCGTCTGTACGCCGCAGCGCCCGGCGCCGGTGTCGCATTCGACCAGAACCGTGATCGGTTTCAGCTTCGCAAAATGCTTCGAGAGACCCTCCACGGTCGTTCGGTTGTCGGCGGCGACCTTTAGACTCGAAATCCGCTCGTTCAGTGCGGCGAGGCGCTCCAGCTTGTCCGGTCCGAGGATGTTGTATGTGATCAGGATATCCTCGAAGCCGGCATTGGCGAAGACTTCGGCCTCGGTGATCTTCTGGCAGTTGATGCCCTTCGCACCCGCCGCCACCTGCAACTTCGCAATGCTCGGCAGCTTGTGCGTCTTGATGTGTGGCCGGAGGGCGAGGCCGTGCTGGTCCGCATAGGCCTGCACCCGCGCGATATTTGCCTGCATTCTGACTTCATCGATGATCGGGCGTGGCGTCGAGATGTCGGCTACGGCATCGCCGGGCTTCGGCAGCATTTCATATGGACGGGCGTGCAGCATAACTTACGCTCCTGCGGATATCGGTATCGGATCTGGCGAGCCATTGCCTCGCACGTCAAGTCAAAACATGGCTGATTGCTGTTTGCAACTATTTTTGAAAACCATTTGACTAAATAAAGCACTAGTGCCAATCTGCCCTCATTCCGAGGACCGTTGACATGACGTTGCGTGGTACCAATCAGGAATCTGGCAGGCCGTACAACCGGCGGATCGTGCTCGAATCGATCCGTCTCAAAGGCCCGACGACGCGCGGCGAGATCGCCGAACGCGTCGGCCTCACCGTCCAGACCGTGTCGACCATCGTCCGTGAACTCGAAGAACAAGGCCTGATCCTGTCGGTGCGGGAAAAGCCCAAGGGCAGGGGCATCCCGCCGTCGGCGCTGACGATCGACCCAGAAGGCGGCCATGCCGTCGGTATCCACCTCACACCGCTGGGGATCGAGGCGGCACTGGTCAATCTGCGCGGCGAGGTCGTCGAAAGCCGGCACCGGGATGCGCCCAATGCAATGCCGGACGAGGCCTTCGCATTAATCGGCGAGATGGTGGCCGAACTCAAAGCCAGCGGCAAACACGGCCGCCTGCTCGGCGCCGGCATTGCCCTGCCAGGCCCGTTCGACGTTGATGCCATGAGTTTCGTCGGTTCGACCACGATGAGTGGTTGGAAGAATGTCGATATCCGTGAACGCTTGGCCGATGCGACCGGGCTTCCGGCCTTCATGGAGAACGACATGGCTGCCGCCGCGCTCGGCGAACAGCTCTACGGTCTGGGCCAGCAGTTTTCCGACTATTACTATCTCTTTTTCAGCGTCGGGCTCGGCGGCGTGATGGTGCATGACGGATCCGTGATCCGAGGCGCCTGGGGCAACGCCGGTGAAATCGGCCATATCCCTGTTGTGTTGGACGGCGAGCCTTGCCCCTGCGGCAATCGTGGTTGCCTGGAGCGCTACCTCTCGCTCGATGCCTACAATCGTCGCGGTCTGCCGGAGGCGGACTGGGTGGCCGAGATCGCTCCGATTTTCCGGAACGCGGTGCGAACCATCGAAAACCTCTTCGATCCCGAGACCGTCGTCATTGGAGGGCTGGCGCCGCAGACGCTGATCGAGCAGCTTGCCACGCTCGGTGAGGGCCTTACCAATTCGATCGCCGCTCGCACCAACCGCAGCCATCCGCGCGTCGTGGTGGCGAGCGATTGCCAGCATTCGGCGCTCAGGGGTGCTGCCGCGCTCGCCGTGTTCGGCGTGCTCTCGCCGCGCTTCGGGCAAATGTTCGAAACCACTGAGAAAGATGCTGCCGCATGAGCGAGAAACTGCTGGTCCTCGACAATATCCGCAAGAATTTCGGCGCCATCGAAGCGCTGAAAGGCATCAGCTTTTCGATCGGAAAGGGCGAGGTCGTGGCGCTCCTTGGTGACAATGGCGCCGGCAAATCGACGCTGGTCAAGATCATCTCGGGCGGACTGACGCCGACATCCGGCCGCATGCTGTTCGAAGGCAAGGACTATCAGGCCAGGACACCTGCCGAGGCCAAGGCCGCAGGGATCGAGACGGTCTATCAGGACCTTTCGCTCTGCACCAATGTCGATGTCGTCGCAAATTTCTTCATGGGCCGCGAGATCGTCCGCAAGTTCGCCGGCATTCCCTTCCTCGACGAGCGCGCCATGGAATCGGTGGTGGAGAAGGCGCTGGCCAATGCCGGCACTCGCATCCCCTCGCTCCGCGCCAAGGTCGAGCATCTCTCGGGAGGCCAGCGGCAGGCCATCGAGCTCAATCGCTTCGTCCATTGGGGCGGCAAGCTGGTGCTGCTCGACGAGCCCTTCGCCGCACTCGGTGTCGAGCAGACGCGGCGCGGGTTGGATATGATCCGTCATGTCGCGAGCCAGGGCATCGGGGTCGTCATCATCACGCACATCATGCAGCAGGCCTTTCAGGTCGCTGATCGCATCGTCGTCGTCCGCCACGGTGTGGTGGCCGGCGACGTGGAGAGAGCCAAGACAAGCCCGGATGCAGTGATCGAAATGATCACAGGGCAAACCCTTGCCGGAGCCGGACCGGTGGGGAACTGAACGAAAAGGGGTCCGGCAAACTGGAGAGAACGATCATGAAGCGAATAACGTTAGCCCTGCTGAGCGTTCTGGTGCTCGGCCTCGCGATGCTTACAACGGCCGCCGCTCAATCCAAGGGCACGGTCTACTACCTCGTGCCGACGCTGCTCGACGAATTCCAGACCGGTTCGGTCAGCGCGCTGGAAATGTTCCTCAAGCAGACCGGCTACGAGATGAAAACGCTCAATGCCGACAACAAGACCGACGCGCAGCAATCGCAGATGAATGACGTGATCGCGCTGAAGCCCGCGGCGATCATCCTTGCCGCCGTCGATTTCAACGCGCTCAAGCCTTCGATCGAGGCCGCACGCGCCGCCGGCATCCCGGTGGTCGAGTTCGACCGCCAGATCACTTCGACCATGTCGGACTTCACCTCGGTGGCCGGTACGATCGAGATCGGCCATGTCGCGGCCGACCAGGCCGAGGCGATGCTCAAGGCCAGGAACGGTGACGTGAAGGGCAAGATCCTGCAGGTGCTGGGCGACCCCGGCGATCCCTACACGCTCGATATCCAGAAGGGTTTCGAGGAGAAGATGAAGGCCTTCCCGGGCGTCACCATCATTTCGGTGCCCGCCATGCAGTGGGAAGCCAGCAATGCCGGCACGATCGTGTCCGACCAGATGCTCGCCAATCCCGATATCGACCTGATCTTCCTGCATGCCGCTCATCTCTCGGTCGCGGCTGTCGCTTCGCTCGAGGCTGCCGGCAAGAAGCCAGGCGACGTGATGATGATGAGCTCGAACGGTGCGCCGGTCGGTCTCGACCTGATCCGGAAGGGCTGGCTGAATACCGAAGTCGAGCAGCCGCTCTATGCCCAGGCCGCAGCCGTCGCGATGTTCATGGACAAGATCGCCGGCAAGAAGGAAATCAAGGCCGGCGAATATGACGTGCTCGGCCTCAAGAGCACCGTGACGATCGAGGCCTGGGGTCCGAATATCAAGATTCCCGGCGCTGCGATCACCAAGGAGAATGTCGATAATCCGGCCTTCTGGGGCAACCTGAAACCGCCGACTTCGACGGTGAAGTCGGTCGAGTAGTTCGGCTGCCTCTTGACAAGACCCCGCCCCGAAACCCCTCCCCACAAGGGGAGGGGCCAACCCTGGGCACCCCACCATGCCCCAAGCTAACGCTGCGGCCTTCTGCAACGGTGATTGGGGCATGGTGGGGTGCCGCTGATTAAGCCCCTCCCCCTTGTGGGGAGGGGTTTGGGGCGGGGTCTTTAAGATCGGCACGACATCCAAACACCACCAAAAAACCGGACCAACCGCATGACGCCACGCACGCGCAAGACTCTTGAATTCATCCTCGACAATCTCGTCTGGTTCATGCTCATCCTGGTGTTGGCGGTGTTTTCGGCGCTGATCCCGCACTATTTCCAGCTCGGCATTTTCGTCAATATCATCGAGGCATCGAGCGTGCTCGGCGTCATGTCGATCGGGCTGGCGCTGGTGATTATCGCCGGACATATGGATCTCTCGGTGGAATCCGTTGCCGCGCTTTCGGCCATGGCGGTCGGCATATTGTTCTGCTCGGCCGGCATCGGGCTCGGCATCAAGCTCTCGCCCGAATGGCTGATGGTGCCGGCCTCGCTGCTGGTCGCCTGCGCCGTCGGCGGATTGATCGGCCTGTTCAACGGCGTGCTTATCGTCAAGCTGAAGATGAGCGCCTTCATCATCACGCTTGCGTCCTTCATCTGGGTGCGGGGCATCGTGCTCGCCGTCTCCGGCGGCCGGTCGGCGCAGGATCTCGCGCCGGCCATTCGCTGGTTTGCGATCGAACGTTTCCTCGGCATCCCGCTGAGTGCCTGGATCGCCATCGCCTGTTTCCTGGTTTTCTCGATCATTATGGCCAAGACGCCGTTCGGCCGGCATCTTGTGATGATCGGCGGCAATGAGACCGCGACCTTTCGCGCCGGCATCCGCGTCAACCGCAACCTGATCATCGCTTTCGTGCTGGCCGGTGCCATTGCCGGCCTTGCGGGCTGGCTGCTTGCCATCCGAACGTCGGGTGCCACCGCCAATCTCGGCGTAGGGCTGCTGTTCAATGCCTTTGCGGCGGTGGTGATCGGCGGCGTCAGCCTCAAGGGCGGTGTGGGTGCGCTGCCCGGCGTCTATGCCGGCGTGCTGCTGCTCTCATCGATCAACACCGCGATCAACCTGATGGGACTGCCCGCCAATTTCACCCAGGTCATTCATGGCTTCCTGGTGCTCGCGGCGGTGCTTCTCGATACGTTCAAGCAAAGGCTGCGCCAGAGGCTCGCATGACAAAAAGACTGGAAAACAAGGTGGCGCTGGTGATTGGCGCCTCGCGCGGCATCGGCAGAGCCATCGTCGAGCGCTTCGCCGAGGAAGGCGCGAAAGTAGTCCTCGCCGATTTCGATGCGGAAGGTGGCAAGGCCACGGCGGATGAGATTGGAGTTCCTTTCTTCCACACCGACATTGCCAGGATGGACGATGCCGTTGCCGCTGTCGCCTTCACGATCGAGCGTTATGGCCGGCTCGACATCATCGTCCAGAATGCCGGTATCTATCCCTGGCAGCTCATCGAGAATACTAGCCCCGAGGACTGGGATCATGTGATGGGGGTCAACCTGCGCGGCGCCTTCAATGCCGCCCGGGCGGCCCTGCCGCAAATGAAGAAGCAGGGCCAAGGCCGTATCCTCTTCACCTCATCGATCACCGGTCCGCATGTCACCAGCCCCGGCCACAGTCATTATTCGGCGACCAAGGCCGGCATCAATGGCTTCATCCGCTCGGCGGCGCTCGAGTTCTCGTCTTATGGAATCAACGTCAACGGTGTGGAACCGGGCAATATCCTGACCGAGGCGATCCAGCTTCATCGCGGCGACGCCTTCATCAAGAATATGGAAAATGCCATTCCGCTCGGCCGCCTCGGGTCACCGCGCGACGTCGCCAATGCTTTCCTGTTCCTGGCGTCCGAAGATGCGAGTTATATCACCGGCACAACGGTTATCGTCGATGGCGGACAGCTGTTGCCGGAAGGCGCGGATTTCAGGCTGCTACCGCCGTGATTATCGTTCGAAAGGTTCGCCGAGCGAGGCAACGCCGTTCAGTTTGAGCAAGCGACGGTCGGCCGAGATGATGCCGAGAACTATGATCGTGACGAGATAAGGTAGGCTGGAGAGCAGTTGCGATGGCACGTCGAGGCCCGTCGCCTGGGCGGCTAGGCTCATAAGGGACACGGCGCCGAACAGGCAGGCGCCGAGGAAGACGCGGCCGGTGAGCCATGTGCCGAAGACGACGAGGGCGATGGCGATCCAGCCACGCCCGGCAATCATGCCATCCGCCCAGAGCGGTGTATAGACCGCTGCGGCATAGGCGCCGGCAAAGCCCGCCATCATTCCGCCGAAGGCGATCGCGGCGACGCGGATGGCGATGACGGGATAGCCAATCGCGTGGGCGGCCTTGGGGTTCTCGCCTATCGCCCGCACGACGAGCCCGACCCGTGTACGGGCAAGTATCGCCCAGATCGCGAGCGTTGCGACGAGGGATATCCACACAACGATATCCTGGACGAAAAGCTTGCCGATAACAGGGATTTCCGAGAGGCCGGGAAAGGCAAGTTTCGGCAGACCCTTGATCGTAAGGCTCTCGTAGGTCTTGCCGAACAGGGCTGACAGGCCTTGGCCGAGGATGCCGATCGCAAGGCCTGTAGCGACTTGATTGGCCCGGAACCCGAGCGCCACCACCGCAAAGACGAGCGAGAGGGCGGCACCGCCAAGGCCGGCGACGATGAAGCCCAGCGTGTGTCCGCCGCCGTGATAGACCACGATGAAGGCGAGCACCGCGCCCAGAGCCATCAGGCCCTCGACGCCGAGATTGAGAACGCCCGCGCGTTCGACCACCAGTTCGCCCAATGCAGCGAGCAGAAAGGGCGTCGCCGCCGCCAGCATGCCGGATATGATGAACTCGATGGCGTTCATGGCTGGCTCCGGTGGGGCGGACGATGCCATTCGAGGCGATAGCGCACGAAGGCCACGGCGATGAGATAGGCGAGCAGCAGGCTGCCCTGGAAGACGCGCACGGCGGCGATCGGCAGGTTTGCCGACACCATCGCATTGTCGCCGCCGATATAGAGGACGGCCATGAAGAGCGCTGAGAATATGATGCCGATCGGGTGCAGGCCGCCGAGATAGGCGACGATGATCGCGGCATAGCCATAGCCGGTCGAGATCGAGCGCTGCAACTGGCCGATCGGCCCCGCGACCTCGGCCGCACCCGCCAGCCCTGCCGCAAAGCCGCCGATCAGCAGCGAAAGCCAGATCGCACATCCTTCGCTGAAACCGGCGTAACCCGCCGCGCGTGGCGCAAGGCCCCCGACCTTGAGTTTGTAGCCCATGAAGCTTCGCTGCATGAAAACCCAGGCCATGAGCGAGAGCGCAAGCGTGATAAACAGCGAAACGTTGACGCGGGTACCTGATATCAGGGTCGGGATCATCGCGTCGTATTGAAACATGACGGATTGCGGGAAATTGAAGCCGGCCGGATCCTTCCATGGGCCGAGCAGCAGGTAATTCAAGAATTGCGCCGCAACGAGGCTCAACATCAGGGAAACAAGGATTTCGTTGGCATTCAGCCTGACGCGCCAGAAGGCCGTGATCGAGGCCCAGAGCGCACCCCCGATGGCGCCGAGAATCAGCATCAGCGGCCAGATCCATTGCCCCGTCGCCAACGGAAACCAGATCGGAATCGACGAGGCGAAGATGGCGCCGAGGATGAACTGGCCCTCCGCGCCGATATTGAACACCTTGGCGCGGAAGCCGATCGCCAGTCCCTGCGCGATGAGAAGAAGCGGCCCAGCCTTGAGCAGTACCTCGGAGAACGCTGACCAGGACAGGAACGGTTCGAGCAGCATCGCATAGAGCACGGCCGCCGGATCGCGGCCCATCAGCATGTAAAGGCTGAAATTGAGGATGATGGCTATGCCGAGCGCCGCAATCGGTGCCAGCATGGCCGCGGTGAGCGAGGCACGCTCGCGGCGAACGAGCGTCGGCAGGAATGTCCCGGCCAGAATACTCATGCGGGGACCTTCTCTTGCGACGAATGCGCTCCGATCATGTACCGACCGATCTCCTCAGGGCGCGTGTCGCGCGTGACCAGTGGTAGACTGAGGGTCCCGTGATGCAGGACCTGGATGAAATCGCAGAGTTCGAAAAGCTCCTCGAGTTCCTCCGAAATAACCAGGATTGCCATGCCCGCGTTGCGGAGCGCGATGAGCCGCTGGCGGATGGCGGATGCGGCGCCGATATCGACGCCCCAAGTCGGCTGCGCCACGAACAGCAGTTTCGGCGCGAGCATGATCTCGCGGCCAACGATGAATTTCTGCAGGTTGCCGCCCGACAGCGAGCCCGCCTCGGCAGCCGGTCCGGAAGTACGGACGTCGTATTGGCGGATGCATTCATTGGCGAACGCCGTCGCCCGGGTGCTGTCGATCAGGCCGTTTTTCACCAGATCGAACGGATGGGCGGTCAGCACGGCGTTGAGGACCAGTGACATTTCAGGGACCGCGCCGCGGCCGAGCCGGTCTTCCGGCACGAAGGCGAAGCCAAGCGTCCTGCGGCTGGCCGCGTCGAGCCTGCCGACGTCGCTGCCCATCATGAAAATCCGGTCGCGCTCACCCCTAGGCAATTTCGTCTCGCCCGATATGAGTGCGGCAAGCTCGGTCTGCCCGTTGCCCGATATTCCGGCAATGCCGAGGATCTCACCAGCGCGCACCGTGAGGCTGATGCCCGCGAGTGGCGTGGCGAAGGGGTCATCCGGCGTGTAGTCCATACCAATGATTTCGAGCCGCTTTTCGCCCTCGGGCATGGCAAGCGCCGGCATTACCTCCGGCATGTCACGGCCGATCATCATGCGGGCGAGGTCGTGTGCGTCATGGTCGCGCGGATCGACATTGCCGGTAACCTTGCCGCCGCGCAGGATGGTCGCATGGTCGCAGATCGCGCGGATTTCCTCCAGCTTATGTGAGATGAAGAGTATAGAAACGCCGCGATCACGCAGTCGCCTGAGCGTATCGAACAGCTTCTCCACTGCTTGGGGTGGCAGAACCGAGGTCGGCTCGTCGAGGATGAGCAGCTTCGGGTCGGTCATCAGGCAGCGGATGATCTCCACCCGCTGCCGCTCGCCGACCGAGAGCGCATGCACCTCGGCCAGCGGATCGACTTCGAGGCCGAAATCCTGGCCGAGGGTGCGGATGCGCTTCGTCAGTTCGGGCTTGCTGCCCGAGACCACGAGTTGAATGTTCTCGACGACCGTCAGCGTTTCGAACAGCGAGAAATGCTGGAAGACCATGCCGATGCCCCTGCGCCGTGCCTCGGCGGGCGAGGCAAGGCTCAAGGGTTCTCCATTCCAGACGACAGTGCCGTCGTCCGGTTGCTCGACGCCATAGATGAGTTTCATCAGGGTCGATTTCCCCGCCCCGTTCTCTCCGAGGATCGCATGGATCGATCGCGGAGCCACGTCCAGATCGATAACCTGGTTGGCGCGGATCTGACCGTAGCTCTTTGAAATGCCGCGGAGCGACAGAAGGGCCGGGGTCATCGTTTATTGCGGCAGTGGGGTGGTGACGCCCTTGACGTGCCAGTTCATCGCGATGACCTCCGGATCGGTCATCGTGACACCGCTCGCGACACCTTCGCTACCGTCCGCCTTGGTGATCGGGCCGGTGAACGGGGAGAAGCTGCCGGCGGCGATCTTGGCTTCAGTTTCCTTGATCTTCGCCATCGTGTCTGCCGGAATGTCGGGGTTCCAATCGACGACTTCGACCACCTTGTCGCCGACGCCGAGGAAGGCGTTGGCGCCCTTGAATGTTCCGGCGAGATGGGCGTCAACGGACGCCTTGAAGAATGGCGACCAATCAGTCGCGACGCAGCCGAGATAGGTCTTCGGCGCGTATTTCTTCATCGAGGAATTGAGGTTGAAGGCATAGACGCCAGCCTCTTCGCAAGCCGAGATGACGGACGGCGTATCCTGCGCATTGGAGAATATCACATCGCAATTCTGCGCCATCAGGGCCTTGGCGGCCTCTTGTTCCTTGGCCGGGTCGAACCAGGAATTCACCCAGACGACCGACACTTCGATATCGGGCCTCACAGCCTGCGCGCCGAGCGCGAAAGCATTGATCGACGTGATGAGTTCCGGAATGGCGAAGGCCGAGACTGAGCCGAGCTTGCCGGTTTTCGACAGGGCCGCAGCAGCCATGCCCAGGAGATAGGTGCCCTGGGAATATTGCGCCGCGAAGGGCGAGAAGTTCGGCGCGACCTGGAAGCCGGAGGCATGCAGCACGGTCACGCTCGGGTCGCGGCGGGCGATCTGCAGCGCGCCGTTCTGGTAACCGAACGAGCCGGCGATCAGGAACTTGTTCCCGTCGGCAACGGTCTTGGTCATGATGCGGTCGGCATCCGGGCCCTCGGCGATGTTTTCGAGAATGGTGACCTTGACCTTGTCGCCATAGGCGGCCTTGATCGGTTCGAGGCCGGCGGCGAGCGCATGGCCCCAGCCGACATCGCCGATCGGCGATGGAACCACGAGCGTGATGCCGAGCGGTTCGTCGGCCGCGAAGGCGGCCTTGCCGCCAAACGCGCTGGCGAGACCGGTTGCAGCCAGGCCTTTCATCAATGTTCTGCGAGTTATGTTGAGCATGTCAGTTCCCCTGTTTTGAGTTTCTAGAATTCCACAGTGGCAAGTGCGGCTTCAGCGTCCGCGGCAAGCCTGGCCTCGTCCAGACCAACGAACGCACCCTTCTCCCAGACGATGCGGCCGTTGATCATGGTCATGTCGGTCGCCATGCCGATGCCGACCTTGGCGATCAGGCTGAGCGGATCATGGCGCGTGCCGACATAATCCATGCGGCGCGTGTCGATCGCGAAGAGATCGGCGGCCATGCCGGGCGCCAGCCGCCCGATGTCCTTGCGGCCGAGCAAGGCGGCCCCGCCAGTCGTCGCATAGCCGAGGAAATCGGCTGGCGGAGGTACCGGATGGGCGCGCGTCGGGGCCACCAGGCACTGCAGCATGTAGCCGGAATGGATGCAATGAATGAGGTTGGAATTGTCGTTCGAGGCAGCGCCATCGCAGCCTAGGCCGACGCGCAGGCCGAAGGCGGACATGGCGGGAATATCCGTCACCTCGGCGCCCACCAGGTAAACCGGCTCCGGGCAATGCGAAACGCCGGTGCCGCTCTTCGCCATGGTGCGAAGCTCGTCGTGCGTCAGTTCCCAGCAATGGGCGTAGAAAGCGTCGGGGCCGGCAAAGCCGATCTCCTCGAGATAATCCACCGTGCGCATGCCGTGGCGGGCCTGGATCACCGGGCTTTCGCCCTCGCCGACATGGGTGTGCATCATGACGCCGCGATCGCGCGCCAGCGAAACCGATTCCACGAAGGTCTCGCGGTAGCAATTGACCGGCTGGCAGGGGGCGACCACGACCTGCCGCATGCTGAAGGGGCTGGTGTCGTGATAGGTGTCGATGAGGCGGGCACAGTCGGCAATGAATTCGTCGGTCGTCTCCAGCATCTCGTCCGGAATGGTCGAGCCCTCGGACTTCGGCAGCGTATTGCCGCCGCGGCCGGCATGGAAACGCATGCCGAGGAGTTCGGCGGCCTCGAATTGCCGGTCGATCAGGCGCTTTCCGGCATGGCGCGGAAAATTATACTGGTGGTCGAAAGCCGTCGTGCAGCCGTGCTTGATCAGTTCGGCCATGGCGGTAACCGAGGAATGGTAGAAACAATCCTCGTTGAGCCGGGAGAAGATCGGATAGATGCGGTCGAGCCATTCGATGACCGAGAGCTTGGTCCAGTCGAGCTCGGCACGGTTGCGCACGAAGCATTGGAAAAAGTGGTGGTGCGTGTTGACGAGGCCGGGATAGACGAACCAGCCATCGGCATCCTGTACGGTCGTGCCCGGTGGCAACTCGCTTCGATGCAGCCCTTCGCCAATCGCTGTTATCGCCGGACCGTTGGTCAGCACATCGACATTACGCTTGACGGTGAGACCCTTGCCCTCATCGACAATAGCCGCTGCGCAGTTTTTCAGGAGATAGCCCGCCATCTCAGGCCTCGCCCGGTTCGAGTTGCGGTTCGGGCTTCAACTCATGCAGCCGGTGGATGCCGGGCATTTCGATGAAGCCGTCGAGGCTGCGGAGTGCGCGCGACCAGAGCCGGATGGTTGGATACGGGTCGAGGGAAACACCGCCGTCGGGTGCCAGCGCAACATAGGGGAAGCAGGCGATGTCGGCGATCGTCGGCTGGTCGGACGCGAGAAACCGCATGCCGCGCATTTTCTGTTCGAAGAGGCCGGCTTCCAGTTCACGCAGCGCCGCTATGCCATTGGCCTGAAGTGCTGCGATATCGCCGGGGCGCAGCAGCATTTCATGCAGGCGCGCGCCGCCGAGATTGGCGGTCAGCCGGTGCGAGAAGGAGAGCCATTGCTGGATGCGGGCTGTCTCCTCCGCCCCGCCGCTGCCGAGCCACGCGGGTGCTGCTTTCGCAACGAGATAGGCGAGCATGGCGGAGGATTCGGTGAGGATCAGGTCGCCGTCTTCAAGAATCGGAATGGAGCCGCCCGGATTGAGCGCCAGAAGTTCGGGGCCGCGATGCTCGGCACCTGGATGGAAATCCACCGGATGGAGATCGAGCTTCGCGCCTACGAGCGCCGCCATCAGGCGCACCTTGTAGCAACTCGGCGAGAGGATGTAGTTGTAGAGCTTCATGCCGCCACCAGCTGCGCACCATAGGTGAAATTGTGGCGTTTCAGCCAGCGGCGA
The DNA here is from genome assembly GCF_024707525.1 of Rhizobium sp. TH2. Lineage (NCBI taxonomy): Bacteria > Pseudomonadati > Pseudomonadota > Alphaproteobacteria > Hyphomicrobiales > Rhizobiaceae > Rhizobium > Rhizobium sp. TH2. The sequence continues at coordinate 4,066,162 of NZ_CP062231.1, read as the reverse complement.
TAGGCGACCGAAGTCAGGTCCGCGCGTGTCGGGATCTCCATGCCGGGGTCGAGCGGCAGCAGACGCGGAATCTGGTTCTCCAAGATCGAGCGATCCTGCAGGAAAATCGTCTGCTGGAAATGGATGAGGTCGGTCAGCGAGGTCTCATCGTCGAAGAGCGCCATCCACGGCCAGACGTCACACAGATCCTCGGCGAGCGGCTGGACGAAGAGGGTGATGACATCCCATTCGCTGGGGCGCGGCGGACAGGTCTTGTAGAGGACCGAGCAGGTCGGGGCCGGCACGCGGTACATGTATTCGGTCGTGATCCCGCCAGCAGCCGATTTCGCGGCCTGTGGCTGGTAGAATTTCACCTGGGTTGCCCAGACTTCGTCTTCCTCCTCGCGGATTTCGACCTTGTAGTTCTGGACTTCCGTATGCGGCTCGGCGCCGAGGATGTCGGTATGAACGAAGGGGAAGTGCGCTATGTCGAGGAAATTCTCGACGGCGCGCAGCGGCGAGCAGCGCACGCGCACCACGCCGACATCGACAAAACGGCGGCCGGGCTGGTCTGCCTCGGGAATCGGAAACAGCGGCTTCTTCGGTTCACCAAGCGAGGACCAGACATGGCCATAGCGCACGCAGACGGGCAGGGTGCGCCCGTTGCTGCCCGTCACACGCGCGGTGCCATCGGCATCGAGCGCAACCTTGATCGGCTCGCCCATCAAGGCTGTCTCGCGACCCTCGCTATCGAGTTGGGCGAAAATCCCGACGGGATACCATTCGTCGCGCATTGCACCCTCGGTCATGACACGATCCCTTTCGCTTCGATCCGCTCCGCCATGCGCCGAAGGCTCTCGACGGCCCGCGAGGCGGCGATACGCTCCGGGGCTGTGCAGCCCTCAGGCACGAGCACATGAATCAACGTCTCGCCGTCTTCCTGAGGAACGGGCAGCAGCCGTATTGGCGTCGTACCGGGCATCTCCCAGGAGACGCCGTCTTCGGCAGCCTTCGCGCCGGCGGCGGCAAGTGCTGCACGTCCGGCATGGACCAGCAGGGAACGAAGGGGGACGAAACCTTCAAACAGCGGTGGCCCCGCAGGAGGCTCTCCGTTGGCAACCCAGACAATCCCGCCTGCCTCGTCGGTCGCGTGCGTCACGGCGCGAATCGTATCCGGCGGCACGAGACCGGGATGGGCGGGGATGCGTACGCAGTTGCCGGCCTGCGAATAGCTCCAGCCGTGATAGATGCATGAAAGCTGCTCGCCGCGCACGAAACCGTGGGAAAGGCGCATGCCGCGATGAGGACAGCGATCCGCCGATGCCGCGACGCGCCCTGATTGGCTTCGCCAAAGGGCAATGGAACCGGCGGGAATCCGTGCCGGCATGGCAGTTCCCGGCGGCAAATCCTGGGCAAGGGCGACTGGCACCCAGGTGTCCGTCTTGTCGGACAGCATGACCTTACTTTCCGTACTTTACTCAATATTCGCCGAGCTTTGAGGCGTCAGCGGAAGAAGATGGCGGAATGCTCGACCCAGCGACGTTTGCATAATAATTTCGCATTTGCAACATTGATTAAATCGAGTGCAATCAATGGCGAGCGCACGCAAAACTAGCTGGATTCCCGATCGGCCGGCGCGCGGTCGATGGTCTCGACCCAGACCTCGATAGGTCCGAGCGAGCACCCCATTTCCATCATATCGATCAGTTCCACCGAACCGGAAAGCTCGAGTTCTATGCGGTCCGAACTCGTGTGCGCGATCTTCTGCACAAGGCCGAGCTTGGCGGCATGGCGGTTGATCCACGGCACGAAGGACGCAGGCGCGAGGTCGCCGCGAATGGTCATCCGCTCGTCGAAATGGTTTTGACGTCGCTCCGTCATCAAGGCCTCGCGCTTGCTGTTATCCCCAGCATAGCGACTGAATTCCTTGACGGAAGGGGCAATTGACGGGTGATTGCGGTTTTCTGGCAATTGCCGGGATGGGCCGTGTTCTTCTAACCCAACTCCGAAACAACCCACTATCCGTTCAGACGCCGGCCATCCGAACCGAACAACCTGACATTCTCAACCTCCGGGCTGATCCATATGACCTCGTCGGGCTCCAGCGTGGTGCGCGCCCTGGTGACGACGACGATCGTATGGTCGCCGGCGGATAAAACAATCTGGGTTTCCGAACCGAGCGGCTCGATAACGACCACCTTAGCAGGAAAGCCCGTTCCGGGTTCGGTGATGGTGACATATTCGGGCCGGATGCCGAATATCACTTCGGAATCTTTGGATGCGGCGAACGCCCGAGGCAACGGCAGCACTACATCCGGGCTCAACCGGAACACGGCGGATCCGGCAGCATTTTCGATCCTGCCCTTGAGAAGGTTCATCGAGGGCGAGCCGATGAACTCGGCGACGAACACGCTTTGCGGATTGTCGTAGAGATCGAGCGGCCGGCCGATCTGCTCGATATTGCCAGCATTCATGACGACGATGCGGTCGGCCATGGTCATCGCCTCGACCTGGTCATGGGTGACATAGACCGTGGTCGTGGCGAGCCGCCGGTGCAGGCTCTTGATCTCGGCACGCATCGCGACGCGGAGCTTGGCATCGAGATTGCTGAGCGGCTCGTCGAACAGGAACACCTTCGGATCGCGAACGATCGAGCGGCCCATGGCGACACGCTGGCGCTGGCCGCCCGAGAGCTGGCGCGGATAGCGGTCTAGCAAAGGCGTGAGGCCTAGGATCTGAGCGGCTTCGGCGACTCGGCGCTCTTTCTCGGCTTTCGGCGCGCCGGCGAGGGTCATCGAGAATGCCATGTTCTCGGCAACCGTCATGTGCGGATAGAGCGCGTAGCTCTGGAACACCATGGAGATGTCGCGCTCCTTGGGCGGAAGGTTGTTGACCACCCGTCCGCCGATGCTGATCGTACCATCGGTGATGTTTTCGAGCCCCGCGATCATCCGCAGCAGCGTCGATTTTCCACAGCCGGATGGACCGACGAGAACCACGAATTCGCCATCCGCGATATCGACCGAGACGCCGTGCAGCACCTCGATGGCGCCATAGGCCTTGCGGGCCTTGTCGATGGTAACGTTCGCCATCAGACCGCTCCGATCCGGATTTCGTTCGACGACAGCGCGCCTTCATGCACCAGCAGTCCCACGCCGCCATCGGCGAAGGCGTCGCGGCTGTCATCCTCAACTGAGAGCGATGTGCCATTGGCCTTGAAGGAAATGCGGTTACCCTTGGCGGAAACCTTCATCGAGATCGGCGTTTCGAACTCGGTGGCAAAGTCGGTTTCGGCCAACACCTGTGTGTCCTCGTCGCGGACGCGGACGATCTGCATCTTGCCGTCGCGGGTCACGCGGGCGCCGTAGAAGCGGCGCAGGCCCTGGGCACGGACGGCCATGCCGCCGTAATTGCCGAGATGCATCATCACGTCTCCCGATGCCTCGTAATCTGTCCATTGGCGGGTGCCGTGGATGATGATGCCTTCGCCACGGTTTTGCGCGATCCGGAACGCCTGCGGGAAGCGCTTGGAAAAGAAGCTCGCGCCATTGACCCAGGACATGCGCCAGAAATCGCAATCCCCGGTGGGGCGGCGAAGTGTCAGCTCAGGCCCGCCATCCCAGCGGAGATAGTCGATCAACAGCCGGCCATCGGCGCGCTTGCCGCTGCCGGTGATGGCGATGCCGATCTCGGCGATCGGCTGGCCGCCGGTGTCGGGCAGCCGCCATTCGAGGACCGTCTCATGGCCGGCGGCGATGCTGACGATCTCGCCGTCGATATCGGTGAGCTGGTCGCGCTCGTTATAGACCCGGATGCGCAGGCGGACGTCAACCGAGCCCTTGTTGCCGCCATCGGCCCTGACGCGGGCTTTGACCACCTGGCCGGGATAGACCAGCGGCGTCGCCATCAGGTCATAGGTGCGCATGTCGAGCATCTCGCGCGGCGAGAATGTCGGCGTGGTGGCGGATGCGACCTGTCCGGGGCCGAGCGCCTCGTAATCGATCACCAGCGCCCGGCTGCCTTCGAATTCGGCATTGCCGATGCGCACCGTCTTGCTGGCGTCGATCGCCGGCTGCGGCCGGAAACCCTGCTGGCTGCCCGGCAGGGAGAAATGGAACTGCGCGCCGCTCTTCGGGGCATCGAGTGCCTGGCCGCCCGAGAGTTCAAGCCCGAGATTGGTGAGGAAATAGGCCTGCTTCACGGCATCGTTGATCGAGTTGCCGCCATCGGCCGAGGAGATCAGCATGCGGTCGGCGATCGGGCCGCGCCAGTCGGGGCCTTCCTCTAGTCCTTCAAGGCCGTTCATGATGCCGAGCAGGCAGCCGACATTGCCGGCATTGCAGTCGGTGTCCCAGCCCGACGTATTGACGATCATCTGCGCCTTCTGGAAATCATGCGGCGCATAGAGGACCGACATGATCATCAGAGCGTGATTGGGCACGACATGGCAATTGCCGGGATATTTGTCATAGCCGTAATTGTCCTGGATCTTCTGGCGCGTATCGCGCCAATCGGGATGGGCCTTGTGCCAGGCGCGGACGTCGGCGATCAGCCTGGCGATCAGGCTGTCCCGCGGAATCTGGGCAAGGCCGGTCTCGAGCAGGTGCTCGATATCGGCTGATCCGAACGCTTCGGCTTCCATCGCGGCCCACAACATGGCGGCATAAACGGATTCGCCGTCGTGGCTGACCTTGCCGGCCTGTTCGGCGAGCCTGGCCGCCAGTTCCGGCTGATTCGGCGCGACCATCGCCCAACCGTCGATGAAGATCTGCGCGCCGATCTGCTCCGCGACGGCCTGACCATTGGTGGCGATCGAACCTGATGCAGGCGCGGGGACGCCCTTCTTGAGATTGAGCCAGGCGGTGTGTTCGGTGGAATTGCCGTTGCCGCCCCACCAGAGAATGGCGCGATCCTCGACGATATAATTGAGCCAGGCCTTGCCGATTTCCTCCGCCGACAGATCCTTCTTGATGCCGTAGTCCTCGAGTGCCCGGACGAAGGTGAACGTGCCGGCGACGTCGTCGTCGGTGACGACGAGCGGCTGGTTCAGGCGCTCATGCACGTAATATTCGATCGGCCCAAGCTCCTCCATGATCTTCTGGTAGGTCCAGCCTTCGAACGGACGGCCGAGATAGACGCCGACAAGCTTGCCGAGAACGCCGGCATAGACGCGTTCGAGATAGTCGTTGGGAAGTTGCATCACATTCTCCATCAAAATATTCAAATCGTTCAGGTCTTGATTGCTATCGGGCTCAGCCCTTGACGGCGCCGCCGGCCATGCCCTCGATGAAACGTCGCTGCATGAAGACGAAAAGCGCGACTACGGGCAGCACGATGATCAGGGCTGCCGCCATGATCTCACCCCAGTCCGAGCTGTACTGACCGGACAACAGGAAGAAGGCGATGACGGCCGTGGTATTTTCCTGCTTCTGCAGGAAGGTCGTGGCGATCAGGAACTCGTTCCAGGAATTGAGCCCGATGATCAGCGCCACGGTGAGGATGCCGGGCGAGACGATCGGCAACATGACCCGCCAGAACACCTGCCACGAGGTCGCGCCATCGACGATCGCGGCCTCCTCGAGTTCCTTGGGAACGGCGATGAAATAGGTTCGCATCAGCATCACCGCGAAGGGGCTGAAGATCGCCGAATAGATCAGCGCCACGCCGAAGATGTTGTTGATCATGCCGAGCTTGGCAAAGCCGAAATAGAGCGGGAAGATATAGAGCTGGATCGGCGCCGTCGTGGTCGCCAACAGGTAGAAGGTGAGGATTTTCCAGGACTCGATCTTCTTGCGGGCAATGACATAGGCGGTCAGCGAAGACGTGCTGCAGACGATGACGATCGTCGTCCCGCTCACCAGCAGCGAGTTGATGAAGGTCCGTGAAAACTTCGCGTGTTTCCAGGCATTGGCGAAATTCTCCCAGCGGATCGTTTCGGGCAGGCCGAGCGGATTTTGCACGATTTGCGCCGCCGGCTTCAGGGAATTGAGCACAAGCAGTACGATCGGAAACAGCGCTATGAAGGCGAAGATCGAGAGCATCGCATAGGCGACGAAGAGCGTGGCACGGCTTTCGACGAGTCTCATTGTTCGCCCTCCTTCGTCTGGATGCGGACATAGAAGAAAGTGCCGACAAGGCCGAACAGGCTGATCACCAGCGCTGCCGCGGCCGCGCGCCCGACATTGAGATCATAGAAGGCGTTGCGATAGGCGAGCGTCGAAAGCAATTCGCTGGAAAGGGCGGGTCCGCCCTGTGTCAGGATGTAGACGAAATCGAAGGCGAGGAACGACCAGATCACGGTCATGATCATGAGAAGCATGATCGTCGGGCGAATGGCCGGCAGCATGACATAGCGCATCATCTGGACATAGGTGGCGCCCTCGATGCGGGCCGCCTCGATCTGCTCCTGCGGCACCTGTCTGAGTGCTGCGAAGAAGATGACGCAGAGGAAACCCCACCAATGCCAGAGGTCGACCGTGGCAACGCCGAACAGCGCCATTGATGGCTGGCTCAGCGGGTTGGTAATCGGAATCCCATACTGTTTCAGAAGACCGAAAACGCCGGTTACGGGACTATAGATCATGCCCTGCCAGACGCGTGCCGTGATGACTGTCGCGATCACCACCGGCAGGAAATAGACGATCTGGAAGAAATTGCTGCCGCGCCGCGCGATCAACAGCATCGATGCGGCAAGCAGGCCCATCGCCATGGGGACAACAAGGAAGATCGCCGTCCAGATAATGTTGTTTCCGAGTGCCACCCAGAATACGCGATCAGCGGCGAGCGATTGAAAGTTCGCCAGTCCTGCATATGTCGGCATGCCGAGGCCGTCGAAATTGCAGAAGGCAAGCACCACGGTCAGCAATGCCGGGATCAGCACGATGACGAAATTGATGATCATCGTCGGAACGACGTAGAGCCAGTGCATGGGAATTTTCCTCCAGGTGGAGGCGATGGGCTCACCATCGCCTCCGGTCCTTATGTCGTGGTATCAGGCGCGGGGCGGTATAGCGGGAGCCTTGCCGGCTTCCTTCTCGCCTTTGAACGTCTCGTCGAGCTTCTTGAGGAAATCCGTCGTGGATGTCTTCTTGAGCCAGACTTCCTCCATGCCGCTCACCAGATAGGTATCCGTCGCGGGCGGCAGGAAGGTCCAGGTCGTGTAACCGTAATTGCCGGCGCCGACGGCGGCGGACAGTTCCTTCATCACCTCGGTGTAGAGCGGCAGAACCTTGTCGGACAGCTTGACCTTGGAGAGATCGACCAGCGGCAGGTTCCACTCGCCCTGCCAGACCGAATTCATTGCGCTGTAGAACTCGTCCGAGAACATGTAGTCGAGCACGCCGGCGGCGCCATCCGGATTTTCCGACTTCGCATTGACGGAGAGCGTCGAACCGACGCCGAGGGCGAAGACCGGATCACCCTTCATGCTGGGGAAGCCAACGAAGCCGGGCTCGACATTGTTTGGCGGGAAGTAGGCCGGTATGTTGGTGAAGCTCCACGTGCCGGTCGGCGCCATGCCGGCCTGGCCGGTGGCGATCTGGGCAAAGGATTGTTCGAGCGTCAGCGAGAAATAGTTTTCGCCGTAATAGCCCTTGTCCCACCACTCGGCGAGCTTGTCGATCGCAGTAGCGAAAGCCGCATCCGTCCAGGGGATCGCGCCGGTAAGCGCCTTGTAGACGTTATCCGGGCCAGCGATCGAGTTGAAGGCGATCGAAACGTGCCATTCGTTGGCCCCGCGCCAGTCGGCATTGCCGGCACCGAAAGCCACAAGACCCTTGGCCTTCATCTCGTCGGCCAGCGCTTCGAGTTCGGCTATCGTGGTCGGCGCTTTCCAGTTGTTCGCGGCGAACAAAGTCTTGTTGTAGAAAAGTCCAAGTGTCTCGTAAGTCTTGGCCAGCGCGTAGAGCTTGCCTTCATATTTCCCCATGTCGAGGAACATCGGCAGCAAGCGTTCATTCCAGCCGAACTTCTTTGCATAGTCATCCAGGGGAAGCAGCTGGCCGGCCTGCGCCATCGCCGCGACATAGCTGGGACCTGCGGTATAGACGACATCCGGGCCGGTGCCCGACAACATCGCCACACGCAGCTGCTTGTCGAGATCCGAGCCACGGAAATCGATGCTCAAAGCGTTCTCGGGATGCTTGGTATTGAAGGCGTCCACGAGAAACTTCTGCAGGTTCTCCTGGTTTTCGGGTGAGGCAGACTCATACCAGAATCCGACCGGTTTGGCGTCCTGGCCAAAGGCCAGACGTGACATGAATGGCAGGGTTGCAAGACCGAGCCCGGCCTTGAGTAGTGTGCGGCGTTCCATGAGTTCCTCCTCCAGGTTACCTCAAGTGGTTCGGGTCGAACCCCTTTGGATCAGTTCGAATGGCATTTCGAGTGCAGTGCCTGCGCCGGTTTTCCGGCCTTGCAGGCGTTCCATCAGCGTCAGGGCGGCAGTCTTGCCCATGTCCGACTGGAATTGAGCAACCGTGGTCAGTGATGGCGTGACCAGCTTGGCGGCCGAGATATCGTCGAAGCCCGCCACGGCGATCTGTTCGGGGATTTTGATGTCCCTCTCGCGAAGCGCCTGCATGACGCCGATCGCCATCAGGTCGTTGGCGGCAAAGATTGCGGTCGGCTGAAAGCCGCTTGCGAGGATGGCTTCAGTGGCGCGGATGCCGCCGACCTCGTTGAATTCTTCATCGATGACGACATGATCGGCATAGCCCTTCTCGGCCAGTGCCGCGCGATAGCCCATGATGCGCGTGCCCTGTGGGCCACCGCGACCTGCGACCATGGCGATGCGGGCATGGCCTTGTCCGATCAGATATTCCGTCACACCGAAGGCTGCCGCGTGGCTATCGACAAAGATATCGTCGATCGCGAGTTCGCCGCCGCGCTTCTTCGAGGATTCGATGCGGACGACCGGGACACCGGCCTCGACCAGCGGGCCGAAATCGCTGGCACGCAGGGTGAAGAACACGCCGATCACGCCATCGACACGACCCTGCCTGGCCCAATCCAGGAAATGCCTCTCCCTCTCGGGCGAACCATCCGTGTTGACGGCGATCACATCGTAGTTGAGGCCGTCGGTCACGGTCTGGATGCCGCGGATCAGCGATGGATAAAACGGGTTGGAGATATCCGGCACGATGCAGGCGATGGTCATCGAGCGGCTGGTCTTCAGCGCCTGCGCGAACCGGTTCGGCACATAGCCGAGGTCCTTGGCGGCCTTGGTGATGCGCTGCCAGGTTTCGGCGGGAATGGAGGGTGCGCCGCCGCCGCTGAGCACCATAGACACCGTGGCCTGGGAGACCCCGGCCGCCTTTGCGACGTCTTTCTGTGTTGCGCGTCCGACCACGTTTTGCTCTGCTTATACGTATTAGTGATACGTATCATTAAAGCGACGCCTGGTTGGTTGTCAATCGATTTTCTGCGGTGAAATGGATCACGGATGATCCGGTGGTCGTGCACTGGTTGGAAAGACGCCGTTGCGCGGCAGTTTGAAATCGGTGCAAATCTTTACCTTGGACAGGCAATCGACCCCGGTGTAAGGGAAGAGGCAGCATGGAGAACGCACTTCCCCTTCTCGGCCTGCTTGCCTGGTTGCAGGTCAAGCACTTCGTCGCCGACTATCTGCTGCAGCCGGCCTGGATTCTCCGGGGCAAGGGCGATTTTCGCCATCCCGGCGGATATGCCCATGCCGCGATCCATGTCGCGGGCACCATCCCCGGTCTCGTGGTGTTCGGGGTGGACGTAACAACAATCGCAGTCGCGGCGTTGGTCGAATTCGTGATCCACTACCTGATCGACCATTTCAAGGCAGTTTACTCGCGCACCCATCCGGCCGATGTGACGACCCGCGCCTTCTGGGCCTCACATGGCTTAGACCAGCTCCTGCATCACCTGACCTATACCGGGATCTTGATCGCAGCGTTGTGAGGCTTCGCCGCTCCAATGAGGTGTGCGGACTCCGGGTGGTGATCTCCCCGGACGTTGCCGTTGTCATGCCGAGATCTTGGCCGCGTAGCGCGCCTCGCCTTCGGCAATGAGATCCTCGGCAAGCGAGAAGCCGAGGCCGGGGTCCTGGAAGGCGTCGATCCAGCCATTGACCGGTGCCAGGTTCGGTGACGACACGATGTCCTTCTGCACCAACTGCCACATGATCTGATTGCCGTCGTCGAGATTGGGGATGGCGAGCGCGATATGATGCTCGGCGCAGGTGGTGATGCCCGTCGTGAAGGAGGAATGGATGCAGATTTTCAGGCCCGCCGATTCCGCGACGGCCGCCACCTTCATCATCGGCTGTATGCCGCCGATCTCGCGTGGGCCGATGCAAATCATGTCGGCGGCCTGCTGGCGGCAGATCTCGTAGACGTCGTAGAGCGTGAATGCCGACTGGTCGGCGACGATGGGTATGCCGACTGCTTGCCGTACCTGCGCCATGGCCGCAATGCTGAAACTGTTGGTCGGCTGCTCGATGAATTCGATGTCGTATTTCTCGAGCTTGCGGCACATATTGATTGCATCGACCACGCTCCAGCCTTCGTTGGCATCGAGCCGCAGCCGGGCGTTGCCGATTTCCCGCCGCACGGCGCCGGTGATTTCGAGATCGATTTTCTCGCCGCGACCGACCTTGAGGTAGAAGACGCGTTCGCCGTTGGCGTAACCGGCGGCGGCATCGCGTGCGAGTTCCTCAGCGGTTTCGCCCTGGAGGAAATAGAAGTAGCCGACCGCCTTGCGGTGTGCGCCGCCGAGCAGGCGGTGCACTGGCAGTCCGGCAAGCTTGCCCTGGAGGTCCCACATCGCCATGTCGATGCCGGAGAAGATCTGGTTTGCGGCGCGCATGACATTGGCGCCGTGACCGAGATACTCCTGGCGAAAAATGCGGTCGATCAGCGGCGCGACATCATAGGGCGAATGGCCGACGAGATGGCCCGCGAGCCGCTTGAGGATGGCGGCAGTCCCTGTCTGATCCGGTGCCACGGTGCATTCGCCGATCCCCACCGTGCCGTCGTCGGTCTCGATCTCGATCAGGTTGACCGCGAAGGATTCGCGGATGCCGTAGGACCAGTGGTAGGGCTGCTTCAAAGGCAGGACCAGTGGGCGAACCCGCACTTTGGTAATCTTGACCATTCTTATTTCCTCGTAGGGCTGCGATTGTGTTTCAAGTGCCCCTCATCTGCCTGCCGGCATCTTCTCCCCGTAATGACGGGGAGAAGGGACTCGTGGGACTTCAGGTGTCCCCTCGCCCCGTCCTTGCGGGGAGAGGGCTAGGGTGAGGGGCAAAGGCCGTTTGACTACATTCCGATCGACTTCAGATAGCCGGCAGCGACGGTCTCGATGGTCTTCTTGTCCACATCGACTTCGCTGTTCAGCCGCTGCATGGTGGCGTCGTCGAGCTTGGTCGAAACGCCCTCGAGGATTTCCTTGAGATCGGGATGCGCATCGAGCACTTCCTTGCGGATGACAGGTGTCAGCGCGTAGTTCGGGAAGAAGCCCTTGTCGTCCTTCAGCAGGCGCAGCTTGAGGGCCGCGATCTGGCCGTCGGTTGCCTGTGCCGCGATCGTGTCGAGGTCGCCATTGGCCAGCGCGTTATAGGCGAGGCCGAGGTCCATCGGGCGGACATTCGCACGCCCTGCTTCGAAGCCATAGGTTTCCTGAAGGCCAAGCAGGCCGTCCGGACGCTTGGGGAACTCCGCGGTCGTGCCCATGACGATCGCCGTGCCGGCATTATAGGCGGCGGCGAGGTCGGAGAGCGTCTGCAGCTTATCGGTCTTCGGGTTGTCGCCGCGCACGACATAGGCATAGGTGTTGTTGGCCTTGGACGGTGCGAGCCAGACGAGGCCCTTCTCGCCATCAAGTTCCTTGACCTTGTTGTAGGTGTCTTCGGGCGACAGGCGGTCCTTGATCTTGTTGAAGGTGATCAGCGAGGTGCCGGTATATTCCCAATAGACATCGACTTCGCCGTTTTCGAGTGCGGCGCGGACGATCTTGGTGCCCATGCCGTCCTTCTTGTCGACGGTGTAGCCCTTGCTTTCCAGAAGCTGCTTGGTGATCTCGGCGATGACGAGCTGCTCGGTAAAGTTCTTGCCGCCGACGGTGATTGTGTCGGCCGCCCAGGCTGTGCCGCCTGCGATGATGAGTGCCGCAGCCGTTGCCAATGCCTTTGCAAATTTCGAAATGATAGACATATTCCCCTTCTCCTCTCTTGTTGAACTAGCGTAGTGGATTGATGCCTCGTGGAACGAGGTGGTATTGAAGCTGGCCGATCAGGAAATCGACCACGACAGCCAGCAGTGCGGTGGGTATCGCGCCGGCCAGCATCATCGGCAGCTCATCGAGCGAGATGCCCGTGAAGATGAGTTCGCCGAGACCGCCCGCACCGATCAGGAACACCAGCGGCGCCGAGCCGACGCAGATCGCGAGCGCCGTGCGGATGCCGCCGAAGATCACGAACAGCGCGTTGGGAAGCTCGACGCGCCAGAGCAGTTGCAGCGGCGTCATGCCCATGCCGTGGGCCGCCTCGATCAGATGTGGCGAGACGGCGCGGATGCCGGCATAGGTGTTGCGCACGATCGGCAGCAGGGTCGCGGCCCAGAGCCCGAAGACGGCCGGCACGGTGCCGATGCCGAGAAAGCTCATCGACAGCGCGAGGATGGCAAGCGTCGGCACCGTGCTGCCGATGTTGAACACCTGCATGAACGCTTCGGAAAAAGACTGCATGAAAGGCCGCGACAGGATAATGCCGACGGGCACGGCGACGATGATCGCCAGGCCACCGGCCCACGCCACGAGTTCGATATGCTGGATACTGAGATAGACGATATCATCCCAATAGATCAGGATTTCATCGGCCATGCCGCTGGCCCAGAGCCAGTAGATCGCCAGCAGCAGAACGGCGAGCGCGATATAGGGGGCGATGCCGCCCGGACGCGCCACGACTGTACCGCTTGTGGAGACCGGCAGGCTCATGACGCGTCCCCGTTGCCGAGATTGTCGACGATGGAGCGGAAGGTCATGACGCCGCGAACCTTCCCGGCTTCATCCACGCATGGCAGGACCGGCATGTCGTGTGCGAACATCAGCGAGACGGCCTGGCGCAGGTCGGCGGTCATGGGAACAGAAGCATGAACCGGCTTGGCATGATCGGCGACGGTGCCGCTCACGGTCCGGATAATCTCGGCATCGACGATAGCCTCGGCCATGCCGTCACCGTTGACCACCAGCGCTGCCGGCACTGCGGATCCGCGCAAGCGCTGACAGAGTTCAGCAATCGGCATGTCGCGCGGGGCCTGCACGAAGTCTGGCACCATCGCCTTGCTGACAGGCACCAGCCGTAGCCGCTTCAATGCGCGATCCGTGCCGAGAAAGTTCTCGATGAAGCCGTTCGCCGGCCTGGCAAGAAGCTCATCCGGGCTCGCGAATTGTTCGAGCTTGCCCGAGCGGAAGATTGCGATCTTGTCGGCCATCTTCACGGCTTCGTCGAGATCGTGCGAGACGAAGATGATCGTCTTGCGAATCGCCTTCTGCATCTTCAGGAACTCTTCCTGGATGACCTCGCGATTGATCGGGTCGATCGCGCCGAAGGGCTCGTCCATCAGCATGACGGGCGGGTCGGCGGCAAGCGCGCGCAGCACGCCGACGCGCTGCTGCTGTCCGCCCGAGAGTTCCTTAGGAAAGCGCTTCAGGAAGAGATCCGGCTGCAGGCCGACGAGTTCGAGCAATTCCTTGGCGCGTGAACGCGACTTGGTCCTGTCCCAGCCAAGCAGATCGGGAACGATGCAGATGTTTTCCTCGATCGTCTTGTTCGGGAAGAGACCGATCTGCTGGATCACATAGCCGATCGAACGGCGCAGCTCGATCGGGTCCACCGAACTCGTGTCCTTGCCGTCGATATAGACTTTGCCGCTGGTTGGCTGGATGAGACGATTGATCATCTTCATCGTCGTCGTCTTGCCGCATCCCGAAGGGCCGAGCAGGACGCAGATCTCGCCGGTCGGCAGATCGAGGTTGACGTTGTCCACCGCCACGATTGCGTTCGAGGGCGGGCCGAAGGTCTTGGTGAGATTTTCGAGCCTGATCATCGTGCCACCTCGACCTTGATGCCGCGCGACGTCAGCAGCGATTGAATGAGCCCGAGGAACAGGTCGGCCGTGATCGCCAGCAAGGAGACCGCCAACGCGCCGGTTATCAGCTGCCGTGGATCGGACTGGCTGATGCCGCGCGAGATGAAGGTCCCGAGCCCGCCCGCGCCGATATAGGTGGCGATGGCGGTGACGCCGATGTTCATGACGACGGCGGTGCGGACGCCCGCCATGATCACCGGCACCGCAAGCGGCAGTTCGACCTGGCGTAGCCGCTGCCATGTGCTCATGCCCATGCCCTGTGCCGCTTCGCGCAACGCCGGATCGACATTGACGATGGCCGTGTAGGTGTTGCGGATGATGGGAAGCTGCGAATAGAGGATGACCGCGATGACCGCCGGCATATAACCGATGCCGTGGCCGATCGGTGAAAGGAGCGGGATCATCAACCCGAACAGCGCGATCGAAGGAACCGTTATCATCATCGAGGCCAGATAGAGAACCGTGTCGGCAGCACTCTTCGACTGCGTGATGGCAATGCCGATCGGCACAGCCGTGGCGATCGCGATGCCGACGGCCGCGAAAACGATCGAGATGTGCTCGATAGCCCGCGTGCCGATCACGTCGATATTGTCAGCGATGAACGCGACTGTCTCCATTCGTTCCCAACCTGCCTTTGTGGCCTTGTTATTACCGGCTGTCGCCGCTGCCTTCGTGCCTCACCATGGGCCAGGCCATCGAGCCGTCATTGCTCGGAATCCTGAATTTATGTGCAGGCTTTCGTATCCGCTGGGCAATCCCTCTGGCTCTCCCGTGCCGGTCAGGGTTCGCCCGCTCCGATTTCCTCCTTGCGATGCGCGATATAGGCGTCGAGTTCTTCGCGGATCGCCGGGTCCATTGCCGGCTGCTCATACTCGCGCAGCGCCTGTTGCCAGATGTCGGTCGCCCGTTCGAGTGCGTCGCGGGAGCCCGCTTCCTGCCATGCGCCGTGGTTCTGCCAATTGGAGAGCATCGGCTGGTAGAACGCGGTCTCGTAGCGCAACATCGTGTGCTCGGAGCCGAAGAAATGCCCACCTGCCGGGACGGCTTTGATCGCCTCGAAACCGAGATCATCCTCTGTGAAGGGCAGGGGCTGCAGGAAGCCCATCATGTTTTGCAGAATTTCGACATCGAGCACGAGCTTCTCGTAGGAGGCCGTGAGGCCGCCCTCGAGCCATCCGGCTGCGTGATAGATGAGGTTGGCGCCGCCCAGCACCGCGCCCCAGGTCGCCATCCCGGTCTCATAGGCCGCCTGTAGATCGACGGCGTTGGAGGCATTGGCGTTCGACGAGCGGTAGGGAAGGCCATAGCGGCGCGCGAGCTGGCCGGCGATGACATTGGCCTTTGTATTCTCGGGCGTGCCGAATGCGGGCGCGCCCGAGCGCATGTCGACATTCGAGGTGAATGCGCCATACATGACCGGCGTGCCGGGATTGACGAGCTGGGTGAGCGTCACCCCGAACAGCGCCTCGGCATTCTGCTGGCAGAGGGCCGCGGCGAGCGTCACAGGCGTCATCGCGCCCATCAAGGTGAAGGGAGTGATCGTCACCGGCTGGCCGTGTTCGGCCATGGCGATCAAGCCATCCGTCATCGCATCGTCGAGCATGCGCGGCGAGTTGACCGAGATGATCGTGATCACGCCGGGCGATGCCCGCATGTCCTCCAGGCTGGCGCCTCGGGCAATCGCCATCATCTTGATGCCGTCGATGGCGCGGCCTGCGCCGATGGCCGTGCAGTGGTAGCAGAGGTCGCTGAATGTCAAGTTGGCGTTGTAAGTGTCTAGATGCCGGGAATTGGCCGGAAGCTCGACGGGCGCGCAGACCTGGTTGCCGAGAATATGGATGGCATTGAAATGGTGCGCGAGCCGGGTTAAATTCTCGTAGTCCTTGAGATTGCCTGCGCGGCGGCCGTTGATCCGGTCATGGACATTCGGCGGCCCGGCCACGAGGCCAAAGGCCATGGCGTTGCCGCCGATGGTCAGGCGCTTTTCGGGATTGCGGCTGGTCAGCGTGAAACTCGACGGCACGGTTGCCAGCGCGGCGTTGACCAGCGATTCGTCGATCTTGATGATCAGATTCTCGCGATCGACGATCGCACCCGCCTTCTCGAAAATGTCCATCGCCTTTTCGCTCAGCACACGGATGCCGAGTTCGGACAGGATGCGCGTCGAGGTCCGATGCAGCGTCTCCATCCGCTCCTCGTCCATGATCTGCATGGGCGCATAGGGGTTGAGCACCTCCTGCCAGGGCATTTGCGGTATGCCGCTGCCGCCCCGCGCGATCCGTGATCGCCGTCCGCCGCCGCGCCGGTCCTGACTCATTGTCGAATGCCCTTCCTGACGAATGCTGATTGCATCGCTTCCTCCACGGTCGAACTATGACCAATGTGCGGGCGCTCTTCACACGATAAGAACGTCGGCAATGACCAAGAAAAACGAGGTCATGGCGCAAATGGCTATTGCAGCGGTGGAGTGGGTGGATTTAGGCTGTCTCGTAAAGAGGGATACCATGAAGCCACCTCCGCCACTCAACTACATCCGCTCGTTCGAATGCTCAGCCCGGCATTTGAGTTTCACCGAGGCTGCCAACGAACTCGGCTATACGCAGGCCGCGATCAGCAACCATGTGCGTGCGCTCGAGCAGTATCTCGGACGCCAGCTGTTCATCCGCTATCCAAGAAGTCTCGAGCTCACCGAAATGGGAGAGGCGTTTCTCCCCACCCTGCGGCAGGGGCTCAACCAGATCGATTTCGCGACCGAGTCGGTGCTGGCGGCGGTGCGCAACAGGACTGTGGTGATTTCCTGCCCGACCAGCTTGGCCGAGAACTGGCTCTCTCGCTGCATCGCCAATTTCAGCAAGCAGAATCCCGAGGTCGAAATCCTGCTGCATGGGACGATCTGGGAGGAAAGGACCGAGCAGATCGCCGATTTCGTGATCTCCATCCGGCGCTATGACAACAAGCCCGAGGGTGCCCTCCAGCTGTGGGAGGACCGTTTGGCCCTGCTCTGCGCGCCGCAATTCGTCTCCGGTCCCGATGCTTTCAAGGCCCCCCAGGACATTCTCAAGGCCAACTGGATCGCGGTGCATGGCCGCCAGGAACTGTGGCAGGACATGGCGACGGCGCTCGGTATCGATGCCGCGGTCAACGACAAACGGCTGTCGACCAACTCGACCAACATTGCGCTGGAACTGGCCGCCAACGGTGCGGGATGCCTGGTGACCACGCTCTCGCTCGCGCGCATCTACATGGAGCGGGGGCTTCTGGTGGAGCCGTTCCCTAACCATGTCGCCAGCCCTTGGAACTACTATCTCTCGGAAAGCCAGGTCTCCAAAGGCGCGGTGGTCAAGAAGGTCCGGGAATGGATACTGGCGGAGGCCGAACGCTTCATGCCGCCGTCCTCGCAAGCAGACCGGGCGAATTCGACCGTTGATTTTTGAAGGCTCAATGGCATCGTTTTATTTGGCCATCAGAGGCGAGAACCATGTGTGCCGGTGCTTTCCCAAGATTTGACCTGTCTCTAAGATGACATCCGTCGGCGGCCTGGATTGCCGATTTGAAACTTGGTCATCATTCCTGGGGCTGCAACGCAATGCGCACTCATGCTCAAGCCGTCATCATCGGCGGCGGACTCATCGGCTGTTCGATTCTCTATCATCTGGCCAAGCTCGGCTGGTCGGATGTCGTGTTGCTGGAGCGCGATGAGTTGACATCCGGTTCGACGTGGCATGCGGCGGCGAACATCCATGGCCTGCACGACTCCACCAATATCAGCCTGCTGCAGCACTATACGATGTCGCTCTACAAGGAGCTGGAAGTGGAGACGGGGCAGGGCTGCGGCATATTCCAGCCGGGTTCGCTCTATCTGGCGCAGACCGAAGCGCGCGAGCATCAGCTGCGGCTGCAGGAAGCCAAAGCCCGCCGCTACAAGATGAATTTCTACGAGATCCAGCGCGACGAGGCGGAGCGCCTGCATCCGCTCGTCGATTTCGATGGCATCCGCTGCATCATGTACGAACCGGAGGGCGGCAATGTCGATCCGTCGGGCGTCACCATGGCCTATGCCGCCGGTGCGCGCCAACGAGGTGCTGAAATCCATCGGTTCACGCCTGTGATCGGCACCGAGGCGCAGCCGGATGGCAGTTGGATCGTGCGGACGCCCAAGGGCGAAATCCGTACGCAGTGGGTCGTAAATGCCGCCGGGCTGTGGGGTCGTGAAGTGGCCGCCATGGCGGGGCTGGAACTGCCGCTGATACCGACCGAACACCAGTATTTCGTCACCGAGACTATTCCCGAGATCGCGGCGCTTGGTCGCCGATTGCCGTCGGTAGCGGATCGTGACGGCGAATATTATCTCCGCCAGGAAGGCCTTGGCCTCCTCATCGGAGCCTATGAGCGAAACATGAAATTCTGGGCCGAGAACGGCACGCCGCAGAATTTCGGGCACGAACTCTTCCCCGACGATCTCGAACGTATCGAGGAGAACATGATGCGCGCGATCGGGCGCGTGCCTGCTGTCGGCACCGCCGGCATCAAGCGCGTCATCAACGGCCCGATGATCTGGTCGCCGGACAGCGCTGTCCTGTTCGGGCCAGTGCCGGAGCTTAACAATTACTTCTGCTGCAACGGCATCATTCCCGGCTTCTCGCAATCGGGCGGCATGGGCAAGCTCGCCGCCGAATGGATGATCGAGGGTGAGCCGTCGCTCGACATGTTCGGCTGGGACGTGGCCCGCTTCGGCCATTGGGCCAGCAAGGCCTTCACCAAGGCGCGGGTGCAGGACCAATACAGCCACCGTTTCAAGATCCATTTTCCCAGCGAGGAACGTTCGGCCGGCCGGCCGGCGCGCGTGCGCCCGGCTTACGAAAAGCAGAAGGCGATGGGTGCGCTCTTCGGCCTCAACTTCGGCTGGGAGCATCCGCTTTGGTTCGCGCAAGGCGGCGAGCCGCGCGAGGAATCGATCGGCTTCACCAGGCAGAACTGGTGGGGTCCGGTGGGCCGCGAGGCCCGCATGCTGCGTGAGCATGCCGGTATCATCGATATCTCGAATTTCGCCAAATACTCGGTGAAGGGCGAGGGCGCCGAGGCCTGGCTGAACGCCATCTTCGCCAATCGCATGCCGACGGAGATCGGCCGCTCCTGCCTCACCCCGCTGATTGGCAAGCGCGGTGGCGTCGCTGGCGACTTCACCGTGACGAAGCTCGGCGAAGGCGATTTCATGATCTTCGGATCGGGCATGGCCGAGCGTTTCCATCAGCGTTTCTTCATGGCCGTGCCGCTGCCTGAGAATACGGATTTCAAGTCACTCACGGAGAGCATGTGTGCCTTCAATGTCGCCGGGCCGAAATCGAGGGAACTGCTGTCGCGGCTCACCAACGAGGACCTGTCGAACGTGGCGTTCCCGTTCATGCGCTCGCGGCGGATGGTGGTTGCGGGCATCGACGTCGTGGCGCTTCGCGTCTCGTTCACCGGCGATCTCGGTTGGGAACTCTATTGCGATGCCACCAAACAGGAGGAGCTTTATGATGCCCTGCTCAATGCCGGCAGTGAACTCGGCGCCGGTCCGGTTGGCTCGCGCGCGCTGATGTCGCTGCGTATCGAGAAGGGCTACGGCAGCTGGAGCCGCGAATATTCGCCGGAATACTGGCCGCAGGAAAGCGGACTGGATCGCTTGATCAAGCTCGAGAAGGGCGATTTCCTCAACAAGGACGCTTATCTGAAAGTCGCATCGGAAGCGCCGCGCCAGAAGCTTGCCATCGTATCGATCGAAGCCGTGGATGCCGATGCGACCGGCGGTGAACCGATCTTCCTTCCCGATGGCACGCCAATCGGACAGGTATCGTCGGGCGCCTATGGCTATTCCGTCGATATGTCGCTGGCGCTTTGCTACATCAAGGCTGGCACCGCCAAGCCTGGCGACAAGGTCAGCGTCGCCATCCTCGGCCGGCCGCATGAAGCAACCATATTGGAAAGGCCGCCATTCGATGCGGATGGCGTGCGGCTCAGGGCATGAGATCTGGCTGAGCCGGCCTTGAAGCGGTCGCATCATGAACATAGTGTCGAGACATGAACATACTCGGCTTCGACCACATTGTTCTCTGCGTCAAGAACGTCGCGGAAACGCTTGAATTCTACGAGCGCGTTCTCGGAATGCGGCGCCGTGAGGAGCGGCCGGGTAAATGGTCCCTGCATTTTGGATCAAACAAGATCAGCCTTCAGGATGTGCAGTCGTCTCCGGATCTTGCGAAACGCACCGTGCCGGGAAGTGGGAATTTCTGCGTGTTGACGAACACGCCGATCGCCGAGGTAGTCGAGCAGCTTCGATCAAACGATGTCGAGATTGTCGAAGGTCCGGCCGAGAAGGCAGGGGCGGTCGGCAGGATACTTTCAGTCTACTTTCGAGATCCGGACTTGAACCTCGTCGAGGTGAGCAATCGCCTCTGACTTCGAGTTGCCGATCGAACGTTCGCTCGGGCTCAATCTCCGGGTAGCGTGAAGACTGCGCAGGGAGCGGCGATGCCGCGCAGTGTGTGTTCGCCCAAGGACACCAAAGTCGTTGTCGTCTCCGCCGCGACCGCGCCGGATATGAGCACGCTGCGGCCAAGCGGCCGGCACAGGCCTTCGAGCCGGCTGACCAAATTCACCGCCGGACCGATCGCGGTGAAATCCAGCCGGTCAGCCGAGCCGATATTGCCCCACAATATTTCGCCGAAATGCAATGCGGCACCAAAGGGCAGGGGCGGCAGGCCCTGTGCCTGGCGGGTCTTGTCCAGATGGGTCATGCCGGCGCGCGCGGCAACGATTGCGCGCAACCCCGCGTCACAGGCTTCCGCCGCCGATGGGCTGGTGACCGGAAAAATAGCCAGCACGCCATCGCCGATGAATTTCAGCACCTCACCGCCGAAGGCATGCACCGCGCCAGCGACGCGATCAAACCAGGCGTCGAGGGCAGCGATCATCGCTGCGGGTTCGGTCACCTCTGATAGAGCGGTGAAGTCGCGCAGATCGGTGCAAAGCAGTGCTGCCCGGATTGTCTCGCCGGTGCCGCGATGCATTCCCCCGGCCTGCACACGGGCGGCGGTGCGCCGACCGAGATAGGCTTCGAGGAGCGCAGTCTGGGCCGCGCGCGCTGCCAAAGCGGCAAGCGGTGCTGCTGCAAAGCGTGTCGCTTGACGCAGTCGCTCGGCCTCATCGGGACTGAACTCGCCGGCCCAGGCCCATCCGAGCAACGGGCTGTTAAGAGCACGACCCGTCATATCCGCCTGTACCTGGCCAAGCCCGGCCAGCCAGTCGTGCCCGGCTTTCGTGGGCGGACTGCCGGGGAAATCCAGTGCCTCGATGACGGCGCCGGTCTCAGCGCGCCACAGCCAGGTTCGGCTGGCGATGATCGGATGCGGCACGGCGAGCGTAAGTGCCCCGCCGGCCAAGGGCAAGCCGTCGGCCAGCAGCCGGCTGCCAAGTTCGGCCAGGAACGATTCGGGGCTCGGTGATGCGCCGGCATGGTCCACCAGCCAGGCGAGGGGGGCGGAGAGGTTCATGCCGGGATCATGGCATGACCGTCACAGGCTGTCATCCGGTCGAGAGCGAATTCGCACTCACCTGACAGATGTCGCCGGCTGTCCGGAGAACCGACTCCTCAGCCGACCCTTCCGGCCATCGGGTCCGGGCCTGGGTCCTTGCCGGCAGCAGCCACGGCCAGCCGGCTGATGTAATGCGCCCAGCCTTCGTTATGACCTGCGCATTGCTCGGCATTGGGCAGGCCGGTATGGGTCAGGCGCAGCAGCGTTCCGTTCGGCGCCTCGTCGGCCAGATCGATCTCGACCAGGCTCGATCCAGGCGGCACGACCTCGCTGCCATCCCAACCGAAGCTGTAGGCCAGACGATGCACGGGCACCACTTCCCGAAACGAGCCCCGGGCGAAGCGCGCGCCGGTGACGTTGACCAGATAGAGTCCGCCGGGCTGCGGCTCGATCTGCGCCTCGGTTCCCATCCAGCGTAGAATCTTCTCAGGATCGGTCAGGAGGGCAAATACCGAGGCCGGCGGCGCTGGAATGTGTGCCTCGCGGCGGACAAAAAGTGCTCTTCCATCAGACTTTCCCACTTCTGCTTTTGGCGAGCCTCGCAGGAGGCGAAGGATAGTTGGACATGTCCAGTCTTGCCGGAGACGCGCGCCAACATGACATGCAAGCGTGCCTAATCTAACATGTTGTCGCGACGCCCGACTATCAAGACCCCTCTTCCGCAAAGCCCCGGAAGGTCGTCCATTTGCCGCCGACCAGCGAGATGATCGGGAAAGGTCGGTTCTGAACTGGTTCCATCGCTGGCGCGCTGTGATCGCGGCTGATCAGGCCGGGCTCGGCGATCCGGCTCAACCCTGGTAGTGCTCCAGTTCGGCAGGCCAGTTTGCCAGTTTGTCCACCCGCCTCAGAAAGCCCACGAGACGCGCAGTTTTCCTTCCCAGACATCAAGGTTTGCTTGGCCGAGGCTCAGGTATCCGACTGTTGCCTCGATCTGGAGGTTGTCCTTGAGCAGGGTCCGGAATCCCGAGCGGGCTGAAAACGTCCAGGGAGAAGTCGTTACCTCGGATAGATCGGCAGTCAGGATCTTGCCGCCACCTGGGCGTTCGAATTCGTAATGAGCGCCAAGCTCCCCAAACACGACAATCGGCTTGCCGCCCGGCAAGCGGACGTACCGGCTGACCTCGGTGGCCAGATCAAGGACACCATAGTTAAAGCTATCTCCCGGAAGTGACAGGCTGACGGGCAGATTGAGCAGGCGGCCCGAGAGGTCGTAGCTGTCGCTCTCGACGTGGGAGAAGTTGACGGTTGTCCTGGGGCGGAAGAAATATTCGCCATACTGGTATTGCCCTTGGAGCGTGACTGATCCGGAAAACTTCTCCGAATCGTAATTGCCGTCGAGTACGCTCAGGTTCACGTCATTGCTGTACCTCCCGTAGGTCAGGGATGCGTCGACGGCCCAGTGCTTCGAAAGGCGGTAGGCCGCATACGGCCCGACGCTGAATCCCTCGGTATCGATATTCAGCGTTTCGTTGAACGAGCCTGTCGAACTGTCTTCCAATGCAAGGGACATGCCGAGGACGAAATTGTCGGTTATCCGGCGATCGAGGCCAATGGTCAGCGAGCGGGCAAGCGTGTCGCTGTCGCGTCCGTGACGGTCGTCGGATATGTCGGTGAATTGTGTATCCCACCAGAAATTCCACGGTGACGGCGCAGGCAGATCACGGCCAGGCGTCAGCGGCACTTGCGAGAGCCGGCTTGCGGCTTCCTCGGGAACAAGTTCCCGGCATATCGGCTGTTCGCGCTTTTGATTTGCATCGACCGAGCGCGGGTCGACACAATCCCGCGTCGTGCGAACTGGCCTCACGCGCGCCCCTTTGATTGCCGAGCGATCGGGCTGGTAGGTATCATCCGTGTCCGGAGTTCCGTCGGGCCAACCCGGCGGGATGATCGGCAGGTCGTTGTCCGGACGTCCCTCGGGCAGGTCGATGACGCGCGGCAGATCGTTGTCGGGACGACCTTCGGGCAATGCGAAGTCGGGAAATACGCGTGGCAGGTGGTTATCCGGACGCCCCTCGGGAAACGTGAAGTCCGGTGGAATAAGCGCACGTTTCTGGTTTTGCGTATCGAGCAGGCAAGGTTTTTTGCCCGAGAGATCGTAAAGCTTGTGTATTCCTCCATTTCCGTTCGAAACGAATGGGGAAAGCGAAAGGTGTAGGCCACGCGTATCCTTGGTCCAGTTGTCGACGGTTTGGCCGCCCTGGGCCGATTCGAGGCCAAAGACCCCGGCAGTGGTTCCGGATAGCCACACAGAGCGCGTTCCGCCCTTTACGTTCCCAAGATAGGCGAGGCCACCCCGCGAATCGCAGTTCCCGGCGAATGCTTCCCCGGCGCCCGGCAAACAATATAGCGCGGTTATCGCCGCGCCGACGAATATGGCTCTTGATGACCGCAGGTGTTGGAGCGCGCCACAGGTGGCATACTTGGATGCTTGCTGAACGAAGTGAAAGTGCCTTGGCGCCGAAACGGGGGCCGGTCGTTGATTGATTGTCGCAAGACGCAGCAAAAACGACCGGAATGCACGTGTAGCCTGCATTGCGTGCCCCATGTTGCATATGGACTTGCGTCAGTGAACATCGGCCGAGAATCAATAGTGAATGCCCATTTCAGCATCGTGTATCCTCATGTGACGCAGGATGAATGATCGGGCAGGGCGCGCAAGGTTCCGGACAGCGGCTTCGCCGGCGTTACGCGCCCCTCGCGAACGTTAGGCCGTGATCCCCCACCAGCATGGCCTTGAGCGATGAAACCTCCTGACCCCGGCGGGTATCGTCCCATCCCAGCGCTCCGGCGGCGACATCGGCGATGGCATCGATATCAGCGGCTGTCAGCCTGCCATTGATCGCCAGCGTCGTCCGCCGCATGGCGATATCGGCGAGATGGACGACCAGTTCATTACGCGTGATCCAGTCGATCTCGACGAGACTGTAGCTCGTCGTATCTGGGAGCCGGTCGCCGTCGTGCCAGTCCGAGTTGTGCGCCATCACAGCTTCCGCCGTCGTGCCGTAGCGGGAGAGAAGTTCTTCCGCGCGCTGCCGTGGCACGTCATGCTTGGCCGCTTTATCCGCGATCCAGCGGGCGCGGGCGGCGGAATCTCCCGGGAAGGCCTTGCCGCCGCCGATCGCAAGTGCCTGGGTCGATGTTAGCCTGCGGCGGCCGAGTCGCGAAAGCACGGTATCGGCGACCTCTTCGGCAAAGCCGCGAAAAGTCGTCCACTTGCCGCCGACCAGCGAGATGATCGGGAAGGGGCGGCTTTGAACTGGTTCGATCGCAGGCGCACTGTGATCCCGGCTGATCAATCCGGGCTCGGCGGCATTCGATGCTGGCAGCGGTCGGATGCCGCTATAGGTGTAGACGATCTGGTCGCGGCTGAACCGAAGCCCCGGCAGCAGCGAGCGCAGGCTGTCGAGGAAATAGTCGATCTCCCAATCCTCGCAGCGGATATTCTCCGGATCGTCGGCTGGAATGTCGGTGGAACCGACCAGCGCGCGACCGAGATAGTCGAAGACCAGGCAGATGCGTCCGTCATCGGCCTCGAAATAGATCATCCTGCCGTTCAGGCTGCGGATCAGTTCGTCGTGATCGAGAAGGATGTGCGATCCCTTGGTGCCGCCGATCAGCCGGGTTTCGACGCCCAGCGTTGCATTGACACGATCGATCCAGGGTCCGGCGGCGTTGATGACGATCTTCGGCCAGACCGAAAAGTGTTTTCCGTCCGACTGCTGGAACGTCACCGCGCCCTCGACGGCGGAGGTAAGCGTGGCGAAATTGGCGGCGGACGATCGCGGGTTGGCATCGAGGCCATCACGCACCAGTTCGTAGACCAGCCGCTCCGGACGGCTGATCTTGGCATCGTAGTAGGTGCCGGCCGCGACGATCTTCTTGGTCAGCACCGGCAGGTCGCGCAATGCACGGGTCTTGCCGACGAGGCTGTGGCGCGGCATGACCCGGCTGCGGGAGCCGTAGAAATCATAGAGTGCCAGGCCGATCTTGATCAGCACTGCGCCCCGGCTGCGGGGTGCTCGGGTCGATCCCATCAGGGTGCGCAGTGCAGCCCATATGCCGCGCGTCCAAGAGAAGATCGGGATCAGCGTCGGCAGCGGCTCGACGCAGTGCGGCGCGTTTCGAAGCAGTAGGTTCCGCTCCAGCGTCGATTGCGCCACCAGACCGAATTCCCCCGTCTCGAGATATTTCAGCCCGCCATGGATCAGCCGTGACGGGGCGGCACTGGTGCCGGAGCCGAAATCATACTTGTCCACGATGAGGCAATTGACGCCCTGTTCGCAGAGATCGCGGAACAGTCCGGCGCCATTGACGCCGGCACCGAGGATCAAGACGTCAACGCCCTCCTGCGAGATGCGGGCGATGCGATTGTTCATGTCGTCTGCCAGTCTACCGGTCATTTCCTTGCCGTCCTGATGACGTGCAGCCGCACGCCGGCATCCCTCAGGCGCTGGGTGTCGGCCGGGGGCAAGCGGTCATCGACGAGAACTGCGTCGAAAGCGGTCAGATCGTCGAACACATGGAGCGCGACCTTGCCAAACTTAGTGTGATCGACGAGCAGGATGCGCTTGCTCGCCGAGGCCATCATCGCCTGCTTCACGCTCACCACCTGCTGGTCCTGGATGAAGGCCGTCGTGCCGCTGACCGCCGAGGCCGAGCAGATAAAGACATCGGCCCGTAGCCGCGCGATCGTGTTGAGGCAGTTGTGGCCGATATAGGCATTGTAGGTGCGGTGATACTGGCCGCCGGTGCAGATCAGGTCGATGCCATCGACATCCCGCAGCATCGCCAGCGCGGGTACCGAATTGGTGACAACCGTCAGCGGTGCGGCTTCCGGCAGAAGTGGTGCCAGCGCGTTGACTGTCGAGGAGTCGTCGAGCACGATCACCTCGCCGCCGGAGATATAGTCGAGTGCGGCCTGTGCCAACGCTGCCTTCTCTGCTGTTGCGACAGTCTCACGGTAGCGGAACAGGCTTTCATAGATGCCCGAGGGCTGGGCGCTGACCGCGCCGTGCAGCTTGCGGATCACGCCCTGCTGCGCGAGGCGGTCGATATGGCGGTGGATCGTCATGCGGGAGACGTTGAAATACGTGACGAGTTCATCGATGCGCACCTCACCCTTCTCGATCACGTAATTGGCGATTTCATCGAGGCGGTTGTCGATCTTCATGGGGCGTCTCCCTCGATCGTCAATCCGTCGATCCTCGGCCAGAGCGGCTGGAGGGCGTTAGCGATATCGCGAAAGAGTTCGTAGCGGGTTTGATAGGCGGTGCTGCGGTCGGTGTCGGGCCGATATGTCTGCTGCATCCCGTCCAGATTGCGCGGATCGTCGTTCGGGCTGGCGAAAATGCTGATGCCGGCGCCGGCACAGAGCGCTGCGCCCCAGGCCGCTGCCTCCTCGGTCGCCGTGACCGTTACCGGCATTGCCAATATGTCGGCGAACATCTGCGCGAAGGCGGGGTTGCGCGAGGCGCCGCCGGTCAGTCGTGCCTCCCTCACATCGAAGCCGTCACGCAGCGCATCGATGTGGACGCGGTGATTGAAGGCGATGCCTTCCAGCACGGCGCGCAGCATATCGCCCCTGTCCTGCCATCCGCGTAGGCCGAGAAAGCTCGCGCTAGCGGCGGAACCGTACGGCGAACCGAACAGATAGGGATGGAATATCGCCGTCGATGGCCGGGTAAGGGCGGCGTCGATTTCGGGGCCAAGCAAGGCATGAACGGACTGGCCCGACGCCTCCGCTTTCTGGTGTTCTGCCTGGCAGAGCGTGTCGAGGAACCAGTCGTAATTTGCCGCCGATGCCGGCGAGATTGCCATGTTGTTCCACTGGCCGGGCTCGATGGCGTTGCGGCAGAACCATCTGGGATCGACCTTGGGCCGGTCGGAAACAACCTCATTGATCGAATAGGTGCCGGCCACGATCGCGACCACGCCGGGCTTGTGGCCGCCGATGCCGAGCGCCGAAGCCGTGACATCATGGAGGCCCGCGGCGACGGGCGTGCCCTCGGTGAGGCCGGTCAGTTTGGCTGCGGCGGCGCTGACAAGCCCCACGATTTCCGCCGAGCCGGCGACGGCGGGGAGTGCGCTGTAAAGTTTCTCCAGTCCGAACAGCCGCATCGCGTCGATGGAGAAGGTCTGGTCGGCGACCGATGTGAAAGACGTGCTGGCTTCGGTGCGGTCGGTCCCGATCGCGCCCGTGAGGCAATAGCGGAGCCAGTCCTTGCAGCTCAGGATATGGGCGATGCGGGCATAGCGTTCGGGTTCATGGATTTTGATCCATGCGAGCAGGGCCGAGGGTGCCGAGGTGTGCGGCATCTGGCCGGTCAGCGCGAGCGCCTGTTGGGCAACGAGCCCGGCAGCCCAATCGTCGGCGATGGTGCCCGCGCGGCTGTCGAGCGAGAGGATGCCGGGCCCAAGCGGTCGTTCGTCAGCGTCGAGTAGATAGATCCCGTCGCCGTGTGCGGTGGCGGCGATTGCGACGACATCATTGGCGGGCCTGCGACTACCGGCGATCGCTTCAGCTATCGCCTCGGCCGTTGCCAGCCAAAGCCCGTCCATATCGCGCTCGACATGGCGCGGCTGGGGCATCAATTGCGGCACCCGTCGCCTGGCGACGGAGAGCGGCGTGCCGTCGATGTCGAACACCACCGCCTTGGTGACAGTCAACCCGTTGTCGATGCCGAGAAGGCTTGGCATGGGGGAGATCCAGATATGAGCGATCGATATAAAATGCACATATCAAAATGTGATATTAACGGCAATGCATGTTACAAAAGAAACTGTCGCGGATAAGGCCTGACGGTCAACCCACGCCGGTCAGTCGCTCGGTGCGGGCGACTACGACCTTGATGCCCTTGGAACGCATGCGCTCGAGATGGATGATTGGCGTGCCATCATCGACGATCACGATGTCGAACTCGGTGAGTGCCGCGAAGCTATGAAGCGCCCGGCGTTCGAACTTGGTGTGGTCGGCAAGCAGAATGCGCCTGGCGGCGCAATCGAACATCGCGCGTTTGGTCTCCACCATCTCCGGCGACTGGTGAAACACCGTGTCATCGATGATGGCGGACATCGACATGAACACCGTGTCGGCGCGCAGCCGCATGATCTCGTTCGTCGTCATGCGGCCCATGAAGGCATTGCACCAATTGTAGAAATGCCCACCGAGTCCGAGGATCGTCAGGTCGCGGATTTCGCGCAGCGCATTCATGAGATTGAGCGAATTGGTGATCGCCGTCAGCGGAACCTTGGCGGGCAGCAACGCCGCCATCTGCAGCACGGTCGTTGAGTCATCGAAGAAGATCGCCTGTCCGGGCTCGATGAACTGCATCGCAGCTTCGGCGATAGCCTTCTTCTCGGCGGATTGGCGCGTGGAGCGATAGACGTCGCTCGATTCGATCAGGCTGGTGGGAGCGGCGGTGACGATGCCGCGCGTCTTGCGGAACAGCCCTCGGCTGACCAACTCATCGACATCCCTGTGCGCCGTCATCAGGCTGATGCCGAAGCGGGCGGTCAGGTCTTCGATCCGCATCGAGCCCTCGGACATCACGGCTTCGGCGATCAACTGCCGGCGCACCAGCTGGCGGGCATGCCTGCTGTCGCTGGGAAGCTGCTCCGACATGAGCTGACCGACTGCTGCCTTGTTCGTCACGTCTCTGCCATCCATTGTTTGATCGACTAGGGTCAGGCCCTAAGCCTCTGTAGCAAAAGGCCGATACAGGACAAGAGCGTTTCCGGAAATGAGACTGTAGAAAGTGGTGAAGGCGCCGTTTCCGGCGCCTTCACGTCTGGCTTACTCCGAAAGAACGAAGGGAGCCGTGTACTTGTCGATATTGTCCTTGGTGATCAGCAGGCAATCGAAAAGCTGCTTCTCAGTGTCGGCGCCTGTCTTGCCCGTCTTGATGAAGTTGTCGGCCTGGCGGACGGCTTCGGCCGAGAACACGGCCACCGGCTGCAGAACGGTGTACTGCATCTCGCCAGCCTTGATGGCCTCCACGGCATCGGGGGAACCATCGAAGCCGCCGACCTTGATGCCTTCGAGCTTGCCGGCTTCCTTGAGTGCGGCGATCGCGCCGAGCGCCATTTCGTCATTGCCCGAGATCACGCCGATGATGTCAGGGTTGGCCTGCAGCATGGACTGCATCTTGTCGTGGCCCTTGGTGCGATCCCAATCGGCGACTTCCTTGGCGGCTTTCACGAGGTCCGGATACTGCGTGAGCACCGTCTCGTAGCCGTTCGAACGCGTTGCGGCATTGTTGTCGGCCGGGTTGCCGAACAGCTCCGCATACTTGCCCTTGTCGCCAACGCTTTCGACCCACTGAGTGGCGCCGAGGGCTGCACCCTGGGCGTTGTTGGAAACGAGCTGCGCCTTGGCGAGTCCTTCCTGGTTGATCTCGGCATTGACGAGGAAAACCGGGATGTTGGCGGCGACGGCCTTCTTCACCGCGCCGATGGAGCCATCCGCATTGGCCGGATCGAGGATGATCGCCACCGACTTGTTGGTGATCGCGGTATCGATCATGTTGCTTTCGGTGTTGGTGTCGCCCTTGTGGGCGCCGACGGTCGCGGTATAGCCGAGCTTCTCGGCGGTTGCCTTGGCCACTTCGCCTTCGGTGAACCAATAGGGGTTCGCCGGATCGGTGACGATGATGGTGATCAGGCCATCGGCCCAGGCAGCGCTGGCGAACAGTGTCGTGGCAGCCGCGGCGGCCATCAGAACACGCAAACCTCTCTTAAACATTTCTCTGCTCTCCCTTGATGAGTTTAGTGGTGCCGGACGCCCGGCGGTGCTTTCCGCGTTGGCGGAGAAGTTCGAATGCCGGCCTCATGTCTTTTTCGGGCGGCCGTACTGAATGGAGTTGAGGAGGACGGCGAGCACGATGACCGCGCCGGTGAAAACGGTTTGCCAGTAGGAAGACACGCCAATGATGACGAGGCCGTCGGACAGGAAGCCGATGACGAAGGCCCCAAGCATCGTGCCGCCGATCGTGCCGCGTCCGCCCGTCAGCGCGGCACCACCGATGACCACGGCCGCGATGGCCGTCAGTTCATAGGTGGTGCCGGCCGTAGGACCGGCCGACGTCAACTGGGAGGACAGGACGAGGCCAGCGATTGCGGCTGAGATGCCGGAGAGGACATAGACGGTGATCTTGACGCGCTTGACCGGCACGCCCGAAAGCTCCGCCGCACGCTCGTTGCCGCCCGAGGCATAGAGCCAGCGCCCGAATGCCGACCGGCTGAGCATCAGGCCGCAGGCAATGGCGAGCACGCCGAGGACCAGCACCCCGATCGGCACGCCGAACAAGCGGTTGAAGCCGAGCCAGTCGAAGCCGGTATTGCCGAGTTCGGGCCTACCTTCGAGATTGTTGTAGGTCAGGCCGTTGGTCATCAGCAGTGCCACGCCGCGCGCCACATAGAGTACGCCGAGCGTCGCCACGAAGGCCGGAACCCTCAAGTAAGCGATCAGCACGCCGTTGACCGCGCCGACCAGGGCGCCGAGCGCGCAGGTGATCACCACGACAGCCCAGACCGGCGGATAAAGCACGACGCCGAAATAATCGAGCGTGACGCCTTTCATCAGGAAACCGGCGATCACACCGCAAAGACCGAGCGTAGAGCCGACCGAGAGGTCGATGCCGCCATTGAGGATGACGAGCAGCATGCCGATGGCGAGCAGGCCGTAGATCGCCACATGCGAGGCCATGATCAGGAAGTTATCGACGCTGAGATAATAGGGCGACAGAAAGGAGAACACGACAATGATCGCAATCAACGCGAAGAAGGCACGGCCCTCCAGCAAGAGATGCACGATATTGAGGTTGCGCTTTGCCCCCGCTGCCGCTGCTTTCGCCGACGTGTTCGAGACGGACATAATCAGTGCTCCATAGAACCTTTAGTGCGCGACCACGGCTTCGCCCGAGGCAGCCATGATCTTTTCCTTGGTGACATCCGAACCGAACTCGGCGGAAATCTTGCCGCGCCGCATGACGATGATCCGATGCGCGATGCTCAGGCACTCGCCGACCTCGGAGGTCGAGTAGATCACTGCGAGACCCTGCTTCGCCCGTTCGGCGAGCAGCCTGAAGACCTCGGCCTTGGCGCCGACATCGATGCCGCGGCTCGGTTCGTCGAGCAGGATGACCTTCGGGTCGGTTGCCAGCATCTTGCCGATCACGACCTTCTGCTGGTTGCCGCCGGAAAGGGAGCCGATCGCGGCAGCTCCGCCATCGGTCTTGATGTGAACTCTGCG
The DNA here is from genome assembly GCF_024707525.1 of Rhizobium sp. TH2. Lineage (NCBI taxonomy): Bacteria > Pseudomonadati > Pseudomonadota > Alphaproteobacteria > Hyphomicrobiales > Rhizobiaceae > Rhizobium > Rhizobium sp. TH2. Next base: position 4,034,246 of record NZ_CP062231.1, on the reverse strand, counting down.
GATGGAATCGGTGACGATCGATTGCTCGGCGCTCCTGGAGGTGAACAGCCCCTTGGTGAAGGCGCCAATGCTGGCGAGCGAAAGGTTGTTGCCGACGGTCATGGTCTGCACCAGGCCGTCGCGCTGGCGATCTTCGGGAACGAGCACCAGGCCCAAGGCAATGCGATCGGCGATGCTGAGGTTCGAGACGTCGTCTCCGTACAGCAGAACCCTTCCGCCCGACGAGGCCAACCGGCCGGCCACGCATTCGAGCAGTTCGGTCCGGCCGGCGCCCATCAGCCCGTAGATGCAGATGATCTCACCGGCCTTGAGATTGATCGACATGCGGTCGACCAAGGAATATCCGGCACCGGCGGGATCGGCGACGCTGAGATTTTCGATCGTGAGCACGGTCTCACCGATCTTGTGGTCCGTCGGCGGCGAGCCGAGGTCGAAATTATCGCCCACCATGTTGCGGACGATCCATTCGAGATCGATATCCCCACGCTCGGCGTAGGCCGTCATCGCACCGTCGCGCAGCACCACGGCGTGATTGGTGATCTGCAGCGCTTCTTCCAGGTGATGCGAGATATAGACGATCGAGACGCCACGCCCGGTGAGGTCGCGGATGACCTTGAAGAGTACCTCGACTTCCGACGCGCTCAGCGCCGATGTCGGCTCATCCATGATCAGGATGCGGGAATTGACCGACAGCGCGCGGGCGATTTCGACGATCTGCTGCTGGCCGAGGCGAAGCTCCTCGACCGGCGTGAGCGGGTCGATATCCTCTTCGAGTTCCTGCATCAGCGCCCGGGTCTGACGCTCCTCCTCGGCGAAGTTGACGCCGGTCGCGGTCATGATCTCGCGGCCCATAAAGATGTTGTCGCGGACACTGAGATTGGGCGCGAGGCTGAGTTCCTGGTGGATGATCGAGATGCCACGATCTCGTGCATGGGAGGAGGAAGAGAAACTCACCGGCTCGCCATCGAGGATGATCTCGCCCGATGTCGGCTGCACGACGCCCGACAGGATCTTCATCAGTGTCGATTTGCCGGCGCCGTTCTCGCCGAACAGAGTCGTCACCTGTCCGCGATGGATATCGAAATTCACGCCCTTGAGGGCATGGATGCTGCCGTATAATTTGGCGATGTTGCGCGCGGCCAGCACGACTTCCCCACTGGATGGCGCCGCCGTCATCATTGGACTTCCAGCCTTACCGGCGTCACCAGCCAGCTCTTGGGATTGATGAGCTTGAACACGCCGACGACGGTCACGGTTTTGCCGGTCAGTGTCGCCATGTCGATGGGCGCGAGGACCTGCTTCTTCACCTCGTTGTTGAGCGCGGAGCCGGCATCCTGATACTCGATCTGGTTCTTGAACTGACCGAACTCGATGGTGCCGGTCGCATCGCGGAGATCGGTGCCGTTGATCGCAGGCCCCGTTTGAACCCTGACCTGCAGTCCCTCGGGCAGGCCTTCGACTGTGATCGTGTGGGTATTGGCCTTTTTCTCGCCGACGACGCCCTTGAAAGTGACCGGGATGACCGGCCCCGTGCTGGTCGCGATGCCGTATTTCTTGCCCGCCTCAGCCTTGCTGGCGGTGATCGCGGTGGCAAGCTCGGCGGCGGGCACGGCCCGTTCCTCGATGCTGGCTTTCGCCTTCGGATATTCCGCGACGCCATATGTCTCGGGCGAAAACGCGGCCTTGCGGACATCATGCTCGGAGCCGATCTGAACAACCTTCGTGTCGAGCGCGATGGCGGCGACCACCACCACGGCAAGGGCGCCGATGATCATCGTCCGCCGGGTCAACATGGCGGGCGCTTGCGGTTTTGGTTCGGTCACTGTGCTCATGTTGGGCGGCCTTGGACGTGATCGTTGCAGCGAGGCATTTGGTTTCGAAAACAAGCGTCAGGAGACACCGGCCCGCTCCATCAGGAGCGGACCAGTGCAATGTCACCGCTTGGGAGGCTGGCGATCTGAGAATTCGCGAGGGAATGAGAAGTGTGTTGCCATGAACGCGATGGCGCCGGCAGCCGCGATTGCGCACGAGCAATTGCCATAAAAAGCATGATCATGGTCTCCTCCATCTTCCGCGTTCGCTTGAACCGGCCGTTTCCTCCCGCCAGCTCTGCGCACTTGCTATCTCACAAAGAGGTATCTGCTTTGTGATAGCGCTATGTTATCAATTTCCTGAAGCATGATATAAAAGTTCTGGCCTGTCAATCGGTCGGTTTTCGTTGGAGCGATCCGCCATGAGCCAAAATCCGGCCCGTTTAGAAGCCGTAGATGGTCGATTTGACATGCCATTCTGGTGCAAGATGGTCGTTGGTTCGAGGAGCTTGATGGGTTTTCGTCGATTGGCGTGAAGATCCCACATGTTTTCAGATTGTATTGAAATTGTTAGCATTTATTCGAACTCTGCTTGGCGATGAGCGGTTTTTCGAGGTGATGACGCCATCAGATCACCCGGGCGGGGGACCGCTGTGGGCTTTCGAGTGAGCCGTCGATTGGCGCAACCATCAAAGGTGCTCCACATGTTCTCTCACCCATTCAGAGTATCAATCTTTGGTGAAAAAAAATTCTTTTGCAGAAAAATTTTTCGACAGAGGTGATATCTTTGTGAGATAAACTAGGTTAGGATATCCCATGGTGATATCTTGAGCGCCGTTCCATCTGGCGCGGCTCGCGCGCTACGGATTGCGGTTGAATTGGCGCTCGGCGGCAAGCGCCTTGCTTGCTCCCCAGATATGCCTAGGGATCGCAGCGCGAAGGGGTTGGGAGGAGAGGATGAGATTGGAAACAGGCATCGCTGTTTGCCCAGCATCGGGACCGTGCAGTCATGGTTGACCGCAGCGATATTATCATTGGTATCGATGCCGGCACGTCGGTGATCAAGGCCGTAGCCTTTGATCTGTCCGGCCGGCAAATCGCCTGTGCGTCTGCTCGCAACAATTACGTGACGGGCGACGACGGGTCGGCCTCGCAATCGCTTGACCAGACCTGGTTGGATTGCGTTTTCGCTCTGCAGAAGCTGGGTTCGCGAGTCGAAGGGCTGGCCGCACGTACCGCCGCTATCGCGGTCACCGGACAGGGTGATGGCACATGGTTGGTCGGCCAGGGCAACAAGCCGGTAGGCGACGCCTGGCTGTGGCTCGACGCGCGCGCGGCGCCCACTGTGCGGCGGCTCAGCGCGCAAACAAGCGATCGCCCACGGTTCGAGGCGACCGGTACCGGCCTCAATACCTGCCAGCAGGGCGCGCAGATGGCGCATATGGATGGTACGAGCCCGGAATTGCTGGAGCGTGCCGAAGTCGCGCTTCACTGCAAGGACTGGCTCTATCTCAACCTCACTGATGTGCGGGCGACCGATCCCTCGGAGGCTAGCTTCACCTTCGGCAATTTCAGGACGCGCCAATATGACGATGCGGTAATCGAGGCACTGGGCCTGCGTCACCGGCGCCATCTGCTTCCCACGATCGTCGAAGGCACCGAGGTCACACACCCGCTGTCGCCAGCCGCTGCCGACTCGACTGGACTTCTGGCGGGCACGCCGGTCTGTCTCGGCTATGTCGACATGGTGATGACGGCGCTCGGTGCGGGCGTGTGGACAGGTTCGGGCAATGCGGCCTGTTCGACCGTCGGCTCGACCGGCGTGCATATGGTGGCCAAACGTGCCGGTGACGTGCATCTCAACAGCGAGCGCACGGGCTATGTAATCGCGCTGCCGGTGCCCGACATGGTGACCCAGGTCCAGACGAATATGAGCGCGACGCTCAATATCGACTGGATATTGAAGATCGCAGCCGACCTGATGTCCGAGCTTGGACATGATGTCGGCCATGCCGATCTCGTCGCGCGCATCGATGGCTGGTTGACCAAGAGCCGGCCCGGCGCGCTGCTTTACCATCCTTATATCTCGGAAGCGGGCGAGCGCGGTCCCTTCGTCAATGCCGATGCGCGCGCTGGCTTCATCGGCCTTTCGAGCCGGCACGGCTTTGCCGATATGGTGCGTGCGGTGGTCGAAGGGCTCGGCATGGCGACGCGTGATTGCTACGCTGCCATGGGTCCGCTGCCGGCCGAACTGCGACTGACGGGCGGGGCTGCTCGATCGAAATCGCTGCGCGCGGTGCTGGGAGCGTCGGTCAATGCGCCGATCCGCGTTTCCAGCCGCGAAGAGGCGGGTGCCGGTGGTGCCGCGATGATGGCCGCGGTGGCGATCGGCGCCTACAAGTCGATGGACGATTGCATCAAGGACTGGGTGACGCCGCTGCTCGGCGAGGCCGAGGCGCCGGATGCGGAACTGGCGCGCCGCTATGACGCGATGTTCCCGGCCTATGTGAAGGCCCGCAAGGCGCTTGCGCCGGTGTGGGATGATCTCGCCCGGCAGCACCTTGCTACGAATACAACACAGCCGGGCGGCGGCACGACACGAGACGCGGTGCCGGCGCCCGGGGGAGTATGAGATGAGTGAATCCGAGATGATCGATCTCTTCGTGATCGGCGGCGGTATCAACGGCGCGGGCATCGCGCGCGATGCTGCAGGCCGGGGACTTTCGGTGATCCTCTGCGAGAAAGGTGATCTCGCCGAGGGCACGTCGTCGCGCTCCGGCAAGCTCGTTCATGGCGGCCTGCGCTATCTCGAATATTACGAATTCCGGTTGGTGCGCGAGGCGCTGATCGAGCGCGAAGTGCTACTCAACTCGGCAAGCCACATCATCTGGCCGATGCGGTTCGTGCTGCCGCACAGCCCCGAGGATCGCCCGGCCTGGCTGGTGCGGCTCGGCCTGTTTCTCTACGACCATCTCGGCGGCCGCAAGCGGCTGCCCGGCACCCGCACGCTCGACCTGCGCCGCGACCCCGAAGGCGCGCCTATCATGGACAAATATGCCAAGGGTTTCGAATATTCCGATTGCTGGGTCGATGACGCGCGGCTTGTGCTGCTCAATGCGCTCGACGCTAGGGAAAAGGGCGCCACCGTGCTGACGCGAACCGCCTGCACCAGCGCCCGGCGGGAGAATGGTGCCTGGACGGTGCAGATGCGCGACGAGCGGACCGGCGAAGTCCGCTCGGTGCGGGCCAAGGTCGTCGTCAATGCGGGTGGCCCATGGGTCAATGATATCGTCGGCCGGGTGGCGGGCTCCAACAGCCGCCGCAACGTGCGGCTCGTCAAGGGCAGCCATATCATCGTGCCGAAATTCTGGGAGGGCCAGCAGGCCTATCTGGTGCAGAATCACGACAAGCGGGTGATCTTCATCAACCCCTATGAGGGCGACAAGGCGCTGATCGGCACCACCGACATTCCCTATGAAGGCCGGCCCGAAGAGGTGAAGGCCGACGAGAGCGAGATCGAATATCTGATCGCGGCGGTGAACCGCTACTTCAAGGAAAAGCTGCGCCGCAGCGATGTGCTCGAAAGTTTTTCCGGCGTGCGGCCGCTGTTCGACGATGGCAAGGGCAATCCCTCGGCTGTGACGCGCGACTATGTCTTCGATCTCGACGAGACCGGCGGCGCGCCGCTGCTCAATGTTTTCGGCGGCAAGATCACCACTTTCCGCAAGCTCTCGGAACATGCGATCCAGCGGATCGCGAAATTCTTCCCCGGCATGGGCGGAGACTGGACGAGGAGTGCCACGCTGCCGGGCGGCGAGATCGAGAATGCTGATTATGTGCTGTTCACCGAAAAGCTCAGACGCGATTATCCCTGGATGCCGCGAGCGTTGATCCACCACTACGGCCGGCTTTATGGCGCGCGGACCGCGCGGCTGGTTGCCGGTGCCGCCTCGCTTGCCGGGCTAGGCCGCCATTTCGGCGCCGAGCTTTATGAAGCCGAGGTGCGCTATCTCGTGGCGAACGAATGGGCGCAGACATCAGAGGATGTCCTGCGCCGCAGGACGAAGCAGGGGCTGCATCTGAGTGCGGAACAGAAGACGGCGTTCGAAGCGTGGTTCAACAACGAACTGGCCCAGGCGGCCTGAGGAAACGAGCCCATGCCGCTGACCTTGTCGCTCAACACCAATCCGCTGGTGAACCGCTTTGCCGAACCGGCCGACCTGATCGAGACCGTTGCGCGGGATATCAAGATCCGCGACCTGCAACTGACCCACGAATTCATCAATCCCAGCTGGCCGGCCAATGTCATCCGACGGCTGACGCGGGACATGGCGGCGGCGCTCGGACGGACCGGCGTGCGGGTGACATCCGGCATGACCGGCCCCTATGGACGCCTCAACCATTTCGGGCATCCGGATGCGGAGGTGCGGCGCTACTATGTCGACTGGCTCAAGACCTTCGCCGACATCACGGCCGATCTCGGCGGCACCTCGGTTGGTACCCAGTTTGCGATCTTCACCTACAAGGATTATGACGACGTCAAGCGGCGCGAGGCGCTGATCCAGATCGCCATCGAATGCTGGGCGGAGGTTGCGGAACATGCGAAGGCGGCGGGCCTCTTATACGTCTTCTGGGAACCGATGAGCGTCGGCCGCGAATTCGGCGAGACGATTTCCGAGTGCATGCGGCTTCAAGATCGCCTGACCGCCGCTCACATGGCAATCCCGATGTGGATGATGGCCGACATCGACCACGGCGACGTAACCTCCGCCAATCCCGATGATTTCGATCCCTATGCCTGGGCGCGCGCGGTGCCCGATGTTTCGCCCATTATCCACATCAAGCAGAGCCTGATGGACAAGGGCGGGCATCGCCCGTTCACCGCCGAATTTAACGCCCGGGGCCGCATCCAGCCCGAACCGCTGCTAAAGGCTTTTGCCGAGGGTGGCGCTGATAACAACGAGATATGCCTCGAACTTTCTTTCAAAGAGCGCGAGCCCAACGATCGCCAGGTCATTGCCCAAATCGCCGAAAGCGTCGCCTTCTGGGCGCCGCATATCGATACTGGCGGGCGAGACTTGAATATTTGACGTGGGCGATTGCAACGCCGTGACGATAACGACATAAGCGACTTGATCAAGCTGGTACACTGATGTGATGAGTGTCTGAATGCAGAACGAAGACGAATCTCTCGCCATCAGGGCGGCTTGGCTCCATTATGTCGGCGGCCTGACTCAGTCGGCTGTCGCCAAGCGGCTCGGCTTGCCCTCGGTCAAGGCGCATCGGCTGATCGCGCGCGCCGTCGCTGATGGTGTGGTCAAGGTGACGATCGAGGGTGACATCGTCGAATGCGTCAAGCTCGAAGCCGAGCTCGCCAGCCGCTTCGGGCTGGAACATTGCGAGGTGGCGCCCGATCTCGGCGAAGAGGGTCTGCCGCTGCGGGCGCTCGGTTATGCCGGTGCACGTTATCTCCGGCGCGAGATCGAGCGTGGGGAGCATTCGGTGATCGGCCTTGGCCACGGGCGGACGTTGGCTGCTGCCGTGCAGCAATTGCCGCGCATTACGTCGAATGGCCTTCGGTTCGTCTCGCTGCTGGGCGGGTTGACCCGAAATTATACCGCCAACCCGCATGACGTCATGCATCGCATCGCCGAGAAGACCGGCGCGCAGGCGCATGTGATGCCCGTGCCTTTCTTCGCCAACACTGCGGAAGATAGACAGGTGTTGCTCGCGCAGCGCGGCGTGAAAGAGGTGTTCGACTTGGCCAACAATGCCGATCTCAAGGTTGTCGGCATCGGCACTGTGGAGGCCGATGCGCAGCTCGTCTCATCCGGTATGATCGAGCCGAAGGAGATCAAGGCGATCTCCGCCGGTGGTGGCGTCGGCGAACTTCTCGGCCACTTCTTCGATGGTCATGGCCGGCTTCTGGAGACGACGCTCACCGCCCGGACATTGGCGGTGTCTTTCCATGGCAGGGAAAAGGACAACATCGTCGCCGTGGCCGGCGGTCCCGATAAGGTTGCGGCGATCAAGGCTGTGCTGGCGAGCCGGCATCTGACCGGCCTGATCACCGACGACCGGACGGCGCATTCAATCCTGCGCGAGGGCTGACAGATGCGAATAGCAGATATGAATGGTTTGGAGACGAGATGACAGAGGTACCCGGGTTCTGGATTGGAACCAGCTGGAAGATGAACAAGACGCTCGCCGAGGCGAGGATTTTCGCCGAGGGTCTGGTCGCGGCCGACAAGGTGCGTGATCCGCGCACCCAGCGTTTCGTCATTCCGTCTTTCACGGCGGTACGCGAGGTCAAGGCGATGCTGGCCGATACTTCGGTGAAGGTCGGTGCGCAGAACATGCATTGGGCCGATGACGGCGCCTGGACGGGGGAAATCTCACCCGTCATGCTGAAGGACTGCAATCTCGATATCGTCGAACTCGGCCATTCCGAGCGCCGCGAGCATTTCGGCGAGACCGATGAGACCGTTGGATTGAAGACCGAAGCTGCGGTGCGCCATGGCCTGATCCCGTTGATCTGCATCGGCGAGACGTTGGCGGAGCGCGAAGGTGGCCGTGCGCAGGAGGTGTTGGAGCGTCAGGTGCGCGGGGCGTTGGGCAAGCTGTCGGGCGCACAGAAATCGGCGGAAATCCTTCTTGCTTATGAGCCGGTCTGGGCGATCGGCGTGAACGGCATTCCCGCAACGTCGGACTATGCCGATGCACGTCAGGCCGAAATCATCGCGGTTGCTGAAGATGTGCTCGGCCGCCGGGTTCCCTGCCTCTATGGCGGCTCGGTCAATCCCGGCAATTGCGAAGAATTGATATCCTGCCCGCATGTCGACGGGCTGTTCATCGGCCGCTCGGCCTGGAATGTCGAGGGTTATCTCGACATCCTGGCAAAATGCGCGGCGAAAATCCAAGGAGAATGATCATGAAACTTGCTATCGCCGGAGACAGCGCGGGCGAAGGCCTCGCCAAGATCCTCGCCGACCATCTGAAGGATCGCTTCGAAGTGTCCGAAGTCTCGCGCACCGATGCCGGTCCCGATGCCTTCTACGCCAATCTCTCCGACCGCGTCGCCTCGGGTGTGCTCGATGGCACCTATGACAAGGCGATCCTTGTCTGCGGCACCGGCATCGGCGTCTCGATCGCCGCCAATAAGGTGCCCGGCATCCGCGCCGCGCTGACCCACGACACCTATTCGGCGGAGCGCGCGGCGCTCTCGAACAACGCCCAGATCATCACCATGGGTTCGCGGGTGATCGGCCCGGAACTGGCAAAGGCCGTGGCCGATGCCTTCCTTGCGCAGACCTTCGACGAGAACGGCCGCTCGGCCGGCAATGTCAACGCGATCAACGACGTCGACGCGAAGTACAACGCGCGCTGATGGGATGACTAGAGTCCGTTCCCTTGGAATGTCCGCAATTCAGGTGACATGCCGAGGGAATTATTGCTAGTTTCCCGGCCAAATCGATATGTCGTGGGAGGGCGTTCGTGACGACCAAGAAGATCATCAATGACGGAGCCAATGCCGTCGATGAGATGCTGGAGGGTATTCTCGCTGCACATCCCGGACATCTCAGGGCCGTCGATGGTTCGCCCCGTTCCATCGTCGCGTTGAATGGTCCGCGACCGGGAAAAGTCGGACTGGTGATCGGCGGCGGGTCCGGCCATGAGCCGACGTTTCTCGGTTATGTCGGCAAGGGGCTCGCGGATGCGGCAGCCGTCGGCAATGTCTTTGCCTCGCCGCCGCCCGACCCGATCGTGGAATGCGCCAAGGCCGCCAGTGGCGGTTCCGGCGTGCTGTTCATGTATGGCAACTATGCCGGCGACGCGATGAATTTCGACATGGCGGTCGAGTCGCTTGCCACGGATGACATCGAAGCCCGCACAGTGCTGACGACTGATGATGTGGCATCGGCACCGCGCGATCAGCGGGAGAAACGCCGGGGTGTCGCTGGCAATGTCTTCATCTTCAAAGCGGCGGGTGCGGCCTGCGACCGCATGATGAGCCTCGATGACTGCGTGCGCGTCGCGCGGCACGCCAATGATCGCACCTATACGATGGGGGTGGCACTTTCGCCCTGTTCGCTGCCGCAGACCCGCAAGCCGAATTTCGACATTGGTGAGAACGAGATGGAGATCGGCATGGGCATCCATGGCGAGCCGGGCGTCGCGCGTGGGGAATTGCAGACGGCCGATGCGATCACCGACCAATTGATGGGTCGTATTCTGGAAGAGATGCAGGGCAAGGCCGGCGACCGTGTGGCGGTGCTGGTCAACGGGCTGGGGTCGACGCCCTTGATGGAGCTCTACATCATGATGCGGCAGGTCAAGAAGCGGCTGGATCAAACGGGGCTGGTCATCCACACCTCGCTCGTCGGCAATTATTGCACGTCGCTCGAAATGGCGGGTGCGTCGGTGACGCTGATGCATCTCGACGATGAACTCCAGTCGCTGATCGATCATCCCTGCGACTGTGCCATGTTCCGGTCCGGCTGAGGCAGCGAGAATGGAAATCACCTCGACGACACTTTCGAACATGTTCGCGCAGATCGCCGATGCGATGGCCCGCGAGAACGACCGGCTCTGCGAGCTTGATGGTGTGATCGGGGATGCCGATCATGGGATAGCGATGGAGCTGGGTTTCAGCGCGGCCGCAAAGGCGGTGCAGGCGCTCGATCTTGCCAGCGCCGAGCCGACGCTGGTGTTCAACACGGCGGCGAAATCGTTCCTCAACGCCGTTGGTGCCTCATCCGGGCCGCTCTATGCCACCGCCTTCATGCGCGCCGGGGCAACCGTCAAGGGCAAACCGGTGCTTGATGAGGGCGATTTCGCGCAGGCGTTCATTGCCATGGCGCGGGGAATCCAGGAACGCGGCAAGGCCGAGATCGGCGAGAAGACGATGATCGACGCCTGGCTGCCCGCGGCGGATGCCTGCGAAGCAGCGCTCTCGACCGGCCGGACCCTGTCTGAGTGCCTCAGCGCCGCTTACACTGCCGCCGAGCTTGGGGCAGAGGCGACCAAAGCCATGCTGGCGTCGAAGGGCCGGGCGTCGCGCCTCGGTGACCGCGTACTGGGTCACATGGATCCGGGCGCTGCCTCGGCAGTCGTCGTGATTGCGGCGATGCGAGAGGCGCTGGCCTAATTCCACGCCTCGCGTATCGAACGGCGACTTCAGCGATCAGCGCGCTGCCCAATTCGCACCACGACGGAAGATGGTCCGCATCTCGGGATTGTCGAATTCCTTGGCCTGATGGCCGAGCGAGGAATAGAAGACGCGGCCCTTGCCGTATTTGCGCTTCCACACAACAGGCATGACGACGCCGTCGATCCAGTAGGCGTGGTCGCCGGTAAATGTCGTGGTCGCCAGCACCTCGTTCGAGGGATCGACATGCATGTAATACTGCTCCGACGTGTAGGGGAAATCCTTTATCCCCTGCATGATGGGATCATCCGGCTTGGTGATGTTGACGCGGTAATCGATGATATTGCCGGGATGGGCGACCCACTGGCCGCCGATGATGAACTGGTATTCGACGCAGTCGCGGAAACTGTCGCCCGCGCCGCCGTGATAGCCGGCTAAGCCGACGCCGCCTTCGATCGCCGACGCCAGGTTCTTGGCCTCTTCCTTCTCGATCTTTGACATCGTCACGATCGGCACGACCAGCGAAAGATCGTGGATCGAGGGATCAGCAAAGGCTTCGGTCGAGTTCTCGACGCGGACCGTGAAGCCGTCTTCCTCGAGTATGTCCTTGATGACGGCCGCGCATTGTTCCGGCTCATGGCCACTCCAGCCACCCCAGACGATCAGTGCTTCACGCATATGCATTCCTCCTGCGATTCCACCTGCCAGCGTCGTGGCGCGGACATCTCCATCCCGACCGTTACCATGCAATTCGTGATTATGGCTACGCCGATGCATGTAATTTTGTGCGCTGCGGAACTTGACAAAAAGATGCTTTCGATTTACGACTGACGAAATTCAAAATTCGTCAGTCGTAAATCGAAAGCACTAATCGATGATCGAAGTCCTCGAAACACCAGCGGAAACGCAGCGCCAGGAAAGCGTTACGCGCATCCTTGATAGCGCCGAGCGCCTGTTTCGGCACTACGGCTATGCCAAGACGAATGTCGCCGACATCGCCAAGGATCTCGGCATGTCGCCGGCGAATATCTACCGTTTCTTCGCATCGAAAGTGGAAATCCATCAGGCGATCTGCGCGCGCCTGCTATCGACCGTGAGGCAGCTCGCGGAGCTGATCCTCAGCCAGGACGACGTGAGCGCCGAAGATCGCCTGCGGCAGTGGGTCCATGCCCTGCACAAGATCACCGTCGAGACGATGATGGACCAGGAGAGAGTCCATGAAATGGTGATCGTCGCCATGGAGCGCGACTGGCATGTCGTCGATGCCCATATCGATCGCCTCAATATCATCGTCGCCGACGTGATCCGCGAGGGTATCGCCCTTGGCGAGTTCCCGAAGCAGGACCCGGATTCGGCGGCGCGCTGCTTCGGCGCAGCGACCGCGCTTCTGTGCCATCCGCAGATGGTGGCGCAATGCCTTGCCAAGCCCAATCGCGCAACACCCGGGGAGCTGGTCGAATTCGCGATCCGCGCCCTCAAGAACTAGACCGGAGACAGACATGCTCTCGCTCAATCGCACAGTCAGAAATCTATCGGTCGGCGGGGTGATCCTCGCGGCAGCGCTCGCCCTCTCTTCCTGCAACGAGGAGAAGGCCGAGACCGCGCCGGTCATCCGGCCGGTGAAGGTGGTGGAGATCGCCAAGGCCGCCAAGACGCGCACGCTGGAATTCTCCGGCTCGGTCAAGTCGCGCACCGAGATGAACCTCGGCTTCCGCGTCGCCGGCAAGGTGACGGAGCGGCTCGTCGATATCGGCGACCGGGTGAAGCCGGGCGATGTGCTCTCCCGCATCGACCCGACCGACTACAGGCTCGCGGTGGCCTCCGCCGAGGCCAATCTCGCGGCCGCCGACAAGGCGGTCGAGACGGCCAAGCTGGTCAACGACCGCGCCAAGATCCTCTACAAGAAGAATGCCATGCCGAAAGCGCAGGTCGAGCAGGCACAGCTTTCCTATGACCAGGCGGTTTCGACACGCATCGCCGTTGCCTCATCGCTCGACCAGGAGAAGAACCAGTTGAGCTATGCGGAGCTGAAATCCGACCGCAACGGCATCGTCACCGCTATCGCCGCCGATCGCGGCCAGGTGGTCAGCCCCGGAACGCCGGTTCTCACCGTCGTCGCCGATGACGAGAAGGAAGTGCAAATCGCCGTTCCGGAGAACGATATTTCCGAGTTCAAGCCGGGCAAGGCGGTCAAGGCGCGCTTCTGGTCCGACGACAAGCTGGTGCTGTCAGGCAAGGTCCGTGAAGTCTCCGGCAGCGCCGATCCGCAGTCGCGCACCTTCTCGGTCCGCGTCAGCCTGCCTGATGATCCTCGTGTCCTTCTGGGCATGACGGCAACCGTCGAGGCTGATGCGGCCCGGGATGGCGGCGATATCACCGTGCCGCTCAGCGCGCTGGCGGAAAGGGACGGCAGCAAGATCGTCTGGACCGTCGATCGCAAGGAAGCGACTGTCCATTCTCGAGCGGTCCAAGTGTCCGATTTCACAGGCGAGGGGGTTGATGTGACCCAAGGCCTCAAGCCCGGCGACCTCGTCGTCTCGGCCGGCACGCAGTTCATGACCGAAAACCTCAAGGTCAAGCTGCCTGACATCATCGGGCAAGTGACAGCCGACCTCTTGAAGTAGGCGTCGCCGCCCCCGAGCGGCGCGCTCCACAGTGCATGACAGCAGATCGAGAGCGTTGGAGCGGGCTTCAACGCGTCGGTAACGCATTTCCAAATTCCAAAAGTGGAAGAAGCCGATGTCTACATCGAACACAGGCAAGCAATCCTTCAACCTGTCGCGCTGGGCGATCGGGCATCCCTCCATCGCGCGCTTCCTCTTCGGCCTGATCATCCTGACCGGCGTGTTCGGCCTGATGAATATGGGCCAGAAGGAAGACCCGGATTTCACCTTCCGCGTCATGGTCGTGCAGGCCGTCTGGCCCGGCGCCTCGATCCAGGAAATGGAAGACCAGGTCGTCAACAAGATCGAGCGCAAGCTGCAGGAAGTGCCGCATCTCGATTTCGTGCGCTCCTATACGCGCGCCGGCAGCGCCATTATCACGCTGCAGGTCAAGGGCGATACCGATGGTCGGGACGTCGCCGATGCCTTCTACCAGGCGCGCAAGAAGGTCGGCGACATCTCCGGCGACCTGCCATCAGGCTTGCTGGGCCCCTATTTCAATGACGAGTTCGGCGACACCTATATCACCCTGAACTCGCTGTCGGGTGAGGGCTATTCCTATCCGGAATTGAAGAAATACGCGATCCGGGCCCGCGACATGCTGCTGACGACCCCGGGTGTCGAGAAGGCCGTCATCCTCGGCGACCAGCCGGAGAAGATCTATATCGACGTATCCTCCAAGGCGCTTGCCGAACGCGGGTTGACGCTCACCGATCTGCAGAACGCAATTCGCGGCCAGAACAATGTCGATCCGGCCGGCACGGTCGATACCGGCACACGTTCGGTGCGCATCTCCGTCGAGGGTGCCGTCGATCGGGTCGAGGATATCCGCAACCTCCGCCTCACCGCAGGCGGCCAGGTGACAAGGCTCGGCGATATCGCCCATGTCAGCACCGGCCTTGAAGACCCCTACCAGCGCAAGTTCCGTTTCAATGGCGCCGACAGCGTCCAGATCGGTGTCGTCATGGCCAAGGGCTTCAACGTCATCGATGTCGGCAAGTCGGTGGAAGACACCTACAAGCGGTTCGAGACGGCACTGCCCTATGGCATGGAGGTCAGCCAGATCGCGAACCAACCCGAGGTCGTGACCGACGCCGTCGGTGAATTCATGACGGCGCTGGGCGAAGCCCTGATCATCGTGCTGGTCGTCTCTTTCCTGTCGATCGGCTGGCGCTCCGGCCTCGTTATTGCCATCACCATTCCGCTGGTGCTCGCCGCCACATTCGCCATCATGTATTATCTTGGCATCGACCTGCAGCGCATCTCGCTCGGCGCCCTGATCATCGCGCTCGGCCTGCTCGTCGATGACGCCATGATCGTCGTCGAAATGATGGAGCGCAAGCTCGAGGAGGGCCTGCACAAGGTGGATGCGGCGAGCTTCGCCTATTCCTCGACTGCCTTCCCGATGCTGACCGGTACGCTGATCACCACGGCCGGCTTCATTCCCGTCGGCTTCGCAGCCTCGACGGCGGGCGAATATGTCCGCTCGCTGTTCTATGTCGTCGGCATCGCACTGGTCGTCTCGTGGTTCGTGGCGGTTTATTTCACGCCCTGGCTCGGCAATATGATCCTCAAGCAGCGGGCGCATGCCGGCGATCATCACGATGCGTTCGACACCCGCTTTTACCGCAGCCTGCGCGGCACGGTCGGCTGGGCGGTGCGTCATCGCATCATCGTGCTTGCCCTGACGCTGATGACCTTTGTCACCAGCCTGTGGGCCTTCCAGTTCATTCCGCAGAATTTCTTCCCGCAATCGTCGCGTCCTGAAATCCTCGTCGATCTATGGCTGCCTGAGGGCACCAGCATCAAGGAAGTCGAGACGCAGGCCAAGGCGCTGGAAGCCAAGATGATGGACGACAAGGACAAGAAGTTCATCGCCACCTATATCGGCGAGGGCGCCCCGCGCTTCTTCCTGCCGCTAGACCAGCAGCTTCGCAATCCCAATTACGCCCAGCTCCTGATCATGGCGAATGACGAGCCAGCGCGCGAGCGGCTGATTACCAAGCTACGGACCATTCTCGCCCAGGATTTCCCCGACGTGCGCGGCAAGGTCGATCGCCTGTTCCTCGGCCCGCCCACGGGCTGGCCGGTGCAGATGCGTGTCATGGGTCCCGATCGGACAGAAGTTCGCCGGATTGCCGATGAGGTGAAGGCAAAGTTCCAGGCCAATCCGCAGCTCGGCGCGATTCATGACGACTGGCTGGAGCCGGTGACGTCGATGAAGCTGGTCGTCGATCAGGATCGTGCCCGCGCGCTTGGCGTCACCTCGCAGCGCATCCGCCAGATGCTGCAGGCAACGATGTCCGGTGCGCCGCTCGATGACTTCCGTGATGGCGAGGAGACGGTCTCCATCGTCGCCCGGGAACCGGAAGAGAGCCGCAAGCTGTTGTCGGCGGTGGACTCGGTCTATATCCCGACCGATCTCGGCGGCTTCGTTCCGCTCTCGCAAGTCGCCAAGGTCGTTCCGGTGCTGGAACAGGGCATCGAATGGCGCCGTGACCGCCTGCCGACGATCACCGTCCGGGCAACGCTGCCGGATGGTGTGCAGCCGAACGACGTCGCGATGAAGATGTATGGCGACATGGCGGGTCTGCGCGCGGTACTGGCGGCCGGTTACAAGGTCGAGATCCAGGGCGGCGCGGAAGATGCGGCTGAAAGCCAGATGTCGATCGCCGCCAAGGCGCCTGTCATGCTGGCCGTCATCGTCGTGCTGCTGATGATCCAGCTGCAGCATTTCGGCAAGGCGATGCTGGTGCTTGCCACCGGTCCGCTCGGCATCATCGGTGCAGCCGCAGCGCTGCTGATATCGGGCGCGCCGTTCGGCTTCGTCGCCATCCTCGGCGTCATCGCGCTGCTCGGCATCATCATGCGCAATTCCATCATCCTCGTTGACCAGATCGATCAGGATATCGCCGCGGGTATGGAGAGATCCGAGGCGATTATCGGTGCCGCGGTCCGTCGTTTCCGGCCTATCATGCTGACAGCGATGACCGCGGTACTAGCTCTTATCCCGATCTCGCGCGGCGTGTTCTGGGGTCCGCTTGCCTATTCCATGATGGGCGGCATCCTGGTTGCCACGGTGCTGACCATCCTCGTCCTGCCGGCCGGCTATGCACTGTTCTTTGGTCGCGAACCGAAGCGGAAGAGTGAGCAGCCCGAACCAGCGGATGAGCCGATGATCGAAATGCCCGATAATGTCAGGCATCTGCCGCAGGCCGCCGAGTAGGGTAGGCGGTAGCGCGCTGGAGAACGCCGACCGGGCCTGCGCCGGTCGGCGTTTGTACGTTTGCGCTTAGCTGCGTAGGCGGCCACGGCTCGAATTTCGCTAATATTCCTCGTCGAAATGTCAAAAAAATACCATCAACAGGCATGAATCGTGGTGGCGTGGCTTTCCCGCGAGGCGTACCTTTGGATCAAGGTCAGAGCCGGATAACCGGCCGGTCGGGAGAGGAAGACGGCAGATGGCGCGCAATCGCCATGCGCCTGGGAGGAATAGACATGAAGCCGGATCTGGAAGTCGTACAGATACGCGAAGGCGAATCCTTCAAGGCCTGGTCGCATGGCTATCCGTTCCATACGGTCCGCTGGCACTTTCACCCCGAATATGAGCTTCACATCATCGTGGCCACCAATGGCCGATACTTCGTCGGCGATTTCATCGGCGAGTTCGAGCCGGGCAATCTGATCCTCACCGGCCCGAACCTGCCGCATAACTGGGTGAGTGACATTCCCAAGGATACCAGTGTTCCGCTCCGCTGCCGCATCATCCAGTTCAGCGAGGAATTCATCGGCGGCGTCATGGGCGTCTTCCCGGAACTCGCCGCACTCGGGCCGCTGCTCGAATCCTCGCGCCGTGGTCTGCGCTTCACGGAAGAGACGAGCCGGCTCGTGGCGCCCGTGATGGAAGAGATGATGACCGCGCAGGGTGTGCGTCGTATCGAGCTTTTCATGATCATCGCAGGCATGCTCAGCCGGGCGCAGGGCGCGGAGATGCTGGCCAGCGCCAATTACTTGCCTGACCCGTCGGGCTACATGTCGGCCGGCATGAACAAGGCGCTCGCCTATATCCGCGAACACCTGACGACACCATTCAGCGAGGCCGATCTCGCCGAGATCGCAGGACAGTCTACAAGTGCATTTTCGCGCGCCTTCCGCCGCCATACCGGCATGTCGCTGGTGCAGTATGTGAAGCGGCTGCGGATCAACCTCGCCTGCCAGATCCTGATGAGCGACGAGCAGGCGGCGATCACCGAGATCTGCTTCGAGGTCGGGTTCAACAATCTTTCGAATTTCAACAGGCAGTTCTTGGCTGAGAAGGGCATGCCGCCTTCGCAGTTCCGCAGGCTGCTGGTCGAGAATATCAGCGCGGCGAAAGCCGCATAGACGAGAGGAGACCGGGAGGAAACCAAATCGATGAAATTCACGAACGCGGGCGCGCGACAGGCGGCCTGTGACGGGAAGCGCTTGTCCTGAATTCCGGAAAGGGCCGATGCAGCGGAGGAGCTGTGGGCCATGACGGCGGGGCCTCGGCGCTTCTTAGCAACGCAACCACTGACTGACAATCGCATTGTCAAAGGGAGAAGACGAAATGACGAATTTTCTGATCAAAACCGCCGGTATCGCAACGCTGGCTCTGACCTTACTTGGAAGCGCGTCGACACTGGCGCAGGCCGCCAATGTCGAGAACGCCACCGTGGCATTCCTGATGCCCGACCAGGGCTCGACCCGCTACGAAGAACATGACTATCCAGGCTTCAAGGCCGAGATGGCCAAGCTTTGCCCGACCTGCACCGTGCTCTATCAGAACGCCGACGCCGACATGTCGCGCCAGCAACAGCAGTTCAACTCGGTGATCTCGCAGGGCGCCAAGGTGATCGTGCTCGACCCGGTCGATTCCACCGCTGCCGCCTCGCTCGTCAAGCAGGCTCAGGCACAGGGCATCAAGGTCATCGCCTATGACCGGCCGATCCCCGATGCGGTCGCCGATTACTACGTGTCCTTCGACAACCAGGGCATCGGCAAGGCGATCGCCGATTCGCTCGTGGCGCATCTCAAGGCCTCGGGCGTCACCGCTGGCGAAGGTCAGGGCATCCTGCAGATCAACGGTTCGCCGACCGATGCTGCCGCCGGCCTGATCAAGAAGGGCATTCATGAAGGCGTCGATAACTCGGGCTATCCGTTGCTCGCCGAATTCGACACGCCGGATTGGGCGCCGCCGAAGGCTCAGCAGTGGGCGAGCGGCCAGGTTACCCGTTTCGGCAAGAATATCCTCGGCGTCGTGGCCGCCAATGACGGCACCGGCGGCGGTGCGATTGCCGCCTTCAAGGCAGCCGGCCTCGACCCGGTTCCGCCGGTCACCGGCAACGATGCGACGATCGCGGCACTCCAGCTGATCATCTCTGGCGACCAGTACAACACGATCTCCAAGCCATCCGAGATCGTCGCGGCCGCCGCCGCCAACGTCGCCATCAAGTTCCTGTCGGGCGAGACACCTGAAGCCAAGACGACGCTCTACAACACGCCGTCGGAACTCTTCGTGCCGGCCGTCGTCACCGCTGAGAATCTGAAGGCCGAAATCATCGACAAGAAGATCAACACGGCCGAACAGCTTTGCGTCGATCGTTATGTCGAGGGTTGCAAGAAGCTCGGCATTATCCAGTAATCCCCCCAGGAATGCTGTCCGGCCGCTATCTCAATGCGGCCGGGCAGCCCGTAACTCCTGCCACGAGAAGGGCCAGCCTCATGACGGACATACAACAAGGACGGTCCTCGTCGCGTGATGTCGTGCTCAGCCTGCGCGGTGTTTCGAAGAATTTCGGCGCCGTGTCGGCATTGACCAATATCGACCTCGACGTCCATGCGGGTGAGGTCGTGGCACTTGTCGGCGACAATGGCGCCGGCAAATCGACGCTGGTCAAGATCCTCGCCGGCGTGCATCAGCCCTCGTCGGGGACGATCAAATTCCGTGGCGACACGGTCACGCTCGCCGATCCCAGCGCCGCACTCGGCCTCGGCATCGCCACCGTGTTCCAGGATCTGGCGCTATGCGAAAACCTCGATGTCGTCGCCAATATTTTTCTCGGCAAGGAGATGAACCCATGGCGGCTCGATGAGGTCTCGATGGAGATCAAGGCCTGGAAGCTGCTCAATGAGCTCTCCGCGCGCATCCCCAGCGTCCGCGAACCGATCGCGTCGCTCTCCGGCGGCCAGCGCCAGACGGTCGCTATCGCGCGCTCCCTGCTGCTCGATCCCAAGCTCATCATGCTCGACGAACCGACGGCCGCACTCGGTGTCGCACAGACGGCCGAAGTGCTCGACCTGATCGAGCGCGTCCGCGACCGCGGGCTCGGCGTGATCATGATCAGCCACAATATGGAAGACGTCCGCGCCGTCGCCGATCGCATCGTGGTGCTCAGGCTCGGCAAGAACAACGGCATCTTCGATCCCGATGCATCGAACCAGGAACTGGTCAGCGCGATCACCGGCGCCGACAACAATTCCGTTTCCCGGCGTGCCAGCCGGCGCGGCGCCCGCGAACAATCCCAGGAGACACTGATATGACCAACGCCACGGACAATGGCGCTGCACCCGCGCCGCTGCTCGATCGCAGTGACGAGCGCGTGAAGCATCGGCAGGGCATCAGTGGATCGATCGAGGCTTTCTGGGACCGCGTGCGGTCAGGCGATCTCGGCTCGCTGCCTGTTATCGTCGGGCTTGTGATCATCTGGACGGTGTTCCAGACGCTCAATCCGGTGTTTCTCGCGCCCAACAATCTCGTCAACCTGCTCTTCGATTGTTCGACCGTCGGCATCATCTCGCTCGGCATCGTCTGCATCCTGATGGTCGGCGAGATCGATCTTTCGGTCGGCTCGGTCAGTGGCTTTGCCTCGGCGATCGTCGGTGTGCTTTGGGTCAACCAGGGCTGGCCGGTCGGCTTTGCGATCATCACGGCCATGTTCTTCGGTGCGGTCATCGGCATGCTCTATGCCACTCTGTTCAACAAGTTCGGCATGCCGAGCTTCGTCTCGACACTGGCCGGCCTGCTCGCGGTTCTCGGGTTGCAACTCTACCTGCTAGGCTCGACCGGCTCGATCAACCTTCCCTATGGCTCGATGCTGGTCGATTTCGGCCAGACCATGGTCATGCCGGACATCGTCGCCTATGCGCTCGCCGCCATTGCCGGCCTGTCGATCTTCGTCACGGGTTACCGCACCGCTGCGCGCCGGAGGGAGGCGGGGCTATCCTCGCCATCGCTCGGCGGGCTCGCCTTCAAGGCGATAGCAATCACCGTGGTGCTGGAGGCCATTGTCTTTTACATCAATCGCGGTGACCGGGGCATTCCGTGGATGTTCGGCCTGTTCGTCGGCCTGGCGATGGCGATGAACTATGCGCTGACCCGCACCCAATGGGGCCGCATGATGCACGCTGTCGGCGGCAATCGCGAGGCTGCTCGCCGCGCCGGCATCAATGTCCGTTTCATCTATACCTCGGCCTTTGTGCTGTGTTCGGTCTTTGCGGCGACCGGCGGCGTGCTGGCCGCATCGCGGCTCGCATCGGCCAGCCAGCAAGCCGGCACCGGCGACGTCAACCTCAACGCCATCGCAGCAGCCGTGATCGGCGGCACCAGCCTGTTCGGTGGTCGTGGCAGCGCCTATTCCGCGCTGCTCGGCATCATCGTCATCCAGTCGATCGCCAGCGGTCTCACGTTGCTCGATCTGTCATCGTCGCTCCGGTACATGATCACCGGCGCCGTGCTCGCAATTGCCGTCATCGTCGACTCGCTGGCCCGCCGCTCGCGCATGTCGCATGGCCGCGCCTGAAACCATAGAGAAGCAGAGACAAGAGATGAGCCAGCAATTCCAGGGAAAAGTCGCGGCGATTACCGGAGCCGCCTCCGGCATCGGCCTCGAATGCGCAAGAAGTCTTCTGGCGGAGGGCGCTACGGTGGCGCTCGTGGACCGGGCGGAAGAGACCTTGAAGACGCTTTGCGCCGAGCTCGGGCCGAAGGCCATCCCCGTCGTCGTCAACCTGACGGATCCGCAGAGCGTGGCCAACATGATGCCCCAGATCCTGGAAAAGGCCGGGCATCTCGATATCTTCCACGCCAACGCCGGCACCTATGTCGGCGGCGAGATCGTCGATGGTGACCCCGATATCTGGGATCGCATGCTCAACCTCAATATCAATGCGGTCTTCCGTTCGGTGCATGCCGTGCTGCCGCATATGGTGGCGCGCAAGACGGGCGATATCATTCTCACCAGTTCGATCGCCGGTCTGGTGCCTGTTGTCTGGGAGCCGATCTACACGGCTTCCAAGTTTGCGGTGCAGGCATTTACGCATACGGTGCGGCGGCAGGTTGCCAAGCACGGCATCCGCGTCGGCGCGGTGGCGCCGGGGCCGGTGGTGACAGCGCTGATCAGCGATTGGCCGAAGGACAAGCTCGAACAGGAACTGGCGGCGGGTGGCCTCATGGAGCCCAAGGAAGTGGCGGATGCCGTGCTCTTCATGCTAACGCGTCCGAGGAATGTGACGATCCGCGATATCGTCATCCTGCCCCAAAGTAACGATCTCTAGGCAACGATCTCTAGGAATACGGAACGGATCATGAGTGAGCATTTCCTCGGTATCGATGTCGGCACCGGCAGCGCGCGTGCGGGGGTCTTCGACGCGACCGGCCGGATGCTTGCGTCGGCCAAGCACGACATTGCCGTCTGGCGCGAAGCGGGCGATGTGGTCGAGCAGTCGAGCGAGGATATCTGGCGGGCGGTCTGCGATTGCGTGAAACGCGCCGTTGCGGAAGCTGGCGTGGAACCCGCTTCAATCGGCGGGATCGGCTTCGATGCCACATGCTCGCTCGTCGTGCTGGGCGAGGGAGGCAAGCCGCTTTCAGTTTCGCCTTCGGGCGACGCGGATCGCAACATCATCGTCTGGATGGACCATCGCGCGATGGACCAGACCCGCCGGATCAATCAATCCGGCGAAAAGGTGCTGGATTACGTCGGCGGCACGATCTCACCAGAGATGGAAACGCCGAAGCTGCTCTGGTTGGCGGAGAACATGCCCGAGACGTTCGGCAAGGCCTGGCAGTTTCTCGACCTGACTGATTACTTGACTTGGCGCTGCACGGGCAGCCTTGCGCGTTCGGTCTGTACCGTCACCTGCAAATGGACCTATCTCGCTCATGAAGCGCGGTGGGACGAAGGCTATTTCCGGAAGGTTGGCCTTGGCGCGCTGGCCGACGAAAAGTTCGAGCGCATCGGCACGGAAATCGTGCCGGGCGGTACGGCTCTGGCATCCGGTCTCAGCGAACAGGCCGCTGCCGACCTCGGGCTCGTGCCCGGAACAGCAGTCGCAGCCGGCCTGATCGACGCCCATGCGGGCGGCATAGGCACGGTCGGCGCGCGCGGCGATGTCGGCAACGTGCTGACCCGCATGGCCTATGTGTTCGGCACATCGGCTTGCACCATGTCGACGACATCGGAACCGGCTTTTGTGCCCGGTGTATGGGGGCCGTATTATCAGGCGATGGTGCCGGGGCTCTGGCTCAATGAAGGTGGACAATCGGCGGCTGGTGCTGCAATCGACTATCTGGTGCGTATGCATCCAGCGGCCGCAGGCGCCAGCACGATCGCGGATCAGGACAATCTCAGTCTCAGCGCATGGCTTTCGCAGGAAGCCGAGAAGCGCGGCGGCGCCGCGTCCGCGCCGAAGCTTGTGGGCGAGTTGCACGTTGTGCCGGAATTTCTCGGCAATCGCGCGCCTTTCGCCGATCCGGACGCACGCGCGCTCGTCGCCGGCATCGGCATGGAAACCGGGATCGAGAACCTGATCGGGCTTTATGTGGCAGGTGTTTGCGGCCTCGGCTACGGTGCGAAGCAGATCGTTCGTGCGCAACAAAGCAAGGGCATTCCGACCGACACGATCGTCGTCAGCGGCGGGGCAGGGCAGAGCCCGCTTGTCCGCCAGCTGCTGGCCGATACGACAGGCTTGACGGTCGCCGCCTCGACCTCGCCGGAACCGGTGCTGCTGGGTTCCGCCATCCTCGGTGCCGTTGCCGCCGGGCGCTGTAAGGATACGGCTGAAGCCATGTCCTCAATGTCCGAACTCGGTGAAATCTACCGACCGCAGGCGGCGCTTGCCGATTGGCATGAGAGGCGTTTCAGGGCCTTCGAACTGCTTCAGAGCGCCGGCAGGGCCATCCGGGAAACCGGCAGTCAATCCCAATAAATTGTGATGGCGCCGGCGGCGCGGTTTTGCTTTATTGCGCCCCAGAAGGGGCTATCATGTCTAAAGTTCTCCTGGTGGAAGACGACCCGCTCGTCCGGGCGACGATGACCGATGCGTTGGAAGACGCGTCGTATGAAGTCATCGCCGTCGAAGATGCCAGCCAGGCGATGCAGCATCTAGCCTATTTCCCGATCGACGTGCTGCTGGCGGATATCAGGATGCCCGGAACGTTGTCGGGGATCGACCTGTCCCATATCGTCTCGTCGCGTTGGCCGGACGTCATCATCTTCCTGATTTCGGGCCGCAGCGAAACGGAGATGGGCGAGCTTCCGCCGGGCGCCGAATTTTTCCAGAAGCCGTTTTCGCTCGATCATCTGACCGGCCGGCTGCAAGCCAGGCTCGCTGAAAAGGCTCAGTGAGCCGCCGCTTGTGAATGTTCGCGTCCGGCATGGATCGCCGACATGATGGCGCGGCTGGCATTCTCGTAACGCCGGTCGTTTTGATATTCCGAGACGATCGCGAATTCATGCATCACGAGGATGCGGTCGGCCAGCGTCACCATCTCGGGCATGTCGCTCGAGATCAGCAGGATCGACATGCCCTTGTCGGCGAGATCGTTGATCAGTTCATGGAAATAGGCCTTGGCCTTGATGTCGATGCCGACGGTCGGCTCGTCGATGATGAGGATATCGGCATTCGCCGCCAGCCATTTCGAGAGCGAGACCTTCTGCTGGTTGCCGCCCGAGAGATTGCCGACAAGCTGCTCGAGGCTCGGCGTGCGGATTTCGAGTTGCTGCGATAGCGGCGTTGCGGTGGCAGTCTCATCGCGTGCGGTGAGGAAGCCGAACGCTTTAGCGATGCGGCTCCAGACGGTGATGGCGATATTGGAGCGGATCGGGTGTTCGAGGATCACGCCTTCATGCTTGCGATCCTCGCTGACATAACCGATGCGGTGTCGCTTAACGGCATCCTCGACCGACCGGATGCGGGCCGGCTTGCCATCGATGATGACCTCGCCGCCGGTGATCCTATCCTTGCCGAGCAAGGCGCGCGCTAGCTCGGTACGGCCGGCGCCGACCAGGCCGTAGAGGCCAAGGATCTCGCCCCGGCCGAGCCTGAACGATATGTCGCGGTGACCGGCGGCGGTCGATAGTCCACGCACCTCGAGCTTGGCCTCACCGTGGCTGACCCGCGGATCGCGATGGGCGACAATCCTCTCGGCGCGACCGATCATCGCCTCGATCAGCGTCTGGCGCGTCATGCCGGCCATCGGGGCGCCTTCGAGCGTCGTCTCGCCGTCGCGGAGCACGGTCACCCGGTCGCAGAGTGAAAGAACCTCCTCCAGCTTGTGGCTGACGAAGACGATCGCCGTCCCCTCCATCTTGAGTTGCCGGACGAGCTTGAAGAGGGTCTCGGTTTCCGCCGATGTCAGCGATGCCGTGGGCTCGTCGAGCAGCAGCACCTTGGCCTTGTGGCTCAGCGCCTTGGCGATCTCGACCATCTGCATCTGCGCCACCGAGAGGTGCCGGACCTCGATGGCGGGATCGACGTCGAGGCCGATCTTGGCGAGATGTTCGCGCGCCTCTCTATTGGCACGGCCGAAATCGACGAGGCCATTTCTGGTCGGCAGTTGTTCGAGCAGGATGTTCTCGGCGATCGAAAAGCGCGGGATGAGGTTGCGCTCCTGGTGGACGGCGGTGATGCCGAGCCGGATCGCCTCGCGGGGCGACGCGAGCGAAATTTCCTGGCCATCGAGCGTCATCGAGCCGGAATCCTGCTTGTGGATGCCGGTGATGATCTTGATCAGCGTCGATTTGCCGGCGCCGTTTTCGCCCATCAGGGCGTGGATTTCGCCCGCCGCAAGGCTGATCGAGGCGTTGTTCAGCGCGCGGACGCCGGGGAATGACTTGGTGATCTTGTCGAGAAGCATGACCATCAGTCTTCTCCCATCCGGTAGGCGCGGTAGCGGTTGATCCAGACGGCGGTAAGGATCAGCGCGCCGAGCAGGAAGGTCACCCAGTAGGGATCGACCGCGAGCAGAACCATGGCGTTCTGGATCAGGCCGATCAGCATCACGGCAATGACGGTGCCAAGGATCGAGATCGATCCGCCCGCGAGGCTCGCGCCGCCGATGATTGGCGCGGCAAACGAGATGACCAGCCATTCCGCGCCGATGCTGGGTTGGGCCGAGCCAAGCTGGGCGACGGCGAGCACGCCGGCGGCTGCCGCAGTCAGCCCGGAAATAACATGCGCCGTGATGATCGCGCGTGGCACCGAAATGCCGGAGAGCTGCGCCGCATGCGCATTGCCGCCGACCGCCAGCATGTAGCGGCCGGTTTTGACGCGAGAGAAGAACACGGCGAGCAGGACCGTCACGATCAGCGGAACGATGAGCAGATAGGGAAACGGTCCGAGCCGGCCATTGCCGAATGCCACGAATTCCGGCGGCAGATTGTAGAAGGGGATGGCGCGGGTGAGGCCGGTATTGATGCCGGCGAAGGCGGAGGCCGTCGCCAACGTCACGATGAAGCCATTGATGCCGGTACGCACCGTCAGCCAGCCATTGATGAAGCCGGCCGCACCGCCAGCGGCCACGGCGATCAGGATGGCAGGCAGCGGTGGCATGCCCCAGGCATCCATCAGCCCTCCGACGATGATCGCGACCAAGCCGCCGAGCGCACCGACCGAGAGATTCATCTGGCCGACGCCGAGCATGACCATTTGGCTGAACGCCACGAGCAGCGACACGCAGATGCTGCGCAGCATCACGAACCAGTTGAACTCGCTGAGGAATTGCGGCGTGGCGAAAGACAGCGCTATGCCGCCGACGATGACGCCCGCGAGGATGCCCGACCATTGCTGGCGGATGGCGAAGGAAAGGATGCGGTTCATGCGGCCCTCGTCTGTGCGCGGACCGCCAAGGCGGAGCGGTAACGTTCAAGCAGGATTGCGCCGAGCAGGAAGATGCCGAGGAAAAGCTGGAGCCAGAAATTGCCGATCTGCAGCACCAGCAGCCCGCTTCTTATCGTGGAAACCAGCAGCGCGCCGAAAATCGTGCCGACCACGGAGATCAATCCGCCGGCAAGCGATGTGCCGCCGATGACCGGGGCGAGGAACGAGGGCAGCAGCCAGTCATCGCCGGCAGCGCCGGGCAGTGCCGCGCCGTTCTTGGCGGTGAGCATGATGGCGGCTGCGGCGGCGAGAACACCCGAGAGCACGTGGACAAAGACAATGACGCGGTCCACTGGCACGCCGGACATCTCCGCCGCGCGCGGATTGGCGCCAGCGGCGAGAATCTGCCGGCCGAGGACGGAATGCTTGAACAGGACATAGAGCGCGATGCCGATGCCGATTGCGACGATCGCCAGCGTCGGCACGCGGCCCACCGAGGATTTGGCGAATGCGCCGAGCTCGGGCGGCAGGCCATTCAATGGCACGCCCTTGGAGAAGATCAGCATCGCGCCGGTGAACAGGCTCGCCGTCGCAAGCGTCACGACGAAGGAATTGACGCCGGTGCGGGTGATCGCGAAGCCGTTCAGCCATCCCAGCACGCCGCCGAGGCCGAGCGTCAGCAGGATCGCGACGGGAATGGGCAGGCCCCACATCTGCAGGAAATAACCGAGCGTCATGACCGAGCACACGCCGATCGCGCCGACCGAGAGGTTCATGCCACCAGTTGCCAGCACCACCATCTGGGCAAAGCCGACGACGATATCAATGGCAACCGACCGACCGACCGAATTGAGATTGAAACGCGAGAGAAAGCCGGGCGCCAGGCTGGAGAACACGACCCACATGATGAAGAGGATCACGAAGAGCCCGAACTGCGTCGAGCCGCGCATGAGGAGACCCGCGGCCATTCCGGGCCGTCGGGGGGAACTGACTTGATCCGTGGATGTCATGGCGAAAGCAAATCCGGTTTGCGGAGGTCGGCAAATCCAGTTTGCCGCAAAAACCAATGGGCGGAAACCTTGTTTCCGCCCATTGCTAATAGGCGAGAGGGCGGACCTTAGCTGCAGGTCAGATAGGTGTCCTTGAAGGAGCCCTGGATCTTCTTGGTCAGGGCCTTCAGGTCGTCCTTGTAGGTCTCGGCATTGGCCGAGGAGATCAGCAGGGTGCCGGAATCGATGAAGTGCGCCGTTTGCGGGGTCTTCACCCAGGGTGCATCGGCCTTCAGCGTGCAACCGCCGGCGATCAGGTCGAGCGCATAGGCGCCGATATAGCCCTGGCCATAGGGGTTCTGCGCCATGGTGCCCGAGACGAAGCCATCCTTGATGCCATCGAGCACGATCTTGTCGTCGTCGATGCCGATCATCTTGATGCGCTTGTCGCCGAGATTCTTGAGCGCGGTCGCGGTAACGACGGACGAGACATAGCCGGTTGCGATGATGCCGCCGACTTTGTCCTTCGAGGATGCCAGCAATGCGTTGACCTTTTGGTCGCCCGCCTCCTGGCTGTCGGTGTCGCCGATGGTCTGCAGCAACGTGACCGCGCCATTGGTTTCCGCCACGGCCTTCTCGACGGCCTGGACACGGAGCACGGTGTTCGGGTCGATCAGCAGGCCGGCCATGTGCACGACGGCACCCTTGCCGCCCATGGCTTCGATCAGCGCCTTGGTGCCGATATAGGCTGACTGGTAGACGTCGGTCGCCATGCAGAAGTTCATGTCGGTCGGGTCCTGGGCGCAGCCGCCGAGCGCGACGGCCGGGATGTTGTTGGCCTTGAACTCGCCGATCGTCGAGTTGATGCCGACGGCATCACCCGGGAAAATGCCGAATGCATTGGTGCCCTGTGCCGCAAGGCTTTCGAGCAATTCGGTCTGCATTTCGAGCTTCCATTCGGAAGGCACCTTGTATTCGACCGAAGCGATCGAGAAATCCTTCTGGGCGTCGGCGGCAGCCTGTTCCCAGGGGGCGAAATAGGGATGCGGGCCGCCGGGCACGAGAACGATCTTGTTATCGGACGCGGACGCGACGAGCGGAAAAAGGGCGACTGAGCAGGCAAGTGTCGCGGCAGCAAAGCCGCGGGAAAAACGAGTGCGCATGATTTCCTCCTTGTGAGTGCAGCCTGGATTTCCTCCCGCAGGGTGCCTCTGGAGCTATCGGTAACATGAACGAATATCGCATGCAATATTCGTTTATTGACTTTTTTGCCGATCGGGCTTTATTGAAGAGGTTCGGCGGGTATGCCGCCTCGGGAGGACGACGTGGATCAGAATAGTGTCCGGCGACCGGTCGTCGATCGATCCCGACTGCGTCCCGAAATCCGGCGCATGCTTGAGGAGGCCGACCGCCTCGGTGCTAAGCCGGTGGAGGAGCAGACGCCGGTCGAGGCGCGGGCGTCGTCGGAAGTCCGGCTCGGCAATCATTGGGGCGTCAAAGACGCGTTCGAGGCGATCGAGACGTTCACGATCGCTGGCGAAGGCTATGCCCTGCCAGTCCGGCTTTATCTCAATCCCGAAAGCAGCAACACGATCCTCTATTTCCACGGCGGCGGCTGGGTTGTCGGCAGCCTGGAGACGCATGACGGTGCGCTGAGGGCACTTGCGCTTGCCGCGCGGGCGAACATTCTCTCGGTCGAATACCGCAAGGCACCGGAGGCGCCGTTCCCGGCTGGGCTCGACGATGCGGAACGGGCATTGCGATGGCTGCGGAAGAATGGCGAGGCGAGGAGCCTCGACGCGGGACGTGTGATCGCTGCCGGTGATAGCGCGGGCGCCAGCATTGCGTCGGCGCTTGCCATGCGGGCGCGTGACGCCGGCGCACCGCTCTTCGGGCAGGTGCTTGTCTATCCCGCCACCGATCTGGTGAATCCGACCGAAAGCCGCGCGGCGTTTGCGCTCGGCTACTCGCTGAACAAAACGACCCTGGACTGGTTTGCCGCGCAGTATCTGGCGGCTGGCGTCAGTGCCGACCATCCCGAGGTTTCGCCGCTGCTGGCAACCGATCATGCCGGTCTGCCTTCCACATTGCTGATCACCGCCGATCACGATCCTCTGCGGGATGAAGGACGCGCCTATGCAGCGGCACTGATCAAAGCCGGAAATCAGGTCACCTATGAGGAATGGCGCGGCGTGGTGCACGGCTTCATGATCATGGACCGCACCACGCCGGCGGCGCGCCAATTGATCGGCGTGATCGCCAGATGGTGCAATGAACTCTGGAGCCGGCGCTGATGGCGGAAAGCGACGACATCGCCGGAGTGAATGTCGCCACGCTGCGCGACGAGCCGATCTATGCGGCAATCCAGGCGGTGTTGCGCGCGCACATCATCGAAGGTGCGCTGCCGGCCGGCCTTGTGCTCGGCCAGGCGAATGTCGCGCGCGCCTTCAATGTCAGCCGGGTGCCGGCGGGCATCGCGCTCTCGCGCCTGCTGGATGAAGGGTTGGTCGAAACGTTCGAGGGCAGGGGTTTTGTCGTGCCGGGCGCGAAACCGTTCCGGGCCGAGCTTCTCGATGCCGGGCTTTCGGTGCCACCGGAAATCGTCAATTCGAGTATCAGCCGGCGCGACCAGATATATTCCGAGGTCGAGCACGCCGTAGCGGCCTGCCTCGCCTATGGGCGCTTCATGCTCAACGAGACCGCGCTCGCCCAGCATTACGATGTCAGCCGCACGATCGCGCATGAGGTTCTGACCCAACTCGAGCGGCTGGGGATCATCGAGCAGGACAGCAACAATCGCTGGTATGCGGGGCCGCTCTCGGGCGACGAACTCGAACATCATTTCGAGATGCGCTGGATACTCGAACCCCAGGCGCTGCGACACGCCTACCCGCTGTTGAAGGAAGGCGAGATCCGCGACCGTCTCATCCGCATCGAGGCGGCACGCAAGCACACGATCCAGCCGCTCGATCGCGAGCAGTTGGAAGCCGATCTCCACGTCCGCACGCTGGCGCCGTGTCCCAACTCGCTGCTGTTGCATGCCGTGCAGCGCAGCCAGCGCATCCTGATTGCCACCCACTCGGCATTCGCCAGCTACCAGAGCCCGGACGAGATCACGCTGATGTCGTCGGAGCATGTGTCGATCTACAAGGCCTTGCTCGCGAGCGACGTAAGCCTCGCCTGCTCGATCCTCGAAGCGCATTTGCGGCGCTCGCTCGGCCCGAATCTTGAAATCCTCGGCCGGCTCGATGTCCTGCCGGATGCGCTCAGGCTGCCCTATCTCGTTCAGGTCAAATAGAGCGACCGCTTGCAATCCGATCTCAGGCTGGTAAACTGATTGCGATATGCAATCAGTTATGGAGACCGAGATGGCTAGGCTGACTTTCAATATGATGACGTCGCTCGACAATTACATCAACGACGTCAACGGCGATTTCAACTGGGGCCAGATCGATGACGATGTGCACCAGCACGCCAATGATGCGCAGCGACAGATCAGCCTCGATATCTATGGCCGCCGCATGTACGAGATGATGGTCTACTGGGAGACCTATGATGGCGGCGTGCCGGTCGAAGCCGATTTCGCCGATGCCTGGAAGTCGGTCGATAAGCTCATCGTGTCGAAGAGCCTAAAGAGCGTAGCGAGTGCGAGAACCACACTCGTCGCCGATCTCAGCATAGACGGCATGCGCAGGCTGAAGGCCGAGCGGGATGGCGCCATCGCGATCTCGGGACCGACGCTTGCGGCGCGCTATCTCGATGCCGGCCTCGTCGATGAGGTCAGCATCTATTACATCCCCGTCGTGGTCAGCGGCGGCACGCCGATGTTCCAGGTGCGAAACAAGCTCAAGCTGGAACGTATCGAGGAACGATCGTTCAGCAACGGCGTGAATTTCCTGCGCTATCGCGTGCTCAACTAGCCTCGCCCTCACTTTGCATCGTGGAAAATGAGCCCGAGCGTGTGGCGCTTGCCTGAACGCAGCCGGCTGACGCCGTGCCGCAGGTTGACGCGATAATATCCCTTCGAACCGCGCACCGGCCGGTTATGCACGGCAAAGGCCACCGCATCACCCTGCCTCAACGGCACGACTTCGGCGCGACTCTGCATGCGCGGCCGCTGTTCGGTCAGCACGAATTCGCCGCCAGTGAAATCGCGGCCGGGCTCGGAGAGCAGGATCGCCACCTGCAGCGGGAAGGCGAGATCGCCATAGAGATCCTGGTGCAGCGCGTTGAAATCGCCTTCGACATATTGCAGCAGCAGCGGCGTCGGCCGCGTCTGTCCGGCTTTGTGGCAGAGTTCGAGGTAATCGGCGTGATCGGCGGGATATCGGGTGTCGTCGCCCATCCGCTCGTTCCAGGCGTTGGCGGTGGGAACGAGTTGGCCATAGAGCGCGGCGCGCAGGCCGGATAGCAGCGATGGCAGCGGATAGCGGAAGTAACGGTATTCACCGCGACCGAAGCCGTGGCGGGCCATGATGATATGGCTGCGGAAATGGGATTCGTCGGGGTAGAGTGCTGCGATGCCAGCACACTCTTCAGGCGTGAGCAGTTTCGGGATGATGGCGGCGCCATGCAGACCGAACTCGGCATGGAGCGCCGGCCAGTCACAAGCGGCGACACGACTTTCGGCATCGATGCTGGTTGGGTTTTGGAAATGCGTGTTCATCGGTCGATCCTTCCATGCAATTCGAGAGAAGGTATCAGGTTAGCGGGGTCATTCGCGCGAGGCAGCCCGTTTCTTGTATTTCGCTGATATTCTTGCGCCGGCGGCCGGGCTAGGTCATCAGTGGCGGGAGAGGATTCGGGTGGCTGAATGCCTGATAAGGAAATCGCGATCATCGGAGGCGGACCCGCAGGGCTGATGGCGGCGGAGGTGCTGTCGTCCGCCGGGCATGCCGTGACGATCTATGAAGCCATGCCGACGGTTGGCCGCAAGTTCCTGCTGGCCGGAAAGTCGGGTCTCAACATCACCCATGCCGAGGATCTTTCCGCGTTTCGCACCCGGTTCGGCAAGGCATCCGCGATATTGCGGCCGGCGCTCGATGCTTTCACGCCGCAGGACGTGCGACACTGGACGACGGGCCTTGGCACGGAGACCTTTGTCGGCTCATCCAATCGCGTGTTTCCAACCACGATGAAGGCGTCGCCCCTGCTGCGCGCCTGGCTGAAGCGTTTGGAGGCGCAGGGCGTGAAGATACTGACGCGCCATCGGTGGATCGGGTTCGACGGCCAGAGCCTGCTGATTGAGGCGCCCGCCGGCCGGTTTGCCATCACACCCGACGCCGTCCTGCTCGCGCTGGGTGGTGCCAGCTGGCCGAAGCTTGGCTCGGATGCGGCCTGGATTGGCAGGCTGGCGGACAAGGGCGTCCGCATCGCGCCGCTCCGGCCCGCAAACTGCGGCTTCGATGTGCGCTGGAGCGATATCATGCGCGAAGGCTTCGCCGGTGCCCCGCTTAAATCGGTTACCGCCACGTCGGCGGCAGGCACGTTTTCGGGCGAGTTCGTCATCAGCCATCATGGCATCGAAGGCAGCCTGGTCTACGCGCATTCCGCCGCCCTGCGCCACGGATTGGAGAAAGACGGCCACGCCGAACTGGTCGTCGACCTGATGCCGGGAAGACACCTGGAGCGCATTGCCAAGGATCTCGCCCGGCAGGACCGCAAGGCCAGCTTCTCCACTCGGCTCCGCAAGGGTGCCGGCATCGAAGGCGTCAAGCTTGCCCTGATCCGCGAGCTTGTCCCGCCTGCCGATCTCGCCGATCCCGAGCGGCTGGCGCGGCATATCAAAGCGCTGCCCATTCCACTGCTCGGGCCACGTCCGATCGAGGAGGCGATTTCATCTGCCGGCGGCGTCACTTTTGACAGCATCGACGCCAATTACATGCTAGATATGTTGCCGGGCACATTTGTCGCGGGCGAAATGCTCGACTGGGAAGCGCCCACCGGCGGCTATCTCCTGACAGCCTGCCTTGCCACCGGCCGCGCAGCGGCTCGGGGAATTATTGAATGGCTGGAACGCGGTAGGCACCGAGACCGTTGAAGGTCCACACATGCAAAGGGGCTCGCCATGCGGCACTCGCCATACCAGATGTTCTTCGATCTCTCGCGACTCGCCTTCGAATCCAACATGGTGATTGGCCTCAGGATGATGAAACTCGCTGCGGGCGGTCCCAAAGCCATCAGCGAGGCAAGCCTCATGACCTCGGAGAAACTTCAGGCGGCCTCATCGGTGATGATGGACGGCGCATTTGCGCTCGCCTCGGGCAAATCCATGGAATCAGTCGGCAAGAGCACAGTTGCGCATTATCGCAGACAAGTCCGCGCCAACCATCGCCGTCTCAGCAAGTAAAGGCCTGTTACATTCGGAACAGCCAAATCGACCCAGCCATGCAAGAAACCCTCCGACGGCAATCAAGCCAATGGAAGGATTTCAAATGTCACATCTGCTCGTTCTAGCATTCATTGCTGTCCTGGCCTTCGGCACCCAGCCGATGCAGTATGCGGTCCGCAAGATCGCGTCGCGATAAATTCGGGAACACTTCCATTTCCCGATTGTTCTGCTCCTGTCATGAAAATGAAGAGGAGCTTCGTGATGCAATCCAAGAAGGCGCACGAGCAGCAGATGCGCATCATCGAAAAGCGCGTCAACACGGCCAATGCCGGTCCGGATTTCGATATCGAACCCGACCTCAAGCGCTCGGATGGGGCCAAGAGAGCTTTCCAGCAAGGTGAGAACCTCAAGCCTGGTCCCGATGGCCTCGCCGACGACCGTGGTGTGATCCGCGGCGCCAACCAGGAAAGCGCGCATCACAAAGGCTCCGGCAAATCGCACTGAATCTGTTATCATTCGAGAGTGAGAGGAGGATCAGATGTCCCTGACACTCATGAGCCCGGCTTTCGCCGATGGGCAGCAAATCCCGACGAAATATGCACGCGACGGCGAGAACCTTTTTCCACCTGTGAAATGGAGCGGCCCGCCGGAAAATACGAAAAGCTTCGTGCTGATCGTCGAGGATCCGGATGCGCCGCGCGGCACGTTCCGCCATTGCGGCATTTTCAACATTCCCGCGGACTGGGATGGCTTGCCGGAAAGTATCGACACCAAGCCTGGCAGCGGCCCGCGCTTTGCCAAGAACGATTTCGGTGATGCTCGCTACGATGGCCCGCAGCCGCCGAAGGGTCACGGCACACACCATTACCACTTTCGTCTAGCGGCGCTCGATGTTCCGCATCTGGCTGTGCCAGGGTCGGCAGGGGTGGCGCATCTATGGAAAGAGGCGAGGAAACACGCGCTCGCCGAGGCGGAACTGACTGGGACGTTCGAAGTGCACTGACCGTGATTGCCAGGCGATCAGCCAGAACGCGGCACGCCTTTTTCCCGATCGAGATCCTCGTAGGCCTCATCGATTTCGTGCTCCACGCCGGGATTCAAGCTGGGCGGGTCGCCGGGGGTACCGAAATTCGGTCCCTGGTCGATCGCCTTGGCTGCGTTTTCGACCTGATCCTTTTCGAAATGAGACTGGCCGAGATGCGGTTCGATCTGGCCGCGGTGATCCTCGCGAGGCTTGAAATCTTCCATGGTCCGTACTCCGTGAAATATGCCGACAGAACGGACGGATGTTGGAAATGTTCCCGCTGCCAGCAAGAACGGAAATGAAAAGGGCGCCTGAAAAGGCGCCCTTTCAATTTGTCCCGGGATGGAAATCAGAACTTGAAGCCGAGGCCCAGCAAGGCCTTGTGCTGCTGGAAATCGACCTTGGTTCCGCCGATCTTCTCCTCGCCGAAATCGTTGAAGCGATATTCGGCACGGGCGAACATGTTGTCGGTGAACTTGTAGTCCACGCCGGCGCCAAGTGTGTAGCCCTGAAGGACTTTTTCCTTGGAGTTGTTGCCGCCTGGGGGATCTACATAGCCGTTGGCCGCGGTCCAGCCGCCGGTACCGAAGATCAACGCGTTGTCGAACGCGTAACCGACGCGGGCACGGGCGCTGCCGCCCCAATCGGTGCCGGCTTCGACACCATTGTCGAACTTCTTGTTGTTCCAGTCGTAGCCGAAATCGCCTTCGATGCCGAGGACGATATTGTTGTCGAGCTGCCTGTTCCAGCCCGCAAAGCCGCCGAGCGTACCGCCCATGTTGTTGCGGGATGATTCATTGACGCCATCATCCAGTCGGCCTCTCAGCCAGCTGGCGCCGCCATAGGCACCGAGATAAGCGCCGTCCCAGGAGTAAACCTGAGCCTCTTCGACAACCGCTTCCGGTGCTGTCGGGACCTGTTCGACGACGTCCGCAGCCATTGCTACGGTGGCCGAACCCGCCAGCAAGGCAGAAACGAGAATTGTCCTGATCATAGTATGCTCCTTCGACTCTTTACCCACGCGAATTCGAGGTAAACCGCGAAACTCAAACCTTGCCGAGTTCCTTTGGTTCCATTTCATATGGGCAAAAATCGAGGTCATTCCATGGCGGCAAAAAGGTGATGCGGCGACCGGTCGCAGGCCGGTCTGGTGTTCACGAGGGGTCGGCACCCATTACCAGGCCTTCGATATCGTGCTTCTGGGTGACGGGTATGAGCTTGTCGACGACCCGGCAAACCAGGTGCTTCTTCACGCCGTCGGGCAGTGCATCATAGTAATCCTGGGTCACCATCAGGTCGTGCAATTCGGCATGCCCGGCGCCCGGTGCATCGACGCCCAATACCATCACGGGACGAGCGATCGGTGAGAGATGTTCGGTGCCGCGATGGACCGTCAGCGCCGAGCGGCAGGAAATATCGCCCATTTCAGGATGCTTCCTGGCGCCCAGTTCCTGGAATTTTGGCCAGATTGCTTTGTCTGGAAACATCTCATGCTTCCAGTCCCGTCCATCCACATATTGGGTGCCGGGCGCGATCTCGAACGGTCCCATGTCGGGGGTCACATCGACGCCGGTGAGGTTGAAGGCGAGCGAGGTAATGTGGCGATCTCGGTAGGTGTCGGGCGGGGAGGGGAAGTCGCGATGCCACGGCTGATACTTGGCGCCCTGGAACGGCACGTCGAAGCCGATCTCGACGATCTGGTAGTCGGGCCCGAGCGCCGCTTCGCACATTTCCGTGACCCAGGGGTGGGTGACGAGATCGACGAAGCCGGAGAAATCCTGCGGATGGATTTCGACATACCAACGGCGGGGCCCACGGCCCACCGCGCCGCCCGGCCGCTGGATCGCCGACCAGAAGGCCGTCATCATGTCCTCGCGCATCGCCTCGGCCCATGCCTTGGGAAAAGCGCGCTTGAGCCCGACGATGCCATCCTTTTTCAGAGTGCCGAGATCGTTGTCGATGCTGTAGCCGTAGGATGCGGACGTCTGGTCCATGTCGGGGGCCTCCCTTCCCCGGAAGCATCATTGGTCAAGAATGTGCTTCGGATCAAGCCGCCTCAGCGCGATAGCCGGCCGATGCAGAAGCCTATGAAGGCGGCCCATAGCGCTGCACGAACCGGGTTTTCCGCGATCATGTCGGTGGAGTTCTCGGCCACGCGGCGTTTGACGTAGTGCGAACTCGCCTGGGTGATCAGCGCTATGGATTCCTTGATGCGCTCGATCTCCGCGCCAATCGCCGACAGTTCCTCGTCGCTCGTCGCCTCGAAGGCCTGCTCGGCTGCTTCTCGGTCGCGGTTGTTGACCGCATCCAGTGCTTCATCGACCAAGGGTGTGTTCTCCTCTTCCGGGGTGCTGGCATGGGTGGGCTTGTTGATCTTATCGCGGAACGCCATGACGGAATCCTCTCCTGATTTTGCTGGAGAACGCATGCCGGCGTTATCCGTTCCTGTCGGGCGTTTATTTTGCGGCCAGCGTTCACAGATTTTGCAAAGTCGCCGTTTATGTGCTCAGAGCGGATGAGAGAACTCGCAATGTCGCCGGTTCCCGCCACGCAGAAAGGTAAACCGCAATGATCGAACCCATCGGAGTCTTGTTATACGGGGGCAGCGATGACGATATCGCGGTCGTGGTCGGCGAAGAGCATGACGATGTCGAGTTCCGTTTCATCATGCTGGTCGGCGGCAAGACCGGCGAGACGCTGAAGTTCCAGCCCAGCGACAACATGACTGTCGGCGAATTCTTCGAAGCCATGGACGACACGCCGGGCAATCCGAGCGAAGATGCGATCCTGCAGCTTCTGAAGCGCGAAGAAAATGCCGCCGTCCTGGTGGCCTTCGATGGCGAGCCGCGCACCTTCGATCTCGAAGAAATCACCCACTGACAAGCCTGCGGCTTGCATCAAGGGCGCCGGGAGGAACCTTCCGGCGTCCTTTTTCAATGGCGGACTTTCGCCTAGTTCGTGTCGCCGTCCTTCTTGCCTTCTGTAGCGCGTGCCGCATCGATGACCTCGGCAAGCAGCGCATGGAGATCGTCGCGGTGGCCCGAGCGCGCGGCGGACGAACCTTCGTCTGATGTCATCACGACGGTCAGTTCCAGACGCGGCACGATGTAGAGCATCTGCCCGCCGTAGCCCCAACCGAAATGCACTTCCTCACCGGTAATCTGTCGCATGAACCAGCCGTAGCCATAGCTGTCGCCGGTGTAGCGGGAATTGGTGCGCGGTCGCCAGGATTTGTCGATCCAGTCCTTCGAAATCAGCCGCTTGCCCTCGGGCGTGATGCCGCCCGTGCGATAGAGTTCTCCGAATGCCAGAAGCGATCGCGGGCTCATCGCCATCATGTTGCCGCCGACATAGATGCCCTGTGGGTCGCGGCTCCACCAGGAGATGCGGAATCCCTCGACCGGGCCGAGCCATTCGTTGGCGAGCGCGCGCGTTGAACGGCCGGTCTTTTTAGTCAGGATGGCCGAAAGAAGATGACTGGAGCCCGTCGAGTAGATCATCCCGCCGCCGGGATTGTCCTCGAAGGGCTGCGACAGGACAGTCCGCACCCAGTTGGAGCTCTCGATCCATGCGCCGTATTCCTCGCCCGAGGTGGAGCGCAGCCCTGCCTGCATCGAAAGCAGATTGCCAATGGTGATCTGGGACAGACGCGGATCCGCATTCTCCGGCATATCGTCGGACAGAATCGTCGCGATCTTCTGATCCGTCCCTTCGAGAATTCCCTTGTCGATGGCGATGCCGACGAGCGCCGAGATGATTGATTTCGACGCCGACATGATGCTGGTCGGGTCCTTCGATGTGTAGCCGCGATAGCCATGCTCGGCGATGATCTTGCCGCGATGTGCGACGACCACCGTCCTGAGCGGCTTCAGGGCCTCGGCTTTCTCCAGAATGCTCGAGAGCGGAGGTGCCTTCGTCTCCTCAGCCATCGCTAGTGGAGACAGAAGCAGTATCACTGATATGACGGCTGATCGAAGAAACATGCGTCGGTTCCAGTTCCTGCACCAAGCTTGGAGCAATCGGGCTTCTGGAGCAAGACTTGGCCGCTTTCAGGACGGCGCTTCCATGCTATGCATCACGATATCGTTAGATCAGGGATCGGATTCATGCGTTCTTCCAAAGTCATCCATGTCGTCACCTGCCACGCAGAGGGCGAGGTCGGCGATGTGATCGTGGGTGGCGTCGCGCCGCCGCCGGGCGATACGATCTGGGAGCAGAGCCGGTTCATCGCCAGCGACCAGACGTTGAGGAACTTCGTGCTCAACGAGCCGCGCGGCGGCGTGTTCCGTCATGTCAACCTGCTGGTGCCGCCGAAGAACCCGAAGGCGCAGATGGGCTGGATCATCATGGAGCCCGAGGATACGCCGCCGATGTCCGGCTCGAACTCGATCTGCGTCGCGACCGTGCTGCTTGACAGCGGCATCCTGCCGATGACCGAGCCGGAGACGCGGATCATTTTGGAAGCGCCGGCAGGGCTGGTCGAAGTCGTCGCCGAATGCCGCAGTGGCAAGGCCGAGAGGATTACGGTGACCAATGTACCGAGCTTTGCTGCTAAACTGGATGCGACGCTTGAGGTGCCGGGGCTGGGCACCTTGACCGTGGATACGGCCTATGGCGGCGACAGCTTTGTCGTGGTCGATGCCGAAAAGCTCGGCTTCAAGCTGGTGGCGGATGAAGCGCGGCAACTCGCCGAAACGGGCATCGCGATCACCAAGGCGGCCAACGAGCAGCTTGGCTTCGCGCATCCCGAAGACACTGGCTGGGATCATATTTCCTTTTGCGCCTTTGCCGGTCCGCTCTACCGCGAGGAGGGCAAGCTGATGTCGCGTTCGGCCGTGGCGATCCAGCCGGGCAAGATCGACCGTTCGCCCACGGGTACGGCCATCTCGGCGCGGATGGCGATCCTCAATGCGCGCGGCCAGCTCAAGGTCGGCGAGACGCTGACTGGCATCTCGATGATCGACTCGCGATTTACCGGCACGGTTGTGCGGGAAACGACTGTGGCCGGGCAGAAGGCCATCGTGCCGTCGATCTCGGGACGCGCCTGGATCACCGGCACATCGCAATTGATGCTCGATCCGGCTGACCCGTGGCCGGGCGGCTACAAGCTCTCCGATACGTGGCCGAAACTCAGCTGATCTCGATGTCGGCCTCGTCGCCATCCTCGCTGATGCGGATCGTCTGGCCGCCTTCGATCCCGTCGATCGGGCAGACGACCACCGGGCAGACGGTGCCATAGAGTGAGCGCGCAACCATGGCGCCCGCCGTAATGATCGGGTCCGGCCGTTCCATGATGATGGCGATCGGGCCGGTGCCGTTGCGGATGGTTTCGGCGAGCACTGACGAGGCGGATGACGAGCCGCGCCCGGAGGGCATGACGAGCACCTTGCCGCCAAGTAATGCGCCGTGATGCGTCTGGGAATGGTCGATGATCCTGCCGGTTTCGGCGTCGACTCCGCCCCAGAAACTCAGCGGCATCGGCAGCCTGATCACCGGTCCTTCAGCCGTGCCTCGCACATGGAAAACGCCCTTCACGCCAGCCTCACGATCCGGCCGGCAGCGGCCGATGCGACGCAATCCTCCATCGAGCCGAAGCCGACTTGCACGCCGATATTGCCGGGAGCGTAATGCGCCCATTTGCCGGAATTGGTCATCACGGTGCCGTCGAGGCGTTCGAGGATCGCGGTGAGATAGGTGCAGGTGTCGGTGACGACCCTGAGGCCGTAGCCGTCGCAACCGTTCAGCATGCCATCGCGCAACAGGCCGTCATAGGTCTCGCGGCCGGTATTGACGTAGATCGGGATGCCCGCGCGTGGCTCGGCGGCGCGCAGCAGCGGGATCAGCCGGTCCCATTCGGCGCGGGAGAAATGCGGCGTGCCTAGACAGACTGCCGTGATCCCGGCTCCATTGGGTGCGGTGGAGAGATGCGCCAGCACATCTCGGATATCATCGGGCTCGACCACGATCATCTCGTCCGGCTCGTATCCATGCAGCGCGTCGCGAAGCGTCGGCGCTTCGGGCGTGATGCCCACGGCATGGAACAGGCCAACCGCGCCGGATGAAGCCGAAGCCGCGCCCAGTGCCTTCAACTGATCCTCGTCGCGCGGTGGGGACAGGCCTTCGATGACAGGAACCCGCTCGCCGGATTTCAGGCCGATGATAAGACCGATCGCGACATAGAGGGAATCCAGATCGAACGCGTTGTCCTTGAAGCCTTCCAGCCGGAACAGGATGCGTCCCCTGCGGTTCTCGTCGAGATGCAGGCCATAGGCCGGCGCGCGGCCCGTGATGGCGCAACAGAGATCGATGAAATCGCCATAGCGGTTGGTGCGGGCGCCGATCACCGAATTGGCGAAGACGATAGCGTTGGATTCGCCCCAGGCGATCTGCTCGCCGAAGCGCGGCCGGAACATGGTCTGGTAGGGCGCGCAGGTGAAACTCGGCATGCAGCCGAGTTCCTCATGCGCCTTCATCAGCCGGGCGAGGGGCTCGGTTTGCTCGCGGGTCATCCGCATGATCTCGGGATGGATCAAGTCGATCGAGCCGACATTGAGCGTCGTCGGCACTCGTACCTTGCCACCGAGATCCACGAGCCGCTCGACGAAATCGAGGCTGACCTGGCCGTGATAGAGGCAGCCGTCGATATGCGATCCCGTGATGTCGAGAAAGCCCTTGGCGCCGACCGAGCCGGCGAAGCCTGTCAAGATCTCGAAGGCGAAGGCCGCGGCCTTGCCTGCCTCGCCATTGAGCATGGCACGATCGCGGTCATCCAGCGTCAGCGCCAAAGCCCGCGCTCCGTGATGATCGCCTGCATCGGTATATCGTGCCATTGCGGGTGGATTGTCGGGATGTGCTGGCTGGAATAACCGACGCCGACCACCAGCGGCTTGCCCGGATGAGCGGCCAGCGTCCGGTCGAAAAAGCCGCCGCCGTAGCCGAGCCGATAGCGCGAGGGGTCGAAGCCGACCAGCGGCGAGATCACGATATCCGGCAGCATCTCCTTGCCCTCGGCGGGGATCGGAATGTTCCATATGCCTCGATCGAGTTTTTCGCCCTGCTTCCAGGATTTGAAGATCAGCGGCTGGCCCTTGGCGACGACGATGGGCAGAAGACAGGTGGCGCCGCGCGCGGTCGCCCTCTCCATCCAACTGCGCAGGTCGGGCTCGCCCCGGAAGGGCCAATAGAGGCTGATGGCTTTTCCCGCGATATCGCCGAGGCGTTCATCAAGCGCATCGGCAATCGCTTGCGAATAGCTGCTGCGGGTATCTGCCG
Source organism: Rhizobium sp. TH2 (assembly GCF_024707525.1). NCBI lineage: Bacteria > Pseudomonadati > Pseudomonadota > Alphaproteobacteria > Hyphomicrobiales > Rhizobiaceae > Rhizobium > Rhizobium sp. TH2. Next base: position 3,991,889 of record NZ_CP062231.1, on the reverse strand, counting down.
GTAGTGCCAGCCGTTCCGCGATCAGCGCCTCCCGGCGCGCCTTGCGCCATGCCGCGACGCCCTCGAGTGGGGCGGGCGGTGCAAGTCCGGCGTAGACCGGATCGATCTCATGCAGGAGACAGGCAGGTGAGGCATATTCGGCTTGGATATCATCATCGTCAGGCATATCGGCCTCCGCTTCGGAGCAGTCCGAACAGAGCAGAAGTCGGGCACGCTGACAATGCATTGCTGCGGCAGCCGGCGTCGCTCCTTATTGCTGCGCATGCATCACTAGAATTGATGCCGGGCATTCAAAGTTTCAAATTGATTGAACGTCGGGCCAACCCATATATTGGCCAGCAGGAAACAGAAGGCCTCCGATGACAATCAACATGCCGCCGCTTGCCGGCGAACGCAAAGGCTCGTCCGCGCTTGTCGTGGCAATTGCCGGTGCGCTGTCGCTCGCCATCGCCATGGGGATTGGTCGCTTCGCCTTCACGCCGCTGCTGCCGATGATGCTGCATGACGGCCTGATCGACATCAATGCCGGCAGCCGGCTCGCCACGGCGAACTATCTCGGCTATCTCGCTGGCGCACTGCTCTGCATGGTATTGCCCGGTTTGCTCAGGCGGTTCGGGTTCAGCATGCCCGATAGCGCTCTTCTGGTGCGTTTCGCGCTCGTTGCCACTGCCGTACTGACGCTCGCCATGGCGGTCGACAGTCCGCTTTTGTGGTCCCTCCTGCGGTTTCTCTCCGGCGTCATCAGCGGCGTTGCCTTCGTCTACACGTCGGGCTGGTGCCTCGCTCGGCTCGCGGAACTGGGCCAGCCGCAACTGAGCGGGATCATCTATGTCGGTCCCGGCATCGGCATCACGCTTTCGGGGCTCGCCGCGCTCGCATTGTCTTCGGCCGGCGGCTCCTCGATGCTTGGCTGGGCGGTTTTCGGCATTGTCGCCTTCGTGCTGACTGCGGCGATCTGGCCGTTCTTCACGCCAACGCGGCGCGTGGCGCAGAAAGCGAGCGCTCCGGCCGAGGCGATGTCCGAGCGCTGGACATTCGAGGATGCGCTGCTCACGCTCGCCTACGGCTTGGCGGGCTTCGGCTATATCGTCACGGCAACCTTCCTGCCCGTGATCGCACGCGAGGCTCTTCCCGGATCAGGTTGGGTCGATCTCTTCTGGCCGGTGGTCGGCATATTCGTGGCGGTGGGTGCGCTGGTCACACGCTTCGTACCCATGACGATCGACCGGCGCATTCTGCTTGCCATCCTCTATGTCATGCAGGGTCTGGGTGTGCTCTTTCCGCTCATGTTGCCCAATATCGTGGGCTTCGTGATCGGCAGCGTTTTGCTCGGCCTGCCGTTCACGACGATAACCCTGTTCGGCATGCAGGAGGCGCGACGGCTGAAGCCCAAGGGCGCCACCGTGTTCATCGGTCTGATGACGGCATCATACGGCATCGGGCAGATCGTCGGTCCGTTGGTCGTTTCCGGCATATTGAGCCAAGTCGCGACGCATGCGGCGGGGTTCGCGCTGTCGTTGGAAGTCGCGTCCGGCAGCCTGTTCTTCGGAGCGCTTCTCTATCTGGCACTCAGGAAGCTTTTTCCGCTCACCGAGATGTGAAGCCCGGTGATCGGGAATCCGTGGCCGCTATCTTGGAAAAGCCGCGATCGGCCCCACATTCTAATCATGAAGGCTGTTGCCTGGAGAATAGATCGCGGTGTGGAACCGTTTTATCTCCAGGGCATTAAACAGCAGCAGATCAGGCTCAACACAAAGGAGGCCGAAATGAGTGCATTGAATTCCGGCCTGTTTTTCGTGTCCGCCGTGGCTTCGAATACCGGCCTGTCCGCATTGTCGCAGGAAGCTTTCAAGCTCAGCACGCCGCGCAAAGCAAAAAAGCTTACGAAGCGGAAGAACGCGAATTATACGCCGCTTTCCGCGCGCCAGAAGGAAGAGCTGATGCAGAGCATCCTTCACGACGACTGGCACGAATAGCGCTGGTTAAGCAGCGAGTCCGCCGTAGCTTTTCAGATAATCGACGATTTCACCGACACCATCTCCGCGCTTCATATCGGAGAACAGGAATGGTTTTCCCGAACGCATCCGCGTCGCATCCCGCTCCATCACGTCGAGATCGGCACCCACATGCGGTGCCAGATCCTTCTTGTTGATAACAAGCAGGTCCGAGCGCGTGATGCCCGGCCCGCCCTTGCGCGGGATTTCCTCGCCCTGGCAGACCGAGATGACATAAATTGTCAGGTCCGCGAGATCCGGCGAGAAGGTGGCTGCGAGATTATCGCCGCCCGATTCGATGAACACCACCTCGAGATCGGGGAATTTCCGGTTGAGATCGGCGATGGCCGCGAGGTTGATCGAAGCGTCTTCACGAATGGCGGTGTGCGGGCAGCCGCCGGTTTCCACGCCGACGATGCGGTCCGAGGTCAGCGCCTGCATGCGCACCAGCGCCTCGGCGTCTTCCTTGGTGTAGATGTCGTTGGTCACGACGGCCACGGAAAAATTCTCTCGCATGGCCTTGCAGAGCTTTTCCGTCAGTGCGGTCTTGCCCGAGCCGACCGGCCCGCCAATTCCGATGCGTAGAGGTCCGTTACGCGAAGTCATAGCATGTATCCCAGGGTCAAGATGATGAAGAACAGGCCGAGCACGAGACAGAGCGGCGAATAGTATTTGCGGTCGAGCCGCGCGAATGGCTGTTCGGGCGTCAATTGCCGCCAGCGGTCTGTGTAACCGGCCAGCCCGCGTGCGAGGAAGACGGCTGTCAGCACCATGCCGCCGAGCGCGACGAACCAGTTCGGCACCGGCAGCCATGCCCATTCGGCGAGCATCAGCGCCCAGAATCCGGCGAGCAGGACGGCGGCGGAAACCAACAGTGTTGCAGGCTTTCCCGGCATCAGGTCACGGCGCTTGAAGCCAGTCACCATCCGCGACAATTCCGCCGCATCCGCCGCAGGGAAGGTCAAACCCATCGCCCAGACAAAGTGCAACGCTGCGATCACGGCAAGGATCAGGAAGGTGAGGGCCGCGATCAAGGTCATGAGCGGAACAGCCTTGTGTGGATGGTCTCATGTTTGATGGCCATCAGGTCCGCCATCATGGCGGCACTTCCGAGGTCGTCCAGCGTCGAGTGGCTTGCGCATGCCGCCACGTCGAGAATGATCGGCTCCAGTGCTGCTAGCATGGCCACGCCTTGCCTCTGGCCGAGGACGCTCAGGCGGATGCCTGATGAAACGAATTGCGAAGCCAGCGCGTGGAGATAGGCCGCGATCGTGCGTTCTAAAGGCACGACGTTTGCGGCGGCCACGGCGCCGACAGCAATGCAATAGGGCGTCATATGATCCAGCATGGCGAGCACCGGGTGCGGCCAGGCACCAGCTGCTTCGAGGAACGCTCCGCCCTGGGCGGTGATTTCGAGATGCCTCTCGGCCGAACCTGCAAGTGCGGTCGCCAGTTCGGCTGCCGCGGCAAGACGTGGCTGGTCTTCGTACGCCTGCCACGCTTCCGACAGAAGCACGGCATCATTCCAGATCGATCCATTCCGGAGCAAAGTTTCGAGCCATTGCTGGAGCTCGCCGGCGTCAGTGATTATCCCCTGACGCGCGGCCGCTTCCAGGCCGCCCGAATAGGCAAACGCACCCACCGGGAATGCTGGCGATAGCCAGGTCATCAACCGCAGCAGCGACTGGGTGTCGTGGTCAATGGTCATGATCGTGGTGATCGTGCGATCCATGATCGTGCGACCCGTGTCCGTGGGACGCATGGCTGTGATAGGCGCCATGCACTGGGTGAAATGGCTCGACCACTTCGGTCACGACGGCGCCGAGGCCGGCGAGCATGGACTGGATCACGTGATCGCGCTCGATCAGGATGCGGCCTTCCTCGATCTGTGTCGCGAGATGCCGGTTGCCGAGATGCCAGGCGAGTTCCATCTGGTGGACGAGATTGCGCGCCTTGATTTCTAACAGTTTCTCGTCGGCGGCGATGACTTCGACATGGCCGCCGCCCTCCAATGCCAGCAGATCGCCATGTTCGAGCACCACAGGCTCCTTGAGGTCGAGCATCACGACATCGTCATGGGCCATGTGCAGCAGCTTGCGGCGCAGATGGCGCTCGTCGTGGGTCAGGACCACGACGTCGATGGGCGGCTTGTCAGCGTGGCCGGGTTTTTCGATGCGTGTCGAGCGGTAGGGCATGCGCATTCCTCGCCTTGAATTCAGCCGTCATCTTCACCGCATTTCGCCACGGCTTGCAATGCGTAAAAGCGGAAGTGGGATTTACAGCCCGTTGGGGAAATAGCGGAGATAGATCTCATTGAGCCGGCCGTTGCGCGCAAGCGCGAGAAGCGCCGCGTCCATCGCGCGTGTGATCAGAGGCGTATCCTTGCTTGTGACCAGCGCCAATCCATCGCCGAAGAAGATCGACGAGTAATAATGATCGCCGAGGAAGTCGCAGCAATTGTTGGCATCCGGCGATTCCTGCCAGAAAGAGAGTTGCAGGCCGTCGCCGAAGGCAGCCTTGATCTCGCCCTTCTTGAGTGCCGCCAGCATTTCCTCCCGCTTCGGGAAAGTCCTTGGTTTGAGATCGGGGAAATAGGATGCCAGCATTGCCTCATGCGCCGTGCCCGCGACGATGCCTGTTTCGCCCGGTTTCAGGGCGGATGGCGTCTTCACTCCGGTAGCCGCATCCGAGCGAATGATGAAGCGCGCGGGAAGCTGCATGAACACCCGGGAGAGTCCGAGATCGCGGCGCAGTTCGGGCGTGATGCGGACGCCCGCCGCAATCACTTCGCCGTCGCCCTTCTCCAGCGCGGATCTCAGGTCCTTGTAGGGCACGGCCTCGATCTGGCAGCGCTCCAGCACCTCCAGTTCGCGGCAAATTTCGCGCGCCAGATCGACATGAAATCCCGAGAGCTTGCCGGATTGATCGATGAAGTTGAAAGGTGGAAAATCGACCGTCGTGAGAAACCGGATGCGCGGAACGGAGGCGAGGTCTGGTTTCTGCAATCTTTCCCGCGGATCGAACATCAGCGGCAGCGAAATCGCGTCATTTTCTTGCGCTTTTGCGAGCTGCGTGACCGGTAGTTGCGAAAAAATACCGAGAGCCAGAGCCAAAACCCAAAAACAACGTGACACAACCGCTGGCTTCATGAATATTGTTTCCGGTTTTATTAAAACTTGTTGTGCGTTGGTCTGTGAAACTACATGGGCGACCGGGGGCGTGTCGACTACAATTCAGCGCGTGAAGGACCTTCCCGGGATCTCCGGCTTGAGGGCAAGATCACCTCTTCCCAAAGCTTTATACAAGAAGAGAAAACCGATGAAGAGCGTTTTCTCCTGAAGCTCGGCTTTTCCAAGCCCTTCATCGCGGCGATGAAGGCAAGAGCCTCTCGGAACAGCACCACAATTGAAACTGAACTGCTTGCCAGCAGCCAGGTTCGGGAGGACGCCTATTACGGCGCGCTCGCCAAGGTGCTCGGCTTGCGTTTCGTCCAGGAGATCGATGCGCGATCGGTGGTCGATAGCCCGGGCCTCGACAGCCAACTCCTCAAGCCCTCCATTCTTCGCTTGAACCCGCCAATGGGCAGCCCGTTGACGCTTGTCGTCCCCGAAGCGCGAGATCTTGCGACCTGGGTCAGCCGGGTAAAGTCTTCGGAGACGTTGCGCTCCGTACTCGCCATCACAACGCCGTCCGTGCTTCGGCATGCTGCATGGCGGGCAGGTGCCACCCGCCGGGTCGATACCGCGGCGGATCAGTTGTTTGATGCCAGCCCTGAACTTAGTGCACGCTCGGTGCTGACAGGCGGGCAGGGTTTCCTCGCCGGCTTCATGCTGATGGCATATCTCTGCTGTCTCGTCCTGTTCCCCATGGCAACACTGCATGTTTCGCACGTCGCGCTGTCATCGGCGTTCTGCATCCTGATCGTGTTGCGGGCGCTCGCGATCAAGCGTGCGCCCAAGCCAAAACCGCTCGCACCGCTGGCCGAGGACTCGAACCTGCCAGTCTACACCGTGCTTGCGGCCCTCTACCGGGAAAAAGAGGTCGTGCCGCAACTCGTCACTTCGTTGCTGCGCCTCGACTGGCCGTCGTCGAGACTGGATATCAAGCTGATCTGCGAGGCCGGCGACCGCGAAACGATAGACGCGTTGGAAGCGATGAACCTGCCATCGCATTTCGAGATCGTCGAAGTGCCGGATCGCATGCCACGGACCAAGCCGAAGGCGCTCAACTACGGACTTGCCGGCGCGAGAGGGGAGTTCGTCGTGATCTTTGACGCGGAGGATCGCCCACATCCCGATCAGCTACGAGAAGCATACCGTCACTTCAAGGATGCCTCGCCCGATCTCGCCTGCCTGCAGGCGCCGCTGATCATTTCCAATGCCGGCGAGAGTTGGCTGTCCGCTCTGTTCGCGCTGGAATATTCCGGTCTCTTCCGCCGGCTTTTGCCGTTCCTCGGTGCTCACCACCAGCCGATGCCGCTCGGCGGCACCTCAAACCATTTCCGAACCGATGTGCTTAGGGCGGTCGGCGCCTGGGATCCGTACAACGTGACGGAAGACGCTGATCTCGGCATGCGCCTCTATCGCCTCGGCTATCACGCCGAGATGTTGACGCGCTACACCGTGGAGGACGCCCCGACCGACCGCGCCGCCTGGCTTGGCCAGAGGACCCGCTGGTTTAAAGGTTGGATGCAAACCTGGCTGGTTCTTATGCGCACGCCAGTGAAGTTGAGCGGTGAACTCGGCTTTCGCGGAACCATCATGTTTCACGTCCTGGTTACCGGCATGCTGGTTTCAGCGCTTGGCCACCCACTGATCCTGTTCTTCATCGCCGTGACGATGTGGAGCCTCGTCTTTGCACCGCATGCAACATCCTTTGACGTCAGCATGTTGTGCCTTGATTGGTTCAACGTGATCGCGGCCTATACGATCTTCATGCGGCTGGGCTGGGAAGCCATGGGCTGGAACGAACGCAAGCGCATCGGCATCAAATGGCGTTACGTGCCCGCCTACTGGATGTTGATGTCCTTTGCCGCCTGGAAAGCGGTGATCGAACTGCGGCGTAATCCATTCTTCTGGAACAAGACATCGCATAAGCCGAGTGCACGGTTGCAAGAATCCGGTGGTTGAACCATGCGCCGATGCAGCTTTTTGTTGACTGATATCAAGACCTGATGAATATCATTGCCTTGTAAATAGGCAACTGTCGGGGGACTTCATGCTCAAGAAACTCTTCGCCGAATTCATCGGTACGTTCTGGCTCGTTTTCGGGGGATGCGGCAGCGCCGTCATCGCGGCGGGTTTTCCCGAGCTCGGGATCGGCTTCGTCGGCGTCTCCTTCGCCTTCGGCCTCACGGTCTTGACCATGGCTTATGCCGTCGGCGGCATTTCGGGCGGCCATTTCAATCCCGCCGTGTCGATCGGGCTGACAGCGGCCGGGCGGTTTCCCGCAGCGAGCCTGCCGGGATACATCATCGCGCAGGTGGTCGGAGCCGTCGTCGCGGCGCTGATGCTCTACCTGATCGCCAGCGGCAAGGCCGGCTGGGTGCCGGGCGGATTTGCCTCGAACGGCTATGGTGAACATTCGCCCGGCGGCTATTCGATGATGTCGGCCTTCATCGCCGAAGCGCTGCTGACCTTCATGTTCCTGCTGATCATCCTGGGCTCGACGCACGGCCGCGCGCCGACCGGCTTCGCTCCCATCTCCATCGGTCTCGGCTTGACATTGATCCACCTGATCTCGATCCCGCTGACCAATACGTCGGTCAACCCGGCACGCTCGACCGGCGTGGCCTTCTTCGCCGAGGGTGGCTGGGCGCTGCCGCAGCTTTGGCTGTTCTGGGTTGCGCCGATCCTCGGCGCGGTTATCGCGGGGATCGTCTGGAAGGCGCTTGGCGAGACTGAGTGATCTGAGGTCTGGCGACCGAGCCGGTCTCGGTCGCCTTGCTCAGAACAGGAAATACCGCTGGGTCATCGGCAGTACCGTCGCCGGCTCGCATGTCAGCAGCACGCCATCCGCACGTACCTCATAGGTCTCCGGGTCGACCTCGACATGCGGCGTCAGGTCGTTATGGATCATCGACTTCTTGTTGATGCCGCTGCGGGTGTTCTTCACCGCGAGCAGCTTCTTGGCGACGCCGAGCCGGCTGACAATCCCGGCATCGAGCGATGCCTGCGAGACGAAGGTCACCGAGGAATTGGTGCGCAGCTTGCCATAGGCGGCGAACATCGGCCGGTAATGCATGGGCTGCGGCGTCGGGATCGAGGCATTCGGATCGCCCATCGGGGCTGCGGCGATCGAACCGCCCAGCAGCACCATTTCGGGCTTCACGCCGAAGAAGGCGGGCGACCAGAGCACGAGATCGGCGCGCTTGCCGACTTCGACCGAGCCGATCTCATGGCTGAGACCCTGGGCGATCGCCGGATTGATCGTGTACTTGGCGATGTAGCGTTTGACGCGGGCATTGTCGTTGTCGCCGGTTTCCTCATTCAGTGGGCCGCGCTGGCGCTTCATCTTGTCGGCGGTCTGCCAGGTGCGGATCGACACTTCGCCGACGCGGCCCATAGCCTGGCTGTCCGACGAGATGATCGAGAAGGCGCCCATGTCGTGCAGGATATCTTCTGCCGCGATCGTCTCCTTGCGGATGCGGCTTTCGGCGAAGGCGATGTCCTCGGGGATCGAGGGCGACAGGTGGTGGCAGACCATCAGCATGTCGAGATGCTCGGCCAGTGTGTTGACCGTGTAAGGCCGCGTCGGATTGGTCGAGGACGGGATGACGTTCAGCGAGCCGCAGACCTTGATGATATCAGGCGCGTGGCCGCCGCCGGCGCCTTCGGTGTGGAAGGCGTGGATCGTGCGGCCCCTGATCGCGTCGATCGTATCCTCGACGAAACCGCTCTCGTTGAGCGTGTCGGTGTGGATCATCACCTGGATGTCCAGTTCATCGGCGACCGTCAAGCAGTTGTCGATCGCGGCGGGTGTCGTGCCCCAATCCTCATGCAGCTTCAGGCTCGATGCGCCGGCCAGCACCATTTCCACCAGCGGCGCGGGGAGCGAAGCATTGCCCTTGCCGGCAAGCGCCAGGTTCATCGGGAAAGCATCGAAACTCTCGATCATCCGCTCGATATGCCAGGCGCCGGTGCAGGTGGTGGCGAGCGTGCCGTGGGCCGGGCCGGTGCCACCGCCGAGCATGGTGGTGACGCCGCTCATCAGCGCTTCCTCGATCTGCTGCGGGCAGATATAGTGGATATGCGCATCCATGGCACCAGCGGTGAGGATCTTGCCTTCGCCTGCAATGGCTTCCGTGGAGGGGCCGACGATGATGGTGACGCCGGGCTGGGTATCCGGGTTTCCCGCCTTGCCGATAGCGGCGATGCGGCCGTCCTTCAGGCCGACATCGGCCTTGACGATGCCCCAATGGTCGATGATCAGCACATTGGTGATGACTGTATCGACCGCGCCCTCGGCCCGCGTTGCCTGGCTCTGACCCATGCCATCGCGGATGACCTTGCCGCCGCCGAATTTCACTTCCTCGCCATAGATGGTGAAATCCTTCTCGACCTCGACGAAGAGCTCGGTATCGGCGAGCCTGAACTTGTCGCCGATCGTCGGCCCGAACATCGAGGCATAGGCGGCGCGGGACATCTTGTAGGACATGGGTCAGGCTCCGGGGTTGTTGGTTTGGTTTGTCTTGCAATCGTTGCTCAGGAAGTCATCGGGCTTCTCTGAAGCGGCGGTGATCGACACCGTGCCATTGTCATCGACGATGAACTGCAGCAATCCGCCTGGAGCGAGGCCGATCGCTCTTCGAACTTCTGCCGGAACGGTGAAGCGACCTTTGAGCGAGGTCTTGGCATCTAACCTTAGCATGAAGCCGCCTTGGATCCCTCCGAGCCAGAACTTGGCCGGACCTCTTTCGGGTGTAGCCTTCCCAATTTCCCACGCTTTATCATCTCGTCCACCCATTGCCGCTCGGCATCCCACGGGTGCCACTCCCAGCCCTGGTGGCCGAAGCCCGCGAGAAACAATTCGTCGCCGGGCTTGCGGTAATGGGTGAGGAATTCGGCGATCACGATGGCGCCGCTTGAGGGAACGACATAGGGCGCCGGAGAGAAGGCGGACAATTCGCGGTCTACCGCATCATGGGTCGCTCCGGGAATGATGTGGAAATCCTTGCCGTTCTGGCGGGCATAGTCGGCAAAGCCGTCGGTGTAGTCGTCGCAGAAATCGTCGAGTTCGGGATGGGTTTGCGCAAGGGGTGCGCGCATGGCGGCAAACTTCTGCGGGTCGCGGACGCACCAGATGGATGAGGCGAGCCAGACAGCCTTGTTGCATGACCATCCGGCACCTTCGAGCATGGCCTTGCCTGGGCGTCCGGTGTTGCAGACCGCGACGACATCAGTCCTGCCTCCCCCGGCGCCCACCGAGCGGCAGTCGTTGAAGCGGATCACCAGGTCGGCGGAATCCATGACGTCGGCAAGACCTTCGCCGATCTCTCCATTGCCGACGATCACGATCCGACGTGCCATCAGTTCCCCATGCCTTGAATGAGTTCGCGCAGTTCCTTGGTGCGCGCCGTGGTCATTGTCGCCTGGCAGCCGCTGATCAGCATGCCCTGCATGGAGCCGCCGACGGCCTCGTAACCGACACCATCACAATGGCCGTCGCGATAATCGATCCAGGCGCGCTGGGCTTTCTTGAGCGCCTTGACCGCGCCGACATAATCGGGGCCGATCTCGGCCGCCTGCCTGTCCGCCTCTTCCTGGCTCTTGAGCGCCTGCTTGTAGACCGCGTTGAGTTCCTTGTCGGCCTTCTCAAAGTCCTCGTAGGCGCACTGGTTCATATCGGCCTGCGTCATGGCATTGGCGCAATCGACAGGCGGGTCTTCCTGGGCCATGGCGCATGTCGCGCCGGTTAGGAGCAGTGCCAAAATGACCAGCCTCTTCATTCCAGATCTCCCGTTGATTTTCTTGTTTTAGAGCTTCCCCATCACCTGCTGGCGGAAGCCGTAGACCTCGCGCTTGCCGGAGAGGGGGATCAGTTGCACCGTGCGTTTCTGGCCCGGCTCGAAGCGGACCGCCGTGCCCGAGGGTATATCGAGCCGCATGCCGCGCGCCTTGTCGCGGTCGAAGTCGAGGCCCTTGTTGGTCTCGAAGAAATGATAATGCGAGCCGACCTGGATCGGACGATCGCCGGTATTGGCAACATCGATCGTGGTGGTCGGGGCACCGACATTGAGTTCGATTTCGCCTGGCGCGGCTATCAGTTCACCGGGGATCATGGCTGTTCCTCTTCAAGCGGCTTTTTGCGGCGCGCAGCCTTCGGCCTTCAGGATGCGTTTGGTGGTGGCCGGATATTTGGCGAGCATGGCGGCCGGGCGGATCGGCCTGCTGGTGAAACTGCCGCCGCAGTTCGGGCAGATGCCGGCGAGGATGGTTTCCGCGCAATCTGCGCAGAATGTGCATTCGAAGGTGCAGATCATCGCATCGGTGGCGTCCGGCGGAAGATCCTTGTCGCAGCATTCGCAATTGGGTCGCAGGTCGAGCATGGCGTTACCTCAGCGGATCGGTTCGTGGACGGTCACCAGCTTGGTGCCGTCGGGGAAAGTGGCTTCAACCTGCACGTCGTGGATCATCTCGGCAATGCCTTCCATGACCTGCGCGCGGGCAACGACATGCGCGCCGGCCTCCATGAGATCGGCGACCGAACGGCCGTCGCGGGCGCCTTCGACGACGAAATCGGAGATCAGCGCAATCGCCTCGGGATAGTTGAGCTTGACGCCGCGTTCGAGCCGCCTGCGGGCCACCATTGCGGCCATCGAAATCAGCAGCTTGTCTTTTTCACGGGGAGTGAGGTTCATGAAAGGCTCCACAATGATCAGGCATCATAGTCAAGGACTTGGGCGGCATCACGCAATACGCCAAATGACGGTGCGTCAGCACAGGCTTAGAGGTTCCACACTTTCGGTGCGGGCTCACCATTTCGCAAGAGCGAAATGGCCGGGATCAGTATTTTTCGCAGCTCGAAGCCCTCCGACGCGATGAGGCGGACGACGAGCTTTCCGTTCCAGTGGCTGGCGCCGGCGAGATGGTCTCCAAGCAATGCGCGCAATTTGGGTAGCAGGGCTTCCGCGCGCTCGCCGACATAGAGCAAAGTCGCGAAAGCCTGGTTGCCGGAAAGCGATGCGCGGCTCCCCAGCAGGTTCTCGATATCGCCTACGAAATGCACATCCTCGGCGTGGATCAGCTTGCCCGCACGACGTATGCGCCAGCGGTCGCGGAAGCTGCCGCTCCGAACGATCTCGCCCATTGCCTTGCGGCCGATGAGGACGGCCTCCAGCGCGATCAGTTCGGCGTCCTCGGCGAGATCGACGTCGAGCGTGCGGCTCAGGGCGCTCTGGTCGAACAGGATCGTCTCCTGCGGCAGCCAGTGGAGTTTCGCGCCCGATGCCACGGACAGCCGCGACACGACATGCGCCTCGCCGCCGGAGGACTTGTAGACGCGTTCGCAGGCCTGTGTCGTGACGGTGACCGAGGTGTTCTCGCCCGCCGCGACCTCCCATGCGATGCGGTCGCCGCCCGTCAGCCCGCCCGAAGTATTGATCAGCACCGCTTCCATCTGGCCGTCATAGGATTCCGGAATGCGGATCTTGGCGGCGCTCTCCTGATAGAAGACATCAAGGCGCGTTCGTCCGTCCACGTTTTTCGTGGCGAGCCGGGCGATGCCCTTGGTGCGTTGTGGGGCGATCTCGGTGTTGGGAGCGAGCATCAGCACCCCCGTCTGTCACTTCGTGACATCTCCCCCTCAAGGGGGGAGATTGTTTGGAGGGCGAGGCGCCGCCACATCCGATCTCCCTCTTTGAGGGGGAGATGCCCGGCAGGGCAGAGGGGGGTAAGCAACATGCTCAGTTCCAAACTACACCGTCAAATGCCGTCGCGCTTCCGCCGTATCCAGCGTCTCGGCGGGACCTTCATGCACGATCTCGCCACGGTCCATGATATAGACATGGTCGGCGAGTTCCCGGCAGAAATCAAGATATTGTTCGACCAGCAGGATCGCCATCCCGGTGGAGTCGCGGAGATATTTGATTGCCCGGCCGATATCCTTGATGATCGACGGCTGGATACCCTCGGTCGGCTCGTCGAGCACGAGGATGCGCGGCCGCGTCACCAGCGCGCGGCCGATGGCGAGTTGCTGCTGCTGACCGCCCGACAAGTCACCGCCGCGCCGGCCGAGCATGCTGTTGAGGATCGGAAACAGGCTGAAAATATCGTCGGGGATGCTGCGATCGGCGCGCTTGAGCGGCGCATAACCGGATTCAAGGTTTTCCTTTACGGTCAGCAGCGGGAAGATCTCGCGGCCCTGCGGCACGTATCCGATACCGAGCTTGGCGCGGTTGTAGGGTGCCATGCCGTTGAGTTCCTTGCCCTCGAAGCTGACCTTGCCTGATGAAAGCGGATGCTGGCCGGTGACGGCGCGCAGAAGCGAGGATTTGCCGACGCCGTTGCGGCCGAGAACGCAGGTGATCTTGGCCATTTCGGCCTTGATGGTGATTCCGCGCAGTGCCTGGGCGGCACCATAGTGCAGATTGGCGTTTTCGACCGCTAACATCTCATTCCCCTTTACACGTCAATTGAGCAATGCCCTCTTCAGCTTCTGAAGGACATCGGCCTGCTGTACCGTTCGTTCGCCGCCGACATCGGCGATGTCCTCGGCCATCGAGATCAACTGCCGGCGTTCGCCGTCGTCGAGCGCGTTCAGCCACAGGTCCCGGAAGCGGCGAAGCGGGTCGTCGATGTTGACGACGCTGCCCGCCGTCCAGTCGGCGAAGATCAGCACCTCGTCCATATCCTTGGCGGCGATGATATCCTTCATCCGCTCGCGGATGATCTCCTTCGCCATGTCCTTGTGCATCGGCTTTTCATTCGCCAGCGTCAGCAGGAAAACCACCGCCGCGATCGCCGGGTTCTGGATCGAGGTGAGCGGCGCCGCCTCGGCCTTCTTGCGGAATTGCCGGCGGTTGAAGGCGCCGCGCATCCGCTCGACCGAGTCGATGATCTCGCTTCCCGCTTCCCTCACCATCTTCATTCGCCACCACCACACGGCCGCGCCAGCGGCCACCATCAAGAGGACACCAAGAAAAGGCATGTTGAAACTCCAATGAGGAAAGGTTGCATCAGTTTGAAGCCTATTTCTCATTGACGTTCAATTGCCGTTTTCTATTTCCGCTCACCGTCCAAGATAATTCTCGATCACCTTCGGGTCGGCGCTGACGAAGTCGATCGAGCCTTCGGCGAGAACCGATCCTTCCGCCAGACATGTCACCTTGACGCCGAGATCGCGGATGAAACCCATGTCGTGCTCGACGACCACCACCGACCGCGTCTTGGCGATGTCTTTGAGCAGGATCGCGGTTTCAGCGGTCTCGGCGTCGGTCATGCCGGCGACCGGTTCATCGACCAAGAGCAACTTGGGTTCCTGCGCCAGCAGCATGCCGATCTCCAGCCATTGCTTCTGGCCGTGGCTGAGATTGGCGCCGTAATCGTCCTTGCGATGGCTCATCCGCACGATCTCGAGGATTTCCTCGATGCGCTCCTTGTCGGCGGCCGAGAGTGTGTAGAACAGCGTGCCGAAGACGCTGCGGCTGCGGTTGAGCGCCAGTTCGAGATTGTCCCAGACGGTATGGCTTTCGAACACAGTAGGCTTCTGGAACTTGCGGCCGATGCCGAGCTGGGCGATCGCCGCCTCGTCCATCTTGGTGAGGTCGATATCGCCGTTGAAGAATACGTCGCCGGAATCGGGCCGGGTCTTGCCGGTGATGATGTCCATCATCGTCGTCTTGCCGGCGCCATTGGGGCCGATGATGGCGCGCAGTTCGCCCGGTTCGACCACGAAAGAGAGCGAGTTCAGCGCCTTGAAGCCATCGAAGGACACCGACACGCCATCGAGATAGAGGATGCTTTTCGGCTTCATTTCCTTGTTGACGGCGTTCATTCTGCGGCTCCCGGTTCGGCGATGGCGGCAGGCATGTCAACCACGCGGGATTTTTCCTTGGCAGCGGCGGCAGAATATTCCTTCCGGCGGGCCATGTACTGCTGCCAGGTGCCGACGATCCCTTTGGGCAGGAACAGCGTGACCAGCACGAAGAGGGCGCCCAGCGCGAACAGCCAGACCTCGGGGAAGGCGCCGGTGAAGAAGGTCTTGCCGGCATTGACCAGCACCGCGCCGATGATCGGGCCTACAAGCGTGCCGCGCCCGCCGACCGCCGTCCAGATGACGACCTCGATCGAATTTCCCGGCTCGAATTCGCCCGGATTGATGATGCCGACCTGCGGGACGAAAAGCGCGCCGGCGATGCCTGCCATCATGGCCGATACGACGAAGGTGAAGAGCTTGATGTTCTCGACCCGGTAGCCGAGGAAGCGCGTGCGGCTTTCGGCATCGCGCACACCGATCAGCACCTTGCCATATTTCGAACGCACGATCGCCGAGGAGATCAGCAGGCAGACCGCCAGCATGATCGCGGTGGCGGCAAAGAGCGAGGCACGGGTGCCATCGGCCTGCACCGAGTAACCGAGGATTTCCTTGAAATCGGTCAGGCCGTTATTGCCGCCAAAGCCCATGTCGTTGCGGAAGAAGGCGAGCAGCAGCGCGTAGGTCATCGCCTGGGTGATGATCGAGAGATAGACGCCGTTGACGCGGCTGCGGAAGGCAAACCAGCCGAAGATGAAGGCCAGCAGGCCAGGCACCACGACCACCATCAGCGCCGCGAACCAGAACATGTCGAAGCCGTGCCAGAACCACGGCAGCTCCTTCCAGTTCAGGAAGACCATGAAATCGGGCAGGATGGGGTTGCCATAGACACCACGCGGGCCGATCTGGCGCATCAGGTACATGCCCATGGCATAGCCGCCGAGCGAGAAGAAGGCGGCGTGGCCGAGCGAGAGGATGCCGCAATAGCCCCAGACCAGATCCAGCGTCAGCGCCAGCAGTGCGTAGGTGAGGTATTTGCCCATCAGGCTCATGACATAGGTCGGGATGCGGAACGCGCTGTCCACCGGCAGCATCAGATTGGAGGCGGGCACCAGCACGGCAACGGCCAGGATGATGGCGATGGCGATGATGATTCTCTGGTCGAGTGCGCGGAGAAGAAAGCCGGTTATCATGCTTCGATCGCCCTTCCCTTGAGTGCGAAGAGACCGCGCGGCCGCTTCTGGATGAAAAGGATGATGAGGACGAGGACGAGGATCTTGCCCAGCACGGCGCCGACCGTCGGTTCGAGGAACTTGTTGAGGATGCCGAGCGACAGCGCGCCGACCAGCGTGCCCCAGAGATTGCCGACGCCGCCGAACACGACGACCATGAAGCTGTCGATGATGTAGCTTTGGCCGAGATTGGGCGACACATTGTCGATCTGGCTGAGTGCGACACCCGCTATGCCGGCTATGCCCGAGCCGAGCGCGAAGGTGAAGGCATCGACCCATGGCGTGCGGATGCCCATGGACGAGGCCATGCGCCGGTTCTGGGTCACGGCACGCATCTGCAGCCCGAAGGGTGAGCGCTTCATCAGCGCCAGCAGCGCGAAGAATACCGAGAGCGAGAACAGCACGATCCACATGCGGTTCCAGGTGATCGTCATGCCGCCGAGCGGGAAGGAGCCGGACATCCAACTGGGATTGCCGACTTCCTGGTTGGTCGGGCCGAAAATCGAGCGGATCAGCTGTTGCAGGATGAGCGAAATGCCCCAGGTGGCGAGCAGCGTTTCGAGCGGCCGACCATAGAGGAAGCGGATGACGCCGCGTTCGAGGATCAGGCCGACCGCGCCGGTGACGATGAAGGCGACGGGCAGGGCGATAGCCAGGGACCAATCGAAGAGGCCGGGGAAATTGTCGCGCACGATGTCCTGCACCACGAAGGTCGAATAGGCGCCGAGCATGACCATTTCGCCATGCGCCATGTTGATGATGCCCATGACGCCGAAGGTGATGGCGAGCCCGATTGCGGCCAATAGCAGGACCGAGCCGAGCGAGATGCCGTACCAGACATTCTGGCCGAGATCCCAGAAGGCAAGCGTGCTCTGGATCCTGGCGATGGCCGTGTCGAGATCGGGTTTCAGGGATAGATCGAGCGAGGGGGCCGCCGTCATCAGGATGCCGACCGCGTCGCGCCCGCCGACCTTTTCTCCAATCATCGCGATTGCCGCGCGCTTTTCGTCGGCGCTGCGATCGGAGGTCAGTATGGAGACCGCGCGCGCCGTCTCCATGCGGGTTTTCACCGCCGGATCAGTTTCCTTGGCGATGGCGGTTTCGAGCAGGCCGAGATTTTCGGCGCTCGGGGATTTCAGGACGGCATCGGCTGCCTGGAGGCGCACATTGCGGTCATCGCTCAACAGCGTCAGGCCGCCCAACGCGGAACGGATGGTACGGCGCAGGCTGTTGTTGACGCGGATCTTGGTCAGCGCGCCCTTGGCCTCCTCGCCGATAGTCTCGCCGGAGAGCGGATCGATCAAAGTGAAGTTGGCGCCGGCGGGCTTGGTCAGGAAGACCACGTTATCGGACTTGCGGAAATAGAGGTCGCCTTCGCCGAGCGCTTCGAGGACCGGAACCACCTTCGGGTCGCCGGTCGAGGCGAGCGCTTGGACCTTTTCCGCCATCTGCGGAAGCTTGATGGTCGCCAGTTCGTCGATCTGGGTTTTCAGGTCATCGGCGGCATGGCCGATCCGCCCGAAGACAACGGTGAACAGGCACAGCGCCAGCAGGACGACTAGAAGAGAGCGCCACCCTATATGACGGCGCGGATCGCACCCGTAAACCGGCTGGTTGTGTATTGCGAGCGTGCGAGACATCGTAGGTCCACCGTCTTGAATATCTCGGAAAACAGAGCGGGCAGTTCGTCACTGCCCGCTCCGGATTTCATCCCTGGGGTGAAGGATGATCAGGAGCCCTTGCCGCCGCATTTGCCGGTGGCGACGTTGAAGTTGCCGCAGGCCATGGGCTTGCGCCAATCGGAGATCAGGTCCTTGGAGTCGGCCAGGTAATCGGACCATTCGTCGCCGACGACGGCCGGGGTCTGCTGGACGATTTCGAACTGGCCGTCAGCCTGAATTTCACCGATCAGCACCGGCTTGGTGATGTGGTGGTTCGGCATGACGGTCGAGGTGCCGCCCGAGAGGTTCGGAACCGAGACGCCGATGATGGCATCGAGGACCGGATCGGTGTCGGTGGTGCCGGCCGCCTCGACAGCCTTAACCCAGGCGTTGAAGCCGATATAGGCGGCTTCCATCGGGTCGTTGGTCACGCGCTTGTCGTTCTTGGTATAGGCTTTCCAGGTCTTGATGAACTCGGCATTCACCGGCGCATCGACGGACTGGAAGTAGTTCCAGGCAGCCAGGTGGCCGACGAGCGGCGCGGTGTCGAGACCGGCCAGTTCTTCTTCACCGACCGAGAAGGCGACGACCGGAATGTCTTCAGCCTTGATGCCCTGGTTGCCGAGTTCCTTGTAGAACGGAACGTTGGCGTCACCATTGATGGTGGAAACCACGGCGGTCTTCTTGCCCGACGAGCCGAACTTCTTGATGTCGGAGACGATGGTCTGCCAATCCGAATGACCGAACGGCGTGTAGTTGACCATGATGTCCTCGGGCTTCACGCCCTTGGCTTCGAGATAGGCCTTGAGGATCTTGTTGGTCGTCTGCGGATAGACGTAGTCGGTGCCAGCGAGAACCCAGCGCTCAACGCCTTCCGTTGCCATCAGGTAATCGACGGCCGGGATCGCCTGCTGGTTGGGGGCGGCACCTGTGTAGAAGATGTTGCGCGAAGACTCTTCGCCTTCATATTGGACGGGGTAGAAGAGGATGGAGTTGAGCTCTTCGAACACCGGCAGGACCGATTTGCGCGACGACGAGGTCCAGCAGCCGAACACGGCGGCGACCTTGTCCTTTTCGATCAGGTCCCGGGCCTTTTCGGCAAACAGCGGCCAGTCGGAAGCCGGATCGACGACGACGGCTTCGATTTTCTTGCCGAGAACGCCACCCTTCTTGTTCTGCTCCTCGACGAGCATCAGCATAGCGTCTTTCAGCGTGGTCTCGGAAATCGCCATCGTGCCCGACAGCGAATGCAGGATGCCGATCTTGATCGTGTCTTCAGCGGCGTATGCGCTCTGGAACATGGTTGCGGAAAGCATGCCAGCCAGTATCGCACCTGTCATCAGGTTCTTGATTTTCATTGGATTTCCCCTCTGTTGAGCATCGAGCAGCGGATTAACGCGTGCTTAACATCCGCCGTCTTGAGGGAACTATCCGTCCGAATTGTGCACCGCGATATACGTCATTTAACGTACCGGAGAGGGGGAAATGGGGAAGATCTACCCCGCCAGCTCCCGTGTGAGATTGTCGAGCGCCGCGCGGAAGCCGTGGCGCACGCCGTCGGCCATGGCAGCGCCGTCGAAGGCAGCGATCTGCACCGTGATCCTGAGCGACGATTGGCCATCTGTCGATTTCATCTCGATGGTATGAAGCGCGGCCGAAAGCCGTTTGCCACCTTCCGTGACGGCCTCCGAATAGACGATGCGGCTTTCGGGAACGATATCGAGATAGGTCGCCTCTACATGGAAGCGTGGATCGTCCTTCGAGCCACAGCGTGACAGATCACGCCCGCCGACACGAAAATCCTCCTGATCGTAGATGATGACGGCAGTGGGGGAGGGCGCTCCCCAGCGGCAGCGGGCGACCGGATCCATGAAAGCCTTGTAGAGCATTGGAAGCGGTGCGACGAAACAGCGTTCGAAGACGATCGTGTCATGGGCGGTGATGGTCATTTTCTCGTTCCTTCCTCTTCGTCCATCTTTTCGGCGAGATAATCATCGAGCGAATCCAGCTTGTTGACCCAGACTGCGCGCTGCTGTTCGATCCAGTCTCGCGCGCGCGACAGTGCGTCCGGTTCCAGCCGGCAGATACGAATACGGCCCACCTTTTCCGACTTGATCAGGCCGCAGGCTTCCAGGATGCCGAGATGCTGCATGAAGGAGGGAAGCGCCATACGCGCATCCCCCGCCATCTCGCCAACGCTTGCCGGTCCGGTCGCTAGACGGGAGATCACACCAAGCCGGGTCTGGTCACCGAGCGCGCTGAACATCTGGACGATATGCGGATCATGATTAGGCATATGCCTTAGTAAGGTATCCGGGATGCCGTGTCAACATCAATTAGGTAATTGCCTAACCATCGGATTGGGCTTGGTGCCTCTTGCGGCTCGCGTCACATCGTGCTTTTGATAAGAAATGAACGAAAATTCCGCAAATCTGAAATCTGCCTCAGAAATAGGCAATGATGCCGTGCGGACGACGCATCAGACGGCGCGCCAACGTATCATTCCCGTTCGCCGCGACTATAACCGCTGGGTCGCCAATCAGACCCTTGAGGATTACGCGCTGCGTTTCACCGCCAAGAGCGCCCGGCAATATTCGCCGTCGCGGATTTCCCAGACTGCCATTGGTGCGATCTCCTTCCTGGCGCTGGAAGCCGTGGGCGGTGCCATCACGCTGTCCTACGGCACGACCAATGCGATCTTCGCGATCATCGTAGCATCGGTTCTGTTGCTGCTGATCGGCATCCCGATCAGCCGGTATGCGATCCGGCACGGTGTCGATATCGACCTGCTGACGCGCGGCGCGGGCTTCGGTTATATCGGCTCGACGGTCACGTCGCTGATCTATGCCAGCTTCACCTTCATCCTGTTTGCCATCGAAGCCTCGATTATGACGGGCGCGCTGGAGCTCGTCTTCGGCATCCCGCTCTGGCTCGGCTACATCATCTCGGCGCTCGCGGTGATCCCACTGGTCACCCACGGCGTGCGGATGATCTCGCGGTTCCAACTGCTCACCCAGCCGGTGTGGATCGTGCTCAATATCCTGCCCTTTATCTTCATCGCCATGTCGGACTGGCAGAAGTTCGATATCTGGCTGGGTTTTGCGGGCAGGGGGCATGAATCGGGGGAGATCGGCACCATCGCGCCGTTCGATCTTGCGATGTTCGGGGCGGCGTCGGCGGTCATACTGTCGCTGATGGCGCAGATCGGCGAACAGGTCGACTTCCTCCGCTTCCTGCCGGCGGATCACAAGCCGCCATCGATCGTCCAGCGGGTCATGCGGTTCCTGGCAGGACCCGGCTGGGTCGTCGTGGGCGCGCCGAAGCTTCTTGCGGGCTCGTTTCTCGTCGTGCTGGCGCTGAGTTCGGGCATTCCCGCCAGCCAAGCGGCCGATCCGGCGCATATGTATGTCACCGCCTTCGGCTACATGGTGCCGAACCACACGCTTGCCCTGATCCTGACAGCGGCCTTCGTCGTGGTCTCGCAGCTCAAGATCAATGTGATGAACGCTTATGCCGGCTCACTCGCCTGGTCGAATTTCTTCTCGCGGCTGACGCATAGTCATCCCGGCCGCGTGGTCTGGCTGTTCTTCAATGTCGCCATCGCGCTGCTCTTGATGGAACTCGGCATCTACAAACTGCTCGAGGAAACGCTCGGTGTCTTCTCGATCATCTCGGCGGCCTGGCTCTGCTCGATTTCGGCCGATCTCTTCATCAACAAGCCACTGGGCCTGTCTCCGCCCGGAATCGAGTTCAAGCGGGCACATCTCTACGACATCAATCCGGTGGGCGTAGGCAGCATGACCATCACGGTGGCTATCGCGCTGGCCGCGCATTTTGGCCTGTTCGGCGCCTATGTCGGCTCGCTCGCCATCTACATCACGCCTGTCGTGGCGTTCATCTCGGTGCCGGCAATCGCCTGGGCGACGAAGGGCAAATACTATCTGGCCCGCAAGCCGCGCCACCAGTGGAAGAACCTTGCCACGATCACCTGCTCGATCTGCGAGCATCCGTTCGAGCCGGAGGACATGGCGTGGTGCCCGGCCTATGCCGCCCCGATCTGTTCGCTCTGCTGCTCGCTCGACAGCCGTTGCCACGACCTCTGTAAGCCCAAGGCCCGGCTGCAATACCAGGCTACTGAAGTGGCACGCGCCATTTTACCCGATTCAGTTGTCGAGAAGCTCGGAACGCGCCTTGGCCGCTACTCGATGACCACGATCCTGGCGCTGACGTTGATCGGCGCCGTGCTTTGGATCATTGCCGAGCGCGCAGGCAGCGTGCTGCCCGAGGCGTCGGGCGTGGTCAATGCGACGGTGTGGATCGTCTTCCTGGTCTTCGCGATCCTGACCGGCATCGCCACATGGTTCTTTGTGCTCGCGCATGACAGCCGGGTGGTGGCGGAGGAGGAATCCTCGCGCCAGAACACGCTGCTGCTCAAGGAAATCGCCGCCCACAAGAAGACAGACGCGGCGCTCCAATATGCCAAGGAGACCGCCGAATCCGCCAACCGCGCCAAGAGCCGCTATGTCGTCGGCCTCACGCATGAGCTCCGCACGCCGCTCAATGCCGTGCTCGGCTATGCCCAGCTTCTCGAACGCGACGAGTCGATTCCCGATGCCAAGCGTTCGGCGATCAAGGTGATCAAGCGCAGCGCCGATCACCTCTCGGGCCTCATCGATGGCCTGCTCGACATTTCCAAGATCGAGGCCGGCCGGCTGCAGGTCTATTCCAACGAGATCAACATTCGCGATTTCCTCGATCAGGTCACCGGCATGATGCGGCCGCAGGCCGAGGCCAAAGGCCTGGTCTTCAACATGACGATCGACGACAAGCTGCCGCAATATGTGCGAACCGACGAAAAGCGGCTCAGGCAGATCCTCGTCAACCTGCTCTCCAATGCCGTCAAATATACCAGCGACGGTTCGGTGTCGCTCGATCTCGCCTATCGCGGACAGGTCGCCACGCTGACCGTTGCCGATACCGGCCCAGGCATTTCGGAGAGCGACCTGCCGGTGATTTTCGAGCCGTTCCAGCGCGGTACTGGTGATCAGGCCAAGCTCGCGCCCGGCCTCGGGCTTGGGCTGACAATCACGAGGCTGCTCACTCAGACGCTTGGCGGCGAGATCACAGTCGAAAGCGAACATGGCCACGGCACGAAATTCAAGGTGCGGCTGATGCTCTATGGTCTCAACAAACCGAGCGCGCCGGCGCCCGATCGCAAGATTCTCACCTATACCGGGCCGCGCCGGACGATCATGGTCGTTGACGACAATGAGGAACATCGCGAGCTGATGCGCGAGGCGCTGGTGCCGCTCGATTTTGTCGTGCTGACCGCGATCTCGGGTCCGGATTGCCTGATGCTGATCGAGGCCGCCCGGCCGGATATCTTCCTCGTCGACATTTCCATGCCCGGTATGAACGGCTGGGAACTCGCGGCGAGGCTGCGAGCAGGTGGGTTCGGCGCGCCGGTCATCATGTTGTCGGCCAATATCGGCGATGGGGCGGCGGGCACGCTGCCCGGCAGCGACCATAGCGATACGCTCGCCAAGCCGGTGGATTTCCGCCAGTTGCACGACAAGCTCGCGACCTGGATGGGGCTCGAATGGGTTTACGCCACGATTCCCGTGGCCGTGATCAACGGACATCACGAGCCGACTTTCCGCAGCCCGGGACCCGACCATGTGCAGGAACTCATCCGGCTCGGCGAGATCGGTTATGTCCGCGGCATCGAGGCAAAGCTGAATGACCTTGCAAAGCATGGCGATAACCGGCATTTCGCGGAGGTCATGACCGCACATATCAAGGCCTTCAACATCGATGCCTATCTCGCCGATCTCCGCAAGCTCGAACGCGAGGAGGCGGGGCCATGAATGCCGTGGAAAGCCCGCGCGACATCGTGCTTCTGGTCGATGACAGCCCGGAATCGCTGAGCTTCCTCACCGAGGCGCTGGAGGAATCCGGATATTCGGTGCTGATCGCCACGTCTGGCGCCTCGGCTCTTTCGATCGCCGACCGCATCACGCCCGATCTCATCCTGCTTGATGCGGTCATGCCCGGAATGGATGGATTCGAGACGTGCCAGCGGCTGAAATCGCATGCCGCCGCCGCGCAAGTGCCGGTGATTTTCATGACCGGCCTCACCGAGACCGAGCATGTGGTTCGGGCGCTCGGGGCAGGGGGCGTCGATTATCTCACCAAGCCAATCAATGTCGATGAATTGCGCGCCCGCATCCGCGTCCATCTTGCCAATGCGCGTTCCGCCCAGAGTGCCCGCGTGGCGCTCGACGCCGCCGGCAGGCATCTGCTGGCGGTGCGCGGCAACGGCAGGATCCTATGGTCGACGCCGCAAGCGATCAGGCTGGTCAACGCCGCCACCGGTAGCGACGACGGCATCGATCTGGTCGCTGCGCGCATCCTCACCTGGATGGAAGAGCGCCGGCAGGTCGGCACAAACAAGGATCCCGGCTTCGTCATGGAAACCGGCGGCGAGGCCTCGCTGGCGCTCTCATTCCTCGGATCAATCGGCCAGGACGAGCATCTCTTCCGTCTGACCGGCCAGACGCAGGGCAGCGACAACGAGCGTCTTAAGCAGCACTTCGCGCTCACCGCGCGGGAATCCGAAGTGCTGGCCTGGATCGCCAAGGGCAAATCCAATCGCGACATCGGTGAAATCCTCGGGCTGTCGGCACGTACCGTCAACAAGCATCTCGAGCAGATCTATGTGAAGCTCGGCGTCGAGAACCGCGCCTCGGCGGCGGTAAAAGCCGCCAACATCCTCATGCAAAGCTGATTTGGTGACCGGAAAAATTCTGGTTGACGCGCTCTGATCGCCATTATATAGATAAATAGCAATATAGCTATATGGAAATATGAAAATGCAGACCGCCGCTCAACTCGATCTCGTTTTCGGAGCGCTCGCCGATCCCACCCGGCGCGCCATCCTTGCTCGCCTCGCCGATGGCGAGGCCACGGTCAACGAACTGGTCGAGCCGTTCAAGCTCGCCCAGCCGACGATCACCAAGCATATCAAAGTGCTGGAAAGTGCCGGGCTAGTGTCGCGCGGTCGGGAGGCGCAATTCCGGCCGGTGAGGATCAATGCCGCGCCTCTCAAGCAAGCATCGCAATGGCTTGGAAACTACAAGCGCTGCTGGGAGGAAAGCCTCGACCAGCTCGATACCTACGTCAAGGAACTGATTGAAAAGGGAGAATGACCATGGACGCCAGGAGCCAGACAACCGAATCCGTCGCCGATCGCGAACTCGTTATCACGCGCATGTTCGATGCGCCCGCGCGGCTGCTTTTCCTCGCCTATTGCAGGCCGGAGCACATGATGAAATGGTTCGGCCCCAAGGGCTGGCCGCTGACCAAATGCGAGATGGATTTCCGCGTCGGAGGCGAGTTCCATTTCCAGATGACCGGCCCCGAAGGCGAGGAGGGACCGCCCTTCGGCGGCAAGTACCTCGAAATCGTGTCCGACAAGCTGATCCGTTACGACAACGGCTTCGAGAGCCCGAATGCCGGCCGCATGATCGTCACCGTCACCTTCGATGAATCCGGCGGCCGCACGATGCTCACCATCCATACGCTGTTCGATACGATCAAGATGAAGAACTTGCACGTGAATGGCGGCTTCGTCGAAGGCAGCAATTCCGCCGTCGATAACCTTGTCGAGCTGATCGAGGACCTCAAGGCGTGGGAATCAAAATGAGAAAGCTGGTTGTTGCACCGCTCGTCACTCTCGACGGTGTCATGGAAGCGCCGGGCGGCGAGCCCGGCCATCCTCACACCGGCTGGGCCGCGCCGTTCATCGGCGATGATGAGTTCCAGATGAAAATAGACGAGGCGCGTGAGGCAAGCGCGCTTCTCCTCGGACGTGTCACCTATGAATCCTTCGCCGGAGGCTTCGCGCAAGGCACCGATCCCTTGTCGCTGCGGCTGTCGGAGATGCCGAAGCATGTCTTCTCGCGCACGCTGAAGTCGCTCGAATGGAACAATTCGTCGTTGCTTTCGGGCGAGTTCGTCGAGGAGGTGAAGGTGCTCAAGCAAGGCGATGGCGGGCCGATCCTCGTGCCGGGCAGCCATTCGCTCGTACATCAACTCTTCGAGCATAACCTGATCGACGAAGTCAGAATGCTCGTCTTCCCGGTCGCGGTCGGCAGTGGTTTCCGCTTCTTCCCCGACACTCCGGTTAAGACCGATTTCAAGCTTGCGCAGCAAAGGTTGTTTGCGTCTGGCGTGATCATGCAAATCTGGCGGCCGGTGAGCCGGAGCAAATAAATAGAATCGATTCTCTTTGGCGGCGCCGGCTGTTTCCCACAGCCTGCGCCGCATCGTCGCGCCGTTCAACCAGTCGCCTGATAACCTTCTTTTAACTATAATGGAGTCTTACTGACTTCAGTTAAATTTGTGCATCGCACGCCTTCCTTTGACCAAATTTGGCGTAAAGAAGGCTGGGATGCAGATAGGGCGATGCCAAAGGCTGCAAAACCAGCCGATTAGCGATGGATAGACGTGAATGGCCGCCTGGCTGGGAATTCTCTCATGGCCGGGCGTCTCGATTCGGGGATTTGAAAACATATGGAAACCGCACCTCTGGCAGCCGTACACGCAGATGTAAGCTTGTGGGCGCTCTTCATGCAGGCAAGCTGGGTCGTCAAGCTCGTGATGATCGGCCTCCTCGGCGCTTCGGTCTGGACCTGGGCAATGGTCGTCGACAAGCTGGTCAACTACAATAGGGCCCGCCGCCAGTTCGACAGCTTCGAGCAGGTCTTCTGGTCCGGCCAATCGCTGGAAGAGCTTTACCGGACTTTGTCGGAACGTCAGACGTCCGGGATGGCCACGATATTCGTGTCCGCCATGCGTGAATGGAAGAAGAGCTTCGAACGCGGCGCGCGCTCACCCATCGGGCTGCAGATGCGCATCGATCGCGCCATGGACGTCACGCTCTCGCGTGAAACCGAAACGCTTGAAGCCCGGCTTTCCTCGCTTGCGACCATAGGCTCGGCCGCGCCCTTCGTCGGTCTGTTCGGTACAGTCGTCGGCATCATGACCTCGTTCCAGGGCATCGCGGCTTCGAAATCCACTAATCTCGCCGTTGTCGCACCGGGTATCGCCGAAGCGCTGCTCGCCACCGCGATCGGCCTCGTTGCCGCTATCCCGGCGGTTATCGCCTACAACAAGTTCTCGGGCGACGCCAACAAGCTGGTGGCGCGCATGGAAGCCTTCGCGGACGAGTTCTCCGCCATCCTGTCGCGCCAGATCGACGAGCGGCTGCAGCCGCGCGCCGCGGCGCAGTAAGGGAGTCTTCCTATGGCAATGTCGGCTGGAGCGCAGACAGGTGGATCAGGCGGCCGAGGCCGCCGCCGTGGCAGTGGTGGCCGCAAGGCACCGATGAGCGAAATCAACGTGACACCGATGGTCGACGTCATGCTGGTGCTGCTGATCATCTTCATGGTCGCGGCGCCGCTGATGACGACGGGCGTGCCGATCGACCTGCCGGAAACGCAGGCAAAGGAAATGAATTCGGACACAAAGCCGATCACGATCTCGATTGACAAGGACGGCCAGATCTTCTTCGGCGATGAAACCGAAGTCCCGATCGCGATCGACGAAGTCGTGCCGAAATTGCAGGCGATTGCCAAGACCGGCGCCGAAGAGCGCATCTTCGTACGCGGCGATGGTGGCACCCAATATGGCGCGATCATGGGTGTCATGGGCCGCATCCAGGCCGCCGGTTACAAGAATATCGGTCTTGTGACGCAGCCGGAAACGCCGAAGTAGCAGGACGACGATGAAGGCCAGCCTCATCACATCTGTCGGTTTGCACGCGCTTCTCGCGGCATGGCTGCTGTTTTCATTTTCGCCGGCACCTCTCGAGGTGACGATGTCCGAAGCGATGCCGGTTGACCTGGTGCCGATCGAGGATGTGGCACAGCTCCAAGAGGGTGACAAGGAGGCTCCGAAGAAGGAAACGTCGGCCTCCGCCAAGACAAAGCGCGATGATGTCAAGGAAAACGCCGAGAATACCGGCGACAACGATTTCGACCTGAAGGCCGTGCCGACTCCGGCCGAGAAGCCGTCCAACGTGCAGGAAGCCGGCGCGGAGAAGGCATCAGAGAAGGTCATTCCCGATCAGAAGATTACCCAGGCGGAAAATGTCGAGGATATCCTGAGGGAAGACACCGCCATCGAGCCGACACAGGAAAAGGTCGCTGCGATCGAGCAGCCCAAGGTCGATGTCAAGCCGGAGGTTAAGCCGGTCGAAGAGGTCAAACAGGAAGAGCCTGTCGAGCAGGCGGTCGAGGAGCCGATCCCGGACAATGTCCCGGTCCCCGTGATGCGGCCAAAGGTCGAGCCGAAGAAGGTCGAGGAAAAGAAGGTAGAGCCGAAAGAGGTGAAGGTCGCCGAGGCGAAACCCGAAAAGCAGCCGGATCGCAAGAAATCCGACAAGAACACGAAATCGGCCAAATCCACGACCACCAAGGAAACCGACTTCAACACCGACGAGATCGCGCAGGAACTGAGCAAGGTCGACAGCAAGGCAGGAGGCACCAAGCGCAGCAAGCAGGAAGCATCGCTTGGCGCCAAGAAGGCGACAGGCGGCGAAAAGCTTTCTCAAGATGAGAATGCCGCGCTGATGGGTCTCATCGAAAAGAACTGGACCGTGATGCCGGGCCAAGTGTCTTCGAGCGATGTCAAAATCGTGGTTCGGTTCGAACTCGATGAGAACGGCGAGGTTATTGGCGAACCCGAAATCACAAGTTCCGGCGGCGATGGCTCATCGCTGAGCGCGCTTGAGGGTGGTGCCAAGCGCGCGGTCATGAAGTCCGCGCCGTTCGATATACTGCCCAAGGAAAAGTACGAGACCTGGAAAGTCGTCGAGCTCAGCTTCTACCCGAGCGAATTGATGTGACGCGAACGGCAATCGGCGGAAAGCGTTTCCGCGCCGCAAACCATAATACATGGCTGAAAGGCTTATATAGGATGATGAAACACCAGATGATCAAAGCTCTCCTCGTTATCGCTGGGCTGCTCGCACTCTGTGCGATGCCGGCACAGGCGGAGGTCAAGCTCGATATCCGCAAGGGTACCGTTGAACCCATGCCGATTGCCATCACCGACATGATTTCCAACGATGAACTTGGGGTTCAGATCAGCGACGTGATCGCTGCGGACCTAAAGCGCTCTGGCTTTTTCGCTCCCATCAGCAAGCAAGCCTTCATCCAGAAGATCACCAATCCCGATGCTGCTCCCCGTTTCCAGGATTGGCAGACCATCAGTGCCCAGGCCATGGTCTCGGGCCGCGTGACCAAGGAAGCCGATGGCCGCCTGCGCGCCGAGTTCCGGCTGTGGGATGTCTATGGCGGCACGCAGCTGATCGGCCAGCAGTTCTATACCCGGCCGGAGAACTGGCGCCGCGTCGCGCACATCATCGCCGATGCCGTCTATGAGAAGCTGACCGGCGAGAAGGGCTATTTCGACACCCGCATCGTCTTCGTCTCGGAGACCGGCCCGAAGACCGCCCGCGTTCGCCAGCTCGCGATCATGGATCAGGATGGCGCCAACATGCGGATCCTGACCAAGTCCAAGTCCATCGTGCTGACCCCGCGCTTCTCGCCGAACCAGCAGGAAGTCACCTACATGTCCTTCGAGGGCGAACAGCCGAAGGTCTACCTGCTGCAGCTCGAAACCGGGCAGCGCGAAGTGGTCGGCAATTTCCCTGGCATGACGTTTTCGCCGCGCTTTTCGCCGGATGGCTCGCGGGTCATCATGAGCCTGCAGGAAAAGGGCAATGCCAATATCTTCACCATGGACCTGCGTTCGCGCACCACGACGCGCCTGACCTCGACGGCAGCGATCGATACCGGCCCGTCCTATTCGCCTGACGGACAGAAGATCGTTTTCGAAAGCGATCGCGGCGGACGACAGCAACTCTATGTGATGAATGCCGACGGCTCGGGCCAGAACCGCATCTCGTTCGGTGACGGCGCCTATTCGACGCCGGTGTGGTCGCCCAAGGGTGACCTGATCGCCTTCACCAAGCAGTCTGGCGGCAAGTTCTCGATCGGTGTCATGCGTCCCGACGGTCAGGGCGAGCGTATCCTGACTACCGGCTTTCATAACGAGGGCCCGACCTGGGCGCCGAATGGGCGTGTGCTGATGTTCTTCCGGCAGGGTGCCGGTGCCGGTGGCCCGACGCTCTTTTCGATCGACCTGTCGGGCTACAACGAGTTGCGCGTGCCGACCCCGGCTTTCGCATCCGATCCGGCATGGTCGCCGCTCCTCGAGTGAGCGCATTCATGAGGAGAATGCCGGCGGCTGTTTCATTAGGATTTTATGAAATAGGCGCCAATTTCCGGTTTGTTAACCACGATCGTTGAAACGAGGTTAACCCCACCGGGTTAGAGTCTGGAAACCGTGATTATTAAGACTTAGGAGCAGGCCATGAGCCATTCTGAAACATACAAACCCGGCAAGATGGCGACGCTCGCACGCAATCCATTCGTCATCGCCCTTGTCTGCGGCATAGCACTTGCAAGCTGCGCCAAGAAGAACAAGCTCAACAGTGCCGACGATCTCGGCCTGAACACGCAGAATTCGGCGACGCCGGGCTCGCAGCAGGACTTCACCGTCAATGTCGGCGATCGCATCTTCTTCGATACGGATTCGACCTCGATCCGTGCCGACGCCCAGCAGACGCTGCGCAAGCAGGCACAGTGGCTGAACCAGTATTCGAGCTATCGCATCGTGGTCGAAGGCCATGCCGACGAACGCGGCACCCGCGAATACAATCTTGCACTCGGTGCGCGCCGCGCCGAAGCCACGCGCGACTACCTCGTCGCCCAGGGCGTCGATGGCGGCCGCATGAAGACGATCTCCTACGGCAAGGAACAGCCGGTCGCGGTCTGCGACGACATTTCCTGCTGGTCGCAGAACCGCCGCGCGGTGACAGCCCTCAAGGGCGGCCCGAACGGCTGATAAGGTTCGGGCAACCGGTAATATTGGATACGAATCCGCCCGCAGCCAAGCTGCGGGCGGTTTTCGTTTTGCACGGGGCAGCGTTACAGTCGCTCTTCGAGAAGTTCCTGCGTAATGTTTTGTCAGCCAATGATCCGTAGTCCGGGGATTTTGCCCTCGCGAACAGTTCCGCGTTCAGGGAAGGTCGTCAGGCTTTCGATAAAATCGATGAGGCCGCCGACATAGTCGCCGGCGACTCCAATCCCGGCTTGAAGCGCGATATGCTCATAGAGCTTGTCAAGTTCCGCCTCGGCTTTCCCGTGGTAGCCGATTTGGTACGCCATGCTCTACTTGAATTCTGTTGAACGGGCTTGATGCTTTGCCTCAAAGCGTGCGCGAACGGTTGCCGCCGGAATCGCTTGAGATGGGTCTTTCAGAAGCTCATCGTACCGGGCAGGGATTTCTTCTCGCAGCCACTTTTCCCGCGCATCTTCGAAGTCTTCCAGCATCCGTAGGCCCGCCCGCACAACCTCGCTCGCGTTGTTATAGCGGCCGGAATCCAGTTGGCTTTTGATGAACTCCTCATAGTGAGGACCGAGGGCGACGTTGGGCATAAGGTTCGCCTTTCCTTTTGGAAGCAGTATGACCTTGCTCGTTCTTAGCAATAAATGTCAAAGATAGCCATAGATCCCGGCCGCGCGTTTAGCGATCATATCCAAATCTAGATGAGGTGATTTCCGTGGGATCGACAGACGGGATTGTTCTACGGCGATATGTGACGGCCGATCTCGATGGCGTCATCGAGGTCTTCCAGCGGGCGATCCGCGAGGTCGCCAGCCGCGATTATGATCCGGCGCAAGTGGCGGCATGGTCGAAGGTCGATCGCGACGATTGGGAGCCCTGGCGGCTCACGCGGCCTACCTGGGTTGCCGTTCTGGACGAGGAGATCATCGGCTTCAGCGATCTGGAAGCGGACGGCCATCTGGACATGATGTTCGTGCATCCGGCCCACCAAGGCATTGGCGTGGCCTCCATGTTATTGACGGCCGTCGAAGACGCTGCCAGGCAGCAGGGCCTCTCCCGCATTTTCACCGAGGCAAGCATTACGGCGCGGCCTTTCTTCGAGAAGCGGGGATTTGTCGTTGATGCGCAGCAGCAGGTGACCAAGGAAGACGAGACGTTCATTAATTTCCGCATGCATAAATTTCTTCATCTGGCGGCAAGTCATGACAAACGCGAGCAAACCTCTGGATTTCGGCTTTCGTGACGAGCTGTTGCGCGATCCCGAGCACGCGGCCTTTTATCTGGAACAGATTCTGGAAAGCGGAAATATGGAACTCTTTCAGGAGGCGCTTCGCAATGTTGCCAAAGCTCAGGAAGGTGGCGTCTCGGCTGTCGCGAAGAGAGCCAATGTGAACCGGGAAAATCTCTATGATGCGCTTTCCCAGAGCGGCAAGCCGCAGATGGAAACGATAACCAAGACGCTTTCGGCGCTGGGTCTGCGATTTTCCATCACACCGGCTCACAGATAGAGTATTAAGTAGTTATCCGCGTTGCACAGCGTGGTCTTGTGGCGTTCGCTATATGGACGCGATGGTTTTCTGCCCTTTGTCTCCATACTTCCGCCTGACTCCGTTGCTTTTTTGTCCCGGAATTGAAACAACTCCAGTTGTTCGCGCTGCTTCGCGCGGAATACCGAAACACTAGGATCGAGGACATATGAGGAAGAAGCTTCTGGCCGGCATGCTCGCCATCGCGGCCACGGCATTTTTTGCGATCGCCCCGCTCTCCGCTTCCGCACAGGGTGTGGATGCCGAGCTCAGGGTGCAGCAACTGGAGGAACAGCTCAGGCAGTTGAACGGCCGGGTCGAGGAGATGAGTTTCCAGATCCTGCAGATGCAGGAAACGCTCCGCAAGGCTCAGGAAGACAATGAGTTCCGATTCCAGGAGCTCGAAGGCGGCAAGACCAACAAGAAGAGTTCGCTCGAAAAGCCCGCCAATGAGGACACAGCAGCAAACACTTCCGGCGATCAAACGCCGGAAGTGACCCGGCAGGATGACACGGCGGCACTCGACCAGCCGATGGACAGTTCCGGCAATACGCTGGACGACACCGGCACGCCGCCGATCGATCTCGGCAAGCTGAAGGTGGATGAGGGCGGCAATGTGCTCGGCGCCGAGGAAGCCGATCCCAACGCGGTCGCCACCCAGGACCTGCCACCGCCGGATACGAGCACTGTGGACACGAGCACGGCGGACCAGACCGCCTCGCTCGACAAGGACAACAGTTCCGACGGCGACCAGTACCAGTCGGCCTACGAGCAGGTTCTGTCAGGCGACTACGCCTCGGCGGAATCGGGATTTGCCGATTTCATCGCCACGCACCCCGACAGCAAGAAGATCGCTGACGCGAATTTCTGGCTCGGCGAAGCGCAATATTCGCAGGGCAAGTTCAACGAATCCGCTAAGACTTTTCTCAATGCCTACAAGACTTACGGCAAGTCGGAAAAGGCGCCCGAAATGCTCCTGAAGCTCGCCATGTCGCTGGCGGCGCTCGACAGCAAGGACACAGCCTGCGCGACGCTGCGCGAAGTCGCCAAGGCCTATCCGAAGGCCTCGCGCTCGATCATCACCAAGGTTGCCAGCGAACAGAAGCGGCTTTCCTGCGGATGATCTCCGAGCCGCAGGGCCATGCTCCGCATCTCGCGTCGAGCCGGACCCAGCCTGAAGCGGCGGCATTCCATTTCCTCAAGCGACTGAAGCTGCCTTGCCGGCTGCTCGTCGCCTATTCCGGTGGCGGCGATTCGACCGGGCTATTGGTCGCGCTCGCCGCGTTGCGTGCGGATTTTCCCGGCATTGCGATCATGGCCGCGACGGTCGATCATGGCCTGCGCCCCGGCTCTGCCGATGAGGCGCTGAAAGCGGGAGAGCTTTGCGCCGCGCTCGATATCCCGCATACGGTGCTGACATGGCCGGGCGACAAGCCGAAGACCGGCATCCAGGCCGCGGCCCGGTCGGCACGCTATCGGCTGCTTACTGAGCACGCGATTCATAACAAGATCGACCTCATCTTGACGGCCCATAATCTGGAAGACCAGAGGGAAACGCTTGCCATGCGGCGCACCCGTAGCCCCGACGCCATGGGCGGTATTTCGGACGCGGTGCTGGTGGAGCGGGCGGTGTGGGTCGTTCGGCCTTTCCTCGATGTCGGTCGCGAAGAAATTCGGGCCTATCTGAGGCGCAAGGGCATCGGCTGGATCGAGGATCCCAGCAATGACAATCCGGCCTTCGAGCGTGTAAGGGTCAGGCAGGACTTGGCGACCGCGACCCCGGAGCCAGACTCCCGCGCCGATGTCGGTTCGATCTCGCACGAAGCCGCCGAATTTATCCACTCAGCGGTGCAGCTCCATCCGGGGCATGTCGCGGAGGTCGATCTGGAACGTCTGTCGCCGGCCGATCCGGCACACCGTCTCGCCATGCTCTCGCTTGTGGCGTTTCTCGGCGGGCGCGATCACCTTGCAGGCAAGGAGACGGCAGGGCGCGTCTTCGATTTCCTGGCGCGCGGCGAAGGGATGCGGCTTGCGGCCGAGCGGGTGATTCAGGACAGGCGTGGCCGGTCGCTTTTCATCGGCCGAGAGGCGAGGGGTCTGCAGCAAGTGACGATCGCGCCGGGCGAGGCGGCCTATTGGGACAATCGCTTTCACATCAGCAATCGCGGCAAGGCCGTTGCGCAGATCGCTGCAGGCGATCTGGAGACCTATCCGATCATTGATTCGCCGCAAGCCGACCGCCTGCCCAAAAGTGTCTATCACCGCGCGAGGATCACGATTCCCCGGCTGATCTCGGGTGATCCCGGAGCAATGCGCGTTCGCACCATCATTCCACAGTGCGAACATTTCCTGCCGTCGGGCAGGTTGGAACTCGCCAATAGTCTTGCTTTTGTGGCCGGTTTGGAACACTTTCCTTCACTATCTCTTGGTTGACGGCGCGTTTTCCACGCATCTCGGCTTGGCAAGGCCGGTATGCATGCCTATGTTACACCTTGAAAAGGCCTGCTTCTCGGTTTAACCCGGCGGCCCAATAGTTCCGGTGAGGGAAATGAACCCCAATTTCAGAAATATCGCCCTTTGGGCCATCATCGCTGTCTTGCTGGTAGCGCTTTTCAGCATGTTCCAAAGCCAGGGCGATCGCGTTAATTCCAGCGAAATTCCCTATTCCGATTTCATCAAGGCAGTTGACGGCGGACGCGTCCGGCAGGTCGAGTTTACGGGCAACCGCGCACGCGGCGTCTATGCCGACACGAACTCCGTGTTCCAGACCTATGCACCGCAGGTCGATGACGGCCTGATGAACAAGCTGCAAAGCAAGAACGTCACGGTGACCGTGCGTCCCGAGGCCGATTCTTCTTCGGGCCTGTTCGGCTTCCTGATCAATCTCCTGCCGATCCTGCTGATCATCGGCGTCTGGCTCTTCCTGATGCGGCAGATGCAGGGCGGTTCGCGCGGCGCGATGGGCTTTGGCAAGTCCAAGGCCAAGCTGCTGACCGAAGCGCATGGCCGTGTCACATTTGACGATGTCGCGGGTATCGACGAGGCTAAGCAGGACCTCGAGGAAGTCGTGGAATTCCTTCGCGATCCGCAGAAGTTTCAACGCCTCGGCGGTCGTATTCCGCGCGGCGTACTTCTCGTCGGCCCTCCGGGCACCGGCAAGACGCTGACGGCGCGCGCCGTCGCTGGCGAGGCCAATGTGCCCTTCTTCACCATATCCGGTTCCGACTTCGTCGAAATGTTCGTCGGCGTGGGCGCGTCCCGCGTCCGTGACATGTTCGATCAGGCCAAGAAGAACGCACCCTGCATCATCTTCATCGACGAAATCGACGCGGTCGGCCGTCATCGCGGCGCCGGTCTCGGCGGTGGCAATGACGAGCGCGAACAGACGCTCAACCAGTTGCTGGTCGAGATGGACGGTTTCGAGCAGAATGAAGGCATCATCATCATTGCCGCCACCAACCGGCCTGATGTACTCGACCCGGCGCTTCTGCGTCCCGGCCGTTTCGATCGTCAGATCACGGTTCCGAATCCCGATGTCATCGGCCGCGAGAAGATTCTCAAGGTTCATGTGCGCAACGTGCCCATGGCTCCGAATGTCGATCTCAAGGTGCTGGCCCGCGGCACCCCCGGATTTTCCGGCGCCGATCTGATGAACCTCGTCAATGAGGCTGCATTGCTTGCCGCACGGCGCAACAAGCGCGTCGTTACCCAGAGCGAGTTCGAGGACGCCAAGGACAAGGTCATGATGGGCGCCGAGCGCAGGTCGATGGCCATGACCCAGGAAGAAAAGCGCAACACCGCCTATCATGAGGCCGGTCATGCGATCATCGCGCTGAAACTCGCCGGAACCATCGACCCGATCCACAAGGCGACGATCATCCCGCGCGGCCGTGCGCTGGGCATGGTCATGACCCTGCCGGAAAACGATCGCTACAACTGGACTTATGAGAAGGCCGTTTCGCGCCTGACCATGTTGTTCGGCGGCCGTGAAGCGGAGATCCTGACTTTCGGCCAGGAAAAGGTGACCACTGGCGCATCCGGCGATATCCAGATGGCGACTTCGCTTGCCCGCTCCATGGTGATGGAATGGGGCATGAGCGAAAAGCTTGGCCGCGTGCGTTACCGTTCCAACGAGCAGGAAGTGTTCCTTGGCCATTCGGTCAGCCAGTCCACCAACATATCGGACGAGACCGCCAAGATCATCGATGAGGAAGTTCGCCGCCTGATTGAACAGGGTGAGCAGTCCGCACGGAACATCATCCAGGAGAACCGGGAGCAGTTCATCGCGGTTGCCGAGGCTCTGCTCGAATTCGAGACATTGACCGGTGACGAATTGCGTGAACTGATGAACGGCAAGCCTCCGTCACGCGACCCCTTCGACGACACGACGCCTTCCCATCGCCATTCGTCGGTGCCGACCACCGGCAACAAGAAGGATGGTTCGCATGGCAAGGAAGAGCCTGAAGGCGGTTTCGAGCCTCAGCCTCAATAATCGGCCGACATGCATGAAAATCAGGCCTGGGCTCGCCCCGGGCCTTTTTCACGTTAACGCTATGTGTTGACGCTTTGCCCAATTTGATGTGGCAAAATTCGTGGGATATGGCATTCAGGTTGATCAAGAATGGGCTTGCATGCCCCCAAGGACCGAGCGGGTGGAAACATGAAAAGACGGTATTTCGGCACGGATGGCATTCGCGGCCAATCCAACAAGTTCCCGATGACGCCGGATCTGGCCATGCGGGTCGGTATCGCGGCCGGCACGATCTTCCGGCGCGGCGGCCATCGCCATCGCGTGGTG
The DNA here is from genome assembly GCF_024707525.1 of Rhizobium sp. TH2. Classification (NCBI taxonomy): domain Bacteria; kingdom Pseudomonadati; phylum Pseudomonadota; class Alphaproteobacteria; order Hyphomicrobiales; family Rhizobiaceae; genus Rhizobium; species Rhizobium sp. TH2. The sequence continues at coordinate 3,954,728 of NZ_CP062231.1, read as the reverse complement.
ATCGGCAAGGACACGCGGCTCTCCGGTTACATGCTGGAAAACGCGCTCGTCGCGGGCTTCACCGCCGCCGGCGTCGATGCCTTCGTGCTCGGCCCTATCCCGACGCCGGCCGTGGCCATGCTCACCCGTTCGCTTCGTTGCGATATCGGCGTGATGATCTCCGCCTCGCACAATCCCTACCAGGACAACGGCATCAAGCTCTTCGGCCCGGATGGCTACAAGCTCTCGGATGAAATCGAGTCTCAGATCGAGGCCATGGTCGATCAAGACATAACTGCGCAGCTCGCCAAGTCCGATGCCATCGGCCGCGCCAAGCGCATCGACGGCGTGCACGATCGTTATATCGAATTCGCCAAGCGGACGCTGCCGCGCGATGTCACGCTGCACGGTCTGAGGGTCGTCATCGATTGCGCCAACGGTGCTGCCTACAAGGTTGCCCCCGCCGTACTATGGGAACTCGGCGCCGAAGTCGTGGCGATCGGGACCGAGCCGAACGGCACCAACATCAATCTCAATTGCGGCTCCATGCATCCGGAATCGCTGATCGCCAAGGTGCACGAAGTGCGCGCCGATATCGGCATCGCTCTCGATGGCGATGCCGACCGGGTGATCATCGTCGACGAGAAGGGAAATATCGTCGACGGCGACCAGCTGATGGCACTGATCGGCGAGACCTGGGCCAATGATGGCACGCTGCGCGGGCAGGGCATCGTCGCGACCATCATGTCCAATCTTGGCCTTGAACGCTTCATGGCCGAGCGCGGCATGACGCTGGCGCGTACATCGGTCGGCGACCGCTACGTGGTCGAACATATGCGGAGACACGACTTCAATGTCGGTGGCGAGCAATCCGGCCATATCGTACTGTCCGATTTCGGCACGACGGGCGACGGCCTCGTCGCGGCACTCCAGGTGCTCGCTGCTGTCAAGCGCCTGGGCAAGACGGTGAGCGAGGTCTGCCACCGTTTCGAGCCGGTGCCGCAGCTTCTGAAGAATGTCCGCTTCTCTGGCGGCAAGCCGTTGGAAGATAAGCAGGTCAAGAGCGCGATTGCCGACGCCGAAAGCCAGCTTTCCAATCGTGGCCGCCTCGTCATCCGGCCTTCCGGCACCGAGCCGCTGATCCGCGTCATGGCGGAAGGCGACGATCCCGGCCAGCTCGAACGAATCGTCGATGGCCTGATCGATCTCATCGGCAAGGTGAAGTCGGCGGCCTGAGGACGACCGGAACTGGTCTTTCGAGATAAAGCGTTAACTGCGATTTAAGCCGCCCGTATCTCGTAGTAATTCTTTAGCAGTCGCAGGCCTACTCTCCAGCAGATTTACTCTGGAGAGACTTATGAACCTCGAAGACAACGGGCCGTCGTCGTCTGGAAATCCATTGCGGGGCAGCCTGCTTGGTAGTGTTCTGTCCTGCCGTGGATCGCAGGCCCATGTCGGTCTCATCCGACGTTCGGCGGCGGAAATGCCGCGCGCCACTGTCGGCAAGTTCGTGGCGCTCAAGCATGGCAAGGGCGCTTCGGTCGGCATGATCAGCGAAATTTCGGCTGCTGCCTCCACGGGGAGCATGGCAAATTGCCATGCGGTGGCTCAAGTCGATCTCATGGGCGAGATTACCTTCGCAGCGGATGGGTCGATCAAGTTCGATCGCGGTGTGCGCGAATATCCGGCAATCGGCGACGAAGTCGAACTGCTCGGGCGGGACAATCTCCACCTGATCTATTCCTCCTTCTCCGGCCAGCCCTTGAAGATCGGCGAAGTGCAGGAAGATGGTGGCGTTCCGGCGTATATCGATGCCGAGGGCCTGTTCACCAAGCATTTCGCGGTACTTGGCTCCACCGGCGTCGGTAAATCCTCCGGCACTGCCGTGATCCTGAACGAGCTGGTCAATGCGCGTCCGGATGTCCGCGTCCTGCTGCTCGATGTGCACAACGAATATTCCAACAGTTTTGGCGCTCGATCGACCGTGGTCGATCCGGACAGCCTCAAGCTTCCCTTCTGGCTGTTCAATTTCGAGGAGCTGACCGATGCCATCTATGGCGGCAAACCGGCGGTGCTCGAGGAACTCGATATTCTTGCCGAACTGATCCCTCTCGCCAAGAGCAGCTATTCCAGCATCAAGAGCGGTGCGGAACGGTCGCTGCTCGCCAGGCGCCATCCGCGCCAGAGCGGCTTCACAGTCGATACGCCCGCGCCCTATATGATCCAGGATCTGGTGTCCCTGATCGATGATCGCATGGGCAAGCTGGAAAACCGCGCGACACGCATGGTGCATCACCGCCTGATGGCGCGCATCGAGACGATCCGCAACGATCCGCGCTATGCCTTCATGTTCGAAAACGCCAATGTCGGCGGCGACACGATGGCCTCGGTGCTCGGCCAGCTCTTCGCGGTCAACACCAACCGCACCGGTGTCACCCTGCTCAAGCTCGCGGAATTTCCGGGCGAGGTGGTCGATGCCGTGGTCTGCGTGGTGTTGCGCCTGGCCTTCGAATTCGGCCTGTGGAGCGATGGCGGCACGCCGCTGCTGATCGTCTGCGAGGAAGCGCACCGCTTCGCCGCCGCCGATCACTCGATCGGCTTTGCACCGGCGCGCCGGGCATTGTCGCGCATCGCAAAGGAAGGCCGCAAGTATGGCGTCCATCTGGGCCTCGTCACTCAGCGTCCGGCCGAACTCGATCCGACCATCGTGTCGCAATGCTCGACCCTCTTCATGATGCGCATGTCCAACGAGCGGGATCACAGTCTGCTGCGCTCGGCGGTGGCCGATGCGGCGAGCAATCTGCTCCTGCTGGTGCCGTCGCTCGGTACCGGCGAAGTCGTGGGCGTGGGCGAGGCGATGCCCTTGCCGATGCGCTTCTCCTTCCGGCGCCTGCCGCGCGAGCGTCTTCCGTCGAGCGATCAGCTCACCAACGGCATGCATCTGACGGACGCCGAGCGCGCCGCCAATGTGGAAAAAGCCATCGACCGCTGGCGCCGTGCGACCAGCACACCGGCGGGCGTTCCCGGCGAACCCATGGCTCCAATTCCGCAGGAGCCATCGGTGCAGCCGGACGCTGCGGGGGGCCAGAATGCCCTGACGCGTGGCCTGCAGGCAGCACTTGCCGGCGAGGGCCTGCTTTCGCGACGGAACAAATTCTAGTCGAAGGCGACGATCGCCAATCGAGGATTCGGCATGCGCAATCCAGACACGGAATGGATGGACGATCCGCTCGGGCCGCAAGTGGATGCGGCCGGCGTTGTCGCGTCCGCGCCTGATCTCGGGCACATGCTCGACGTGCTGCCCTTCGGCATGCAGATTGCCGGCCCTGCGGGCGAGGTCGCCTATGCCAACGAGAGCTTTGCGTGGCTTTCCGCCGCGGTTGCCGGTCAGGGAGTGGACGGCGTGCTCAAGACCCGGTCCTTCGATTTCACCCTCGGCGGCAAGCCGTACACGGTGTCGCTGCTGGTCGATGAGACCGAGCAGATGACCCGCGAGCAGGCGCTGATACGGCGCGCCTATTTCGACGAACTGACCGGCCTGCCGAACCGCCGCGTCATCGAGCAGAGCGTCAATGCTCTCATCGGCCCGGGTGCGGCGCCTTTTGCGCTCGCCTTCATCGATGTCGACGGCTTCAAGCACGTCAACGATTTCTACGGCCACAATGTCGGCGATGCGCTGCTGATCCAGATCGCCGAGCGGGTGGCGTCCGGATTGCGCGAGTCCGACATGCTGGCGCGGCTCAGCGGCGATGAATTCCTCCTCCTGCTTTCGCCGATCGCCGATCTCGACCGGCTCGGCCACGATATCGACGTGATCAGCGATCGCCTGAAAGAGCCTTTCTATATCGAGGGCAACGAGATCCTGACGTCTGCGTCAATCGGCGTCAGCGTTTTCCCTGATGATGGAGCGAGCTACGATGCGCTGACGGCGAATGCCGACAGGGCGATGTATCGCGGCAAGGCGGTCGGCACCGGCTCCGTTCAGTTCTTCGATGCCACGATCGAGCATGCGGCGATCGAAAAGAGCCGGCTGGAGCAGCGCCTCAGGCTGGCGATCCGCGACCGCCGCGTCAGTTGCGCCTACCAGCCCAAGATGGATATCCTGACGGGCAATGTCTGCGGCGTCGAAGTGCTGCTGCGCTGGATCGACGAGGACGGCGTGATCCAGCCGCCGGGCGATTTCATCGCACTTGCCATCGACCTTGGCTTGATGGACGACCTGACCTACCTCGTACTCGACAAGACGGTCCGATCGATCGACCGCCTCAACGAGGCATTCGGAGAGACGGCATCGATCAGCCTCAATGTGGCGGCCAAGCAGGCGGGCGATATAAAGTTCATGCGCGAGTTGCTGGCGCGTATTGCGGCGACGGAATTCGCCACGCGCTTCATTCTCGAAATCACCGAGGAGGCCTTCGTGTCGAAGAGCACCTTCCAGGAGAGCGTGCTGCCGCTGATCCGCGAGATCGGTGCGCGTGTCTCGATCGACGATTTCGGTGTCGGCTATTCATCGCTCTCGGCGCTGGCCGATATCACCGCCGACGAGGTGAAGATCGACCGCTCGTTCATCACCAACCTGCACCAACGGCCACGCAGCCAGAATATCCTGAAAGCCGTGGAGGCGCTCAGCCGCTCGCTCGGCATGGATGTCATCGTCGAGGGTCTGGAGACGTTCGAAGAGCTCGCCTATCTCAAGGCCTGCACCAGCATCCGCTATGTCCAGGGCTATTATTTCTCCCGGCCGGTCATGCTGGAGGAACTCGAGGACAGGCGCGACGAGAGCCTGCGCCAGGAAACCGTGATCCGGCCGATGGCGATGAACCGCGCCTTCGGCGGCCGAGGCCGGTAAATCCAGAATTCCAGTTCATAATGCTGTAGTTGTGCTCAAACGCAGAAGTATGGTTAAGGCAATGTCGGCATTTTCACATCCTTAACCAAGCCGGTTAGCAAATCTTGCACCATGATGGGCCAGTTTAAGCGTGCCTTAACCATTCTCGTTCATGATTCAACCTGATCCGAAATTCAAGAGCCGGCTCTTCAGCCTGGCACGGTTAGGTGGAGTATTGATCATGAAGAGAATTCTGGCATTCGCATCCGTCCTGGCGGTGCTGTCGGCACCGGCCTACGCGGCTGACTTTGTCGAACCCGCACCCGCTCCGGAAGCCGTCGAACCGCTGCCCACCGGCGGCTGGTATCTGCGCAAGGACATCTCCTACGACTTCATGAGTTCAGATGGCGTCGATTACAAAGCCGGAAGAGACAACGCGAGTTTTAGCGACGTTGACCTCGACGACACCGGGAACCTTGGCTTCGGTGTCGGTTACCAGATCAATGACTACTTCCGCGTCGACAAGACTTTCGACTATATGTTCTCGACCAAGTTCCGTGGGTCGACGAAGGGTGGCGGTTCTAACGACGGCAGCGCTTGCGATGTCAAGTGCGTTTCGACCGATGCGTCTTCGTTCAAGGCCTTCAGCCTGATGGCGAACGCTTATGTCGACATCTACCGCTGGGGCGTGTTCACGCCTTATGTCGGCGCCGGTCTCGGTACCACCTACATCAACTGGGGTGATTTGAAGAACACTGCCTGCGCAGCGGGTGGCGGCGGCTGCGACGACACTGTGACGCACAAGGGCAAGGACAGCTGGCGCTTCACCTACGCCCTGATGGCCGGCACCTCGATCGACATCAATTGCCAATGGAAGGCCGATGTCGGCTATCGTTACCGCCATGTGGACGGCGGCAGCATGTTCGGTCGCAAGCTTAACGGCGGCCCCGGCTCAGACAAGGGCTTTGATATCCACGAAGTCCGCTCCGGTATCCGCTATCAGTTCGGTGACGCGTGCCCGGTAGCCTACATGCCACCGGCCGAACTTCCGGCCGAGCAGCCGGTCTTCAAGTAAGACAGCCTGCCAATTCATGAAATGTAAAAACCGCCCAGCGATGGGCGGTTTTCCTTTGTTTATGCGTTGTTGGTAGACGAATCAACGAACCGAAGCGAGGGTCACCGTGGTACCTGCCGCAGCGACATTGAGGCCAAGCTGGCCGGCAACACTGAGGGGCTGCAACTGGATCGAACCCTTGGTGCCGCCCAACAGCACATTGGCGCCGACGCCGGCGCCGAGCGTCGCTTCGGCGGATGCGCCGTAGTAGACGCCGCCCAGCGAGCCGCGATGATATCCCGCCGTCGGCGCGAACACCGCCCAGATGAGCCGGCCCTGAGCGGTATAGCCCAGATCGATGCCGAGTTTCTTGACCGAGCCCGCGTAGCGGTCCGGGGGATCGCCGCGGAAACTCGAATGGAAGACGCAATCGAGCTCCTTGGCCGAACCCAGGACATAACCACCGCCATTGCCGATATCGCAGGTGAGCGTTCCGATCTTCACGCCTCCTTCGACATCCTGTTCCACCGCGACCGGAGGTTCCTCGACGATGAGCGTGTCCGCGGCGCGGGCCGCCATGCCGCCCATGATCGCCAGCGCGGTTGCGGCGAGAGCCGTGATAATTGTCTTGTCCATTGAACTGTCCTTCTCAATTGCCGTTGGCCGCCGCACCCAGAGGTGAACGCTACTCAACCATCGGGCTCGTGCATCTCAAGATGCCGCCGACACAGTCCAATCCTTCACTTTCCATTGGGACTTTTCGAAGGCGCGGGGTTAAGGGCAGGTTCTCTGCCTCTCCGTCGGAATGCTATTTCGCGCGTTGCGGATAGATCGTCTCGCCACGCATGAGCATATCCACCAGAGTCTCGATCTTCTTCTTGCGTCCCGCCTCGGTCTTCATGTGATGGGTGCGGAATGCCAGCGCGAAGCGGTTCTGCGCGCTCAATTTGCCGAGCATCTCCTTCGCCTTCGGCTCGGCATCGATCGCGGCCTGCAGATCGTCGGGGATCTTCATCTCCTTGCCGCTGCCATAGGCGCGATCCCAGCGACCGTCCGCCTTGGCCGCCTCGACTTCTTTCAATCCGTGTTCGGTCATGCGGCCCGCCTTGATCAGCCGGGCGACATTCTCGACATTGATCTTGCTCCAGATGCTCTTCCGGGTGCGCCGCGTGTAGCGCTGCAGATAGCTCTTGTCGTCAAGGCCTTTCCGCACTGCATCGATCCAGCCCCAGCAGAGCACCGCGTCGATCGCCTCTTTCGGCGTGATCGATTTCAGCCCCGACCCGACCTTGTGGATCTTTATCCACACCTCGTCCTCGCTGTCATGGTGCTGTTCGAGCCAGTTGTAGAAGCGCTGCTCATCGACGAATTCATGAACCTTGTCAGGATCGACTTTCACAGGCGGCATGGGAACTCCGTGGTTAGCGGTAGAATGTTGGCATCTCTTCGACCGGCACGGCGGTCTTCTGGCCGCTCCGGCAGGCCGCGAGGCAGGCCTCGGTCACTTTCATGGAGCGGTAGCCGTCCCAGGTGCTGGCGCCGTGGTTGGGCATGCCGTGGATCGCGTCGATCCAGCCCTGCAACTGTTGGCGATAGGCATGCTTGAATCTGTCACGCCAGTCGGGCGGCGTTTCGAAACCGTCGTAGCCGGCATGGCGGAGCATTGTCGCCGGCGAGGTGTTGAGCGACACGGTGCCCTTCTCGCAGACAAGTTCCGCACGCACGTCGTAGCCATAGATGCAATCGACGAAGACCTCGATATCGACGATGACGCCGCTCGCCGTTTCCAGCAGGATGAATTGCGGCTGACGGTTCGGCGCGAGCCTGCTCGCACGCGGACTGGCTACGGTTGCGGAAACGATCTCGTCCTCGAGCAGGAAGCGCGTGATGTCGAATTCATGGCCGGCACTGCTGGCGATCACCAGTTCCGACGTCAGGTAGTCCGGCCCGACGGCATTGCGGTGGATGCAGTGGAGAAACAGCGCCTGGCCGAGGCGGTCGCTTGCCAACGCCTCTTTCATAGCGATGTAGCCGGGGTCGAAACGGCGCGTGAAACCCACCTGTATCAACCGCCGGCCACCCGTCGTCTCTGCCTTCATGACATCGACGGCACCGGCAACCGTGCTCGCGAGCGGCTTTTCCACCAGAGCCGGCTTGCCTGCCGCAATACAGGCGAGCGCCAGTTCGCTGTGGGTCGCGTCTGGCGAGCAGACAATAATCGCATCGATGCCTTGGTCGGCGATAAGAGCAGTGGCACCATCGAAGACGCGCGCGCCGGTCTCCTCCGCCAGCGAGACGGCACGCGCTTGATCAACATCGAAGACGCCGGCAAGCTCGGCTCCGGCGACGCATGAGGCGAGAATGCGGGCGTGATCGCTGCCCATGACGCCAGTGCCTATGATTCCAACGCGTGTAATGGGCATTGCCGTCCTCCCGCTTGTCATTCGCTTTTGTGAGATCCATAGCGCAGGCGGGCATCTTGGTACAACGTCCAGCATCATTCCCAGCGGAACGGGCGTGTCTGCGAAAATGAACCTCCCAGCTTTACATCCAGCCTGGTCTTGCCCGAGGCCGAAGCGAAGGCGTAGGATGCGGCCAGCCTTTCCAGCGGGGGACAAGCATGGGCGATATTCTCGACGTCATCGTGATAGGCGCCGGGTCGGCAGGGCTCGGCGTCAGCTATTTCCTGAGCCGGCAAGGCCTCAGGCACAGGGTGCTCGATGGAGGCCGCATCGCCGAGACATGGCGGACCCAGCGGTGGGATTCGTTTCTGCTGAACTCGCCCACCATCCGCTCCCTGCTGCCGGGCGATACCTATGAGGGCACGGACCCCTGGGGTGCGATGACCTGCCAGGATTTCGTCTCGTATCTCGAAAACTATGCGGAACGGCACCATCTGCCGGTCAGCATCCGGACCCGCGTGACGGAACTGGCAGCGGACCAGGGGATGTTTCGGGTCACCACATCGGATGGCGTGCTGCTGGCGCGCAATGTGGTGATCGCCACCGGCGACCAGAATCGACCCGTCCGGCCGCCCATGTCGGCGGACTTGCCTGATGCGATTGCCCAGGTCGATTGTCCCGCATACCGCAGTGCCGATGCCCTTGCGCCCGGCGCGGTTCTGGTCGTCGGCAGCGGGCAGTCGGGCGCCCAGATTACCGAGGATCTGGTATTGGCCGGGCGCAAGGTGTTTCTCGCGACCAGCCGCACCGGCCGCTGGGTGCGGACCTACCGTGGAAGCGTCCTGCTTCACTGCTGACGCTTTCCGGCTTCATGGATGTCCGCCGTGAAGAGGTGATCCGCCTGGCCGGCAGGGTGCCGACCCGCGCGCTGGTCGGCCCGACGCATACGATCAGCCTGCAATCGTTGAGCGCCGAGGGTGTGGTCCTGCTCGGCCGCTTCAGGGGCGTGGAGGACGGCAGCCTGATTTTCGGCGACGAAGTTCCCGAGCATCTCAGATTTGCCGACGAGGTCTCCGCAAACACCAAGCGCCTGGTCGATGAGTACATCGAGCGCGCCGGTCTCGATGCGCCGCCGGCCGAGGACGACCCCGCCGAGACGGTCGAGCCGCGCCTGCCCGATCCCCCGATCCGCGCGCTCGACTGGCAGGCAAGCGACCTCGGAACGGTGATCTGGTGCACGGGCTTCACGGGCGACTTCTCCTGGGTCCATGTCCCAGGCGCCCTCGGTGCCGATGGCCAGCCCATCCATGAGGATGGCGTCGCCACGGTTCCCGGTCTCTATTTCTACGGCCTCGAGTTCGCATCGACGCGGAATTCCGGCATTGTACCGGGGATCGCGAAGGAGGCGGCCCTGCTGGTGGAGAGGCTTGTGGAAAATAGTGCAAGCCTCGCATCGACTGCCTGAAGGTTGGGCAGGAACGACCGGGCATGCCGGTCCGCGCGCGAAACCGGTACACGCCGAATATCAAGAATGATGGCGGGACTGGAGAGGTAGTTGGTCGGGAAAGATTCTACTTTTTGGATTATCGAATTAGTCAGCCAACACCCGCTAGCATTGTCTCTTTAGCGAGAGACGCAAAATGAACAACGGACTGAAAACTTACTTCTTAAGCCTGTTGATAGGCACCCCCATCATTGTTGGGACAATGCTTCTGCGTCCTTTCTGGCATTCCGAATGGGGGCCATCGACATTTGTCCTGATTTGCTGGATGGCCCTGTCACTCTATCTCGGATGGGGAGGCAAGGGTAAACCGTATTCTCTTCGCTTCGGTTTGATCGCCGGCAGCGCCATTACACTCTATGCCGTCATGACGTTCCTGATCACAAAGTATACAGGTATCAACATGTACATCGGCATGATTCCGTTCTTCCTACTCGTCTACGTTTCCACGAAATCCAAAATCGTCAAAGATCGTATACGTGAGGTGAACCCGGATGAGGGCGACTAGGCGGGAGGGTTGATCCGCTTTCCTTAACAAACACGGTAAACGCTCTCTCTCGAAACATGCTTAACTCAGGGTTAACCTCTCCTTGGCATAGTTTTTCCAAATCGAATTCTGGCTGGTTTGCGCCGGCCGCGTCGCGAGGAAATTGCCATGAAGATCCGCCATAGCCTGTTTGCTGTCCTGGCTTTAGTCGTCGCGACACCGGCACTCGCTTTCGACCTGCCGCCGCCGGTCGAAGCGCCGGAATATACCGGCACGATCTCGGGCGTCGGCGGCTGGTATATCCGCGGCGATCTCGGCTACAACGCGTCCCTGGATGCCGGCAAGCCGAGCTGGGAGAACTACAGTTCCAACAATAACAGCTATGAGAATGTGACATTCGATTCGGCGCGGCTCGACGGCAATTTCAACCTCAGCACCGGCGCCGGCTACCAGTTCAACGACTATTTCCGTACCGACCTGACGCTCGACTATTTCAAGACAGATTTCGACGGCAAGTCGATGCGGAACACATCATGTTCTCCCGCGCAATTGGCCAGCACCAAATGCGGCTACAGCCATACCGACAGCCTTGCCTCGCTCGGTCTTCTCGCCAATGCCTATGTCGATCTCGGCACGGTCTGGGGGCTGACGCCCTATGTCGGCGCCGGTGCCGGTGTGGCCAGTGTCGACTGGAAAGGCATGACGACCTCGAAATATTGCACCGGCAAGAACTGCGACAATGGGATCCCGTACAAGGACCAGGAGACGTCCGGCATCGAAAGCTGGCGCTTCACCTATGCGCTGATGGCCGGCGTCAGCTATGATATCGCTCCTCGCACCAAGCTCGATCTGGGCTACCGCTATGCCAATATCGCCGGCGGGGACATGACGGACTATGGCGAGGCCGAACAGAAGAAGGGTGCCAAGAACCCCAAGGCCCAGGATGATGGCATCGGCCGCCACGAGTTCCGCGCCGGCCTGCGCCTGACCACCTGGTAAGCCACCCAGCAACCGAATTGACGCAGAGAGGCGGGGCAGGACTCCGCCTTTTTTGATGCGTCAATTTATCTTCTGTTTGCGCCATAACGCGCTTGACTTGGAATTGCCCTTCCCATATCCCCAGCGGCGGGACACCTCTCCCCAACGAGAGGCCATATACCTGGAAGGGTAGTTTATCATGGTAGAACTCGCAGTTCCGGCGTCACGTCCGGCGAACACGCATTTTTCTTCCGGCCCCTGCTCGAAGCGCCCGAACTGGTCGCTCGATGCGCTCAAGGACGCAGCGCTCGGCCGCTCCCACCGCTCGAAACTCGGCAAGAACAAGCTCAAGCAGGCGATCGACCTGACGCGCGAGATACTCGACGTGCCGGCCGATTATCGCATCGGCATCGTGCCCGCGTCGGATACCGGCGCCGTCGAAATGGCGCTGTGGTCGCTGCTCGGCGCGCGGGGCGTCGACATGGTGGCCTGGGAAAGTTTCGGCGCCGGCTGGGTCTCCGATGTCGTCAAGGAACTCAAGCTTCCTGATGTCCGCAAGTTCAACGCCGATTATGGCAAGCTCGTCGATTTCGCCAAGGTCGATTTCGACCGCGACGTCGTCTTCACCTGGAACGGCACGACCTCGGGCGTGCGTGTCGCCAACGGCGATTTCATCCCCGCCGAACGCAAGGGCCTTACCATCTGCGACGCGACTTCGGCGGCCTTCGCGCAGAACCTCGATTTTGCCAAGCTCGATGTCGTCACCTTCTCCTGGCAGAAGGTGCTGGGCGGGGAGGGCGCCCATGGCGTTCTCATCCTTTCGCCACGCGCTGTCGAACGGCTCGAATCCTATGAACCAGCTTGGCCCTTGCCGAAGATCTTCCGCATGACCAAGGGTGGCAAGCTGATCGAGGGCATCTTCCAGGGCGAGACGATCAACACGCCTTCGATGCTATGCGTCGAGGATTATATCGATGCACTGCTCTGGGCGAAGTCGCTTGGCGGCCTCAAGGCATTGATGGCTCGCGCCGATGCCAACGCCCGAGTGATTTTCGATTTCTGCGACAAGAACCCCTGGCTCGCCAATCTCGCCGAGGTTCCGGCCACCCGCTCCAACACCTCCGTGTGCCTGAAGATCGTCGATCCCGCTGTGACGGCGCTTGATGCCGATGCGCAGGAGGCCTTCGCCAAGGGCGTGGTCGCAACGCTCGAGAAGGAAGGCGTGGCCGTCGATATCGGCGCCTACCGCGATGCGCCGTCGGGTCTGCGCATTTGGTGCGGTGCGACCATCGAGACCTCCGATCTCCAGCGTCTCATGCCGTGGCTCTCCTTCGCTTTCGAAAAGCAGAAGGCAACGCTCTCCGCCAAGGCGGCCTGATTTCAACCTCCTCCGGCCATCGGGGGAGGCAGCCAATCCCAGATTTCATATACCTTTTGAGGAGGCCATCATGGCACCGCGCGTACTCGTATCCGACGAACTCTCGGAAACCGCCGTCCAGATCTTTCGCGATCGCGGCGTAGACGTCGACTTCCAGCCGAAGCTCGGCAAGGACAAGGACAAGCTGGCCGAGATTATCGGCAATTATGACGGCCTTGCGATCCGTTCCGCCACCAAGGCGACCGAGAAGCTGATCGCCGCCGCGACGAACCTCAAGGTCATCGGCCGTGCCGGCATCGGCGTCGATAATGTCGATATCCCGGCCGCCTCGCGCCGCGGCATCATCGTCATGAACACGCCGTTCGGCAATTCGATCACCACTGCCGAACACGCCGTCGCCATGATGTTCGCCGTCGCCCGCCAGCTTCCCGCCGCCGATCTTTCCACCCAGGCCGGCAAGTGGGAGAAGTCGAAATTCATGGGCGTCGAGATCACCGGCAAGACGCTCGGCGTGATCGGCTGCGGCAATATCGGCGGCATCGTCTGCCAACGCGCCATCGGGCTGAAGATGCATGTCATCGGCTATGACCCGTTCCTGAGCCACGAACGGGCGTTGGAAATGGGCATCCAGAAGGTCGATCTCGATGAGTTGTTCGAGAAGGCCGATTTCATCACGCTGCATGTGCCGCTGACCGACAAGACCCGCAACATCATCGATCATGCGGCGCTCGCCAGGATGAAGGATGGCGTCCGCATCATCAATTGCGCCCGTGGCGGCCTCGTCGTGGAGGCCGATCTCGCCGAAGCCATCAAGTCGGGCAAGGTCGCAGGCGCCGGCTTCGACGTCTTCGAGGTCGAGCCCGCCGAAGCCAGCCCGCTCTTCGGCCTGCCCAACGTCGTCTGCACACCGCATCTCGGCGCCTCGACCACGGAAGCGCAGGAAAATGTCGCGCTGCAGGTCGCCGAGCAGATGTCGGACTACCTTATCAAGGGTGCGGTCTCCAACGCGATCAACATGCCTTCGATCACAGCCGAGGAAGCGCCGATCCTGAAGCCCTATATCAAGCTCGCCGATTGCCTCGGCGCTTTTGTCGGCCAAGTCACGGAGAGCCCGATCAAGGCGATCGAGATCCTCTATGACGGCGTCGTCGCCGAGATGAACACCAAGGCGCTGACTTCAGCGCTTCTGGCCGGCCTCATCCGCAGCCAGGTCGCGGACGTCAACATGGTTTCGGCGCCCGTGATGATCAAGGAAAAGGGTATCATGCTCTCCGAGGTCAAGCGCGACAAGTCGGGCGTCTATGAGGGCTATGTGAAGCTCACGGTCACCACCGAGAACCAGACCCGCTCGATCGCCGGCACTGTGTTCTCGGATGGCAAGCCGCGCTTCATCCAGATCAAGGGCATCAACATGGACGCCGATGTCGGCGCCAACATGATCTACATCTCCAACACCGACGTGCCGGGAATGATCGGCTTCATGGGCATGACGCTGGGCGAGGGTGGCGTCAACATCGCCAATTTCCAGCTCGGCCGCGACAAGCAGGGCGGCGATGCGATTGCATTGCTTTATGTCGATGAGCCCGTCAAGCAGGAGGTGCTCGACAAGCTCACCGCACACACCGCCATCCGCCAGGCCCGACCGCTGGTGTTCAACGTCGATTGATGGCGCCATAGCTTCCTCAACCCTTTCTCCCATTAGGGAGGAGGGGTTTGCCCGGTAAGTTAAGTGCGCGTGATCTCTCCATCCTCTAGCTTTGCTCGGACACCAGCAGCAGGTTGCCTTCGTCGTCAATCTCTCCACGGCGACAAGATACTTCAAAGGGAATCGTGATGAAGTACCGAAGGAACGCTTCTGTAAAGCCACGCATCGGCTTGAGGTCGTCCATAGTAACACCTTCAGGTTCGTGCGCGCCGTCATTTCCGATCAACCGAATTTGATCGGCCCACTCCTTCATCGAGGGAGGTAGAAGCCCCTTGCCTGCGAGCTTGGAGATCCTTACGGCGAGCAATCCGGTGATTTCGGGATGTTTCTCTCGGATTGCGACGTCAATTGCGCGTCTATAAAGCATCGCAGCGGCATCTTCGCCATCAGGCGTTGAGAAGTTTCTCTCAGCAGAGCGATATGTTTTTGCAACATTTTCTGACAGATGGTCAGGAATGGCTGATTCCGTAACGGTCGGCCATGATTCCAAGACTGCATAGCCCAACGATCTTACATTGCCTTCTCCTAAGAGCACGTTTTTCGTGCTCTCCGTTGTCGACTTGTAATAATTTTTGGGCATCTTTTGTGAAGGGCGGAGTACGGCACTAACCGGCTTGAAGCAGACTTGACAGATCGCTGAAACGCTAATGTCCCAAGAAAATACTTCTCCACCTTGACTTCTATCAATGCCATGAGAAATAGCAGCCTCATACGGAAAGCTTCGCACGCCGAACAACGGCATTCCACTTTTAGCGGTAAGGCAATGAGGGCAGGTTAATACGAGGAGTGCCATGTGTCTGTTCCAAATCGGGTAGTTTAATCAATCCTCTATTTTTGTTGAATGCAACAAGTGGATTCTTTAGTAGTGGGCGAGGGGATCAAAAATGGCTGTTAGTCCCCTCGTAGAGGTTCAGGCTTCTGTCCTTTAAAGGGACGTATCAATCTCACATCAACGCCATCACCAACTCCGTCTTGCCATAGCCGAACTGGAATTCCGCCGTGCCCGTATGATGCAGCGCGATCCAGTCTCCCGCCGTGAGATAAGCGAGCGATGTCGCCGACTGGCTGTAGCTCTGCGAGCCTGTATCGCTATCGCGTACGGTCAGAAGATTGGTCGCACCGTTCTGCTGGACCGCCACCGAGTAACTCGCCGCGGCAAACGAGGATACGTTGAGCGTGATCATGTAGAAGCCGGTCACCGGCACCGTCAGCCGGCTGCCGACGCCTGATGTCACGGTCGCGCCGAGCGCAAATCCGCCCTGGTTGAGATGCAGCGTGCCGAAGCCGGTGCGGGTGTTGTTGGCCGGCGTCAGTGCGGTTTCGCCATAGGAGGCGCGCACCAGCGGCCGGCCGGGCATCAGCAGGGCGCCGCTGGCGCTGGTCTTTAGCGCGGTTGCCCATGCAGAGCCATCGGCGGAGACCTTGATCTCGAAATCGTCCGAGCCGGAAAGCCCCATCTCGGCGCGGCCGGAAAAGCCGGTCTGGAACATCAGCGATCCGGTATCGCCGGCGTCGGCCTTGTTGATCTTCAACTGATGGCCGGCACCGGCGTGATTGAGCAGCGTCGCGGCGGCGGAGACAACGAGCCGGTTGGTCGCATCCGCCGAGGCATTAATCCCGATTTGGGAAATTTCGCTCTCGGTCAGCAGGTCCACCCAGGCAGTTCCGGTCCAGATCCTCTGCCGGGATGCATTCTCGAACCATCCAACCCAGCCCGAACGCGGCGTGAGATAGATCCAGGTGCCGTCCTCGAACAGCGCGATCTTGCCCGCCTTGCCGGTCCATGCGCCCGTCGGCGCGCTGCCGACCGCGTGGCATGCGCCTTCGGCCGGCGACGATGGCGGCGTGTTGGTTTCGGATTGCACGACCAATTGCACCAGCCCGTCGAGGCGGCGCAGCGCCTCATTGTGGGTTACATGCTTCTGGGCCTGGGAAGACAGAATATAGGGGAGGGAAAGATTGACCGTTTGTTCCGACATGAAATGCTCCTTGGAAAATCGATAATGAAAAGGCTTGGGTCGCCATCGATCATTATCGGGCCTGTTTCGAGCGTGTGGAAAATTTTCTATAAGCCTATGATTCAAAACGAAAAAGGCCGGGTAAAACCCGGCCCTCGATATGATCTCGGAAATAAGCTTAGTGGCGGTATTGCTGGATTCGCGTGGTGCGCAGGCCGGCCAGGCCATGGTCGGAAATTGAGCTTTGCCATGACAGGAATTCCTCCACTGTCAGCGTATAGCGATCGCATGCCTCTTCGAGGCTCAAGAGACCGCCACGCACCGCCGCGACAACTTCAGCCTTGCGGCGGATCACCCAGCGCCTGGTATTTGCCGGGGGCAGATCGGCGATAGTTAGTGGACTGCCATCGGGGCCGATGACATATTTAACACGTGGACGAATTGCTTCGGTCATTTGGACTCTCTACACAAACAAAGACCATATGCAGCGACTTTACGGTGTCACATTTAAAAATTGCCTAAACACTGGGAAAGAATTTTACGAAAAGCCTTTTGAAAACAAAATTCTGCCGGAATCGACTCGCCAATCCGCTGAAAACCTTGGCTTGTCCTGCCTGACATAACTACCTATATCCACCCTGAATTTCATGCTAAGCATGGCCCGATCCCTGTAGTGCAATAAGAAAACTGCCCGTGAACAGCCTCGATTTCGACAAGCGTCCAGAAGATACCCGCGTGGTTGTCGCCATGTCGGGTGGTGTCGATTCCTCCGTCGTCGCCGGTCTTCTGAAGCAAGAGGGCTATGATGTCATCGGCATCACGCTGCAGCTTTACGATCATGGCGCGGCCGTGCATCGCGCCGGCTCCTGCTGCGCCGGCCAGGATATCGATGATGCGCGCCGCGTCTGCGAGACGCTCGGCATTCCCCATTACGTGCTCGATTACGAACGCCGCTTCCGCGATGCGGTGATCAATCCGTTCATGGAGAGCTATGTCGCGGGCGAAACGCCGATCCCGTGCGTCGCCTGCAACCAGACCGTCAAGTTCGCCGACCTGCTGGTCACCGCCAAGGAACTCGGCGCCGATGCATTGGCGACCGGCCACTATATCCGCTCGCGCCCCGCACCGACGGCAGGCCATCCGGAACGCCGGGCGCTCTTCCGTCCCGTCGATGCCGAACGCGACCAGAGCTACTTCCTGTTTGCCACCACGCAGGAGCAGATCGATTACCTTCGCTTCCCGCTCGGCGGCATGTCCAAGGCCGAAGTTCGCGCGCATGCGGCCGAGATGGGTCTTGTCGTCGCCGAGAAGGCCGACAGCCAGGACATCTGTTTCGTGCCGCATGGCAAATATTCCGATGTCATCAACAAGCTGCGGCCCGATGCGGCGCTGGGTGGCGAGATCGTGCATCTCGATGGCCGCGTGCTCGGCCGGCACGATGGCATCCTGCATTTCACCATCGGCCAGCGCCGCGGAATCGGCATCGCCGTCGGCGAGCCGCTCTATGTCGTGCATCTCGATGCCCGCTCGAAGCGGGTCATCGTCGGGCCGAAGGAAGCGCTCGATACGCACCGGCTCTATCTCCGAGACGTCAACTGGCTGGGCGACGGCGATATCAGCGAGATGGCCGGGAACGGCATGGATTGCTTCGCCAAGGTCCGCTCGACGCGCCCGCCGAAGGAGGCACGCCTGTTCGCTGACGCCAGCGGCATCTATGTCGAGCTCGAAGAAGGCGAGGCGGGTGTCGCACCCGGCCAGGCCTGCGCGCTCTATTCCGCGCCCGGCGAGGACGCCCGCGTCTATGGCGGCGGCTTCATCGCGCGTTCCGAAAAGGACGTGACGGCCGAACGACTGCTCAAGGAACTGCTTTCCACGCATGTCGCGGCATAGTCCCTGTCAACGGTTTTCACCCCCGGAATTTACCCGATAGCGCTTGACAGAACGGGAAGCCCCGACTTATAAGCCGCCCGTCTGGCCGGGCACCGTTCCCGGATCGGCCATGGCGGGATAGCTCAGTTGGTTAGAGCGTGGGACTCATAACCCCAAGGTCGGCAGTTCAACTCTGCCTCCCGCTACCAAAAATCAGCCGAAAAGCCGAAAGTTCCGGCCCAGGGATGGTGCTGGCCCATCCTTTGAGATCACAGCGTATTCCTCACGCGGCTGAGCGACGTCATTGCTCCTCGGTAACGCTCTTCTGAAAACAACACTTACATCAAGCCCACCCTCACGTATAACATCGCACTTCCAGACTACAATCTGCGACGGTGGGGATAAATGTACAGCGCGAGAGAAGTAGAAACAGAACTCGGCGATCTTGCGCCGCAAATTTCCGACGCCGCTCGCGAAACTCTCGTTCGAATGTACTCATCCAGTGCTCTTGATGGCACTGAGGAAAAAGCAAGAACCATTGGGCAGGAGAAGATAAGTATCCTTCAGGGATCTGAACTGAACAGGATCCTCAAGGATATCAAAGCCGCGAAAACGCTCGAGATCGGCTTTGCATATGGGTTCTCGACCATTTGGCTGTTGGATGCTGTTGCGGCGCATGGCGGCACACACAACGCGATCGATCCGTTTGAAAAGAGAAGATGGGGTGGCGTCGGTCTATACCAGGTCAACCAGACAACCGGCTTTGACAAACTGTTCAAGTGGCATGAGGCGTTTTCAATTCACGCACTCAGCGATTTCATACGATCCGGCGATACGCTTGACGCGGTGTTCATCGATGGAAATCATCGTTTTGATGATGTGGTCGTCGACTTCTATCTTGCGGATCAGGTTCTCAGAGTTGGCGGCATCATGGCGTTTGATGACCTGTGGATGGATTCCGTTAAGAGCGTGGCTTCATTCGTTGCATTGAACAGGCATTATGAACTGGTGCCGCAGCGCGCGAGCACCATGGCTGCGTTCAGAAAGATTGCCGACGATGATAGGCTTTGGGATCACTACGTCCCGTTTGAGACAACGCACAACGACGGCCAAGGAAGCCGGGTGCGTCAGTTGGCTCGCTATCTGAAAAGGCGATTCCTTGGCTGAGCATCTCGTTCTCGGCAGGCTACTGTGCCGACCTTGGTATCGCAGAATCTAATCGACGCGCCCTAGAGATTTTCCAGGAATGAAGAGCCGGGTTCAATAAACCTCGGCGATCCCAATGCCTCAATTCGCCGCCGCGAACAGCAATTGCAGCAGGCTGATCGCGAAGATCGTTCCCACCGTCATGAAGCCGACGATCAGGATGGCTGAAAACAACGAATGCCCGTTGGTTGCCTGCTGCTTGCCGGATTGTTGCTGCCTGCCCAGGCTGCGGCTGATCAGGTGATAGACAAAGGCGAGCCGGGCGGTCGTCGACGGCAAGCTGGCGTTTCGCGGATTGTTCATGGCTCTCACTCATCGCAGTTGATGTCATGAGAAAGGTAGCCCTTATCGCATAGGCTTTCGATTGGGATGCCGGTGCAAAGATGTAAAGAAACCATCAGGATTTCCTTATGCGCCGATGGCTCCGCGAACGCCCGCCGGCGTTTCACCTATAGGATTTTTATATCTTTCCCAGGCCGGCAATCTCGAACCTTAATGGGGTTCGGGAGCATATGAGTTCCGATACCGGAAGACCGCGGGTCATCTCGCTTTGCCGTCAGGCACACCTGATCTCCTTGTCAAAGACGCGGGCCTTCGCGGGCAACACCAGAACTCGGCTTTCAAACAGGAGTGACCGATATGGACATCGTACTTGTGGGCGGCGCAATCGCGCTTTTCGCGCTGGCCTTCGCCTACACCAAAATCTGCAACGACATTTGAGGAGGCGGGAATGCTGATCGACTACATGCTCGCAGGCGCGACGACGCTCTTCCTGCTCGT
The DNA here is from genome assembly GCF_024707525.1 of Rhizobium sp. TH2. Lineage (NCBI taxonomy): Bacteria > Pseudomonadati > Pseudomonadota > Alphaproteobacteria > Hyphomicrobiales > Rhizobiaceae > Rhizobium > Rhizobium sp. TH2. The sequence continues at coordinate 3,934,603 of NZ_CP062231.1, read as the reverse complement.
TTACCTGACCTATGCGCTCGTGCGTCCCGAACGCTTCTGAGCCGCCTGTCAAATTTCGAAAGCAACCAACATGAACCTCAACGGATGGATACAGATCCTTATTTTCTGCGGGATCGTCATTGCCCTCGTCAAACCGCTCGGCTTCTACATGACGCGCGTCTTCACAGGCGAACGGACATTTCTGTCGCCCATCCTCTCGCCCTTCGAGAGGCTCATCTACAAGCTCGCCGGGGCAAATGAGAAGGACGAGCAGCATTGGACAGCCTATGCCGTGGCGATGCTGCTCTTCAATCTCGCCGGCTTCATCCTGCTCTATCTCATGATGCGGCTGCAGGGAGCGCTTCCGCTCAACCCGGCCGGCATGGTGGCGGTGCCACCCGAGCTCACATTCAACACCGCGATCAGCTTCGTCACCAACACCAACTGGCAGAACTATGGCGGCGAAAGCACCATGTCCTACCTGGTGCAGATGATGGGCCTCACGGTACAGAACTTCCTGTCCGCAGCGACCGGCATCGCGATCTCGATCGCGCTGATCCGCGGCTTCTCCAGGGCATCGGGCAAATCGGTGGGCAATTTCTGGGTCGATATGACCCGCGCCAATCTCTATGTCCTGCTGCCGCTCTCAATCGTGCTGACGCTGGTCTATGTCTATCTCGGCGTGCCCCAGACCCTCGGTGCTTACATCAATGCCACCACGCTTGAAGGCGCTCAGCAGACCATCGCGGTCGGCCCGGTCGCCTCGCAGCTCGCCATCAAGATGCTCGGCACCAATGGCGGCGGCTTCTTCAATGCCAATTCCGCCCATCCCTTCGAAAATCCCGATGCGATCTCGAACCTCATCCAGATGGTTTCGATCTTCGCGATCGGTGCGGCATTGACCAACGTTTTCGGCCGCATGGTCGGCAACCAGAAGCAGGGCTGGGCGATCTTCGCCACGATGGGTCTGCTCTTCGTCGCCGGCGTCGTCGTCACCTACTGGGCGGAAGCTGCGGGCAATCCGCTGGTTCACGCTCTCGGTATCGATGGTGCCAACATGGAAGGCAAGGAAGTCCGCTTCGGCATCGTGCTCTCTTCGCTGTTCGCCGTCATCACCACCGCCGCATCCTGCGGCGCGGTCAATGCCATGCATGACAGTTTCACCGCACTCGGCGGCATGATCCCGCTCATCAACATGCAACTCGGCGAAGTCATCATCGGCGGCGTCGGCGCGGGCTTCTATGGCATCGTGATGTTCGTCGTGATCACAGTCTTCGTCGCCGGCCTGATGGTCGGCCGCACGCCGGAATATCTCGGCAAGAAGATCGAGGCGAAGGAGGTGAAGATGGCCATGCTCGCAGTGCTCTGCCTGCCGCTCGCCATGCTCACCTTCACCGCGATCAGCGTCGTCATGCCCTCGGCCGTCGCATCGATCGCCAATCCCGGCCCGAGAGGGTTCTCCGAAATCCTCTATGCCTATACGTCGGCCGCGGCCAACAACGGTTCCGCCTTTGGCGGCCTGACCGGCAACACGCCCTGGTACAACGTCACGCTCGGCATCGCGATGTTCATGGGCCGGTTCCTGGTGATCATTCCGGCACTCGCCATTGCAGGCTCGCTCGCCGCGAAGAAGACCGTGCCCGCTTCATCAGGCACCTTCCCGACCGATGGCACGCTGTTCGTCGGCCTGCTCTTCGGCGTGATCCTGATCGTCGGCGGCCTCACCTTCTTCCCGGCGCTCGCCGTCGGTCCGATCGTCGAGCATCTCGCCACGGCGCTCGGACAGACATTCTAATTCCCGGAGTCTCAAGACTATGAGCAATCTCAAATCCGCGAGCATTTTCGATGCCCACATCCTCGTGCCCGCCATAGGTGGTGCGTTCAAGAAACTAGACCCTCGCACATTGGCGAAAAATCCCGTCATGTTCGTGGTAGCGGTCGTCTCCACGCTGACCACGGTTCTCTTCCTCAAGGATCTCGCGACCGGCGGGCCCGATCTGGCATTTTCGTTTCAGATCAACATCTGGCTGTGGTTCACGGTGCTCTTTGCGAATTTCGCCGAGGCCGTGGCCGAGGGACGGGGCAAGGCGCAGGCGGATTCACTTCGCCGGGCGCGCACCGAAACCCAGGCCAAGCTGCTGACCGGCCATGATCGCACGCAGTATAGGATGGTGCCCGGCACCGGCCTCAAGGTCGGCGATGTCGTGATCGTCGAAGCCGGCGACATCATCCCGTCCGATGGCGAGGTGATCGAAGGCATCGCCTCGGTCAACGAAGCGGCGATCACCGGCGAATCCGCCCCCGTGATCCGTGAATCGGGCGGCGACCGCTCGGCCGTCACCGGCGGCACCCAGGTGCTGTCGGACTGGATCCGCGTGCGGATCACGGCTGCTGCCGGCTCGACCTTCATCGACCGGATGATCGCGCTGGTCGAAGGCGCCGAACGCCAGAAGACGCCGAACGAGATCGCGCTCAATATCCTGCTCGCCGGCATGACGCTGATCTTCGTGCTCGCGACGGCCACCATACCGAGCTTCGCCAGCTATGCCGGCGGCTCGATCCCGATCATCGTGCTCGTCGCGTTGTTCGTAACGCTGATCCCGACGACGATCGGCGCGCTTCTCTCTGCCATCGGCATTGCCGGCATGGATCGCCTGGTTCGCTTCAACGTGCTTGCCATGTCCGGCCGCGCGGTGGAAGCTGCAGGCGACGTCGATACGCTGCTGCTCGACAAAACAGGCACGATCACCCTCGGCAACCGCCAGGCGACGAGCTTCCGGGCGGTGCGTGGCGTGACCGAACAGGAACTCGCGGATGCCTCGCAGCTTGCCTCGCTTGCGGACGAAACGCCGGAAGGCCGCTCGATCGTCGTGCTCGCCAAGGAGAAATATGGCATCCGCGCCCGTGATATGGGCGCGCTGCAGGCAACCTTCGTGCCGTTCACGGCCCAGAGCCGCATGAGCGGCGTCGATCTCGAGGGTTCCTCTGTGCGCAAGGGTGCTGTGGACGCGGTGCTGAACTATCTCGCCACGTCGCACGCGAATACGACGGATCCGCAGACGATCCGCGAGGCGCAGTCGATCAGCGACGAGATCGCGAAATCCGGTGGCACGCCCTTGGCTGTCGCCCGTGATGGCCGGCTGCTCGGCATTGTCCAGCTCAAGGACATCGTCAAGGGCGGTATCCGCGAGCGCTTTGCCGAACTTCGCCGCATGGGCATCCGCACGGTGATGATCACCGGCGACAACCCGATGACGGCCGCCGCGATCGCCGCCGAAGCCGGCGTCGATGATTTCCTTGCCCAGGCGACGCCGGAGAACAAGCTCACGCTGATCCGCGAGGAGCAGGCCAAGGGCAAGCTGGTCGCCATGTGCGGCGACGGCACCAACGATGCGCCGGCGCTCGCCCAGGCCGATGTCGGCGTGGCGATGAACACCGGCACGGTGGCGGCACGCGAAGCCGGCAACATGGTCGATCTCGACTCCGATCCGACCAAGCTCATCGAGATCGTCGAGATCGGCAAGCAATTGCTGATGACACGCGGCGCGCTGACCACCTTCTCGATCGCCAACGACATCGCCAAGTATTTCGCCATCATCCCGGCGATGTTCCTGGCCTTCTATCCGCAGCTTGGCGCGCTCAACGTCATGGGCCTCGCCACGCCGCAAAGCGCCATCCTCTCGGCGATCATCTTCAACGCGCTGATCATCGTGGCACTCATCCCGCTGTCGCTGAAGGGTGTCCGCTACCAGGCGGTCGGCGCCGGTGCGCTGCTCCGCCGCAACCTGCTGATCTACGGCCTCGGCGGCATCGTCGTCCCGTTTATCGGCATCAAGGCGATCGACCTCGTGATCACCACAATCGGTCTCGCATAAGGAACTCGAACCATGTTGAAACAACTCAGACCCGCGATCGTTATGATCGTCTTCTTCACCGCCTTCCTCGGACTCGCCTATCCGCTCGCCATGACCGGCCTGTCGCAGGCGATCTTTCCAACCCAAGCCAATGGCAGCCTGATCGAGAAGGACGGCAAGGTGATCGGCTCACAACTGATCGGCCAGATGTTCGCCTCGGACAAGTATTTCCACGGCCGTCCCTCGGCCGCCGGCGACGGCTACAATGCCGCAAGCTCAAGCGGCAGCAACCTCGCCCCGAACAACCCGAAATTGCTCGACCGGATGAAAGCCGACATCGAGAAGCTGAGGGCCGAGAACCCCACCGCGCCGGTGCCGATGGACCTCGTGACCACGTCGGGCAGCGGCCTCGACCCGCACATCTCGCCGGAAGCAGCCTATTTCCAGTTGCCGCGCATCGCCAAGGCGCGCGGCGTGGACGAGGCAAAGCTCCGCACGCTGGTCGAGCAGCATGTCGAAGGCCGGGAGGTCGGCCTGTTCGGGGAATCTGTGGTAAACGTGCTCAAGCTCAACATCGCGCTGGATTCATTGGCGTCCAGCTGATTGGTGTGAATGCGCGACGGGAATTGACGCATGCCTGACGATAGAAGTGAGCAAGGTACCAGGCCCAATCCGGACGCCTTGCTCGAACATGCCGAACGGGAAACACGTGGCCGCTTCAAGATCTTTCTTGGAGCGGCGCCCGGCGTCGGCAAGACCTATGAAATGCTGCTGTCCGGCCATGCCCGCAAGGCCGATGGCGTGGATGTGGTGGTCGGCATCGTCGAGACGCACGGTCGGCGCGAAACCCAGGCGCTGGTCGAGGGGCTCGAAGTCGTGCCGCGCCGGATAGTGGACTATAAGGGCCGCGGCCTGGAAGAGATGGATATCGACGCCATTCTCGCGCGCCGCCCCGGCCTGGTGCTGGTCGATGAACTGGCCCATACCAATGCGCCGGGCAGCCGCCATCCGAAGCGCTATCTCGATGTGCAGGAACTGCTGGCCCAGGGCATCGATGTCTATTCGACGCTCAACATCCAGCATGTCGAGAGCCTCAATGATGTGGTGGCGCAGATCACCCGCATCACCGTCCGCGAAACGGTGCCCGATTCGATCATCGACCGCGCCGACGACATCGAGATCATCGACATCACGCCGGACGACCTGATCAAGAGGCTCAGGGACGGCAAGGTCTATATCCCGAAAACCGCCGAGCGCGCCGTCGATAACTACTTCTCGCCCGGCAACCTGACGGCGCTGCGCGAACTGGCACTGCGCCGCACGGCCCAGCGCGTCGATGACCAGTTGCTCAACCACATGCAGGCGCATGCGATCTCCGGGCCGTGGCCGGCGGGAGACCGGGTGCTGGTCTGCATCGATCACGGGGAGAATGGCTCGGCGCTGGTGCGGCAGGCCAAGCGGCTCGCCGACCGCCTGCGCGCGCCTTGGGCGGTGCTGTCCATCGAGACGCCCCGGCTCGCAGCGATAAGCGAGGCCGACAAGGACCGACTGGCCGCGAGCATGCGGCTGGCGGAGCAACTGGGCGGCGAGGCGGTCATCCTGCCCGGCCAGAACGTGGCGGCCGATATCATTCAATACGCGACCGCCAACAACTATACCCAGATCATCGTCGGCAAGCCGAAGAAACCGCTGTGGCGCGAACTGGTGCAGGGCTCGGTCACGCATGCGCTGATCCGTTATGCCGGCGAGATCAGCGTGCATGTGATTTCCACCCGGCGCGAGGAGAATGAACCACGGCGCGGCGTCGAAGCGGCGCCGCTGCCGAGCCAGTTCCGGTTCATGCCGTTCGCTGTCGGCGCTCTTCTCGTGGCGCTCGCGCTCGGCGCCGGCGTCCTGCTCGACGAGATCCTCGACGTCCAGAATCTGGCGCTCGTGTTCCTGATGGCGGTGCTGGCGACGGCCGTGCGTTCGGGGCTCTGGCCGGGGCTTTTCGCCAGCGTTCTCGGCGCACTCTGCTTCAATTTCTTCTTCCTCGAGCCACGCTATACGTTCACTGTCCGCGATCCCGAGAGCATCGTGGCACTGGCCTTCTTTCTCCTGGTCGCGGTGATCGCCAGCAACCTCACGGCCGCGGTGCAGAGACAGGCCGCTGCCGCCCGGCAGCGCGCGCGGACGGCGGAAGATCTTTATCTCTTCTCCAAGAAACTTGCCGGCACCGGCACGCTGGACGACGTGCTGTGGGCAACCGCTTTCCAGATCGCGTCGATGCTGAAACTGCGCGTCGTGATCCTTCTGCCGCAAGACGATACGATCGTCGTGCGCGCCGGCTATCCGCCGGACGATACGCTGGTCGATGCCGATATCGCCGCGGCGCGCTGGGCCTGGGAGCACAATCGCCCCGCCGGCCGGGCGGCCGATACGCTGCCGGGCGCAAAGCGGCTTTATCTGCCGCTCCGCACCAGCCGCAAGGCGGTGGGCGTGATCGGGCTCGACAACGACCGGCAGGGACCGCTGCTCAACACCGACCAGCAACGGCTGTTGGAAGCGCTCTCTGATCAAGCGGCGATAGCTATCGAGCGCGTCCAACTCGTCGCGGATGAGGACAAGGCCAAGCTCGCGGTCGAGACCGACAGGCTGCGCACCGCGCTCCTGACCTCGATCTCGCACGACCTGAAGACGCCGCTCGCGGCGATCCTCGGTGCCGCCGGCACGATGCGCGAATATGCCGAGGTTCTCGACAAGGATGCGCAACTGGAACTGATCGGCACCGTTGTCGATGAATCCGAGCGTCTCAACCGGTTCATCGTCAATCTACTGGACATGACCCGCATCGAATCCGGCGCCATGCAGCCGAACTCCGCGCTGCATTATGTCGGCGACATCGTCGGCACCGCGCTCGGCCGGGCTGCCAAGATCACGGCGCATCATCGTACCGAGATGGATGTGCCATCGGACCTGCCGATGGTACGGGTGGATCCGGTGCTGTTCGAGCAGGTGCTGTTCAATCTCATCGACAATGCCGCCAAATATGCGCCCGAGGACACGACGATCCACATAGCTGCGCGCGGCGAGAGCCAATCCGTCATATTGGAAATCACGGACGAGGGGCCCGGCATTCCACCAGAGGACCTGGAGCGGGTCTTCGACAGTTTCTACCGAGTGCGCAAGGGCGACACGGTGCGCGCCGGCACGGGATTGGGCCTGTCGATATCGCGCGGCTTCACCGAGGCGATGGGCGGCAGGATTGCCGCCGGCAACAGGCCCGGCGGGCGAGGGGCGGTCTTCACGATCACGCTGCCGGTGCCGATAGGACAGACGGATATTGGAGACCTTGAATGACGACGACGTCAGTGAAAATCCTGGTGGTCGATGACGAACCGCCGATCCGCAAGCTGCTGCGCGTCGGCCTGACGGCCCAGGGCTATCAGGTGATCGAGGCGCCGAGCGTGAAATTCGCGATCGAGGAAATGGCCAAGGACATGCCCGATCTCATCCTGCTCGATCTCGGCCTGCCCGGCATCAGCGGGCATGATGCTTTGCGGCAGTGGCGAAGCGAAGCGCTGGAATTGCCCATCATCATTCTCTCCAGCCGCACGGACGAGAAGGGAATCGTCGAGGCTCTGGAACTCGGCGCCGACGATTATGTCACCAAGCCGTTCGGCATGAACGAGCTCGGCGCCCGCATCCGCGTGGCACTTCGCCACCGGCTCGCGCAGCAGGGCGAGCGACCGGTATTCCGCACGGGCGATCTCTCGGTCGATCTGGTGAAACGGATCGTCCGCATCGGCGACAAGGACATCAAGCTCTCGCCCAAGGAATATGACATCCTCCGCGTCATGGTCCAGCATGCCGGCAAGGTGCTGACCCACCGCTACCTGCTCGACCAGGTTTGGAACGGCTCCACCGATGTCCAGTATCTCCGCGTTTACATGCGCCAGCTTCGCCAGAAAATCGAGAAGCATCCGGACCAGCCGGAATACCTGCTGACCGAGACCGGCGTCGGCTACCGGCTGCGCGAAGGCGAGCAGGCTTAATCCAAGAGAATATCCATGAAAATCGACAAACTATTCCGCCCCGAGCACATGCTGGCGGGGCTTTCGGCAAGAACGAAGCGAGAGCTTCTGACGACGCTTTGCACCCGCGCGGCAGAAGAGCTGCAGCTTGATCCCAATATGCTGCTCTCCCGGCTGCTCGCCCGCGAAGCTCTGGGTTCCACCGGCACCGGCGGCGGCATCGCCATGCCGCATGCGTCGCTGACCGAGATAAACGCGCCTTTCATCCTGCTCGCGAGCCTCACGCAGCCCGTCGATTTCGAAGCGATCGACGACCTGCCGGTCGATATCGTCTGCCTTTTCTTCAATCCTCCCGAGAAGAACACCGAAAAGCTGACCTGCCTGGCCGCCATTTCCCGTCAGCTTCGCAATCCGGCGGTGCAACAGATGATCCGGAAGGCGCGATCGCAGGATGAGCTTTACGCGGCGGCGATTTATAGGGAAGCGGAGTAGAGAGGCGCATCAGGGCGGCATCAATAGTCGAACAGAAAGTCGCTTTCATCGAGCACGTTGTGATCGACACCCTTCAAGATCAATACGTTATTGTTGAATTCTATCCATGTGTCGTTGCCATGATCCTTGATGTGCGATTTCAGCTCTTCGAAATTGTCCGAGCCTATATACTTAATGTCGATCTGGTCCGTGCCGTCCTGATAATTTTCGACTGTATCGCGACCATAGAACTTACCGATACCGAACAGGTCGTAGTCGTCTCCACCAATCAGCGTATCTGTGCCACCCAACCCGAAAAGCTCGTTGTGACCGCCGAGCCCATTGAGGACATTGTCGCCCCTGTTGCCGTAAATGTAGTTGTTCCCATTTTCGCTGCCGGTGGCGTTGATGTTCTTCGCTCCAAGCAAACGGAGGGTTTCGACATAGTCTGGCAGGGCATAGCTCACCTTTGAGTAGACCTCCTCGAAGCCGCCTCCGTTTTCTTCTATAAGTGTGAATTTGTTGCTGTTGATGATGAGCCTATCATCCCCAGCGCCCGTGATGATGTTGCCTTGTATGGACCCTTTGAAAATATGGATCCTGTCTTCGCCGTCTCCCGTCGAGATGTCGCCGATGATCTTTCCGGCGTTGCGTATGCGATCATCGCCGATGCCCGTTTGAATTGCCGCCGAGCCCATGCCCTTGATCGTGCCTTCATTTTCGATCGCATGGCGATAACTATTAGAGCCCAGAATTCCGATATCGCTTCCTGTTATGTCACCATAATTATAGACGTTCGCTTTATGGGCCAAACTTACCGCATGAACTCCACGAATAGACCCGTCGTTCTCGAGCTTGACAAAGCCATTGGCAACAACGCCGTCGCCGTCCAACCCGATGATATGGCCGGAATTCAAAATGTAGGTCTTTTCATTCGTGACAATACCGTCGTTACCTTGAACTTCTCCAGACTTTCCAATGTTGAGCCTGAAATTATCGCCGCCGGACCAAATGCCGACGGCTGTCCCGCCTTCCGAATTCGTCGCATGGATGAGACCGTTTACGATGACATTATTGCCAGTGGCGCCAGTTGCCACTGAAATGCCAAACACGTTGTCATCTGAACCATTGATTTTGATACTGCCCTTGCGCGTAAGCGTTAATCCAGTCGTTCCGGCAACGGTCTGCGTCGTGGTACGGTCATCGGTAATTGTCGGCATGGTATTCCCTGTGGTGCGAGCTGGTATTCATGGCAAAATGCTTAGTTCGTCTATCGGCCGGTTGAGCCCCGGCGATCGCCGTTCATTCTTCTTCAGATTTTTAGCCCCCACAGCTTGATCGCATTGCCACTCAGCAGCTTTGCCTTCTCCTCTTTGCTCACCCCCTCCAGCAGCGCGTAGGTCGCGCCGACCCAGGTCGAGAGGCTGCCGGCAAGCGTACAGACCGGCCAGTCGCTGCCCCAGACCATGCGGTCGAAGCCGAAGCTTGAAATCGTATGTTCCGCATAGGGGCGGATGGTTTCGAGCGTCCAGTTGGCGGTATCGGTATAGGCGACGATGCCGGAGAGTTTGCCGACCACGTTGGGGCGCTTGGCGATTTCGGTCATGGTCTTCGCCCAGCCGGCATATTCATCGCCCTTGATGTTGGGCACGCCGCAATGGTCGAGGATGAACTGGATATCAGGATTGAGATCGATCAGCGCAATCGCCTTTTCGTGCTGGCGCGGCAGGACGCAGAGATCGAAGGTGAGGCCCGTGCCCGCCAGGCGCGAGAGGTTCTCACGAAACAGCGGCTGCACGGAGAGTTCATCCGGCGATTCATGCAGGATGCGGCGGAAGCCCTTGACGCGCTTCTTCTCCAGGGTGCGTTCGAGGTAGGCTGGGAAGTCCTTGTTTTCCGGCCGGCAGGCGGCGATGGCGCCGACGAGCATGCTGCCTGGCCGCGCGGCGATCCCGGTCACGTAAGCCGTTTCTTTCTCGATATCGCTCTCGGCTACATCCACTTCCATATGCATCGATGCGATAATGCCCAGCTTCTTCGCCTCGCTCGCATATTCATCATAGGAGGAATTGCGGTTGAGCGCGCCGGCGCCGGCCAGCCATGGATAGCTGAGCGCGTTCTGGTCCACGATATGCAGATGTGTATCGACGATCATCGGTATTCCTCCTATTCCTAGTGACCTGATGCTGGCACGTGGCAGCCGGCCATTCAAATAAAAATGCAATATTCACGTGGAAATTTCAGGCCGCCAGTTCATGGCCCGCCAGTTCCGACAGTTGCCTTCCAGTCTTCTGCAGCAACTGGATCGTCGCGGAAATGTCAGGCGCAGCCGGTAGATTGATCAGCGTGATATAAGGAATGGTCAGCGCGGCGATGGCATTGCCATCCGCACCCATGATCGGCACGGAGAGGTTGACCACGCCGGCTGTCTGGGCGCTCGGCATCATCTCATAGCCCCGATCCCGGATCTGGTCGAGCCGCGCGAAGAATTCCGGCGTTTGCCCAGCAGGCCCTTCGTTTGCACTCTCATATTCGCGGATCATCATCGCCCGCTCATCCCGAGGGCGGAAGGCGAGCAGCACATGGCCGGAGCCGGTGTTGAACAGGCCCATATGCGCGCCGACACGCAGCGAAATGCCGAAATAACCCGGCGCCTCCTGCTGCGCGACCACTACAGCCGCCCCCCGGTCGAACACCACGACATGGTTGGCCTGCCGGCTCTCTTCGGCCAATCCTCGCATCAGCGGCGTGGCATAGGAGGCAAGCCGCCGCACCGGCGCATGCAATTGTGCCAGGCCGAAGAGTTTCAGCGTCAGCGAATAGCGGTCGCCGTCGAGCCGGGTGACATAGCCGCGCCGGACCAGACGGTCGAGCATGCGGTAGAATTCGTTGGCGTTGCGACCCATGCGCTTGGCGATTTCCGCCTGGGTCAGGCCGCCATCGATGCCGGCGAGAAGCTCGAGGATGTCGAGGCCTTTGTCGAGCGCGGGCGCGCGATATTTGTCGTCGTCCGGCGTCACGCTTCATCCCCCTAATGAATTTTCAAATTCATATACGCAAAGTTCACAGCAGGCAACGCGGCACTTGACTATATTTGAATAAATGCTTTATATATGAATGTATCATTGATAGGCAATTGAAAACAATGCCGCCGCCGTTGCGCTGGCGCGGCAAGCTGACTAAGACTTCGTCTTGCCGTGGATGGAGCGGCGCGCCTGGGAGTGAGAAATGGCGAAGATCGAAAAAATCGAGCTCCGTATGGTCGATCTCGTGCCGAAGGTGAAGCGCACGGATGCCATCCAGAGTTTCGTCAGCCAGGAAACGCCCATCGTCACGATTACCGATAGCGACGGCGCCACCGGCACCGGCTATTCCTACACGATCGGCACCGGCGGCTCGTCGGTCATGCGGCTGCTCAGGGATCATCTCGCCCCCCGCGTCATCGGCCAGGACGCCGACCGCATCGAGGCGATCTGGCACGATCTCGAATTCTTCACTCATGCCACGACGATCGGCGCGATCACGGCAATCGCGATCGCCGCCATCGATACCGCGCTCTGGGATCTCCGCGCGAAGAAGCAAGGCCTGCCGCTCTGGAAGCTCGCCGGCGGTGCCAGGGATCGCTGCCCGCTCTATACGACCGAGGGCGGCTGGCTGCATATCGAGACGCAGGCGCTGGTCGATGATGCGCTTGCCGCGCAAGCCCAGGGTTTCACCGGATCCAAGGTCAAGATCGGCAAGCCGCATGGCTCGGAAGATCTCGCGCGCCTCGAAGCCGTCCGAAAGGCGGTCGGCCCGGGCTACGAGATCATGACCGACGCCAACCAGGGTTTTCGCTTGGACGAGGCGATCCGCCGCGCCGACCGTCTCCGCGAGGTCGACCTCGCCTGGATCGAGGAGCCGCTCGCCGCTGACGATATCGACGGCCACACAAGGCTCTCAGCCAGCACCGCCACGCCCATCGCCGTTGGTGAATCGCTTTATTCCATCCGCCATTTCCGCGAATATATGCAGAAGGGCGCCTGCTCGATCGTGCAGGTCGATGTCGGCCGCATCGGCGGCATCACGCCGTGGCTCAAGGTCGCCCATGCAGCGGAAGCTTTCGACATCCCGGTCTGCCCGCATTTTCTCATGGAACTGCATGTCAGCCTCACATGCGCGGTTCAAAACGGCAAGTATGTCGAATACATTCCCCAGCTCGACGAGATCACCGGCGCTAAGATGCGGATCGAGAACGGTCACGCGCTGGCGCCCGAGGAGCCCGGCATTGGCATCGATTGGGACTGGGACCAGGTAAAACGCCGCTCGATCCCCGAATTCGACACCGTGATCTTCAAGGAGTAGACCATGCAACGGATGGGATCGGTGATCGGCATCAACGCCGACAAGATCGAGGAATACAAGCGGCTACACGCGGCCGTCTGGCCCGAGGTGCTCGAGATGATCACAGAGTGCGGCATCCGCAATTACTCGATCTATCTCAAGGAACCGGAGAACCTGATGTTCTCCTATTTCGAGTATGTCGGCGATGATTTCGAAGCCGACCAGAAAAAGATGGCGGCACACCCCAAGACCCAGGAATGGTGGGCCGTTTGCGGTCCCCTCCAGAAGCCGTTCGAGACTCGGAAAGAAGGTGAGTGGTGGGCCGGAATGGAAGAAGTCTTCCACTCCGACTGATCCGGACAAGGTAAGCTCCGACTTCCCAAGATGAAGCCGGCAGAGATGAATAAGGAAGGAACGACAATGGATTTCACGGGCAAATCGGTGCTGGTCACCGCCGCCGCGCAGGGCATCGGCCGCGCGGTTGCACTGGCCTTCGCCGCCGCCGGCGCCAAGGTCATGGCGACTGATATCAACGAGACCGTGCTGCGCGAGATCGACGGCCAGAACGGCATCGTCACCGCCAAGCTCAACGTGCTCGACGACGCCGCCGTCAAGGCGCTGGTCGCCGAGGTCGGGCAGGTCGATGTGCTGGTTAATTCGGCGGGCGTCGTCCACAATGGCTCGATCCTCGAAATGAAGGACGAGGATCTCGATTTCGCGCTTGATCTCAACCTGAAATCAATGATCCGCACCATCCGCGCCGTGTTGCCCGGCATGCTGGAGCGCAACGATGGCGCCATCGTCAACATCGCTTCGGTCGCCTCCTCGATCAAGGGCGTGCCGAACCGCTTCGCCTATGGCGTCTCCAAGGCCGCCGTCATCGGGCTGACCAAGTCCGTCGCCGCCGACTATGTCACGCGCGGCATCCGCGTCAACGCCATCTGCCCCGGCACGGTCGAGAGCCCGTCGCTGCAGGAGCGCATGCGCGCGCAGGGCGATTACGATGCCGCCCGCGCCGCCTTCATCGCCCGTCAGCCGATGGGCCGGCTCGGCACGCCGGAAGAGATCGCCGATCTTGCGCTCTATCTCGCCGGCGCCACCTACACGAGCGGCCAGGCCTATGCCATCGATGGCGGCTGGACGATCTGATCAGACAATTCCAAGAGAGGACATAAAATGAAACTGATGCGAGTTGGCGCGCCCGGCGCCGAAAAGCCTGCGATCCAGGCGGCCGATGGTACGATCCGTGATCTCTCGGCCCATGTCGCCGACATCGGCGGTGCTGCGATTTCGCCTGAGGGGTTGAAGAAGATTGCCGCCATCGACGTCAATTCGCTGCCCGTGGTGGATGCCTCCACCCGCATCGGCGCTTGCGTCGCCGGCACCGGCAAATTCATCTGCATCGGGCTCAACTATTCCGACCACGCCGCCGAGACCGGCGCCACCGTGCCGCCGGAGCCGATCATCTTCATGAAGGCCACGTCGGCCATCGTCGGCCCCAACGACAATGTGCTGATCCCACGCGGTTCGCAAAAGACCGACTGGGAAGTCGAACTCGCCGTCATCATCGGCAAGACCGCGAAATACGTCTCGGAAGACGAAGCACTCGACTATGTCGCGGGCTACACCGTCTGCGACGACGTCTCCGAACGCGCCTTGCAGACCGAGCGCTCCGGCCAGTGGACCAAGGGCAAGTCCTGCGACACGTTCGGCCCGATCGGCCCATGGCTGGTGACGAGGGATGAAATCCCCGATCCGCAGAACCTCAAGATGTGGCTGAAGGTCAACGGCCAACAAATGCAGGACGGCTCGTCCTCGACCATGGTCTATGGCGTGAAATACCTCGTCTCCTATCTCAGCCAGTTCATGAGCCTGCATCCGGGCGATGTGATCTCCACCGGCACGCCGCCGGGCGTCGGCATGGGCCTCAAGCCGCCGCGCTTCCTGAAGCACGGAGACGTGGTCGAACTCGGCATCGAGGGCCTCGGCACGCAGAAGCAGACATTCGTGCAGGACAAGTAAGCCGACACTGACGAAAGAGTGACCGTGACCCAGATTACCAGTCTCCAGACGCTGGACCTCCGCTTCCCCACGTCCCAGAGCCTCGATGGCTCCGACGCGATGAACCCGGATCCGGATTATTCCGCTGCCTATGTCATTCTCGGCACGGACCACCCCGGGCTGGAGGGTCACGGGCTGACTTTCACCATCGGCCGCGGCAACGAGATCTGCTGCGCCGCAATCGAGGCGATGCGCCACCTCGTCGTCGGCCTCGATCTCGATTGGGTCAGGGAAAGCCCGGCCCGCTTCTGGCGCCATGTGACCAGCGACAGCCAGCTCCGCTGGATCGGGCCTGATAAGGGCGCCATCCACCTCGCCACCGGCGCGGTGGTCAATGCGGTATGGGATCTCTTGGCGAAGCAATCAGGCAAGCCGGTCTGGCGGCTGGTTGCCGACATGAGCGCGGAGGAGATCGTCGATATCGTCGATTTCCGCTACCTCACCGATGCCATCACCCGCGACGAGGCACTTGATATCCTGAAGAAGGCCGAACCCGGCAAGGCCGAGCGTATCGCGAAACTCGAGGCCAAGGGCTATCCCTGCTACACGACCTCCGCCGGCTGGCTCGGCTATGACGACGACAAGCTGCGCCGCCTGTGCCACGAGGCGATCGATGCCGGCTTCAACCATATCAAGATGAAGGTTGGTCGCGATCTGGAGGACGACATCCGCCGCCTGCGCATTGCCCGCGAGGTGATCGGCCCGGATCGCTACCTGATGATCGACGCCAACCAGGTCTGGGAAGTCGGCCAGGCGGTGGATTGGGTCAAGCAACTCGCCTTCTCAAAGCCATTCTTCATCGAGGAGCCGACCAGCCCCGACGACGTCTTCGGCCACAAGGCGATCCGCGAACAGATCGCCCCGGTCAAGGTCGCGACCGGCGAAATGTGCCAGAACCGCATCATCTTCAAGCAGATGATCGCGGGCGGCGCCATCGACATCGTCCAGATCGACGCCTGCCGAATGGGCGGCTTGAACGAGGTGCTCGCCGTGCTGCTGATGGCGGCGAAATACGGCCTGCCGGTCTGGCCGCATGCCGGTGGCGTGGGCTTGTGCGAATATGTCCAGCATCTGTCGATGATCGACTACATCGCCGTGTCGGGCACGATCGAGGGCAGGGTGATCGAGTTCGTCGATCACCTGCACGAGCACTTCCTCGACCCCTGCAATATCCAGAACGCAGCCTACATGCCGCCTGTCATGCCGGGGTTCTCGATCGAGATGAAGGAACGGTCGCGGGAAGAGTATCTCTTTAAGGGATGAAATCGAGAATATCCGAAACGTCTGCTAGGAGTTATTCGAAGGTGACCGGCATGGGATTTTCAGTCTCTAAGATCGTCAGCTTTCGCCCTTCTAGCTTGAGTTTTCCTAGAAAGCCGCCAGAGTAACCGGGAGTCGCAATATGATAACCTAAAGTAAATTGTCGGTCTTCTTTTGCCATTTCTATAGGTACACGAATACTAAATCTTTCATGGGCGAAGCTTGCTTCTCGAAATATTGGAAAGTGACTCATTCCTCCAACTTTCTTCAGGCAAATACTGAGAGGTTCATCGTTAACGCTCCCGTCAGAGATCGCGTCGAATTTGTGTTGGCTTATCGTTAAGAATTTAGACACCAAACTTCTGCAGACGAGCCATACTGCAGGTGCGTTTGAGCGATTGCCGATAGTGCTAGATATCTCAATAGGCTCCGACAGTTCATTGGGCCTGCCCTTCTCGTCGTCTTTGAAGACGACATCTTGTACTCCACCTTGGATAGAGAAATTTAGATAAGGTTCAGGCGTAGACGAGCGTCTGAACACATCACGAATTTCATGATCTTCCATAGGGACGCTCATGAAATTATGTCGTCTGTAATATCGTTTATCGATGGCTTGATGTGGTGCTCGATTTACGGCCTGCGGTATGCTGATGACGTATGCAACATTTCGTTCATTCAACGGTACCATTGCTATTTTTAGGCCCTCTATCCTTGGCGAGACACTCGTTGTAAGAACCTGCTCAATCCATTCCGGCGTTATTTCACTACGATCAAGGCTTTCATCGATCGAGAGTGGAACTTGGTCTTGCTCGACAATCCCATAGACAATCTGCCCCCCTGCGGAATTGGCGAAGGCAGACACATCTTTTGTTAGCTCCTTGCGCTTTTCATTGGTCTTTGCCAAGGCAGCCGTCGCCTTATAGTCAAGGCTGATACTTTCAGGCAGTCGCTCATCGATTAGCCGTTGCAGATCCTCTCGCGTCCTCAGTTCTAACACTTTAGCCTCCGCAATGTTGCTTGGTACAACTTGCTGGATTTTCGAGGCTGCTTCAACTGAAAGTCACCACCTTTTCAACCCCAGCAACTTCTCGCCCAGCGGCGTCAGTTCCGCCGTCGTCGCATGCTTCTTTTCCCAATCGCGCGGATCGCCGGGAAAGGCATCGCGCTGCGGGTGGTCGAGTTCGCGCCACAGCCTGATGCGCTCCTCGCGCTCGGCGCGGTTTTCCCATTCGGCGGGATGCATGGAAATGTACTGCGCCATGCGCACGCGGTCTCCCGAATGGTTCGGCCGCACGCCGTGGGCCAGCAGCGAGTTGAAGATCAGCAGGTCGCCCGGCTCCATGTCGATATTGACCACGGTCTGGCCGGTCATATCGGGGTGCATCGGGTCGCGGTCGGCCGGTTGGGTCTTTTCCCATTCTTCGAAGCCGGAGAACAGGCCGGGCACGCATTGGAAGCCGCCGACGTCGCCATCCTGCTTCTTCAGGCTCAGCACGCCCTGCACGCCGATCGGCAGCGGCCGGATCGAGGTATCGACATCCCAGTGGATGAAGCCATGCGGATTGCCCTTCACCTTTTTCGGCGGATTGAGATTGGCGCGGTCGATGGTCACCCACAGGTCCTCGCGATCCCAGATATCGACGAAGGCATCGTAGATGCGGCTTTCCATGCGATTGTCCCAGAGGTACTGGTGATTATAGATCTCCAGCATGCCTGTGTTGTTGAGCTCCCTCATCTTGTGCTCGCGGCGTTGCGGCGCGTACCAGGTCGAAGCGTCGGCCGGGTTCTTCTCGTCGAATTGCCACAGCAGATCGACCAACCGCTCGACATTGGCGGCCGGCACGGCCTGGCGGATGATGACATAACCCTTGGTGATCCAGTGTTGCCAGTCGGCGCTGGAGAGCACGCGCAGGGGCAGCGTCTTCTCGATCTCGGCCAGTTGCGTGGTGGCGCTGGTCGTGGGGTGGTGGTCGCGTAAAGTCGCTTGTTGCATGGTGCCCTCCCAGGCTTTGCATGACGATGACAGGCAGCATAGCGACGGCGGAAAAGCCATGTTGTACGTCAAAGGCAAATACTGATACTATTCTGGCGTCAATGATGCGATCGAGGCCGCATGAAGCCCTATCTAGAGAAACTATCGCCCAGCGAGCACTCATCGCTCAACAGCCTCAACCGGCGGCTCGAGGGCGGCATTCCGTTTCAATGGCATCATCATCCGGAATTCGAGCTGACCCTGACGCTGAATTCGCGCGGCCAGCGCTTCATCGGCGATCACGTCGGCACCTATGACGATCTCGACCTGGTGCTGATCGGGCCGAACCTGCCGCATAGCTGGTCGTCGGTCGATCGCCTGGATGACAAGGCGCCGCATGTCGCGCTGGTCTTCTGGTTCCGGCAGGAGTGGATCGACAGGATCGTCGAATCCTCGGTGGAGTTCCGGCCGATCCGCGCGATGGTCGATCGCGCCGGCCGCGGCCTCCATTTCAGCCGGGCCGCGTCCGAAGCCATTCGTGCTGATTACAGCGCGCTTTTTGATCTGCCACCCGCCGATCAGCTTCTCGGCCTTCTATCGATTCTCGGTCGGCTTGCGGTGGATCGCACGGCTACCACGCTTTGCACGAGCGCCAGCACTGTTCCAAAACAGGAGGGGCGCGACCGCATCGACCGCGTGCTGCACCACATCCACGGCCACCACCGAACGGATATCGGCATGGAAGACCTGGCCGATATCGC
This sequence comes from Rhizobium sp. TH2, assembly GCF_024707525.1. Taxonomy (NCBI): domain Bacteria; kingdom Pseudomonadati; phylum Pseudomonadota; class Alphaproteobacteria; order Hyphomicrobiales; family Rhizobiaceae; genus Rhizobium; species Rhizobium sp. TH2. The sequence continues at coordinate 3,915,909 of NZ_CP062231.1, read as the reverse complement.
CGCGCTCAGCGGCTCCGGCCTGCACCGCCTGTTCCGCCGGCATACCGGCACGACCGCTTCGGAATACCTTATCCGCATGCGGATCGGCGAGGCGTGTTCGCTGCTGTCCGCGACCAGCCTGCCCATTGCTCATGTCGCTGGCGAGGTGGGCTATGGTTCGCTTGCCAACTTCAATCGCCAGTTCAAGCGCCTGCGTGGGGTCACGCCGCGGGAATACCGCGCGCGTTTCGAACGATGATTAGATCTCGGCATGTCCTTCGAGATAGAAAACGCAGCCGCCTTCGAGATCGACCCGGTCGTCAACCAATCGGCAGATAACTTCGCCGCCTCTCTTGGAGGCCTGAAACGCCCGGAACGCGGTCTTGCCGAGCCGCTTCGACCAATAGGGCGCGAGCATACAGTGCGCCGCACCCGTCACAGGGTCTTCGGGAATACCCTTGGCCGGCGCGAAGTAGCGGCTGACGAAATCATAGCCCTCGTCGCCCGGCGCCGTGACGATCACGCCCGGCCTTCCGATGCTTACGATGGCGGCCATGCCGGGTGCCAGCAGCCGCACCGTCGCACTGTCCGCCATCACCGCCATGTAGTTGAACTGGTTGACATAGACCTCGAGCGGCACAGCACCCAGTGCCTCGGCCAATCCATGGGGCGGCTCGGTGGGTTCGGAGGGGCGGGCAGGGAAGTTCAGGACATAGCCCGAGTCTACCCGCTTCACCGGCAGCGAGCCGCTGGCGGTCTCGAAGATCACCTCGGTCCGGCCGGGTTCCAGCCGCTCCATGACAACGGCCGAGCTCGCCAGCGTCGCATGCCCGCAGAGCGGGACCTCGACCGCAGGTGTAAACCAGCGCAGGCGATAGCCGTCGCCATCGGCAACGAGGAAGGCGGTCTCGGCGAGATTGTTTTCGGCCGCGATCGATTGCATGACAGCGTCATCCGGGAAATCCGGAAACACCATGACGGCTGCCGGATTGCCGGCGAACCGCCGGTTGGTGAACGCATCCACCTGATAGATCGGAACCCGCATACCTGCCTCCCGGTCGCGCCATTTGCCTGGAATTGGCTAACAAGTCCGGCCGTTTGCGGCAATGAGACAATCCGGGAATATTGTACCCGCCGGATGTGCCGGTCGCGAGCTGCCCTCTGTCTTGCCACCGCGGCATCGCCCACAAAAAAGCCGGGGCATTGCTGCCCCGGCCGGGAGAGACGTCCAAGAACGCTTCTTCTTATTTCTGCCAGCTCTTGACCAGTTCGTCGTAGTTGATGGTCATCGGCTTGTCCTTCTCGTTCTCGATCTTCAGCTGCGGTGCCAGATTGCCGGCGGCGACCGCCTTGGCGTTCTGGTCCTCGAGCGAAGTTTCCTCGGCGAGCTTCGGACCGATATCGCCCTGGACGCCGGCGCGTTCGAGGCGCTGGAGCACCTTTTCCTGCTCGGCGCACAGCGAGTCCATGGCTTCCTGCGCGGTCTTGGCACCCGAGGATGCATCACCGATCGCCTGCCACCAAAGCTGAGCCAGCTTCGGATAGTCAGGGATGTTGGTGCCGGTCGGCGACCATTGCACGCGGGCCGGCGAGCGGTAGAACTCGATCAGGCCGCCGAGCTTCGGCGCACGATCCGTGAAGCTCTGATGCTGAACCGTCGATTCACGGATCAGCGTCAGGCCGACATGAGCCTTCTTGACGTCGACGGTCTTCGACACGACGAACTGCGCATAGAGCCATGCGGCCTTGGCGCGATCGTCGGGCGTGGACTTGAGCAGCGTCCAGGAACCCACGTCCTGGTAGCCGAGCTTCATGCCGTCCTTCCAGTAGACGCCATGCGGTGACGGAGCGAAGCGCCACTTCGGCGTGCCGTCCGCGTTGACCACGGGCAGGCCTTCCTTGACGAAGTCGGCCGTGAATGCGGTGTAGGTGAACATCTGCTGGGCGATTTCACCCTGCGACGGCACCGGGCCGGATTCGGAGAAGGTCATGCCCTGTGCAGCAGCCGGCGCATAGGCCTTCAGCCAATCGAGGTACTTCTGGATGGCATAGACCGAAGCCGGGCCATTGGTGTCGCCGCCACGTGCGACGCAGGAGCCGACCGGCTGGGACTTCTCGTTGACCTTGATACCCCATTCATCGACCGGCAGGCCGTTCGGCAGGCCCTTGTCGCCGTTGCCGGCCATCGAGAGCCAGGCGTCGGTGAACCGCCAGCCGAGCGACGGGTCCTTCTTGCCGTAGTCCATGTGACCGTAGACCTTCTTGCCGTCGATCTCGCGGCCGGTGAAGAACTCGGCGATGTCCTCGTAAGCCGACCAGTTGACCGGAACGCCGAGGTCGTAGCCGTACTTCGCCTTGAAGTCGGCCTTGTTCTTCTCGTCGTTGAACCAATCGTAGCGGAACCAGTATAGGTTCGCGAACTGCTGGTCGGGCAGCTGATACAGGTCACCGTCCGGTGCGGTGGTGAATTTCAGGCCGATGAAGTCATTGAGGTCGAGACCGGGATTGGTCACGTCCTTGCCTTCGTTCGCCATCCAGTCGGTCAGCGAGCGGGCCTGCTGATAGCGCCAATGGGTGCCGATCAGGTCCGAATCGTTGACATAGGCGTCATAGACGTTCTCGCCAGACTGCATCTGGGTCTGCAGCTTTTCGACGACGTCGCCTTCGCCGATCAGGTCATGGGTGATCTTGATGCCGGTGATCGCCGTGAAAGCCGGCGCCAGCACCTTGGACTCGTATTCATGCGTGGTGATGGTTTCCGAGACGACCTTGATTTCCAGGCCGTTGAAGGGCTTGGCAGCGTCCACGAACCACTGCATTTCCTTTTCCTGGTCGGCGCGCGAAAGCGTCGACAGTTCGCCGACTTCCTTGTCAAGGAACGTCTTGGCTTCGTCCATTCCTGCAAATGCCGTGCCGGTAAAGGCAAGCAGCACTGCCGCAGTCGTCGTCAGTAAGTGCTTTCGCATAAGATCCTCCCTGGGGTTTTGCGATTGCGTCTAAAAACGGTCCGGTGGCAGCCGTCCCGCCCACTCCCTATCCTTGCCTAGACCAGTTTGAATACGCCAATGGCGTAGACAACCGACAAGACAAGAGCCCACCACAGGTTGGCGCCTACCAGCCCCAACCATGCGAGATGAATGAATGCGCTGCCGAGCAGCGATATGAAGAGTCGATCCCCTCTTGTCGTCTCGAAACGAAGAATGCCGACGCGCGGGTTGCCGCCCGGCGAGGCATATTCCCACACCGCCATCAGCGCGAGCAGAGCCACGATGGTGAGGAAGAACAGCGCACCGGGGAACGACCAGGCCATCCAGCCGCCACGGATCAGCGGGGCGAACCAGTCAGTGGCTCCATCCTTGACCGGCAGGCTGCTGTAAAGCGCCAGGACTGCAGCTAGATAGGCGAGGAGAACAAGACCGAGAGCGATTGGCCAGCGACGAGTCGAAGTCATCAAACCCTCCCCAGGGCAAAGCCCTTGGCGATGTAATTGCGGACGAAGTAGATCACCAGCGCGCCGGGTATCAGCGTCAGCACGCCGGCGGCGGCCAGCACGCCCCAGTCCATGCCCGAGGCCGAGACGGTGCGGGTCATGGTCGCGGCGATGGGCTTGGCGTCGGTCGTAGTCAGCGTGCGCGCCAGCAGCAGTTCCACCCACGAGAACATGAAGCAGAAGAATGCCGCGACGCCGATGCCGGATGCGATCAGCGGCATGAAGATCTTCACGAAAAAGCGCGGGAAGGAATAGCCGTCGATATAGGCGGTCTCGTCGATTTCCTTCGGCACGCCGGACATGAAGCCTTCGAGAATCCAGATCGCCAAGGGAACGTTGAACAGGCAGTGCGCCAGCGCCACAGCGATATGCGTATCGATCAGGCCGAAGGCGGAATAGAGCTGGAAGAAGGGCAGGGCGAAGACGGCGGGCGGAGCCATGCGGTTGGTCAGCAGCCAGAAGAACAGATGCTTGTCGCCGAGGAACCTGTAGCGCGAGAAGGCATAGGCCGCCGGCAGCGCCACCAGGATCGAGATGACGGTGTTCATCGCGACATAGGTGATCGAGTTGATGTAGCCATTATACCAGGCCGGATCGGTGAAGATCACCGTATAGTTCCTGAGCGTCGGATTCTCGGGCCACAGCGAGAACGTTCCGGTGATCTCGCTGTTGGTCTTGAAGCTCATGTTGACGAGCCAGTAGATCGGAGCCAGCAGGAACAGGATATAGAGCGTCGAGACGGTGAAGGAGGTGAGTTTCTTGCTGTCAGTGTTCATTATCTTGCCTCCCTCAATTCTGCGCGTCGCTTGAAGTCATGACCGTGTAGAAGATCCATGACAGCAGCAGGATGATCAGGAAGTAGATGATCGACATGGCTGCGGCCGGGCCGAGGTCGAACTGGCCGATCGCCGTCTTGACGAGGTCGATCGACAGGAAGGTGGTCGAGTTGCCGGGTCCGCCGCCGGTAACGACGAAGGGCTCGGTATAGACCATGAAACTGTCCATGAAGCGCAGAAGCACCGCGATCAGCAGAACCCGCTTCATCTTCGGCAGTTCGATGTAGCGGAACACCGACCAGCGCGATGCGCCGTCGATCTTGGCGGCTTGGTAATAGGCTTCCGGGATCGAGACGAGGCCCGCATAGCAGAGCAGCACGACGAGGCTGGTCCAGTGCCAGACATCCATGACGATGAGCGTCATCCAGGCATCGATCGGATCGCGGACATAGTTATAGTCTATGCCGAGCGCAGCCACGACGCGTCCGAGCAGACCGATATCGACGCGGCCGAAAATCTGCCAGATCGTCCCGACGACGTTCCACGGAATGAGCAGCGGCAGCGACATCAGCACCAGGCAGACCGGCACGCCCAGGCCCTTTTTCGGCATGTTGAGGGCGATGAAGATGCCGAGCGGAACCTCGATGGCGAGAATGGTGAAGGAGAAGAGCAGGTTGCGGCCGAGCGCATCCCAGAAGCGGTCGGACCTGAGCACGTCGGTGAACCAGTCGGTGCCGGCCCAGAAGAACTCGTTATTGCCGAACGTGTCCTGCACCGAATAGTTCACGACGGTCATCAGCGGGATGACGGCCGAAAAGGCGACCAGAACCAGCATCGGGAGGACGAGGAACCAGGCCTTGTTGTTGACGGTCTTGTTCATGGCTCAGCCCTCCGTCTTCACGCGCCAGGAATCGGCGTAGATGCTCATTGCAGCAGGGTCGAATGTGATGCGCGGGTCAGCGGGGATCTCGTCATCCTCCTGCGCCACGATTGTGATCGGCAGGCCGGCCAGCACGGCGCGGACGATCTTGGTCCGGCCGATATCCTCGACCTTCGAAATGGTGATCGGCATACCCTCGCGGCCTAGGCGGACGAATTCCGGGCGGATGCCGAGTTCAGTCTTGGCGCCCGGCGCGATAACCGGGGCCGCCTTCAACGCCACGGTCTGGTCGCCGATGAGGGCATTGGCGCCTTCGATCTTGACTGGCAGCACGTTCATGCCGGGCGAACCGATGAAATAGCCGACGAATGTGTGGCTTGGCCGCTCGAAAAGCTCGGCCGGGGTGCCGATCTGCACAACGCCGCCGTCATACATCACCACCACCTTGTCGGCGAAGGTCAGCGCTTCGGTCTGGTCATGCGTGACATAGACCATGGTGTAGCCGAACTGGCGGTGCAGGAGCTTCAGTTGCGCGCGGAGCAGCCACTTCATATGCGGATCGATGACTGTCAGCGGCTCGTCGAACAGGATCGCGTTGACATCCGAACGGACGAGACCGCGGCCGAGCGAGACCTTCTGCTTGAGGTCGGCGGTCAGGCCCTGGGCCTTGCGCTTGGCCATGGATTTCAAGTCGATGACGTCGAGAATCTCGTTGACCTTGCGCGTCACCTCGGCCTCGGGAACATGCCGGTTGCGCAAGGGGAAGGCGAGATTGTCGAACACCGTCATCGTGTCGTAAATGACCGGGAACTGGAACACCTGCGCGATATTGCGGTCTTCGGTGCGGAGCCGCGTGACGTCGCGCTCGCCAAGCAGGATGCGGCCATGCGACGGCGTCAGCAGGCCCGAAATGATGTTCAGAAGCGTGGTCTTGCCGCAGCCCGACGGTCCGAGCAGGGCATAGGCGCCGCCATCCTCGAACACATGGTCGACTTCCTTCAGCGCGTAGTCGGACGGCGCCTGGGGCTTCTCCATGTAGGAATGACGGATATGATCTAGGTTGATGCGGGCCAAGTTAAGCGTTCCTCCTCAAGCCGCGAGCGGCCGGGCTTGCGCCGCGCTCGTCCCATCCTCGCGGAAGGCGAGCAGGTGGCGCGTGTCGAGATTGACGGTGATATCGGTGTCGGGCGTGAGATCATGGACGCCGCGCGCCAGCATGACCCATTTGCCGAAACCGTTCGAAACGTGGACGAAGCTTTCCGAGCCGGTGATCTCGGTGACCGTGACCTTGGCCGGAATGGCGACGCTCGCTGCGCTCACCGGCACGGGTGAGAGATGATGCGGGCGAAAACCGATCACGACCCGGCCGTCGGCAATGCCTGAGAGGTAAGCGGGAACCGGCATTTCCGTGCCGGTATCGAGCCGGATGATCGAACCCTGCTTGACGGCGCCGACCGTATTAAGCGGCGGGTCGGAGAATGTCTGGGCGGTGACGAGGTCGGCCGGCCGGCGGAACACATCCACCGTCGGGCCGAACTGGGTGATGCGGCCCTGGCTCAGCGTCGCCGTATTGCCGCCGAGCAGCAGCGCTTCGGACGGTTCGGTGGTCGCATAGACGAAGATCGCGCCGGTCTCGGCGAAGATCTTCGGCAGTTCGGCACGCAGTTCCTCGCGCAGTTTGTAATCGAGATTGGCGAGCGGCTCGTCGAGCAGCACGAGGCCGGCATTCTTGACCATGGCGCGGGCAAGCGCCGTGCGCTGCTGCTGGCCGCCCGAAAGCTCCAGCGGCAGGCGCTTGAGATAGGGCGTCAGGCGCAGCAGATCGGCCGCCTTATGCACTGATTTGTCGATCTCGTCGCGGCTCTTGCCGGTGACACGCAGCGGCGAAGCGATGTTTTCATAAACCGTCATGGCGGGATAGTTGATGAACTGCTGGTAGACCATCGCAACGTTGCGCTTCTGCACGGCAACGCCGGTGACATCCTTACCTTCGAACCAGACAGAACCCCTGGTCGGTTTGTCCAACCCGGCCATGAGCCGCATCAGCGATGTCTTGCCCGACAGTGTCGGCCCGAGCAGCACGTTCAGCGAACCCCGTTCAAGGCGGATCGAGACGTCGTTGATGTGAATATCAGCGCCCAACTGCTTGGTTACGCTTTTCAGTTCCAGCATTCCATCCTCCTCCCCAGGCAGGCGACGATTGTCGTCCGCTTACTGGGCGGCGAGCCGGGCATCCGCGCTCGGCCGGCCTCTCATGAATTCCTCAAGTGCCTGCCTGCCATCGGCTTCAAGCTTCAGACCAAGCTTAGTCCGCCGCCAGAGCACGTCTTCCGACTCCAGCGCCCATTCCTGTTCGATGAGATAGGCAACCTCGGCTTCCGTCAGGTCACCGCCGAAGAGCTGGCCGAGATCGGCAAAACTCTTTGCTTTCCCCACGATCCGCCACGCCCGTGTGCCGTAAAGCCGGACCAGACGCCTGGAGTGCGCTTCGCTCAGAAACGGGAACTCGCGGCGGAATTTCGCCACAAGGCCCTCGAATCCCTGCCTGTCGAAATCGCCGCCGGGTAGCGTCGCGCCCGCTGTCCACGGCTTGCCGCGGCTGCCGAGCACGTCCTCGATCTTTTCCAGCATGGATTCGGCGAGCCGCCGGTATGTCGTGATCTTGCCGCCGAATACATTGAGCAATTGGGGCTCGCCGGCAGCGCCATCGGCCTTCAGCACGTAGTCACGCGTGGCTTCCTGTGCCTTCGAGGCGCCGTCGTCATAGAGCGGCCGGACGCCGGAATAGGACCATACCATGTCGGCGCGGGTGACCGGCTCGGCAAAATATTCGCTGGCGCCGGCGCAGAGATAATCGATCTCGGCATCGGTGATCTTCACGTCCTGCGGATCGCCCTTGTAGTCTTGGTCGGTGGTGCCGATCAGCGTGAAGTCTTCCTCATAGGGAATGGCGAAGAAAATCCGGCCATCGTTGTTCTGGAAAAAATAGGCGCGGGAATCGGAGAATTTCCTGCGCACCACGATGTGGCTGCCCTGGACGAGGCGGACATTGCTGGCGTTCGAGCCGGCGGCGTTCTGCAGCAGCTTGTCGACCCAGGGGCCGGCCGCGTTGACGAACAGCCGGGCGCTGATCGTCTCGGTCTGGCCGGTCTGTTCGTTCTCGGTGACAACAGACCAGAAGCCGCCCTCGCGGCGGGCCGATACGACCTTGGTGCGGGTCTTGATGACAGCGCCGCGATCGGCCGCGTCGCGGGCGTTGAGTGCCACGAGGCGGGCATCGTTGACCCAGCAATCGGAATATTCGAAAGCCTTGCGGAAGCCCGGTTTGAGCGGCCCACCGGCCGGATCGGTTTCGAGATTGAGCGTCCGTGTCGCCGGCAGCGCCTTGCGGCCGCCGATGTAATCGTAGAGGAACAGGCCGAGCCGGATCAGCCAGGCGGGGCGCATCGCCTTGTGCAGCGGCAGCACGAACCTGAGCGGCCAGATGATGTGCGGCGCCATGCCCCAGAGCACTTCCCGCTCCATCAGTGCCTCCCGCACCAGCCGGAACTCATAGTGTTCCAGATAGCGCAGTCCGCCATGGATGAGCTTGGTGGAGCCGGACGATGTGCCCGAGGCGAGGTCCTTCATTTCGGCGAGGAAAACGGAGAACCCGCGCCCGACAGCGTCACGCGCAATGCCGCAGCCATTGATGCCGCCGCCCGCGATAAAGATGTCGTAGACTCCGTCCGTCATATGCTTCCATCCCCTTTCGCAATGCAGCATTTTATTGCATTTGCGAAACTAAAAGCATTCAAAACGAAATCAAAACGAATGTCAATCGAATATGGGTGATGAATTCAGCGGGACAACCGGCGGCATCCAGGCGCGTCCGAACTATTGATTGATATCAATGGGATTTGGCGGTTTCGATCAGTTGAACATCGTTCTCGCGACAGATTTTCCGGAGATTTTCGGGAAAACAATTGTCGGTCACGAAGGTGTGGACCTGCGAAATGTGGCCGATCCGAACGGGTGCGGTGCGCTCGAATTTCGTCGAATCCGACACGAGAATCACATGCCGCGCATTGGCGATAATCGCCTGCGCGACCTTCACTTCGCGAAAATCGAAGTCGAGCAGCGCGCCATCATCGTCAATCGCCGAGGCGCCGATCACGGCATAATCCACCTTGAACTGGCGGATGAAATCGACCGCCGCCTCGCCGACGATGCCGCCATCCGTGCCGCGTACGACGCCGCCGGCAATCACCACCTCGAACTGCGGATAGACGCGTAACTTGTTGGCAACATTTATGTTATTGGTGATGATCATTAGCCGGCCATGGTCGAGCAGTGCCTGGCCGACCGCTTCCGTCGTGGTGCCGATATTGACGAAGAGCGAAGCATTGTCGGGAATGAGCGCCGCCGCCGCGCGGCCGATCGCATCCTTCTCGGTCGCCGCGATCAGCCGCCGCTGCTCGTATTGCATGTTCTCGGTGCCGGATGGAAAGACCGCGCCGCCATGGATGCGGTTGAGCAGTTTCTTCTCGCAGAGATCGTTGAGATCCTTGCGGATGGTCTGCGGCGTGATCTCGAACCGGTTCGCCAGTTCCTCCACCAGGACCTTGCCCTGCACACGGGCGATATCGAGGATTTCCTTGTGGCGCGGTATCAGGAACATTCGTTTCAGCCGTGGTTGGTTTCGTCTTCACGATAGAACGAAAAAAACGAAAGTAAAGCGGGTGGGTGTGCGTAAGACGGTTAGACCCCGCCCCGAAACCCCTCCCCACAAGGGGGAGGGGCCAACCTGTGGCGCTGGCATTGCTCATCTTTAACGTCGCCAATCGTTGAAAGCTTTGGAGGCTCTCGAGGCTGTGCGGCAGGTTAAGCCCCTCCCCCTTGTGGGGAGGGGTTTGGGGCGGGGACCTTCTTAAGACTTATCAATAGGCTTCGACCTGAGTCGCATCACCGTCTCGCGCTCCGCACGCTTGCAGGCGACCGGCGGCAGGCCCTTGGCGATCTGACTGAGGTCTTCCAGCGCCAGCTTGCCGATATTCTCCAGCGCCGAGGTCAGCGCGCCGGCGCGGTGGGCGGAAAACAGGATGTTCGGAACTTTCCGGATCGGATCGTCTGCGGCGACCGGCTCCTCGGGGAAAACATCGGTGGCGACCTGGATATGTCCGGAGCCGGCGAACTCCTTCAGTGCCTCGAAATCCGCGACTGCGGCGCGGCTGAGCAGGATCAGCTTGCCGCCCTTCTGCATCAGCTTCAGCTTCTCGGCGTTGAGCAGATGGGCATTGTCCGTCGTGATCGTGGCGACGACGAAGACGAAGCGGCTCTTGGCCAGCACCTCATCGAGCGGGGCAGGGGTGACGCCCATGCGTTTCAGCACGCCATCCGGCAGCCAGGGGTCGAAGGCACGGATCTTCGTTTGGAAGCCCGCGAGCAGTTTGTGGACCGCGCGTCCCAGATCGCCGAAGCCGACGAAGCCGACATCGGCGCCGGCCAGCAGTTCGGCTTCATGGTTGCCGTCGAGGCCGTAGAGCTCTTTACCGGCAACGAAATCGCCATGGCCGGCGTGGATGCCGCGCGCTAAGGAAAGCGCCATGCCGAGCCCGATTTCGGCCACGGGTGCTGCGAAGACCGAGCTCGGCGCGATGACGTGGATACCGCGCTGGAAGCAGGTCTCGTAGTCGACATTGGGCAGGAAATTGGTTTCGACATTGATGATGCAGCGCAGCTTCGGCGCCATGTCGAGTTGAGCCCTTTCCATCGGCTGCTGGCTCATCAGCACGTCTGTTGTCGGCAGGTGGGTGCGGTAGAAGCTTTCGCGATCCTCGCCGTTCCAGGCGATCACGTCGTAGGTCGACAGGAATTTCTGATAATCGGCGTCCGAAAAAATATCCTTGGCCGCACGGGGTTCCGGATCGAAAAGTACGCGCATTGCATCCTCCCAAATGTGATACCGATAGTCATAATCCCACCGCACGCAATGAATAGGCACACTGGCGCGGGTCAGCTATGCCCGTAAAGGGTAACTCGCCACTTGCGGAGCGGTTGCCGATTTCCGATAGTGCCAAGCTTCTCCCAGCGCTCGAGGATCACATGAAGCCGATCGATCTTCCGACCCTTCTCACAATCGTTGCCGAACGCGGCAAGGCGGGCCGCTCGATCACCGCGATCGCCGGGCCGCCGGGTGCGGGAAAATCGACCCTGGCCGATGACCTCGCCGATGCGCTGAACGCGACGGACCCCGGTTCGGCGGCCGTGTTTCCGATGGACGGCTATCACTATGACGACATGGTGCTGGTGCCGCGCGGCCTGCGCCCGCGTAAGGGATCGCCCGAGACTTTCGACGTGTCGGGCTTTGCGACCATGCTTGGCCGTCTCAAGCAGAACCGCGAGACCGAGATTGCCGTGCCGGTCTTCGACCGCTCGATCGAAATCGCCCGCGCCGGTGGCCGGATGATCCCGCAGACGGTGCGGCACCTTGTTGTCGAGGGCAATTACATCCTGCTCAACAAGGGCGACTGGCGCACGCTGCATCAGTATTACGACACGACGGTGCTGATCGATGTGTCCGAGGAAGAATTGCGCCGCAGGCTCACCGAGCGCTGGAAGGACCTCGATCCCGAGAGCTTCGCCTACAAGATGGATGTCAACGACCTGCCGAACGGGCGCCTGGTCAAGACCGAAAGCGTGCAGCCGGAGTTCCTGTTCAGGCAGTAGTGGGACTTGCTGTTTCACAGGTGACGGTGCCCCTTGCCCCGCTTCTCCCCTTGGGGAGAAGTGCCGAGCATAGCGAGGCGATGAGGGGTTCTCAGCCTATTGCTCCGCGCTTCGGGGGAACCCCTCATCCGACCCGCCACCTTCTCCCCAAGGGGAGAAGCGGGAGCGCTACCTCGCGTTCATCGACATAAAAAAACCGCCCGGGTTGGCCCGGACGGTTTTCTTATTCCAGGGATCTGCCGGTGGCGGCCGGCGCAATCCAAATCAAGCAGCGCGGAGATTGCCGGCGGCGGACTTGCCGGTGCGGCGATCGGCCAGCACTTCGTAGGAAATCTTCTGGCCTTCATTGAGCGTGGTCATGCCAGCGCGCTCGACGGCGGAGATGTGAACGAAAACGTCCGGGCCGCCATTGTCAGGCTGGATGAAGCCGAAGCCCTTGGTTGCGTTGAACCACTTTACGGTGCCAGTGTTCATCTGGGGTATCCTTGTATATCACGCGTTAGTTTTGCCGGCCGAAAGCTGGCGTTCGTATCGATAAATTCGTCTGGGAAGTTGGTCGGCCGCGTCCGGAAGCAAAACTCAGGGAACGGAGCCAAGCCATTCGGCCTTCAAAAAATCGACCGGGATTGTGTGCCAGAAGTCACCCATTTTTACAAGCTGTTAAAATGATATATTTTTTAGCCGCATGCGACACGGTTCCTCAACCGTTAATGTGGCTCGCGGCATGGCTCAGACCGGTGCATCCTGCCGCATCAGCCCGTCCGCCTTGAGGTCCGCCCAGAGTGCCGGCGGGATATCGTGGCCCAGCATCGAACGGTTGGAATTGACCTCCGTCACGCTCTGGCCGCCGGGGATGACGCTGACCACGGCGGGGTGATGCAGCGGGAAGTTCAGCGCCGCCTCGATCATCCTGACGCCATGCTTTTCGCATGTCGCGTTGATGCGGCGGACCCGATCGATGACCTCCTTCGGCGCATCGGCATAGTTGTATTGCGCGTCATCCGAAGGTCCGCGCGCCAGGATGCCGGAGTTGTAAGGTCCGCCCAGGACGATGCCGATGCCGCGCTCGGTGCAGAGCGGCAGGAAGCTGTTGAGCGCCTCCTGTTCGAGTAGCGTATAGCGGCCGGCGAGCAGGAACAGATCGAAATCGCCGCGGCGGGCCAGCGTCTCGCAGACCTGCCATTCATTGATGCCGCCGCCGAAGGCCTTGATCACGCCCTGGTCGCGCAAGGACAGCATGGCGTAGTAGCCGCCTCGCATGAATTCGTCGATGCGCGCATCCGACGCCTCTTTCGAGCCATGGGTGAAGATATCGACATCATGGCAGAACAGGATATCGAAGCGGTCGAGCCCGGTGCGCTCGAACGAGGCTTCGAAGGAGCGCATCACGCCATCATAGGAATAATCATAGACCTCCCGGCGGTTGGGAACGTCGAAGAACTTGCCGATGCCTGTCCGCTGGTCCGGCGGGCTGACCTTCATCAGGCGTCCGGCCTTGGTGGAAATCACATATTGATCGCGCGGCTTGCCGCGCAGGAAATTGCCGACGCGGACCTCCGACAGGCCGAGGCCGTAAAGCGGCGCGGTATCGAAATAGCGGCAGCCGTCATCCCATGCCGCCTGCAGCACGTTGTGCGCTTCTTCGTCTGTGATGGCACGGTAGAGATTGCCGAGCGGCGCGCAGCCGAAGCCGAGTTCGGTGAACTTGATGCCACCATTGCCGAGCCGGTCCCAATGCCTGATCTTCATAATTTATCCTCCCAAATGCCGCTTCGGATTTCGCCGGGATTTAAGACAGTCGGTCTCCCGAAAGCAATTGTTTTTAATCGTGTTTCAAACTTCCGCTGATGACATCCGGGATTTGAAATGGCAGAGTTGCCGCCGTTATGACCGGAGGAAATCATATCTTGAGCGATAAGTTGAAAGCCATTTTCGGCGCCAGGAAGCCTGTGATCGCGATGGTGCATCTGGGTGCGCTGCCGGGCTCGCCGCTGCATGATCACGAGGGCGGGCTGGAGGCTCTGGTCGAGGGCGCGCGCAAGGACCTCGCGGCCTTGCAGGACGCTGGCTTTGACGCCGTGATGTTCGGTAACGAGAACGACCGGCCTTACGAATTCAAGGTCGATACGGCCTCCACCGCGACCATGGCCTACGTGATCGGGCGGCTCGCCGGCGAGATCCGCATTCCGTTCGGCGTCAATGTTCTGTGGGATCCCGAGAGCTCGATCGCGCTTGCAGCCGCCACGGGTGCGGCCTTTGTGCGCGAAATCTTCACTGGCACCTATGCCTCCGACATGGGACCGTGGACACCGGATGCGGGCCGCGCGATGCGCTACCGCGATCGCCTGGGCCGCAAGGATCTGGCGCTGCTCTATAATGTCTCGGCCGAATTCGCCCATTCGCTCGACCAGCGCAGCGTCGCCGATCGTGCGCGGTCGGCGGTGTTCTCCTCGATCCCCGATGCGGTGCTGGTATCCGGCACGATCACCGGCGAGGCGGCGAAGATGGTCGACCTCGAAGCGGTCAAGAAGGTGCTGCCCGACACCTATGTCTTCGCCAACACAGGCGTGAAACATGCGACGGTGCGCGACACTTTGAAGATCGCCGACGGCGTGATCGTCGGCTCGTCGCTGAAATATGAAGGCCACACCTGGAATGCGGTCGATCCGGAGCGCGCGAAGGAATTCATGGCGCTGGTCAGGCAGGACAGGTGAGCGATGCGTGAACGGCTGAAAACCTGGCTCACGGACCTGATGATGATCCCCGGGCTCTCGGGCTACGAGGGCCGCGTGCGCCGCTACCTAAAGGCCGAATTGCAGGGCTTCGGGCTCAAGACGAAAACCGACCGGATGGGCAACCTGATCGCGACGATAGCGGGCAGGGAAGGCGCGCCTTCGGTGATGCTGTTCACCCATATGGACCAGCTCGGTCTCGTTGTACGCAAGATCGAGAAGAACGGCCTTGTCCGGGTCGAGCGGCTGGGTGGCGTGCCGGAGCGGGCGCTGGCGGCACAGGCGGTGATCTTTTCGATCGGCGAGGGTCGCGATATCCCCGGCGTCATCGCCCACAAGTCTCACCATGCGACGGGGCAGGACGAAAAATACAAGGTCGTGCCCTATCAGGACATCTATATCGACGCCGGCTTTTCGAGTGCCGAGGCGGTGCGGGAAGCCGGGATCGACGTGGGAACGCCTGTCGTCTACAAGCCGCATGTGATGGAACTGGCGGACGGACGGATCGCCGGCACCTCGGTTGATGATCGCGCGGGCTGTGCGGTGGTGCTGGAGGCCGCGCGGCAACTGATGGCGACGGTGCCAAGGCCGACCATACATATCGTTTTCTCGACGCAGGAGGAATTCAACCTGCGCGGCGCGGTGACGGCGGCTCAAGTGCTGCAGCCTGATATTGCTGTTCAAATCGACCTGATCCTGACATCCGACACGCCCGATATGACCAGCCGTGGCGATGTCGTGCTCGGCGGCGGGCCTGGGATGGCGATGTTCTCGTTTCATGGGCGAGGCACGCTCAACGGCACGATCCCGCATCCGGCGCTTGTCGGTCTCTTCGAAGACACCGCGAAGGCTGCCGGCGTGCGGCTTCAAAAGAGCGCGCATATCGGCTGCCTCACGGATTCGTCCTATGTCCAACTTGTCGGCCAAGGCGTGGCGTCGATCGATATGGGCTTTCCGATGCGCTACTCGCATTCGGCGCTTGAGGTCTGCGATCTCTCCGATCTCGAGGAACTGTCGCGGCTGCTGATTGCGGCGATCGCCAATATCGGTCCGGATTTCAGCCTGGATCGGGATGATTTCGAGCAATGAAACACTATCTCGGCGTCGATATCGGGACCTTCGAATCCAAGGGCGTGCTGGTCGATGAGGCGGGCGGGATCGTGGCGCAGGCGTCGCGGCCGCACCGGATGCTGGTGCCGCAGCCGGGCTGGGCCGAGCATGATCCCGAGCAGGACTGGTGGGGTGATTTCTGCTTTATCTCCAAGAAGCTGATCGCCGAGAGCGGTATCGATCCGAAGTCGATCCGCTCGGTTGGCACATCGGCGATCGGGCCGTGCATGCTGCCGGTCGATGCCGCGGGCAATCCGTTGATGAACGGCGTGCTCTATGGCGTCGATACGCGATCGGTCGATGAGATCGCGGCGCTCAATGCCGAGATCGGCGAAGACCGGGTGCTCGATGTCTGCGGCAATACGCTGACCTCGCAATCGGTCGGGCCGAAGATATTGTGGCTCAAGGACAAGCGGCCGGATGTCTATGCCAAGGCGGCGAAGGTGGTCAGTGCCACAACGTTCATCGTGCAGCGGTTGACGGGCAATTGCGTCATCGATCACTATACGGCGGCGAATTTCTCGCCCCTCTATGATGTCAGCAAGCTTGGCTATACCAGCGATTTGTCGCCTGACATCATCGATCTCGACAAGTTGCCGGATTTGCTGTGGAGCACGGATATCGCGGGGCATGTGACGGCCAAGGCGGCCGAGGCGACGGGGCTCGCTGTTGGCACGCCGGTGATCTGCGGCACGATCGACGCGAGCGCCGAGGCCTTCTCGGTCGGCGTGCTCGATGGCGGCGATATGATGGTCATGTATGGCTCGACGATCTTCATCATCCAGCTGACCGATGAGCGAGTGCGGGATGCGCGGCTGTGGTATGCGCCGTGGATGTTTCAGGGCCAGCATGCCTCTATGTCGGGGCTCGCGACCTCCGGCACGTTGACCCACTGGTTCCGTGACGAACTGGCCAAGGAGCTCGATCCGGTCAAGGCATTCGGCGAACTTGCCAAGGAGGCGGCCTTGTCTCCGGCCGGCGCCAATGGATTGATTTTCCTGCCTTATTTCTCCGGCGAGCGGACGCCGATCCATGATACGCATGCCAAGGGCACGCTGTTCGGGCTCAACCTCACCCACAAGCGCGGCGATATCTACCGGGCGCTGATCGAGGGGATCGCCTACGGCACCAACCATATTTTCGAGACCTATGCCGAAGTGGGCAGCCCGCCGAAGCGGCTGATGGCGGTGGGCGGCGGCACCAAGAACAAGCTCTGGCTGGAGGCGACGTCGAATATTTCGGGGCTCAGGCAGATCCTGGCGCGGAAGACGATCGGGGCTTCCTACGGCGATGCCTGCCTCGCGGCCATCGGCGTGGGGGATGCGGATCGATCGACCATCACGCGCTGGAATCCCGTCGAGAGCGAGGTCGCGCCGATGGCCGATGCCGCCTATGCCAGGAACTACCGGATTTTCAAGGAACTCTACCTGAGCACGAAGCATCTGATGGCTGAGCTCGACAAGACATAAGTCCTCGTTCACGCGGCCGGTTTTCGGTCCGTGGCTTGGGGCAGATTTCGGACGGGGCGCCTCGTAGAGCCTCTCTATTTGTTTGATTTATGCTGCGCCACAAGGCGCCCCGTTATGCATTTATCCCATGCAACTCCGGTCCCTCTGCGTCACCGAACGGCCTGGGTTTGGCCGGAGATTGTCAGTCTCCGATCGCCTCCGATGTATATCCCGCCATCCATCGCTGGCATGGCGTTCGCGGGACCATCACCCCCGCATTCCGTTCGGGCCTCCAATGCCTCACAGGCACGCCCCGGCCTTTTTCAGCCGGGAGGAGAACCATTCTCTGCATGAGCCCCGCGCGCCGCTCCGCCTCTTGAGCAGGCCCGAAGGCACATGATCCGTCTCGCCGGGTGAGGCCACCCGCGTATCCGACGACGGAACGGGGAGGAATGTAGCATGGGAATTTGCGGATGGGAAGAGAAATTGTGAATATTTTCCTATTTTTGCTTTTTGCCAGATTCGACATGGGGGTTGTCGACCTATGGAACCAACACCACATCAACCGCATTCAAGCGGTTTTGCCGGAGTTTGTTGAATGGCCCCTTCACTGCAATTTGAATTGCATGCGGGCGATGGGTTCACATACGGTCCCGGTCGAATTTCCAGTCTAATTTTTACCGCGCCGGGCGGCTGACCCGGCTCGAACGAGCTACCCACCAATTTTAGAAGGAAGCAGGGACATGGTCACTTTCACGCTCAACGGAAAAGAACGAACTTTCGACGGCGACCCCGACACGCCCCTGCTGTGGGTCATCAGGGACTTCGAAAAGCTCATGGGAACCAAGTATGGCTGCGGGGTCGCGCAGTGCGGCGCCTGCACCGTGCATCTCGACGGCATGCCGCGACGGTCCTGCATTACGCCGATCTCGATGATCGATGGCTCCGATGTGGTGACGATCGAGGGGATCGAAGGCAAGGAAGCCGAGGCAATCCAGACCGCATGGACCGGGCTTGACGTGCCGCAATGCGGCTACTGTCAGTCCGGGCAGATCATGTCGGCCGTGGCACTGCTACAGATGGTGCCGAAGCCGACCGACGAAGAGATCGACGGCGCAATGACCGGCAATATCTGTCGATGCGCCACCTATCATCGCATTCGAGCGGCGATCCATAATGCCGCCAACTCGATGGAGGGCTGAGCCATGACGATGCATGATATCACCGCGACCCGCCGTGGTTTTCTCGCCGGCGCCGGCCTCGTGATCGGCGTGGCGATTGCGCCGAAATATCTCTCGGCAGCGCCAACCGGCGTGCCGGCCGGCGGCGGACCGGAACTCTTGCCGCTCAACGCCTTCGTCAAGATCGGCACGGATGATACGGTCACCGTGCTCTCCAAGCATATCGAGTTCGGCCAGGGGCCGTTCACCGGTCTTGCGACACTTGTCGCCGAGGAACTGGACGCCGACTGGGGGCAGATGCGCGCGGTTCATTCGCCGACCGACAACAAGATCTATGCCAACCTGCTGTTTGGCCTGCAGGGCACGGGTGGTTCGAGTTCGATCGCCAATGCCTATGAGCAGATGCGCACAGCCGGCGCCACTGCCCGCGCCATGCTGGTCGCCGCCGCCGCCGAGGAGTGGAAGGTGCCGGCGAGCGAGATCACGGTCGAGAAAGGGCGCATCAAGCATGCCGCTTCCAACAAGGAGAGCGGTTTCGGCGCGTTCGCCGACAAGGCGGCCAAGCAGACGCCACCCGACAATCCGAAGCTCAAGGACCCCAAGGACTTCGTGCTGATCGGACGGGAACTGCCGAAGCTGGATACCAAGGCCAAGACGAACGGCACGGCGATCTTCACGCTCGACATCGCGCCGGACAATCTGCTGATCGCGGTGGTCGCGCATCCCAAGCATTTCGGCGCGACGGTCAAATCCTTCGACGACAATGAGGCGCGAAAGGTAAAGGGCGTCGTCGACGTCAAGCAGATGCCGCAGGGTGTCGCGGTCTATGCCGACAACACATTCGCGGCGCTGAAGGGTCGCGACGCGCTCAAGATCGAATGGGACCTGAGCAAGGCCGAGACCCGTTCGTCGCAGGAGCTGGCGACGGACTATGCCAAGCATTTCAACGAGCCGGGTCTCGAGGCAACGAATACCGGAAATGTCGAGGAGGCGTTCAAGCAAGAGGGCCTTCAGACGATAGAAGCCGAGATCGTCTTTCCATTCCTCGCGCATGCGCCGATGGAGCCGCTCGACGCGGTCTTCATCAAGGCGGCGGATGGATCGGTCGATGTCTATACCGGCGCGCAGTTTCCCGGCTTCGACCAGCAGGTTGCAGCCCAGCTTCTCGGGCTCGACGAGTCCAAGGTGCGGGTGAACACCCAGCTCGCGGGCGGCAGCTTCGGCCGCAAGGCGCAGTTCGGCTCTCCCTACATGCAGGAAGCCGCGGCAGTCTACGCCGCCACTGGTGGCGACCGGCCGCTCAAGCATATGTGGACCCGGGAGGACGACATCCAGGGCGGTTTCTACCGGCCGATGTATGCCCACAAGATGCGCGGCGCGATCAACAAAGACGGTGAGATCACGGCGTGGGAGCAGGTGATCGTCGGCCAGTCGATCATGGCGAAGGCCGATCTCGATTCCACCTCGGTGGAGGGTGCATCGAACCTTCCCTACCACGTCCCCAATCTCAAGGTGACCTCGCACAATACCAAGCTGGTGATCCCGCCGCTCTGGTGGCGGTCAGTCGGCCATACCCATACCGGGTTTGCGGTCGAGACCTTTGTCGATGAACTGCTGATCCGCGTCGGCAAGGATCCGGTCGAGGGGCGGCTCGCGCTATTGGCGAAAACCTCGCGCCATGCCGGCGTGCTGCGCAAGGCGGCCGAGATGGCGAACTGGGGTGCGACGGTGCCGGAAGGCCGTGCGCGCGGGGTCGCTGTCGTCGAGAGCTTCGGCTCCTTTGTCGGACAGGTGGCGGAAGTCTCCGTCGGCGCCGATGGCGCGCCGCGTGTCCACAAGGTGTGGTGCGCGGTGGATTGCGGCATTGCGGTCAACCCCAACATCATCAAGGCGCAGATGGAGGGCGGCATCGGCTACGGGCTGGGTGCGGTGCTCTTCGATGCGGTGACGCTCGGCAAGGGCGGAAAGATCATGCAGTCGAACTTCCACGACTACCGGTCCATCCGCATCAACGAGATGCCCGATGTCGCGGTGGAAATCATCAAGTCGACCGAGAAACCGACGGGCGTCGGCGAGCCGGGCGTGCCGCCGGTGGGACCGGCGGTCGCCAATGCCTGGCGAAAACTGACCGGTGCCCCGGTACGCCAGCTTCCCATCGTCAATCTCATATCCTCCTGAGGGATCGCGACACATGAATATCAAGCTCTTGTTTTCGGGCGCTGCAGCGCTCTGTCTCATCGCGGGCGCCGGATTGGCGCTCACATCCGTCTCGGTCGCGCAGGATGCCAACGCGCTTCGTTCCGCCGAGTCCTTCAAGTCGATCGCCGACGAGCAGGCGCGATCGGTTGCGCTCTTCGAGGAAGCGGGCAAGGTCATTCAGCATCCCCGGTGCGTCAACTGTCATCCAGCCACGGACCGACCGCTGCAGGGCATGAACATGCACCTGCACCAGCCGCCGGTGTTTCGCGGCGATGGCGGCATGGGCCTGATGGGCATGCAGTGCAACACCTGCCACGGTGCCGAGAACATCAAGGTTGTCGGCCAATCCGATACGCTCAAGAGCATTCCCGGCAATCCCGCCTGGCATCTCGCGCCGATCGAAATGGCCTGGGAAGGCAAGACGCTCGGCCAGATCTGCGAGCAGCTCAAGGACCGCAAGCGCAACGGCGACATGACCATGGAGGAAATGGTCGAGCACATGGCCCATGACGATCTCGTCGGCTGGGGATGGAAGCCGGGCGATGGCCGCGAGCCGGTTCCGGGCACCCAGGAAGAGTTCGGCAAGATCATCCGGGCCTGGGTCGATACGGGAGCGCTCTGTCCGAAGGCGTGATCGATCAGGAAGTCACGGTGCTTCATTCGCGTGAGCCGTTGCCGGGTCGCGACTTAACCGCTACTTAGCGGGAAAGACGGATATGGCGGTGAGATCAGCGCCATATTTCGAACGAGGCGGCTATGCCGATCGGAGATTGCGATGAATGATTTTTACGTCGGCCAGCAGGTCGTGTGCATCGATGACAAGTTCAAGCATGTCTCGATAGACCAGGTGATCCGCAAGGGTCAGATCTACACCATCCGCTGGGTCGGCATGTATTCGCACTATGTCGATGGCGAGTTTCTCGGGATCAAGCTCGAGGAAATCCATCGCGGCAATGACGATGGTCCCGAGGGTTATGGCGCGGCCGACATGCCATACCGGGCAACGCGGTTCAGGCCGCTGGTGAAAGACCGGATAGGATCGTTGAGAAAGCTTCTCGCGCCAAGCCCGGATGTGCCTCCGGAGGAGAAGCCCAAGGCGCCGGTGCGGAAAAAAGAGAAGGTGTGAGCGATTAAGTCGCTGCGGACCTAGATCGTTTCATTGTTAAATGGAAGCATTCTGCCGGAGCAGGTTTTCGTCAGGGCAGAGGCGATTGGCGAAGGGCATACCCAATGTACGTCCGAGCCGATCGCCTCTGATCCTGGCGGAAAGATGCCCGGCCCCTTCGGGGTTGGCCGATACGGGCCGCCTATTCGTTCGGTCGCCTTGGCCGTAGAACTGGGCTACGACGCGCGCCGACCGAACGAATATCCGACTCCGTCTCGGCCAACAGAATGATTCCATTTAACAATGAAGCGATCTAGAGTGCGTGGCGGAAGGAGTTTGCGATTTGTCGACTCTGCTGGCGCGCCGTTGGTCGCCGTCGTCGCCCGCGTTTTAATTCGGACGCGGGCGCGCGGTATCTATATGGTCGATCCACACGGCTCAGGCCGCCTGGGGAACGGAACCGCGTTCCAGATCGGATAGTCCACTTTTCCCATGATCAGTTTCCAAACCACAGAGCATGCCCAGACGCTGGCACAGGCCATCATGAACACGCTGCCCGAGCCGTTTCTCGTGCTCGACGATCAGTTTCGCGTGCTCGCGGCAAGCGCTGCTTTCTACCGGACCTTTGAGGTCGATCCCGAGCAAACGATAGGGTGTTTGCTTTACGCATTGGGGGATGGCCAATGGGATATTCCAAGTCTCAGGGTGCTTCTGGAGACGATCATTCCGGAGCGGACCGCAATGGATGGCTTCGAAGTCGAACATGATTTTCCGCGGATCGGCCGCAAGACAATGTTTCTGAATGCCCGGCAGGTGGTCTACGAAGATCACTCCAAATCGACGATCCTGCTTGCGATCCGCGATGCCACCGTCAGCAGGATGATCGAGCGCGAGAAGGACGAGCTTCAAAGGCAAACGCAGGAACTGCTTCGGCAGAAGGAGGTCCTGCTCCAGGAAATGGAGCACCGGGTCGCCAACTCGCTCCAAATCATCGCCAGCATCCTGCTTATCAAGGCCCGGGCGGTCTCCTCCGAGGAAACGCGGAGGCATTTGAACGACGCCCATCAGCGGGTGATGTCGGTCGCGGAGGTACAACGCCATCTGCATACCTCGGCCGGGCTCGACACGGTGGACGTCCGCTCCTATCTCACCAAACTCTGCAGCAGCCTGGCATCGTCGATGATCGGCGAAAGCCAGCCCATCGAGATCAAGGTCCGTGCCGACTCGGGCGCGATAGGCTCAGACAAGGCCGTCAGCATCGGGTTGATCGTCACGGAACTGGTCATCAATGCAATCAAATACGCGTTTCCGGAACCGAAGGCCGATGCCCATATAGAAGTGACATATGAGACCAATGATCTGGATTGGAAGCTGACGGTGTCCGATAATGGGGTTGGCCAAGCAGCCGGTGATGTCAAGGGAACGGTCCCGGGCTCGGGATTGGGCACCGCGATCGTCCAAGCGCTGGTGAGCCAGCTGGAAGCGGTCAAGGAGACCGTGGTCGACGAGAATGGAATGGAAATCTCCGTGACGCGCGCGACATTCACCTCACGCCTGCCGAAGGTGGCCTAGCTCGGATTTGTCGATTTCAGGCCGGCGAAACCATTTCGCGCATGGTTTTGATCACGCGTTGAGGACTATGGGGCTTGGGCATGAAGCGTCTCTCTGCGGGGATCGCGCCGCCGAGCCGTGCAGTATGCCGGCCTCTTGGCAGTTCTCATTCCGACAATGGGCGCTTTTGAGGAACCACATTCGCTCCGAATGCTCATATTTAGCAAAATCTCTCTCCACATTCCGTTTGTCTATAAATAATATAGACAATATCGACATGGAGATTCGTGATGACGAGACAGATCAAGCTTGGTGCCTTTCTTCCCGGTGGTGGACAGCATGTGGCGGCGTGGCGGCATCCGGAGCAGCCCTCGGACGGGGCGACGGATTTCGAGTTTCACAAGCAGCTTGCCCAGACCGCCGAGCGGGGTCTGTTCGATGCCTATTTCCTGGCCGATGGTCTTGCGGTTTCGTTTGGCGGCGGCACGGAAGGGGGCAATGCAAGGGTGGCGGGCTTCGAGCCGGTGACGCTGTTTTCGGCGCTCGCGCCGCTGACGACGCATCTCGGCTTCATCGCCACGGCCTCGACCACCTATGAGGAGCCGTACAATCTGGCGCGCAAATTCGCCTCGCTCGACCTGATCTCGCAAGGCCGGGCCGGGTGGAACGTGGTGACGACGGGAACCGAGGCGGCTGCCTATAATTTCAACCTCGACCAGCAGCATCCGCATGCCGTGCGCTACCGTCGGGCGGCCGAGCATGTCGAGGTGGTCAAGAAGCTGTGGGACAGTTTCGAGGACGATGCCTTCATCCGCGACAAACGGACCGGGCAGTTCTTCGATACGGAGAAATTGCATTACACGAACCATCGCGGCGAGCATTTCAAGGTCAAGGGGCCGCTCAACGTCTCGCGTTCGCCGCAGGGCCATCCCGTCATCGTGCAGGCGGGGCAATCCGAGGATGGGCGGGGTCTTGCCGCTGCGACGGCGGAGGTGATCTTCACCGCCCACCAGCATCTTGAAACGGCGCAGGAATTCTATCGCGATATCAAGGCCCGCGCCCAGGGCGTTGGCCGCGATCCCAGCCATGTTCTCGTCATGCCCGGCGTTGCGCCCTTCATCGGCAGGACGGAAGCCGAGGCGCGTGAGAAATACGAGAGACTGACCGCGCTGATCCTGGAAGAGGATGGCCTGGCACTTCTCAATGGCCTGACCGGTGGCACGCTCGATCTCAGCGGCCATGATCTCGACGGTCCGCTGCCGCCGACGCCGCCCACCGAGGGCATGAAGAGCCGGCAGGCACTGATCCGCAGGATCGCCGACGAGCACAATTTCACGATCCGCCAGCTTTACCAGTGGATCGCCTCGGCGCGCGGGCATTTCACCATTGTCGGAACGCCGGTGCAAATTGTCGATACGCTGCAGGAATGGTTCGAAAACGAGGGTGCGGATGGCTTCAACATCCTGCCGCCATGGCTGCCGGCCGGGCTCGACGATTTCGTCGAACTGGTCATTCCTGAGTTGCAGCGGCGCGGGCTGTTCCGCACGGCTTACGAGGGCCGGACGCTGAGGGAAAATCTCGGCCTGCCATTCCCCGCAAACCGCTGGACGCGCCAGGCGGCCCACGTTCAGGCCGCCGAATAGGCAACGGAAAGGACGAGCCATGTCTTCCCTGGATACAGAACATGCGGGCGCGCTGAGGCTCTCCCGCCAGCGGCCGGATTGGCCGCAGGCCATGTCCCGGCTGGTGGCCGGCGTATCGGGCCAATTCTTCTCGCGTTACGGGCTTCTCGTTGGCTTTCTCGTGCTCTGGCAGATTGCTCCGGCGCTCGGCTGGACCAATCCCGCCGTGCTGCCGCCGCTCGACCAGATCGTGACGGCGCTTTTCAAGGGCGTGTTCGGCGGGCCGCTGT
The DNA here is from genome assembly GCF_024707525.1 of Rhizobium sp. TH2. Classification (NCBI taxonomy): domain Bacteria; kingdom Pseudomonadati; phylum Pseudomonadota; class Alphaproteobacteria; order Hyphomicrobiales; family Rhizobiaceae; genus Rhizobium; species Rhizobium sp. TH2. The sequence continues at coordinate 3,890,838 of NZ_CP062231.1, read as the reverse complement.
TCGGCGATATCGCGATCAGCCTGCAACGGGCCGGCATCGCGTTTGGTGCGGCGGTGGTGATCGGCGTGCCGCTCGGCCTGCTGATGGGACAGATGCGCGGCGTCGAGCGAAGCCTCGATCCGATCCTGCAACTGTTCCGGCAGACGTCTGCCTTGGCGCTTTATCCCGTCTTCATCCTGCTTCTCGGGCTGGGCGAGACATCAAAGGTGTTCGTGATCTTCTGGGCGACGTTGTTTCCCGTGCTGCTGGCAACCACCGGCGGCGTCAAGCAGGTCGATGGCAAGCTGATCGAGATGGCGCGGGTCTATGGCGCCAACCGGCTCACCGTGTTCCGGCGGGTCGTATTGCCCGGTGCGCTTCCCTCGATCTTCGTCGGCCTTCGCCTGAGTGCGACGACGGCGCTGCTGCTGCTGATCGCGGCCGAGATGATCGGCGCCAACAAGGGCGTCGGCTTCCAGGTCATGAATGCGCAGTACAATTTCCAGATTCCCCTGATGTTCGCCGCGATCCTGCTGCTGGCCGGACTCGGGCTGACGGCAAACTATGCGCTTGTGACGCTCCAGAAGCGGCTTTGCCGGTGGAGCGACATCAAAGGCTGAACCCCCAACTCTCTCAACACTCTCACAGAGGTGGACGACATGAACATTTCCCGACGCGGTTTTTCGAAACTCCTGGCTTCCGCAAGCCTGCTTCCGCTGGTCGGCTCCGCTGGCCTCGTACATGCCAGCCAGCCCGAACCGGTGACGCTGCGCTATCTCGCAAGCCAGGGCGGTCTCGCTGCGCATGAACTGGCCGACGCGCTCGGCTATTTCGACAATACCGGCGTCAAGCTCGAGAACAAGGGCTATGCCGCGGGCGGGCCGGCGTCGCTGTTCGCGCTGGCATCCGGCGATATCGAGATCGGCAGTGCGGCGACGGCGGCGGTGCTCAACTCGATCGCTGGCGGCAATGATTTCGTCGCGGCCTATCCGAGCAACGGCATCACCAAGGATGTCGAGAGCATTTTCTACGTGCTCGAGGGCAGCCCGATCAAATCGATCAAGGATCTCGTCGGCAAGACGATTGCGGTCAATACGCTCGGCGCGCATCTCGACTATACCGTGCGCGAGGCGCTCCACGCAGCCGGCCTGCCGCAGGACGCGGCCAAGCTCGTCGTCGTGCCGGGGCCGCAACTGGAACAGGTGCTGCGCTCGGAACAGGTGGATGTCGCGGCCTTCGGATACTGGCAATCGACCTTCGAGGGCGTCGCCCGCAAGAATGGCGGGCTGCGCAAGGTGTTCGGCGATACCGAAGTGCTCGGTGAAATCGCCGGCGGCTTCGTGGTGCTGCGGCGCGACTGGATCGGCGCGCATCCGGAGGCTGCCAAGACATTCGTGGAGCAATCGGCAAAGGCGCTGGATTATGCGCGCGAGAATCCGGATGAGACCAAGAAGCTGATCGCCGAGGTGCTTAGTACGCGCGGCGAGAACCCTGATATCGCCCAGTATTTCGCCGGCTATGGCGTCCGCGCCGGCGGCCTGCCGGTCGAACGCGACCTGCAATTCTGGATCGATGTGCTGGTTCGCGGCGGCACGTTGAAGGAAGGCCAGATCAAGGTCGCCGACGTGCTGTTCGATCCGGCCAAGCTGGCCGGCGCGGTCAATTGAGGCCCGATATGACGGATGCCCATCTGGCCCAACGTGGCGATGTTGCGATCAGCAACCTCTCCAAGACCTTCGCGATCAACGGCCGCAGCCTCAATGTGCTGCGGGGCCTCAACCTCAGGATCGAGGGTGGCGAGAGCCTCGCCATCGTCGGTGCCAGCGGTTCGGGCAAGACGACACTGCTCCGTATTCTCGCGGGGCTCGAGGAGGCCGATAGCGGCCATGTCTCGATCGACGGCCGGCCGATCGACGGGGTCGGGACCGAGCGCGCGGTGATCTTCCAGGAGCCGAGATTGCTGCCCTGGTTGAGCGTCGAGGACAATGTCGCGTTTCCGCTCGAGGTTCGCGGCATTCATGGCAGGGAGGCGCGCAGCCTGGCGGACCGTTACATAAGGCTGGTCGGCCTTGGCGAGTTCTCGACCGCTCTGCCCTCACAACTCTCGGGCGGCATGGCCCAGCGTGTCGGCATCGCCCGCGCGCTCGCCGTCCAGCCCGAGATCCTGCTGCTCGACGAGCCGTTCGGCGCGCTCGACGCGATGACCAAGATCACCATGCAGGAAGAGCTTTCGCGCATCTGGCGAGAGGAGAAAGTCACGATGATCCTCGTGACGCATGACCTGGAAGAGGCGATCTACCTGGCGGATCGCGTGCTGATCCTGCCCAAGGAGCGGGACGGGCGGCCAAGGGAAATCGAGATCGACCTGCCACGGCCGAGGGACCGGAGCGAAGCCCGCTTCGTCAGGTTCCGCCAGGAGCTTCTCGCGGAATTCGGCCTGCATTAGAGCGGTCGCGCCGGCGGTGTCTCCTCCCGATGCCGCCGGCGAAATCTCCCTTGAGCTTGTCAACACCCGTTGAACACAGCGTTCCCATCCCGCCAATTGAGGAAGACAATGACAGGGCATACGGTGCGGCCATTCAACCCAGGGAGATTGATATGGCCAAGCCGAAAATTGCGATTATTATCAGCAGCATACGTGACAACCGTTTCGGCGATAAACCGGCGGCATGGGTGCATGACATCGCCTCGGCGCGGGACGATATCGATACCGAGATCGTCGATCTCAAGGAATGGCCGTTGCCGTTCTTCAACGAGGTCGCCTCCAACGCCTGGGCGCCGACCCAGAACGAGGTCGGCCAGCGCTGGCAGAAGAAGGTCGGCGAGTTCGACGGCTATATTTTCGTCATCGCGGAATACAATCGCTCGATCACGGCGCCGATGAAAAACGCCTTCGATTTCGCCTATCCGGAATGGAACAAGAAGCCGGCCGCCGTCGTCGGCTACGGCAGCGTGGGCGCGGCGCGTGCCGCCGAGCATCTCAGGACGATCGCCATCGAACTGCAGATGGCACCAACCCGCAGCGGCGTCCATATCGGCGGCGGCGACTTCATGGCCGTCTGGCAGCAGGGCAAGAACCTGCGCGAGCTCGCCCATATCGAAGCCGGCATCAAGACCTTGCTGGACGAGCTCGTCTGGTGGGCCAATGCTTTGAAGGCGGCGCGCGCGGCGGGCTGACACCACCACGATGCAAATGGCGCCGGAAGCTTCCGGCGCCATTTCTAATTTCACCGGCCAGGCCCCTACATCACGAGGCCGCCCGTCACGCGATGGCTTTGTGCGATTGCGAACAATTCCGAAAGATTCATTGTGCGTCGCAGCATTCGTTCCCACATGAGGGGTTCGGGCCCATTTGGCCGCCCAAGGAGACGACAATGCTCGACAAGCCCATGCAGGATCAGCGCCTGATCGAAATCGCCAGGTTCGGTTCCAATCCGGGATCGCTGAAAGCTTGGCTGTTCCTGCCTTCCATCATGGCTCCCAATACACCGCTTGTCGTGGCACTCCATGGCTGCACGCAGACGGCGGAAGGTTATGCGGCAGGCTCGGGCTGGTCGCAGCTCGCAGAGCGGCGTGGATTTGCGGTGCTCTATCCGGAGCAGCAGCGGTCGAACAATGCCAATCTCTGCTTCAACTGGTTCGAACCGGGAGACATCAGGCGAGATGCGGGCGAAGTGCTATCCATCCGCAAGATGATCGGCCATCTCGTCCAGATGCAAGGGATCGATCCCGAACGAATTTTCGTCACCGGTCTGTCGGCAGGCGGCGCGATGGCGAATGTCATGCTGGCCACCTATCCCGACATATTCGCGGGAGGCGCGCTCATCGGTGGATTGCCTTATGGCACGGCGGTCACGGTCGGCGAGGCGTTCGAGCGGATGCAGGGGCGCAATCCGCCTGATGCCGCGAAGCTGCAATCCACGCTCAAGGGTGCATCGAAACACGCGGGGCGCTGGCCGACGGTTTCGATCTGGCACGGCACGCACGACCAGACGGTTCGCCCGAGCAATGCCGAACAGGTCGTCACGCAGTGGAGCGGGGTACATGCGCTGGGCGAGGTTTCGCGAACCGAAACCATCAACGGCCATACACGCAAGGTCTGGCTCGACGCGCGGGGCCGGGAGGCGGTCGAGACCTGGTCCATTCAGGGTATGGGTCACGGCGTTCCCCTGGCGGCAAGTGGCGATGAACCGATCGGAAAAGCCGGACCATACATGCTGGAGGCGGGCATCTCCTCCACGGTGCGGATTGCACGGTCGTGGAAGCTTGCGACCGATGCGGACGTGAGAGAGGCGGAGGCCGGGGGCAGCACCGACGGGCGCAAAAGCCAGGACGGTACGGCATCCATAATAGAACGGGCATTGCGTTACGCGCGGCCCCGCGAGAATGCCACCGGCGCAGCGCCGGATGGGAAGATCGCCAAGGTCATCAATGACGCTCTCAGGGCGGCTGGGCTGATGAAATAACGACCATCGCCACGGACGCGTATGGCCGGAAGGACGGTGGACGGGTGCGGGATGTGCCGCACCCGTGCCGGTTATTTCACGCTGCCGGCGGTCATGCCCTTGATGATGTAGCGTTCGAGCACGATGCCGATCACCACCAGCGGTGCGATGGCTGCGGCTGACAAAGCTGCCATCGACCACCAGTTGATGCCCTGCGAGCCGGTCTGGCTCGCGACCATGACGGGCAGCGTCTTGCCATGCGTGGCGGTGAGCAGGGCGGCGAAGAAATACTCGTTCCAGCAGAGTACCAGCGCCAGGATGAAGGCCGCGACCATGCCGGGGGCGGCGAGCGGGAAGACGATGCGGAAGAAGGCGCCCCAGATGGAGAGGCCATCGACAAGCGCCGCTTCCTCGAGTTCGATCGGGATGCCGCCGAACTGGTCGCGCATGATCCAGATGACGATCGGCAGCACCATCAGCGTATAGAGCAGGATCAGGCCGACCGTGGTGTCGAGCAGTGCAAGTTCCTTGTAGAGCACGAGGAAAGGCAGGGCCAGCACGACCGGCGGCAGGATGAGCTGCGACAGGAAGAAGAAGGAAATGTCCTTGTTGCGCATCCAGCCGATCTTGTAGGCGAAGCGGCTGAGGCCATAGGCGGCGAGCGAACCGATCAGCACGGCAAGCAGCGAGGCACTGACCGAGGTGATGACGCTGTTGAAGAAGCGGCCGATGAATTCGCTGCGCACGGTGGAGGGCCGGCCGATCGTATCGGGCGACAGGCCGAGCGAGCGCCAGCCGAGCCAGTTCGGATTATAGCCGACCCAGGGCACGATGGCGCCCTTCTGCACGTCCTTGGCGACCTTGAACGAGGTGGTAACCGTCCAATAGATCGGGAACAGGCAGACGATGGCCCATAGCGACAGCGCGCCATAGATGAAGATGCGGGAGAAGTCGAACTTCCTGGGCGCCGCTTCCTCGTCCTGGATTTCGCGGAGTTTGGGCAATGTCTGGGCGGTGACGGTCACGGTTCGAACTTCCTATTCATTGCTGTTCGCGATGGTCCACCTGCTCGCGAGCTTCAGGAGCCCGGTGATGAACAGGATGATGATCACGAGATAGACGAAGGCGAGCATGGTGCCGTAGCCGACATTCGATCGCTCGCGATATTCGCGGTAGATGAAGCTGGTGACGGTATCGGTCGCGCCGCCCGGTCCGCCCGAGGTGACGTTGATGACGATATCGGCGAGCTTGAGCTTGAAGATGATGCGGAGGATGATGGCTGTGATGGAAACCGGCAGCATCAGTGGGAAGGTGATCTTCCAGAAGGCCTGCCAGGGCGTGGCGCCATCGACGCGGGCGGCTTCCTGTACTTCCTTCGGCATCGCCTGGAGACCGGCAAGCAGCATGATCATCATGAAAGGGATATAGGTCCAGGCATCCATCATCATGATCGAGATGCGGGCAATGATGGGATTGGTGAAGAAGGCGGGCTGAGACCAGCCGAGTTCGCGGGCAAGGGTCGCCAACGGTCCGAAACGGTATTCGCCGAGCGACTTGCCGATCATCCACGACACCGCGACCGGCGACAGCATGAAGGGCAGGAGGAAGGCGACGCGGAAGAATTTACGCGCCCGGATCTCGGCATTGAGCAGCAGCGCCAGGCCGAAGGCGATGGCATATTCGACGATCACCGCGACCGAGTAATAGAACATGTTGATCAGCGCGTTCCAGAAATAGGGATCGTGCCACATCTGGACGAGGTTGTCGGTGCCGTTGAAATGCTGGCCCTCGAAAGCCGAGAGATTCCAATCGGTAAAGGCGATGTAGAGCCCGAACAGGGTCGGGAAGATCACCATGAAGACGGTGAAGAGAAAGGCGGGCAGGACGAAGAGCAGCTTCTTGCCGGCTTCGCCACGGATGATGACCTGCGACACACAAAGGCCGAGACACCAGATGACGATGGCGTAAAGCGCGGGCTGCCAGTTGGCGAAACCGAAGCTGATCTTGCCGGCGACATAGAGCGACTGGATGAGGAAGGTGCCGAGCAATAGAACCGTCGCGCCCCAGAAGATCAGCTTGCCAAGCATCTTGCGGCTGGCCGGGATCTCCTCGTCGGTGTTGACGGTGTAGAGCCTATCGATCAACAGGTCCTTGTCTGCCATGTAATTCCGTCCTGCCCGTGCTCCGGCTCGAGCTCGCCGAGCTTAGCATTGCCATTAGATACAATAAAAGAGGCTGGCGACGCGATTGCCGCCGCCAGCCTCCGATTTCTTCGGTTCAGTCCTACAGGCCCAGCGAGGCCTTGTAGAGCGCGACCTGCTTTTCGCGGCCGATCTGGTCGGTCAGCTTCTCCCAGGCGGCGGCGATGTTATCGGCACCCTGCTGGGCGGACATCTGGCCGGCGAAGATCTTCGCCAGTTCGTCTTCCGCGATCGAGTAATACTGGAAGATACCCGGGATGCGGGGCTCGATAGCGGCATTCGGGTGGTTGTAGGAGTCTTTTTCCGAGTTCAGGTAGGACGTGATGAAGGCTTCGTCGTAACCTGCCGCGACCCATTCCGGAATGTTGAAATGCGAGTTGCGGTAAGGCTGCATACCCGAGGGGTAGGCAGCCGTCCAGAGCGAGATGTCCTTGCCGCCGAGATGGGCAGCGGCAGACCATGCGGCCTTCTGCTTGACCGGATCGGAATCGACACGGGACATGACGTAAACACCCCAGCCGATATAGGCCATGTTCGGTGCGTAGTTCGGGCCCGATGCGAGCTTGTCCCACTGGCCGGTCTTGGAGTTGTAGACGTCGTCCGAACCCGGAAGGATCGAGAAGCCGACGGTTTCGCCAACGACGGATGCATCCGAGGTCTTGGCGGACGAGCCGACGTCACCCCACCAGGCGATCATCGAGCCGGTGCCGGCCAGGAACTGCTGGAAGGCAGTCGTGCCCGGATCGGCGTTGAGCTGGTCGGCCGGTTCGGACGGCAGCGCGTCGATCACGTCCTGAATCGTGCGAACCCAGGCCGGATTGTTGATGCGCGGCTTCATCGTGTCGGCGTCGAACAGCCAGGCCTTGTCGTCTGGATGCTTGGCATAGGCGGTTGCGCGCGATGCCAGGAAGTAGAAGCCGAAGCCGCCCCAGCCCTTGGGTGCATCGAGATAGCCATAGACATCCTGGCCATCGTGCTGCTTGCCCTTGAGGAACTTGGTGACTTCCTGCACCTGTTGCCAGGTCTTCGGCACGCCGAAATCGCCTTCTTTGCCTTCGTCCTTCCAGGCTTTCGCGAGGTCGGCGGAAGCGAAGACGTCGGTACGATAGTTGAAGTTGTGGCAGTCGCCATCGACCGAGATGCGGTAGGTCTTGCCATCCCAGGTGCCGACAGGCGCCTTGAGGTAGCCGACATAGTCGTCCATGTCGATCTGGGTCTTGACCCAATCCGGCATCACGGATGCGAGACCCTTGCCGCAGACATCGCCCTCGAAGGGTGCGCCCATTTCGGCAATGTCGAAATCCACGGTGCCGGTGGCGATCGACTGCTGCAGGCGGGCGTTGTAGTCAGCCTGCGCAAGGTCGATCCAGTTGATCTTGGCACCGGTATACTGCTCCCAGGCGTAAAGCAGGCCGCGGAACAGGACGTTGTGGAGGTTCTGGTTGTTGAGGCCCATGAACGAGAGCTCGACGCCCTTGAACTCGCCTTCCTTGACGTTGGCCTTGGTCGCGCCGAGGCACATTTCACCGACCTTCTGCCAGTCGGCATCCGTCGGCGACCCAGCGCCGACGCCCGGAACCTTGAGCAGCGCCGCGCGGTCCACGGCCTGTGCGTAGGCCGGGCCAGCGAGGCCAATCATCGACGAGCTCATCGCCGCCGTTGCGGCGACGCCCGCCGCGCCCTTCATCAAGCCGCGACGGCTGATGGATTGCTTCGCTAGAAGTTCATAAAGATTGACTTTCACGCCTTATCCTCCCGTTAAGGTTGTCAAGGCAGAGCGCATTCTCCCGCGCACCCCACCCGTCGCCGGCAGTCTTGCACAGCAATCCCGCCCCGCGCAAACTGTATTTTATCGCCCTAGAAAAGGACAACCGAAGCAATTTCCTGCACGCCTCCAAGGGCTGTTTTCATGCCCTCGTGAAGAACAAGGTAAATCCTTTTACCAAAACGCGTCAATGGTGATTTTTCCCAAGCGTCTCACCGCATTGCAACATTCGCGTTGCGCTGCGGCAATGACCAGGTTCAAAACCAGTGGACAAGCTTTCTCCCCTCGGTTAGAGGACATTGGGATGCCCGGCGGGAGAACCGGCAAACCGGGCAGGAAGAGCGAGGCCGCCGTGCCATGGAGCTACAACCATATGTAGCATCCGCGAATGGCGGGCTTGAGGTTCAGACACGGACGAAAAGGTCCGGGGGAGAGGGGATGTCACAGGTTCTGGTGCGTGACGTGCGCAAGGCGTATGGCTCTTTGGAAATCATCCATGGGGTCAATATCGATATCTCGGATGGCGAGTTCGTGGTGCTGGTCGGCCCGTCCGGATGCGGAAAATCCACGCTTTTGCGCATGATAGCCGGGCTTGAGAGCATTACCGGCGGCAAGATCCTGATCGGCGACAAGGTCGTCAACAACGTGCCGCCCTCCGACCGCGACATCGCCATGGTCTTCCAGTCCTATGCGCTCTACCCGCATATGAAGGTGAAGGATAACATGGCCTTCTCGCTAAAGCTGAAAAAAACCGATCCCGCCGTGGTGGAGGAGCGCGTCAGATCGGCTGCCAACATTCTCGGCCTGACGCCCTATCTCGACCGCTATCCACGGCAATTGTCCGGCGGCCAGCGCCAGCGCGTGGCCATGGGGCGCGCCATCGTGCGCAATCCGCAGGTCTTCCTGTTCGACGAACCGCTCTCCAATCTCGACGCGAAGTTGCGCGTGCAGATGCGAACGGAGATCAAGGAACTGCACCAGCGGTTGAAGACGACGACCGTCTATGTAACGCATGACCAGGTGGAAGCCATGACCATGGCTGACCGGATCGTCGTGCTGCAGGACGGCAATGTCGAGCAGGTCGGCGCGCCGCTCGATCTCTACGACAATCCCGCCAACTTGTTCGTCGCGACCTTCATCGGTTCGCCGTCCATGAACCTGATCAAGGGCAAGGCGAAGATTATCAACGGCGAGGTATTCGTCGATGTCGGCGGTACGCTGCTGCCGGCAGGCAGCAAGCATCAGGTTACCGAGGGCCAGGATGTCACCTACGGCATCCGTCCGGAGCATATAGCGCTCGCAGACGATGGCTTCGAGGCCAAGGTGGGCGTGATCGAGCCGACCGGCTCGGAGACCATGGTCTTCGTCCATGCCGGCGGCAACGACATGCTGGTGCTGTTCCGCGAGCGGCACACGTTTACCACCGGCCAGACGATCAAGCTCGAGCCGCGCAAGGACGCGGCGCATATTTTCGACACCGCGACCGGCAAGCGGATTTGATTTCTACGCATTTGGGAGGAATGACATGCTCAAGAACATCTCGCCGCTGCTGAACGCGGACGTGCTCTACGCACTGAAGGCCATGGGGCATGGCGATTACCTTGTTCTGTCGGACACCAATTTCCCCGCCGATTCCATCGCTCGCCAGACGGTGCTCGGCAAGCTGCTCAGGATGGAGAACACGACGTCGGCCGAGGCCGCGGCGGCAATCCTGTCGCTGATGCCGCTCGATACATTCATCGACAATGCCGCCGAGCGGATGGAAATCGTCGGCTCACCGAACGAACTGCCGCCGGTGCAGCAGGAAGTGCAGGTCGTGATCGACAAGGCCGAGGGCAAATCCTGGCCGCTGAAATCGATCGAGCGCTTCGCCTTCTACGAGAAGGCCAAGAACGCCTATTGCGTGATCCAGACGGGCGAGCGCCGCTTCTATGGCTGCTTCGTGCTGACCAAGGGCGTGATCCCGCCGGATGCCAAGTGAGGCAACTGACATGAGCCACGACATCGTCATTCTCGGCGTCTTCGTTGCGGACACCGCCTATCGCGCCGCCCGCCAGCCGAAGATGGGCGAGACCCTGCTCGGCAACGGCTTTGCGCTTGGTCCGGGCGGCAAGGGTTCCAACCAGGCGGTCGCCGCGGCCAAGGCCGGCGGCGACACGGCGTTCCTCTCCAAACTCGGCGACGATGCATTCGCCGACATGGCGATGAAGACCTGGGACGAGGCCGGCGTGCATCCGGTCGTCAGCCGCGACAAATCGAGCTATACGGGTGCGGCCTATATCTTCGTGGAAGAAGGCACCGGCAACAATGCCATCATCGTGTCGCCGGGGGCGGCGGCAACCATCTCGCCCGCCGACATGGATGCGCAGGCCGACCTGATCGGTGGCGCCAAGGTCTTCGTCACACAACTCGAACAACCGCTTGATGCGGCCGTGCGGGCGCTGAAGATCGCGCGGGCTGGAGGGGCCGCGACGGTCCTCAATCCGGCGCCCGCACAGAAACTCGACCAGTCAGTATTTGCGCTCTGCGACTACGTGACACCCAACGAGACCGAGACCGAGATATTGACCGGCCTGCCGGTGACCAATGTCGAGGAAGCCAGGGTGGCGGCGGCGCGGCTCTTGGAACTCGGCGTCAAGACGGCGATCATCACGCTCGGCGAAAAGGGCGCGCTCTATCACAGCGCCACGGAAAGCGTGCTGGTGGCGCCGTTCAATGCCGGGCCGGTGAAGGAAACGACCGGAGCGGGCGATGCCTTCAACGGCGGCTTCGCGGCGGCGCTCTCCAAGGGCATGAGTCCGCTCGAAGCGGTGCGCTTCGGCTCGGCGGTGGCCGGGATTTCGGTGACGCGGGCAGGGACGGCGCCATCGATGCCGGATCTGGCCGAGGTCGAGGCGTTGCTGGCGCGGGGGTGAGGCTTCCGCCTCTTAGGCAGTTCATCCCGGCTTGCCGCGGACCTGACCATTTTGCGGGGGAGATGCCGCGATCTCCTGCCGTCACTACAGCACGAAATCCCCAGCCGTCAGCTTCATGGCGTCGTCGAGATGGATGACGAAATCGGCCTTCTTGTCGCCGTCCGTATCGCCGTAGATGTAGGTGTCGCTCTTCAGCTTCTCGTAGCGCAATTCGCCTTCGTGGCCGGTGAAGGCCCTGGTGCCGATGAACGTGAAGGACTGGTCATCGACCGGGTGCTTCTGCGCATCGATCAGGTGAAGGTCGATCTTGTCGCCATCGAGGGTCTGCATGTCGAAGATCGTGTCGGCCTTGGCGTTGGTGTTGCCGCTGTCGCCGGTCTTGAACAGGAAGGTATCGGCATCGGCGCCGCCAAAGAGCCTGTCGCGGCCCTTGCCGCCATCGACGATGTCGATGCCGCCGAAGCCCTTGAGCGTATCGGCACCGCCTTTGCCGGAAAGCGTCTCGCTCCAGTTGGTGCCGGAGCGTGTATTGGCGCCTGATGTGCCGATGCGGTCGGGCGCATAGTGCCGCTGGTAGACGCCCGCACCGTCACCGTCCTGACCGGCGGAATACCAGGTCACCACCCAGCTGCCATCTTCGAGCGCCGCGACCGAAGTGGAATATTGCTCGCCTGTCGTGTAGCTGTTGACCAGCGTTTCGCCGCCCGATGCCTCGCCATCGGCGTCATAGCGCTGCTGGTAGACGCCAGTGCTGCTACCGTCCTGCCCCGATGAGTTCCAAACGACCAGCCAGCCGCCATCGCCAAGCGCGGTGACGGAAGCGGGTTCCTGCTTGGCGCTGGTATGAGTGTTGACCTGTGTCTCGGCGCCGTCCGTCACGCCTGACGCATCGTAGCGCTGCAGGAAAATGCCATAGCTGCTGCCGTCCTGGTTCGATGATTGCCACGCCACCACCCAGCCGCCATCGGCCAAAGCGGTTACGGATGAGTATTCTTGATCCGAGGTCGTGAAGGTGTTGACGCGCGTTTCGGAACCCACCGCAGCACCCGTTTCATCGTAGTGCTGTTGGTAGATGCCATCGCCACTCCCGTCCTGGCCGGAGGAGTGCCACGTCACCACCCAGCCGCCGCCGGAGAGCGCTGCGATCGACGGTTCGTCCTGACTTGACGTTGTGTAGGTATTGACGACAGTCTCCGTGCCGACCGCGGCACCCTCGGCATTATATCGCTGCTGGCTGATGCCATCGCTGTTACCGTCGACTCCGCTGGACGACCACGTCACGACCCAGCCGCCATCGGGCTCGGGCAGGGCCGTGATCGACGGTGTCGACTGACCGCCCGTGGTGTAGGTGGTGTTGACGCGCGTCTCGTCGCCGTCCGTTGCACCCGATGCATCGTAGCGCTGCTGATAGATGCCGCCGAGGTCGCCATCCTGCCCTTGGGAAGTCCACGTCACCACCCAGCCGCCGTCAGCCAATGCCGTGACATTCGTGTCCCTCTGCGCGCCCGTCGTGTGAGTGTTGACATGTATTTCCGCGCCTGCGACCGCGCCATCGGCGTCGAAGCGCTGCTGGTAGATGCCCCAATCGTCGCCATCCTGCCCGTTGGACTGCCACGCCACCAGCCAGCCGCCATCGGCAAGCCCGATCACGGACGAGAGTGCCTGGGCGCCCGTCGTGAATGTGTTGACGCGTGTTTCGTCGCCGGCTGTCGCATTGGATGACATGGTTGCTCCGTCGTGCATGGGTTGGGTTCAACCGCGGAGCCTTATCCAAGGCGTGAACGCGAGCGTTCTAGCAGGTCGGGGGCGACGGGAAGCGACTTTTTCTGGGGGTATCGCCGGGCAAGCAAAAGGCCCCGGCTGCGTCACCAGGGCCACTTTGGATATTTCGAACGGCATCAACGCCACGCGCACCCACCGCCCGCGTCCCGGCGGGCAATCTGCTTGTGGCGGAGAGAAACCAGATCCCGCGCGTCAGGCGCGCAGTCTGATATCCCGCTCCTCGATGGCCGAGGCCTTGTCGAAATCGGCCTGAAGTTCCTCGACAGCCGTCTCGGCTGCGTCCTGCTGGACCTTCAATTCCCTGATCGAGACCCCAAGATTGTCGGACCGCTGGCGGGCGGCCTTGGCGAAGGTCGAATAGGCGAAGTGATTCGGATCGGTGATGCCGGACTTCTTCTCTTCGTACTGGATCTGGTTTTCCAGTTCCTTCGCCATGCGTTCAAACTCGGCCATCATCATCTGGAGTTGTTTCAGCTGACGGCGTTTCTCCTTCAGCTGGAATTCCTTCAGACGTACTAGGCTTTCACGCGACTTCATACGCAATACTCCCGTGGATAGCGTGATCCCGGTTAACTTACAAAACCCGGCTCGAAAGAGTCCCAAAGGACACATCTCAAAAAAATGTTCACGGACGTTAATAATTCCTAACGGCGGTAACCATTCGTTTACGGGCATCGTTAATGATAACGGCTATGATTTAAGGCTCGGTAAATGCCGGAAGGATGTTTCACTTTTTTGGCGAAGAATGAGTCGGCTGAATCGCTTAGCGGGAACTCTTAATGTATTGGTTAAGAGTCGTCATTTTGGGATTCATGTGGTAAATCAGGTGGCTGGGGAAAATATTTAACAAAGTCGATACATCTTGCCAGATGGAATCAGAATTTGTTAACCATTTAATGGCAGCCTCCAAATCAGGCAATTAGCTGGATCCCAGCCCTGAAGGTGAGGTTGTGAACCTTTCAAGGCGGCGGAAAAGGGGAAGAATATGCGGGTTCTACTCATAGAAGATGACAGCGCGACAGCGCAAAGTATTGAGCTTATGCTCAAATCCGAGAGTTTCAATGTTTACACCACCGATCTCGGTGAAGAGGGCGTCGATCTCGGCAAGCTCTACGACTACGATATCATTCTCCTGGATCTGAACTTGCCCGACATGTCCGGCTACGAAGTGCTCCGCACTTTGCGTCTGTCGAAGGTCAAGACGCCGATCCTCATTCTCTCGGGCATGGCCGGGATCGAAGACAAGGTACGAGGCCTTGGTTTCGGCGCCGACGATTACATGACCAAACCTTTCCACAAGGATGAACTGGTCGCACGCATTCATGCGATCGTGCGCCGCTCGAAGGGCCACGCCCAGTCGATCATCATCACCGGCGACCTTATCGTCAATCTCGACGCCAAGACGGTGGAAATCGGCGGCCAGCGCGTGCATCTCACGGGCAAGGAATACCAGATGCTGGAGCTTCTCTCGCTCCGCAAGGGCACCACGCTCACCAAGGAAATGTTCCTCAACCACCTCTATGGCGGCATGGACGAGCCGGAACTGAAGATCATCGACGTCTTCATCTGCAAGCTGCGCAAGAAGCTCGCGGCAGCCGCCGGCGGCGCCAACTATATCGAGACCGTCTGGGGCCGCGGCTACGTGCTGCGCGAGCCCGAGGGTGTCGAGCTGATGGAAAGCGCCTGACAATCGTCAAGGGTTAACCCGTTTAGCAATGCCCGTCCCGGTTTGGGGCGGGCATTTTCTTTTTGGGGCAGGGGTGTCCCGGCGCCGCCTTTAACCGGCCATCCGGAATTCGGACGGCTCGACCGGCAGCGGCGAGACGGTGACGAACTGGTTGGCACTCACGACGAAGAACGTCTTGCGCAGCTTTTCCTTCACATCCCAGGTCACGACCTCGCCCTGATGGCAGAACCAGCTGTCGCCGGGGCCATACGTGACGCTGTTTCCCGCTTCGTCGGTGAGGGTCACTTCGCCATCCAGCACGGTTGCGTGCTCGTGGAAGGGATAAATCACCTTGAACTTGCCCTTGGTGACTTCGTAGATGCCGCTCAGCACCTGTCCATTGGCCGATGTGTAGAGGTTGGTGCCGTGCATGATCGGTTCGCCTTCGAGTGTGACGGCGGACAGTCGTTCCGGCGGTCCCCAGACATCGAGTGCCACAGCTGATGTGCCGATCTTGAATGCGATCATCCGAGTTCTCCGATCTTGCTAAACGAAGACCGCAGTGTTCCAGCGATGGGACGTGTTGTGAAATTGTTTATTGCGAGACGGTGGTTCGGATATCGCGAGGCGTGGATCTGTCCCGCGCATTCTGCACTTCTACTGTTTTACTGATCGCGTGAGAATTTGTCATGCACGGCTATTGAAAACCGAATGGCAATGAGTGCGAGAACGTAAACTGCCAACAGGCCCGGGATGGCGTGGGAGAGGTTACTATCGGCGCTCTGAGGCACCCTCAACAAGGCTTGCATCAGCGACAATTGCAGAGACAGCACTATCGCTTCGGACAGAATGATCAGCCCTGAGGCCGCCACATTTTCCCGAACCGTCCTGTGACGCGTCAGACCGACGATCGCCGAAAACAAGGCCCCGAATACCAGCGGCACCGCGATCAATATTGGTTCGTAGGCATCGGAAAGCAGGAGGTTAAGAACGGTGCCGGCTGAGGTGAAGCCAAGATTGAACTTCGTCGAAGTCCATGCTGTTCGATAGATGCTGGGAATGGATGCTGAATCCAATGAAATGCAACCCGTCGTGATGTTCCCGTCAATTGTGCCTCGCGCCAGGTGGAAACTCAAGAGTTGTATTGCGAACGTCAAGCCGCAGCCGATTTGGCCAGCATCTCGTCGAACAGGGCGTGCAGGACCTTGCTCTCATAGGGCTTGAGCAGGAAATCGTCGGCGCCGGCGCGTTTGGCGGCCATCAGGTGGCGGAGGTCGGCAGTTTCGACGCCGTAGAGGATGCGGGTGGAATTGCCTGATTGCATCAGGCGGATGTTGGCGATCAGATCCAGGGCGCCTTCGAGGTTGGAATCGACGATGATGACGTCGGGGAGCGCGCTATCGCATTTCGCCATGGCATCGAGCGCGCTGGCGCAACCGGTCACGGCAAAGCCGAGTTCGGAGAGGATGCGATCGGCTGCCTCCCGCACGGATTCGGATTCATCTGATATCAACAGACGCAACATGGAACAGGACCCCTGGGCGCCGTCTCGTTTTGGCGCGTTATGGACAATTCAATTTAAATAGAAAAGCATAACGGAACCTTACCGTCTGTTCCCCAGGGCACGGCAAGGCGGGACAAGTGCAACTTTTTGGGTAATGCGGGTAGATTACTCGGCCTTGACCATCTCCGCCGTGAAGACGATTTCTTCCGGGTTCTGCACGGCGTGGAGCTGCATGCCGGCCTCGTCGGCGAGCATGACGGTGTAATAGGGCTGGATGGTGTGGGCGTCGATCGCCTCTTCAACCTGGCCCGAGTTGATTTCCATGAACTTCGGCGGCAAGCGCATCATCCGGCCCTTGGCGGTCATGGTGAATTTCGGGTCCGTTTCGGGATTTTCGAGCGTCACGTCGACGGTGCCGCCACGCGGGATAGAGCCATAGGCGACGAGGAAGAGATTGAGCAGCAGCTTCACCCGGTTCTTGGGGATGATGACGCGGGGGCCGCTCCAGGTGATCTCGGTCTTCTTTTCGGCGGCGGCGAATTCGCGGGCGGCCTTTTCGGCTTCACCGGTGTCGATCGAGGCGCCGACAGAGCCGGATGCGCCGAAGGCGAGGCGAGCGAGCTTGAGGCGGACCGAGGCATTGAGCGCGGATGTCCGGATCAGGTCGAGCGCATCGGCATCCGCACCGCCTTCATCGAGAAGTTCGAGGCCGTTGTTGATGGCGCCGACGGGGGAGATGACGTCATGGCAGACCCGGCTGCACAGGAGCGCGGCCAGATCGGAGCCGGTGAGCGTCAGGTTCGGGTTCTTCGCCATTCGATTTCTCCTGGTCCGTCCGGTCCGTCGTTCGAAACCGGGCAGATCGTCACATAACGTAATTAGAACATTCCCCGCAATACGCAAAGCCGGGAGAGTCAACGGTTGGGCACCGAGTCAAGGTGGCCGGTATCCCTCTGCCATAAAGACACCACATTTGGTAAACCGATTGTTAAGACCATCGGTTCAAAATGCAGATAATTCACCATAGCTGCCTTTTTGCAGAGGGCGCTGGGAGCACGAGGCGATGGAGCTGACAATGCGGGGAATGATGGGTTTATTCGGTAGGGCCGCGGCAATCGTCGCGCTGGTTTTCGGAGCGATGCTGGCTGCAGGCGCGCCGGCACGCGCGGACAATTCGCAATATACGATGCAGGAAATCGTCGATGCCGGCCACGGCTTCTTCGGTTCCACCACCGGCGGGCTCGCCAAGGTGGTCGAGGCCGCCTTCAAGCAGTATGGCCTGCCGAACGGCTATATCCTCGGCCAGGAAGCCGCCGGTTCGCTGGTCCTCGGCGCCACGTATGGCGAAGGCGAGCTCTATACCAAGAATGCCGGCCAGCACACGACCTTCTGGCAGGGCCCGTCGATCGGACTGGATTACGGCGGGCAGGGCAGCCGGGTGATGATGCTGGTCTATGAACTGCCGAGCGTGAACTCGATCTATACCCGCTTCGGCGGCGTGTCCGGCCAGGCCTATGTGGTCGCCGGCTTCGGCATGACGGTGCTCAAGAACAAGAACGTGCTGATCGTGCCGATCCGCACGGGCATCGGTGCGCGGCTGGGCGTCAATGTCGGGTATTTGAAGATGACAAAGCGGGCTACGTGGAATCCGTTTTGATTTGATCCGACGGTCAAGAATTATTGAGTGGCGCTCCGGTCTCCGGCGCGCCATTTACGTTTTGAGGGGAGGGAGCGGGTGTTCGGGATGCGAAGTGACGCTCGGCATTGCCTTCGCGCGACATCGCGCTCAGGCCTCCTTCACCTCAAATCGATTCACTGGATCGATTTGCGTCGCTTGCGGCGCCGACGGTTGCGGAGCGCGCCAAATTAACAACGTCGGGCAAAATTGCTCGGCCCTGTTACCTACGTAACTTGCAGGTGCCATGGTCGCATGCTTTAAACTGCCCCGAGTTGTTTCAACATCGGGCGCGACGGCCGTGATAGAATATGCTTTGCTTTTCGTACTGGGCTTTGTGACCGCGATGCTGGCAGGCCTTCTGCTGGCACCCGCAATCCACCGCCGTATCGTCAAATTCACCGAGAACCGCATCATCGCCACCATGCCGGTCAGCCCCGGCGAACTGCGTGCGCAGAAGGACATGGTGCGGGCCGAGATGGCGGCGAGCATGGCCCGGACGGGCCACGACCTGAAGCATGAGCGCGGCAAGGCCGCGACGCTTGGAATCCAGAACGACCAATTGATCAGCCAGGCCAGTGGGCTTGCCAGCGAGAATTTCGACCTCCGGACCACGATGGAAGCGCTTGACCACGAAGCGGGTGAAATCCGTGCGGCGCTGCGCCAGGAGGAAATGCACGTGGTCAGCCTGCGCGAGCAGCTTTCCGAGGGCACGATCCGCGATCGCGCCAAGGAAGACCGCATTTCGCAGCTTCTCGGCAAGATCCAGCAGCTCGACCAGGACATTGGCAACCTCAAGATCGATATCGCCACACGCGATACCGAGGCGGAAAGTTTCCGGTCGCGCATCAACGCATTGCGCGACGAGCGCGAAACACTGCGCAACGACCTGAGGCTGACGACCCAGCGCGCCAAGGATGCCGAACTCCGGCTTGCCCGCGAGGAGAACAAGTCGGCCCGGCTCGAGGATCGCCTCAACAGCGAGATTTCGGGTAGCGTCGATAAGGATACGATCATCGAGCGCCGGCTCTCCGAGGTCAACCGGTTGAAGGAGCGGCTGAAGGCTGCCAATGCCGAGGTCCGCGAGACGGCTCGCAAGCCTGCGATCACCAAACTGCCGCCGCCGGAACGCATCAAGACGCTGCCCAGCAATGTGAGGCGCGCCACGCTTGAGGACCTTAAGTCGGACGAGCCCACGAAGCTGGTCGAAGCTACGCCGCCGGCGCTGTCACCGGAATCCGCGCCGCTTGCGATGTTGCCCACCAGGCTGATCGACGAGAAGCGCGCTTCGGAACTTTCCGACGAGGCCCGCAGCCAGGCCAATGCGGTGTCCGACGTGCTGCTCAAGCTGGAGAACGAGGATCGCGACGACGCATTGCGCATCGAGATTGCCGACATCGCCGCCAAGATGATGGCCATCGTCGCGCAGAAGGAAGGCATGTCGTCGCCGATCCGGTCCATGCTGTCCGGCCGGCCGCAGGAGAGTGCTTCGGCAAGGGTCTCGCTTTCGAACCGGGCTTCGGCGCTGATGCACCAGGAATAGATGCCAACCATCGCTTGGGGTTCTGCCCCTCATCTGCCTGCCGGCATCTTCTCCCCGCAGGCGGGGAGAAGGGACTCGTGCCGCCGACGGCGATCCCAGCGCCCCCTCGCCCCGCTTCAGCGGGGAGAGGGCTGGGGTGAGGGGCAAGCGCATGCAAGCAGTGCGGTTTCTGTTCTTTTTTTCAGATTCGTCCCATGGCGGATGCGATGGCGAAGAGTGCGACGCCGGTTGCCGTGCCTGCGTTGAGGCTATCGAGCCCCGGCGCCTGCGGTATGCGCGCCGTCTGGATCGAAGCGAGAACGCGCTGCGGCAGGCCTTCGCCCTCGGTTCCTGTCAACAGAGCAGCCCGATTGCCGGGCGCGATCTGCCTGATATCGATCGCGCCGCATGGGGAAAGGCCCCAGAGCGAGAACTGGTCTTGCCGAAGTGCCGTCAGCAGATCGGCGATCGAGCCTTCCCTGGAATACGGAATGCGCAGCACAGAACCCACCGATACGCGCAGCGCCTTGCGGTAGAGCGGGTCGCAGCAGGTTTCGTCGAGGAGCACCGCATCGGCGCCAAAAGCTGCGGCATTGCGGAAGATGGCGCCTATGTTGTCGTGGTTGGCGATGCCGCAAGCGGCGACGACAAGAGCCTTGTCGGGAAGCGAGCCGAGAAGGTCATGCGTGGTCGGCGCGTTCTTTCTGATGCCGAGCGCAAGGACGCCGCGATGGATGTCGAAGCCTGCAATGGCATTCATCACCGTCTTCGAAGCGATATGGACGGGCACGTCATCCGGCAAGCGCTCGATCAGCGACGCGAGGCCTTCGACGCGGTTTTCGAGCAGCAGCAGGGATTCGGCGGCGAAGGCGCCCGCGCTGTTGTGGGAATCGACCAGCAGGTTGAGGACGACGGTGCCTTCGGCGATGAACCGGCCCTCACGGCGCGTCAGGTCGCGCTCGCGGATTTCGCGGAAGCCCGCGATCCGGTGATCGTCGGCGTCCTCGATGCGGATCAGCGCTCTCACCAGCACGGATTACTTGACTTCGATCTCGGTCACCTGCTTGCCGGTGCCGATATCGTAGACGAACATGCGCTGGCGGCCTTCGGGATCGGCGCCAAACATCAATATGCGATTGCCGCTGAGCGAGGAGCTTTCCAGCACGAAGCCTTCGGGAAGCGTGATGGTCTGCTTCGCGGCGGGTACGACGTCGGTCATGGCGGCCGTGGTGGTTGCGGGCAGCCGGCTCTGATCGGGCTTATTCCTGTCGATCTTGTAGACAATCGAGAAGACGACCGCCATAAGACCGATAATGATCACCGAACTCGAAATCACCAGAAGACGAACCATCTTGCGGCGGATCTTTTCCATCGCCGGATCAAGCGGTTTTTCTTCTTCATCTGTGAAGTTCGGGTTGGTCATTTGCGTCCCAGCATTGGTTAGTCGTTGATGTCACATTCCTTTAGTCAAGATGGGGCCTTTAGCCAAGATGACAATGCAGGGAAAGTCCTCATTGCGGACCAGCATGCCGCAGGGCGGCTGGACGCCTGGCTTGCCAGCGTGCTTGCGGGCGAACTGTCGCGGAGCCGGATCAAGGCGCTGATCGAGGGCGGCGACATCAGCATCAACGGTGCGCCGGCCAAGGAGGCCAAGCAGAAGATCCATCCGGGCGACCGGATCGAGATCGTCATGCCGGAACCCGAGGATGCCGAACCGCAGGGTGAGGATATTCCTCTCGATGTGCTCTACGAGGACGACGACCTGATCGTGCTGGTCAAGCCCGCTGGTCTCGTCGTCCATCCGGGCGCCGGCAACTGGACCGGCACGCTGGTCAATGCGCTGATCCACCATTGCGGCGCCAGCCTGTCGGGAATCGGCGGCGTCAAGCGGCCGGGCATCGTGCATCGCCTCGACAAGGAGACGAGCGGGGTGATGGTGGCGGCAAAAACAGATCTCGCCCATCGCAGCCTGTCGGAGCAATTCGCGGACCACGGCAAGACCATGCAGCTCGAGCGGGCCTACCAGGCGGTGGTCTGGGGCCTGCCGCGGCCGCACAAGGGCACGATCGATGCGGCATTGGGTCGTTCGTCGGACCGGACCCGGCGCGCCGTGCGTAACGACGATGCGGCCGATGCGCGCCATGCCGTCACGCATTACGAGGTGATCGAGCGATATCACGAGCGGCCGGACGCCACCGCGATCGCGTCAATGGTCGTCTGCCGGCTGGAAACCGGGCGGACCCACCAGATCCGCGTCCACATGGCCCATATCGGCCACCCCCTGCTCGGCGATCCAGAATATGGGGCGGCGTTCCGTACCAAGGTCAACCTGCTGCCGGAACCGGCCCGATCGGTCGTATCGGATTTTCACCGCCAGGCGCTGCATGCCTACCTGCTGCAGATCGTCCATCCACGTTCCGGCGAGGTGATGCGCTTCGAGGCGAATTTGCCTGAGGACATGCTGGAACTTATATCTTCCTTGCGCATTTAGGCGTATCCTGCAGTTAGGCGCCGTGATTGATAAGGTTACCTTATTTTCACGCGAGCGTGATGGCTGTCGCCTTGAAACAGCCGCAACAACACCTAAATTATGCAAAGGGCGGAGTCCGTGGACCTGCCCTGCGAGGCTTGCCGCAAAGGAAGCCGAATGAGAGGGGTGCTCTATGGCCCGTAATACAATGCCTATGTTGACCGCTGAAGGCGGCCTCAACCGTTATCTCGATGAAATCCGCAAGTTCCCGATGCTTGAGCCGCAGGAAGAGTATATGCTCGCCAAGCGCTTTGCCGAACATCAGGACAGAAATGCCGCCCACAGGCTCGTGACCAGCCATCTGCGTCTCGTGGCCAAGATTGCCATGGGCTATCGCGGCTATGGCCTGCCGATCGGCGAAGTTGTTTCCGAAGGCAATGTCGGCCTTATGCAGGCTGTCAAGAAATTCGAGCCGGATCGCGGCTTTCGCCTGGCGACCTATGCCATGTGGTGGATCAAGGCTGCGATCCAAGAATATATCCTGCGATCGTGGTCGCTCGTGAAGATGGGCACCACCGCCAACCAGAAGCGCCTGTTCTTCAACCTGCGCCGTCTGAAGGGCCGTATCCAGGCCATCGACGACGGCGATCTGAGGCCCGACCAGGTTGCCGAGATCGCCACCAAGCTGAAGGTCAGCGAGGAGGAAGTGATCTCGATGAACCGCCGCCTCGGCGGCGACGCGTCGCTCAATGCGCCGATCAAGGCGTCCGAGGGCGATTCGGGTCAGTGGCAGGATTGGCTGGTCGATGACCATGAAAGCCAGGAAGACATGCTGATCGAGCAGGACGAGCTGGAAAACCGCCGCTCGATGCTTGCCGGCGCCTTGAAGGTCCTGAACGATCGCGAAAAGCGCATCTTCGAAGCCCGCCGCCTCCGCGAGGATCCGGTAACGCTGGAAGAGCTGTCCGCCGAATTCGACATCAGCCGTGAACGCGTGCGCCAGATCGAGGTGCGTGCGTTCGAGAAGGTGCAGGATGCCGTGCGCGACGCGGCGCTTGCCCAGGCCAAGGCGCTCAGGGTTGTTGAGCCCGCGTAAACGGGGAGATTCCGTTTGGAATGAGAAAGCGCCGGGCAACAAAGTTGCCCGGCGCTTTTGTTTTTGCTGATTGTCAGTGTCGAGCGTGTATTCGCCCCTCATCTGCCTGCCGGCATCTTCTCCCCGTTTGACGGGGAGAAGGGACTCGTGGCGATGTCGGCGCGCCCAGCCTCCTTCTCCCCGCCTGCGGGGAGAAGATGCCGGCAGGCAGATGAGGGGCACTATCCACAGCCGCGGCGCTAATCAGTCGTTGTTGACCTGCGCGCCGAGTGCCGCCCATTCAGCCATCACCTTGTCGAAGGCATCCGTGCCGGATGCGCCTTTTTCGATCGTGATCAGCGCGCGGCGGTTGTTGCGGTAGGTGATCGGGATGTCGATCCAGGAGCGTGTTTTCATCAGTTCGGTGTTGGACTGCCGGGCATCGGCGTCGTCGTTCAGCGCCACCATGTGGAAATCGTCGGTGATCTTGGCAGGCACCGCGATCAGGCTGTTGCCGCGATCCTGCTCGGTCTGCTTGAAGGCGACGCGTTCGACCTTCTCGACATTGCCTTCCGGGAAATTCTCGGGCAGGTCGAAGACGACCTCGATGATATGGCTCGCGGGCAGCGAGACGTCGCTGTTGCGCTTGAAGGAGATCAGCACCTTCATCTTGCGGCCGGGAATGTCGATGTTCGCCTCGACCATCGGCTGCTTCTTGTCGCCTGCACTTGTCGTGTCTGATTTGACCGACCAGGTCACGGTGCCGGGGACGGCGACCGGAGAACCGCCGAGCTGCTCCTCGTAGAGGAACATCTTCTGGGTGACCGCGAGCGCCGGCGTCTCGGCATTGGCCTTGTTGTCGGCGGGGACGGCCGCGTCGGTGGAAGCGACCTGTTCGCCGGCATCCGTCTGGCCGGCAATGGTCTTGCCTTCCTTCAGGGTCTGGTCGACCGGGATCTTGGCGGCATCGGTTTCAGCCTCGGTGCCATCGGCCAGCAGGCGCTGGGTGAATTTCGTCGGTGCGATGGTCGGGTCGAGCGAAGCAACCTCGGTCGGCTTGGCATCGGCATCCGCCGGCTTCGTGTCGGTTGCGGCTGCCTTGTCCTCGATACCCTTGGTGTCAGTGGCGGCCTTTTCCTCGACGGCGCGTGTGTCCGAAGCGTCCTTGCTCTCGCCGGAAGGCATATAGCTGGCAACCAGCGTGCTGACATCGGCGCGATAGTGATAGAGGCCGTATGCCCCGCCGGCGACGATCAGGGCGCCAACGACGCCGATGGCGATCGGAATCGGGTTGAAGCTGCGCTTCTTCTTGTGTCTCTGGACCCGGAAGCTCTTGCCTTCGAGCTTCGACATGGCGCGCGACACCTCGGGCGGAAGCTTCTCGCCGTCGCCTGCCTTGTCGCCGTCAGCCTGGCTGTCGTAGCCGATCAGATCCTCGAGCTCAGTGCGCGCATTCTTCTGGCGCTGTTGTTCCTGCGCAGGGGTGGCGTCGATTTCCTTCTGCTTGGCCTCGAGGGCCTCCTCGAATGCGACGGGCTTGGGCAGATCGGGAAGATCGTCGAACGGTGCGTCCCAGGAGAAATCGCCGTCCTGGCCTTTTTTCGACGGTGGTGGCGAAACGGCGGGGGTCGCGAATTCCTGCTTCAGGAAATCGTTGAAGCCTGTCGCGACGTCGGTCTCGGTGAGAGCGGCGCGCGGCATCTGTGGCTCGTCCTGTACGGGCTCCGGCGGGGCGACTTCAGGCTCCTGGTCGATGTCCACCGCCCAATCGGGCGTGGTGGCCTCGGCGCGCACGGGCTGCTCGGGTTCCTGCTGCATGGCCGCCATCCAGGCAGGTTCCTGGTCTTCACGGCGCGGTTCGGATGCGGCATCGTCGTCGCCGCCGGGCACTTCCGATTCGGTCTCGACGAATGGCTGTTCCATGACGCGATTGGTGACATGGCGGCGCGTGGGCTCGGCATGGGCGAGGATCGGATCGTCGTGATCGTCGGCATGGTCGACGGATTGGACGTGGGCAGTTTCCACGACGGGCTCGTCCTGCACCGCAGCGACAGGCTCTTCGCGGTTTACAAACGGGGCGGTGTCTATGAAGGCGGGTTCTTCGACGCGGTCGGCGTCACGGGCAACCACGTCGTCGTGGCGCACCGGCTCGTCGACACGTGCTGGCTCGTCGTGATGGGTTTCCGCGACGACGGGTGCGGGTTCGACCGGTGCAGGCTCGTGATATGCCTGTTCGACGGGTTCGGCTTCGGCGTGCCGGGTTTCGACGGCCTCTTCGTCCACGGCATCGGTGACGACCGGCTGGGCGGCTGGTTCGTCCGTCGCTACCGGCTGCGCATCCTGCTCGGCGGGAGCGGCCTCGGAATGTTCTTCCTCGACCTGGCGGATCGCATCGTCGAGCTTGTCGAGCTGGCGCTTGAACATGACTTCAGGCGGCCGGGGCTTCATGTTCTCGAGCTGGCGTACGACGGCGCTCTTGGCCTTGTCATAGACCTTCGCGCGCATCTCGGGCGTGTTGTCGGTCAAGCCGTCAACAGCGCGTCGGATAACTGCTACAAAATCCGCCATAGGATCCTTCTCAACTCAATAAGCCGGGCAGGATAGTGCACTATCCATGCCCGGAACTTTCGGTTCAGTCTTCGAACGGGTCCGTGACGAGGATTGTATCATCCCGTTCGGGGCTGGTCGACAGAAGCGAGACCGGGGCGCCGATCAGCTCTTCCACCTGCCTCACATACTTGATCGCCTGCGCGGGCAGATCGGCCCATTTCCGCGCGCCTACGGTGGATTCCTTCCACCCTTCGAGCGTGACGTAGATCGGCTCGACCCTGGCCTGAGCCGCCTGACCTGCCGGCAGATGATCGATCTCCTGGCCATCCAGCCTGTAGCCGGTGCAGATCTTCAACTCCTCGAGGCCATCGAGCACATCGAGCTTGGTCAGCGCGATGCCGGTGACGCCATTGGTGGCAACGGATTGCCGCACAAGCGCGGCATCAAACCAGCCGCACCGTCTCTTTCTACCGGTAACTGTGCCAAATTCATGGCCGCGCTCACCTAAAAATGTACCGACCTCGTCAAAAAGCTCGGTCGGGAAGGGGCCCTCGCCCACCCTCGTTGTGTAGGCCTTGGTGATTCCGAGGACGTAGGAGAGTGCCGAGGGTCCCATGCCGGAGCCCGCCGCAGCCTGTCCCGCGACCGTGTTGGAGGACGTCACGAAGGGATAGGTGCCGTGGTCGATATCGAGCAATGTGCCCTGCGCGCCTTCGAACAGGATGCGCGAACCCTTGCGGCGCTCGCGGTCGAGCAGCGCCCAGACGGTTTCCGAATAGGGCAGCACGCGCTCGGTGATGGCTGCGAGTTCGGCCATGATCGCGGCGTGGCTGACTTCCGCCTCGCCGAGGCCGCGGCGCAGCGCATTGTGATGGGTGAGCAGGCGATCGACCTTGAGGCCGAGCGAGGATGGGTCGGCGAGATCGGTGACGCGGATCGCGCGGCGGCCGACCTTGTCTTCATAGGCCGGGCCGATGCCGCGGCGGGTGGTGCCGATCTTGGTGCCGGAATTCGACGCCGCATCCTCGCGGATGCCGTCGAGCTCGCGGTGGAGCGACAGGATGAGCGTCGCGTTGTCGGCGATGCGGAGATTCTCCGGCGTGATGATCACGCCCTGGCCGGCCAGCTTGTCGATTTCGGTCAGCAGCGCGTGCGGATCGATGACCACGCCATTGCCGATGATGGCGAGCTTGCCCGGACGCACCACGCCCGAGGGCAGCAGCGAGAGCTTGTAGCTGGTGCCATCGATGACCAGCGTATGGCCGGCATTGTGTCCCCCTTGGAAGCGGACCACGATGTCCGCGCGTTCGGAGAGCCAATCGACAATCTTGCCCTTGCCCTCGTCGCCCCACTGGGTGCCCACGACAACCACATTCGCCATATCTTGTGTTTCCTGACTTTAGACCGGCGTCTCAGCGCCCTTTCAAACCGGCGCACATATAAATCTTTACGATCGGGAAAGCGACCCGGTAAATGGCGCGGGCGGGGCTTTTTGCGTGACAGGACATCGGTGCGAGGCTAAGGCTCGATTTTTCCTCTTTAATGCTTGCAGTTCATTCATGTCGCCTACAGCAAAAGCATACCTTTTCCTCGTCATCACCGGACTCGGCTGGGCAGCCAATGCAGTCGTCGGAAAATTCGCTGTCGGCCATGTCGGGCCGATGACGCTCACCCTCGGCCGTTGGTCGATCGCGCTGGCAATCATCGTCATTATCTCCCTGCCGCAGATCAAGGCCGACTGGCCGGAGATCAGGAAGAACTGGCTGGTGTGCTTCGTTTTTGCGGGGCTGGGTTTCACCGGGTTCAACGCGCTGCTTTATTCCGCCCTGCGGCACACATCGGCAATCAACGTGGTGATCGAGCAGGCCGGTATTCCGGGCCTGATTTTCCTCGGCAACTACCTGCTATTCCGGATGAAGCTCGGGGCGGGGCAGATCGCGGGCTATCTGATCACGCTGCTTGGTGTTGCCGTGACGGCGTCGAATGGTTCACTGCAGACCATCCTCGATCTCGGCTTCAATATGGGCGACCTCATGATGCTGCTGGCGGGCGTTGTCTATGCGTCCTACACGATCAGCCTGCGCTACAAGCCCAACATCCATTGGAAAAGCCTGTTCGCCGCCTCGGCGTTCGGAGCGATGGTCGCGGCGATTCCGCTTTTCGCCTGGGAGGTTTCCTCGGCTGATTTCATCACGCCTGATTGGATCGGCTGGAGCGCCATCCTGTTCACGGCACTCGCGCCGTCGCTGGTATCGCAGATCCTCTATGTCAGGGGCGTCGAACTGATCGGGCCGAATCGCGCCGGCCTTTTCATCAACACGATTCCGGTTTTTGGAACGCTGCTGTCGGTGATATTCCTGCGCGAAGCCTTTCTGGGCTATCATTTCCTTGCGATGGCGCTGGTTCTCGTCGGGATCGCAGTCGCGGAGAGGGGAAGGCTATGAGGATCGTGCTGCCGGTTCTTTTCGTACTGGCGCCCTTCCTTTTTGCCTTCGGCATCACGCTGCCGCTGATGACATTCGAGAAGCTGTTCTTCTTCGAGGAGAACCCCTCGCTGACCGGGATCATCTGGTCGCTCTACGACAATGGCGACTATGCGCTGGCGCTTGTCGTGGCGCTGTTCTCGATCGCCTTTCCCTTCGCCAAGATGGTGGCGATCACAGCGGAAGCACTGGCGGCCCCGGGCGAGGCGAGCGGGTGGTTCGCGAAGTTCGTGCCCTTCCTGACAAAGTGGTCGATGATGGATGTGATGCTGGTGGCGATCGTGATTGCCGCCGCCAAGACCTCCGGCCTTGCCAATGCCTTCACCGAGGCCGGCCTCTGGTGCTATGCCGGATCGGCGCTGATGACGACGGTGATCCAGTGGCTGGTGGCCAGGCGTGCGCGTGCTTCCGTCCACCGGGCATGATCAGCGGTCGTTGCGCTTGCCGAGATGGTCTTCCCACGCCAGAGCCGTCTTGATGATGAATTCGAGATTGTCGTATTGCGGCTGCCAATTCAGCTCACGCTTGGCGACCGAGGGATTGGCGACAATCATCACGGCGTCGCCCGGCCGGCGACTGGCAAGGCGCACGTCAAAGGCCTTGCCGTGGACCTTTTTGACCGTTTCCAGCACTTCGAGCACTGAAAATCCGGTGCCGTAGCCGCAATTGGCGACCAGCGAGCCGCCGCCGGCGCGCATGCGTTCCAGCGCCTTGAGATGGGCGTTGGCGAGATCGCTGACATGGATATAGTCGCGGATGCAGGTGCCATCGGGCGTCGGGTAGTCGGTGCCGAAGACATCGATGTGGCCGCGCTTGCCGAGGGCCGCTTCGCCCGCGACCTTGATCAGATGCGTGGCGCCGACGGTGGACTGGCCGGTGCGGGAGCGCGGATCGGCGCCGGCGACGTTGAAGTAACGTAGCGCGGTGTAGGTGAAATCATGGGCAAGCGCGGTGTCGCGCAGCATGATCTCGGTCATCAGCTTGGACGAGCCATAGGGCGATTCGGGATTGAGCGGTTCGGTCTCGGTGACCGGCTCTGTGCCCTGGGGCGTGCCGTAGACGGCGGCGGTCGAAGAGAAGACGAAATGCGGAACCTTGTATTTCACGGCCGCGGCGATCAGCGCACGGGATTTGACCGTGTTGTTCTCGTAATACATCAGCGGATTGGCGACCGATTCCGGCACGATGATCGAGCCAGCGAAATGGATGATCGCGTCGATATTGTTTTCGGTGAAGACCTTTTCGTGCAGCGTCTCGTCGGCGATGTCGCCTTCGTAGAAGCGCGCCTCGGGGGCAATGGCCCAGCGGAAACCGGTCGAAAGCCGGTCGATGACAACGACATCCTGCCCAGCATCCAGCAGCGCCCAGACCATGTGGCTGCCGATATAGCCCGCGCCGCCCGTCACCAATACCGCCATTGAAAACTCCTTAGGATCTGCCGAAAACGTGAAAGGCTCTAGCGTGGAAACGTCATTTAGTAAATGTCGGCGAAACGGACGTTTCCATTCCAGCCGAGAGCCGCTATCGTGATCCGCATGGACCAAATCCCCGCCGATCAGCTTCTGCCGGACGAACTCGCCGCCCTCATGCATTTCTATGCCGAGGCGGGCGTGGGCTGGCTTGGCGAGGACGAGCCGATCGACCGGTTTGCCGAGTTCGTGGCTCTCAACAGTGCGAAGAATCAGGCCCGTACCGCTCCCGCCGCGCTGGAACAGCCACAGCGGGCCTCCGCGGAACGGCCGAGCCGCGGGCCGGAGCGGGCCGAGGCGCGGCCTGCCGCGCCACCCGCCGTGGCAATTCCAGATGCGGAAGCGGTCGAAGCGGCGGTGAGGCTGGCTGCGGCTGCGCCATCGCTGGAAGCGTTGATCGAAGCCGTCAATGGTTTCGGCGGCTGCAATCTTCGCAACAGCGCGCGCAATACGGTGTTTGCGGGGGGAGACCTCTCGGCACGCATTGCCGTGATCGGTGGCGTTCCGAGTGCCGACGACGACCGTGAGGGCGCGCCGTTCTCCGGCCCCGCTGGCGTCATGCTGTCGCGCATGCTGGCCGGCATCGGGCTCGATTCGGCCAGCGTGCTGTCCTTCAATCTCATTCCGTGGCGAACGCCCGGCGATCGTGCGCCGACCGTGCGGGAGGTCGAGATCTGCCTGCCGTTCGGGATTCGGCTGCTCGAACTCCTGCGGCCGCAGGCGGTGCTCGTGCTTGGCAATCTTCCGGTGCGGGTGCTTTCCAAGGCGGCGAAGGGCAGCATCCATTCCCTCAGGGGCAAGTGGTTCGACATCGCGGGCGTACCGGGCATGGCGACATTCCACCCACAGGAGATGATCACTGCGCCGACCTGCAAAGGGCTGGCATGGCGGGATATTTTGCGGTTCAGCGCCGAGATGGAAGCACCGCAGCTGCAAAGTTAGTGCCTTGGCCTGTGGCATTTTAACCACGGTGACGCATTGGCAAACATATACCGCCGGACAGGGCGGGCGCGGAAAACCACAAAAACGCCGTCATTCCTACCAAAAATTCATAACTATGACGGAAATGTGTCAGAGGATTCGTGCCATATAGTGCTGATTTTTAACGATAAAAAATAATATCTCCATTTTCCTGAAATCTCCATACCGACCACAAATGGGTCAACATCCATGCGCAGGATGCATGGCAGTTCAGCCTTTGCTGCGTTGCAAAAATCTGCGGTGCATCGCAATATATGACTCGGCTTGGGAGGACTTTTATTTAAGGACCAACGCCATGCGTGAAATTCACCGCCCCGTGCATTCGGGCTACGAAACCCTGAGGCTCCGCCGCGACAGACCCGGCCGCGAAGCCCATTTCAACCGTAAGGCCTTCCCGGCCAACGAACAGCTTACCGCGCTGGGATACGAAAGCCGGCACCGTCCGGACGGCCTGTTTGTACAAGGCTATTCAAGATAAGCGACGGTCTGTAAGAATTTGTAAGGTGCTGCAATGCGATTTTTTTGCAGCACCTGCGCCATTTCCCGCTATAAGAAGCGTCGCGGGAATGGATAATTGCCGCGAGCGCCTTCCTTTGGCTTAACGAATGTGCAAGAGAAATGTTGCAAATTCGGACATGGGTGGGAAACCGCTCGCACAGGCAAGCGGTCTGGATGGGTTTCCCCGACAGGGGAGCCGTTCGGGCTGTTATTGCCTGCCGGAAATGGGGTTGATGCTCTAGGGCATCGCCGGAGGGAATATTGGTGACATGCGTCAAACGGCAGTGATCGGGAAACGGGCGGCGGGATTGAAGAATAGAGCAACCTTGGCTCTCGCGGCTGCCTCGCTGGCGCTGCTGGCGGGATGCGTGCCCAACAACGGCCCGCTGTCCTCGAAGGTCGTCAGTTCAGGTGCCGACAAGACGACGACGATCGAGCAGACCAATGTGGTGTTTGACGTGATCAATGTCGATCAGCGTGTCGCCAATTCGGTCACCACGCTCGGACAGCCGTCGCTGGTGGGCACGTTCGGTTTCGGCAGCGCGCCCGGCACGCCCGTGATCGGTGTCGGCGATGAACTCAGCGTCCTGATTTTCGAGGCAGGCCCGGATGGGCTCTTCTCCACCGTCGAACGCAAATCCACCGCGATTCCGGTCGTTGTCCAGCCGAACGGCCATGGCCAGATCCCCTATGCGGGTTCGATCATGTTTGCCGGCAAGACGCTCGAAGGCGCCCGCCAGGAGATTGCCCAGGCGCTCAAGGCCAAGGCCGTCGAGCCGGATGTCGTCGTCAACATCACCAAGAATTATTCGCGCATGGTGTCGGTGCAAGGCGCCGTGAACCGGCCTGAAATGGTCGTGCTGGGCCTGTCGCCGCAGCCCCTGACCAGCGTGATTGCTGCAGCCGGCGGCCCGACCAAGGCATCATACGATACCTATGTCACGCTGACGCGCGGCAGGAAGTCTTCCACCGTCCTGCTCCAGAGCGTGATCGATCGTCCGAAGGAAGACATCATGATCCGCCCGGACGACAAGATCTTCCTGACCTACGATCCGCAGACGTTCACGGCGCTCGGCAACGTTCTCAAGAACGGCAAGATTCCCTTCGAGACGAGCACGCTGACGCTGGTCGAGGCGGCCGCTCTTTCCGGCGGCGCGCGTGCCGACCTGGCCGACCCGAAGGGCTATTTCGTCTTCCGTTATGAATATGAAATCGTCTATCGTCAGGTCGTCGGGGACAACCGCTTCCGCGATCTGATACAGCAGGGCATGGTCCCTGACAGGGAAGGCCGCTATCCGATCGTCTACAAGATCGACATGACCGACCCGCAGGCCTTTCTCGTGACGCAGAACTTCCCGGTCCGCAACAAGGACGTGCTGTATCTCTCGCGGCATCCGGCGACCGATTTCATCAAGTTCGTCCAGATTATCCGCGGGCCGCTCGCCGTCGCCAGGGATGTGCAGTTGATCAACAACGCTACTGATTAGCATGTTTCCTTGAAGCAGCTTTCTGGTCCGAACCAGGGTCGTTCACGATGAGTGCTTCGCGATCTGGCAACAAGCCGGTCTATGCGGTGACATCGCCTGGGCTCTGGGCGCAGCGGTTCGACCTTGCCACCGTTCTCGACGCCACGATCCGGTTCTTTCCGGCAGTGCTGCCCTTTGCGGTTGATGGATTCGTCGGCTGGGGCGGTCGTGCGTCCGGCATAAGGGCGCGGCGGCTCGCGCGGCGCTTCGGCAAGCCGGCGGTCATCCTGGAAGATGGCTTCCT
Source organism: Rhizobium sp. TH2 (assembly GCF_024707525.1). Classification (NCBI taxonomy): domain Bacteria; kingdom Pseudomonadati; phylum Pseudomonadota; class Alphaproteobacteria; order Hyphomicrobiales; family Rhizobiaceae; genus Rhizobium; species Rhizobium sp. TH2. The sequence goes on along the minus strand of NZ_CP062231.1, from coordinate 3,858,088 downwards.
GAAGAGCTACGCGCCGGGAAAGCTCGAGCCGGCACATTCCTATATCATCGACAGGAATGGCATCTATTTCGATGCCACGAGCGCGAGCGATCTCGCGGCCTTCATCGACAGGCCGATGACATCCGAGGCCGCGACGCGGGCGCAAGCGGCGATGGATTTCATCCGGCGGAACCGGATTTCCAAATATAACAATTCTCCATTGAAGGGCCTGTCCGAGAGCGGGCTTCCCTCGGGCAGACCCTATGTGCTGCTTGTCGATCAGGTGGCGGGCGATGCATCGATCGCGGGGGCGCTTGCCGACGAATCGAGTTTTGCTGCCATGGTCCAGCACGCGAGGGCGCAATATCCGGATGCCATACTGGCGGCGCGCACGCATCCGGCCGCGGGCGACCGCAGTCCGATTCTGAATGCCGCGCGCGCGCTCGGTATCGAAGTCACGATACCCGGACGGATGAATCCCTGGCCGCTGGTCGAGGGTGCCGAGGCGGTCTACACCGTGTCGAGCCAGCTTGGCTTCGAAGCGCTGATGGCCCGGAAGACCGTGCATATGTTCGGCGTCACCTACTATTCCCATCGGGGGCTGACCGAGGATCACTGCAAGGCACCGGCGCCGCGCAATCCGGCGACATTGGAGCAGATTTTCCACGCGGCCTATATCGATTATTCGCACTATCTCGACCTTCACGACCGCCGTCCGGTCGAGATCGAGCATGCCTTGGAGCAGATCCTGACCGTGCGCGAGCAGCGCGGGCAGATCGCCAAGCGTGTCTATACCGGCGGATTGTCGCCCTGGAAGAAGCGGGCGCTCGATCCGTTCGTCGTCGGGCCGGAGGGCAGGGCGGTTCACTGCCGTAGGCTTCGCGAGGCCATCGCACTCGCCAGAAAAAACAAGGGGCAGGTGGCGCTCTGGGGTTCGAGCAAGCCGTTTCCCAGAGATGTCGCGGCACTCAGGTTCGAGGACGGCTTCATCCGGTCGCGGGGGCTGGGCGCCAATCTTGCGCTTCCCTCGTCACTCGCCATGGACGGGGATCACGTCTATTATGATGCGCGCGGGGAAAGCCGGCTGGAGCATATCATCGCCAGCCATCCGTTCCCGCGGGAGCTCACTGACCGGGCGGCGCGGCTGGTGGCGTCGATCGTGGAAAAGGGCGTTTCCAAATATAATGTCGGCACCGATGTGCGTTTCCCCGATGTCGCCGAGGGCCGGCTGAAGATACTGGTGCCGGGCCAGGTCGAGAAGGATGCGTCGATCAAGTTCGGCTCGCCGAATGTGAAAACCAATCGCGGGCTGGTAGCTGATGTGCGCAGGCTCTATCCCGATGCTTACCTGGCCTACAAGGAACATCCGGATGTCACATCAGGGCTGCGCTCGGGCGGGGACATCCCCGACGCGGCTGATATCATCGTACGCGAAGGCGATATCAAGCACTGGATCGCCTGGTGCGACAGGCTGGAAACCATGACCTCGCTTGCCGGTTTCGAGGCGTTGATCCGCAACAAGCCGGTCGGCGTGCACGGCATTCCCTTCTATGCCGGCTGGGACCTCACCGACGACCGGATGCCGGTGCCGCGCCGGTCGCGGGCGATCACGATGGAGATGCTGGCGGCGGCGGCGCTGATTCTCTATCCCTTCTATGTCCACCCCCTGAGTGCCATGCCCTGTACGCCGGAGGAACTGGTCGACGAGATTGCGCTGAAGCGAAAGGTGAAGGCCTCGCTGCCCGCCCGGCTGATGTTGTGGATCTCGCAATCAATTAATCGTTCAGCCGTCAAAATACGTGATGGTCGCGGCTGACCCACACTTGCGGCAGCAATTGCCCTTCATTAACACTCGCAGTGAGGCGCCGGGCGCGGATTAACCATGTTTGCCAATAGATTAGCAGAACTTGGAATGGTCGCATTTTATTCAACTTGATGTAACAAGGTGCCAATACCATGGGCGTCGGGAAAGCGCCTTTGTGATATTGCTGCATCAGTGTTAGAGAGCGTGCGGCTGCGCTGGTTGAAAAGTGAGCGCTGATATGTGTAATGAGCACTCCTTGGTGGTTTGCCGACCCCATGACGAATGAAACAGCTGAAACATGAACGCACCCATAGATTCAAACGGCCGCAACGGCGAAAAAGCCCGCAAGAAGGCGAAGTCCGGCAACGGGAATTCGGCCGGGTTGATCAGCTTTCCGTTCATGCGCCGGGTGCGTCACCGTTTTCCGAACAAGGATTGCCCGCGCGTCGTGCTGCTGCAGGGTCCGGTCGGCAGCTTCTTCCGCCGCGCGCAGGAGCATATGAACGCCAATGGCTTCGATGCCTGGCGCATCAGCTTCAATGCCGGTGACCGTCTCTTTTCGCGTGGCCAGAAAACGCTCGATTTCTCGGGCAATGTCGATACCTGGCGTACATGGTTCAACGAAATCCTGCGTGAGAACGGCTTTGATGCCGTGGTTCTGTTCGGCTCCGAACGCATCGTACATCGCGTGGCCATCGAATGTGCCGAGCAGATGGATATTCCCGTCATCTGCCTCGAAGAGGGCTATATCCGCCCCGGCTTTGTGACGATGGAAATCGGCGGTAACAACTGGCGTTCGCCGATCGCGGGCCAATTGCCGCCACCCGAATTCAGCTCGCCGCGCCGCGACGGGCCGAAGCCGGTGACGACGTCGGGCTCTTTCAGCGCCATGGCCTGGGCAGCACTGCAGTACTTCACCGTACGCGCCGTGATCTCCACGCCGGGCGAGCGCAAGCTGTTCCACAAGCAGAAGCGGACGCTGCTTTCCGAGGGCTTCTACTGGGTCAAGAACTACTATCGCAAGTTCTCCCATGTCGGCCGCAACTATCACATTTCCGAACGCCTGCTCGAACATCACGACAAGCGTTTCTACATCGTGCCGCTGCAGGTGCATGACGATACCCAGCTCGGCCGCGCCGCGAACGCCTGGAACAACCAGAAGCTCATTCTCAAGACCATCGTCTCCTTCGCGCGCAACGCGCCGTCCGATCATCAGCTGGTGTTCAAGATCCATCCGATGGAACGGGGGCATACTCGCGACTGGCACTTCATCCGTCAGGTCAGTGCGCTGAACGACGTCAAGGACCGCGTGCATGTGCTCGATGGCGGCTCTCTCAGCCTGCTGACGCGCCATTCCGCCGGCATGATCACCATCAATTCGACCTCGGGCCTTTCGGCGATCCATCATGGCGTGCCGCTCGCGGTTCTCGGCCAGGCGCTCTACCGGCATCCGGATCTCGCCTTCTGTGTCGAGCGCGGCATCGACATGGACCGCTTCTGGTCGGAAGCCTTTGTGGCACCCGAGAAGGTCCGGCACCGCTATCTGAGCTGGATCCACCACCAATGCCTTGCCGGCGGGGACTTCTACGCCAAGGACGGCATGGAGGCCGCGGTCGCGACGCTCAAGGTCAAGATCGAGCAGGTGCTTGCCGACAAGGCGACCATGTTGAGCGAAACATCGGCGGAAATCGTCGGCGGCGTGTTCGATCAGGAAAAGCCCGACGCGGCGGAGTGAGATCCAGAGCATCGGGCGATTAATCTGCAGCGCATGGGGCTTGCCCGAAGTAGTTCCAACACTCCTGTTGCGTGAAGAGTTCGCAGACTTTTCCGACGGCTTTCCAGAGATCATCGTAGGTTCGTGCCCTCTGCTTTCGCGAGAGCGCCTTGAGTTTGGAGAAGGCCATTTCGATGGGATTGAGGTCCGGCGAATATCGCGGCAGGAACAGGATCCACCATTCGACAGCGCCGCTTGAACCACAACGCCAAAGCTGCTTAAATCAACCCGTGAACAGAGCAGGGCTGGAAACTCGAATCTTCCAAAGACCCAAAAGTCTCAAATCATTCGATGACGGGCAGTGCCTTCACATTCTCTATGTTAGCGTAAGCTAATCGATGGCAGGCAGACGTTGCTTCTCCGCACACGGTTGTGGTGATGGCGACCCTGTGAAGCGGATGCCTAGTCTCTGGACTATCGCATAGTGCGCATAGCACCGATGAGACCAGGAAGCCACGTGGAGGTCATCATGACGACGACACCAACCGTATGGCAGGCCGAATTCACCGTAAATGCCAGCAGTATCACGGGGGCACAGTTTTCCCCCGTCACGGTCGGCCTTGTCGATAACCGATTCCTCACAATCTGGGTCGACAACACAAACAACGTCGACGACGATGCGGGGACCGATATCATCGGCCAGATTTACGATGCCCAAGGCAATGTCGTGGGGGGCGCCTTTCAGCTCAATTTCGCCAATTTCCTGGATAGCGAGAACGACCCTGCGATCGCCGCGCTACCCGATGGCGGCTTCGTCGTCGTCCATGAGGACAACGGTACGGGGACCGGTGGCGATGCCGACATCCGCTTTGAGCGCTATGACGCGAGCGGAACACGGATAACTGGTGGGACGATCGCCTCGGGAAGCATCGGCGGCGTGGTCACTTCCAATCCGTCGATCACAGTATTCGCCAACGGCGATTTCCTGGTGAGCTATCAAGAGCTTTCGGCTGGCAACACCAACGTGATTGCCAAGATCGTCAACGGCGCAACGAATGTCGTTGGTGCCGCGCTGATAGCTGCACAGAACAGCGCCGACGTCGACGCGAACCCAGACACCATCGTCCTGTCAAGCGGCAATTTCCTCACCGCCTACGAGGAAACTGATAGCGTTGTCGGAATTGAGGCCTTTATCACCACGACCACCGGAGCGCTTGTCAGCAACGTCCAGGTGGCCAATGCAGGCACCGACCCCCATGCTGCGGCGCTCGTAGACGGCGGGTTCGTCGTCGTCTGGCAGGATGCTGCGAACAATGGAGACATACGCGCCGAGATTCGCAGCGACGCCGGCGGAGTGGTGACACCGGCTTTCCTCGTGCAGGGGAGCGCGAACTCCGAAAACGAGCCCGAGGTCGTCGCACTCAAGGATGGCGGCTTCTTCGTCGCCTGGGACGATGACACTTCAGGCGAGTTGCGCGGCCAGCGCTTCGGCGCGACCGGCACCGTCATCGGAACAACTTTTACGATCGCCACTGGCGGCGCCATCACGGATCCGGAACTCGGCCTTGCGGACGACGGCCGCATTCTGGTGACGTTCAACAACACGGCGGGCGAGATCTCGCAGGTGATCCTGGACCCGCGCGACAATGTCATAGACGGCGATGACGGCAGCGAGACGATCACCTCGCGCATCGATGGTGCGACGGTAGACGGTAACGGCGGAGACGACACACTGATTGGACAAGGCGGGGATGACCGTCTGATCGGCGGGTTGGGCGCCGATCATCTGTCGGGCGGAGCCGGCAACGACCGATTGATTGGAGGTCCGGACAATGACGTCCTATTTGGACAAGACGGCAAAGACTTCCTGTTCGGCGCGCGCGGCGCCGACCAACTCAATGGCGGTCGCGGCAGGGACATCATGGCAGGCAAGGAAAACAACGACACCTTCATCTTCGACGCCCGGGCGGATTCATCGGTTGGCAATCCCGACATCATCACCGACTTCGATGATTCCGGTGGCAACGACAAGATCGACCTTTCAGCCGTCTTTGGCGGTGTACTGGTTTATCGCCACAACGGTGCTTTCACGGGAACCGGACAGGTGCGCATCAACGACATCGCCGGGCCGGACGTGCTGGTGGAAGTCAACACGCGAGGCAGCCGCGCCGCCGATTTTGCAATCCGCTTGGAGGATACTACACTCGCCAGCATGTCGGCGGGGGATTTTATCCTGTAGGCGCGGCACGCTGTGGCGGATGCGAGCGACTGCTCCGGCGACGTCAGCCCCGTTTGCCCCAGGCAATGAAATGCCCATTGGCGAAGTCGCTGTCGGTGGCCTGCTTGGTCTTGCCGTAGCGGAAGGGCTTGCCGTCGAGATCGACGGTCATGCCACCGGCTGCGCGGAGGACGGCGTCACCGGCTGCTGTGTCCCATTCCATCGTGCGGCCAAAGCGCGGATAGACGTCCGCGTCACCTTCGGCCACGAGGCAGAATTTCAGCGAGGAACCGACTGACTTGGTGGACTTGATGCCCTTCTCGCTGAGGAAGGCTTCGGTCTCGGGCGAATTGTGTGAGCGGCTGGCGACGGCGGTCAGATCCGACGAGGGCATGCGGCAGCCGATCCTGGTGCGCGACGTGACCGCGAAATTCTCGTCGACCAGCAGTTTCTCGACATTGTCCTTTTCGCCGGCCCAGGCGACGCCCTTGGCGGGTGCATAGACGATGCCGGCGACCGGCGTACCGTTCTCGATCAAGGCGATGTTGACCGTGAAGTCGTCGCGCTTGTTGATGAATTCCTTGGTGCCATCGAGCGGATCGACGAGGAAGAAACGTCCGCCTTCGACACTCGGGATGCGGCCGGCGGCGACGGATTCCTCGGCAATAACCGGGATATCAGGAAACGCCTTGGCGAGGCCTGCGAGGATGATCGCCTCGGCGCGCTCGTCGGCTTCAGTCACCGGCGAGGCATCCTGCTTCAGCGTCACGTTCGGACCGGCGTGATAGACTTCGAGAATAGCCTTGCCGGCGGAAATCGCCACGTCTTCGAGAATCTTGAGCATCATCTCACCGCTTCTTGAGGTAGGTTTCGATCATGATCGCCAGTGCCTCAGGATCATGGCCGAGCGTGTGCAGATGCACTTCGGCGTTCTCGGGCGCTTCGTAGCCGGAACTGATACCGGTGAAGTTCTCGATCTCGCCCGCCTGCGCCTTCTTATAGAGGCCCTTGGGGTCGCGCTTGATGCACTCTTCGAGCGGGGTGTCGACAAACACTTCGACGAAATCGCCATCCGGAAACAGGTCGCGCGCCATCTGGCGTTCCGAACGGAACGGCGAGATGAAGGAGACGATGACGATCAGGCCGGCATCGGTCATCAGCTTGGCGACTTCGGAGACGCGGCGGATATTTTCCACGCGGTCGTCATCGGTGAAGCCGAGGTCGCGGTTCAGGCCGTGGCGGACATTGTCGCCATCAAGCATGAAGGTGTGCTTGCCCTGCGCATGCAGCAGCTTTTCCAGCGTGTTGGCGATGGTCGATTTGCCCGAGCCGGAATAGCCGGTGAACCACAGCACGGTCGGCTGCTGGCTCTTGAGCTCGGCGCGGGCGGTCTTGTTGACCTCCATCGCCTGCCAATGGACGTTGGATGCGCGGCGGAGCGGGTGGTCGATCATGCCGGCGCCGACGGTAGCGTTGGTGAAGCGGTCGATCAGCACGAAATTGCCGGCGACGCGATTCGCCTTGTACGAGTCGAAGGCGATCGGGGCCTGGGTCGAGATGTTGCACTCGCCGACCTCGTTCATGTTGAGGTGCTTGGCTGCTTCATGCGCGAAGGTGTTGATGTTGACCTGGTGCTTCAGCGTCGAGATCGTGGCGCTGACGCTGTCGGTCTCGGTGCGCAGGATGTAGCTGCGGCCGGGAATCATCGGCTGGGCGTCGAACCAGATCACATGCGCCTGGAACTGGTCGGCCACATGCGGGCGATTCTCCGGATCGACCAGCATGTCGCCGCGCGAGATGTCGATCTGGTCCTCGAGAACGATGGTGACGGCCTGGCCTTCGGTGGCGCTTTTCAGGTTGCCATCCTGGGTGACGATGTCCTTGACCCTCGATTGCTGGCCGGACTTCGCCACGGTGACCTTGTCGCCGGCCTTGATCGAGCCCGAAGCGATCTGACCCGCGAAGCCGCGGAAATCGAGGTTGGGGCGGACCACGTACTGCACCGGGAAGCGGAAGGCGCGGCCGGCATAATCGTTCTCGATCGGTATGGTTTCGAGATGGCCGAGCAGGGTCGGGCCGCTGTACCAGGGCATCTTCGGCGAGGCCATCGTGACGTTGTCGCCGAAGCGGGCCGACATCGGGATCGGCTGGATGGTGGAGAAGCCGAGGTCCTTGGCGAACTCCATATAGTCGGCGACGATCTTGTCGAAGACCTCCTGGGAGTGATCCATCAGGTCGATCTTGTTGACCGCCAGCACGATGTGGCGGATGCCGAGGAGCGAAGCGATATAGGAGTGACGGCGTGTCTGGCGCAGGATGCCCTGGCGCGAATCGACCAGCACGACCGCGAGATCGGCCGTGGAGGCGCCGGTCGCCATGTTGCGGGTATACTGCTCGTGGCCGGGCGTGTCGGCGACGATGAACTTGCGCTTCGACGTGGCGAAGAAGCGATAGGCGACATCGATGGTGATGCCCTGTTCGCGCTCGGCCTCGAGGCCGTCGACGAGGAGGGCGAAATCAATGTTCTCGCCATCGGTGCCGTGCTTGACGCTGTCGCGCTCGAGCGTGGCGAGCTGGTCCTCGAAGATCAGCTTGGTATCATAGAGCAGGCGGCCGATCAGCGTCGACTTGCCGTCGTCCACCGAACCGCAGGTGAGGAAGCGCAGCAGGGACTTCTTTTCCTGCTCGCGGAGATATTCGATCATGTCGCCGGAAACATCGGCCGGTACTGCAACATTCATCAGAAATACCCCTCGCGCTTCTTCTTCTCCATCGATCCGGCCTCGTCCTTGTCGATAAGGCGGCCCTGGCGTTCGGAGGTGCGCGCCGTCAGCATTTCGCGCACGATATCCTGGAGGTTGGCGGCGTCGGATTCGATCGCGCCGGTGAGCGGGTAACAGCCGAGCGTGCGGAAACGCACGAGCTTGTTCTCGATCGTATCCTCGGGGCCGATCGGCATGCGCTCGTCATCGACCATGATCAGCATTCCGTCGCGCTCGACGACCGGGCGCTTGGCCGCGAAATAGAGCGGCACGATCGGGATGTCTTCCTTCATGATGTACTGCCAGATGTCGAGTTCGGTCCAGTTCGACAGCGGGAAGACGCGGATGGATTCGCCCTGGCCGACGCGGGTATTGTAGGTTTTCCACATCTCGGGGCGCTGGTTCTTCGGGTCCCAGGTGTGCTGCGCATTGCGGAAGGAGAAGATTCGCTCCTTGGCGCGGCTCTTTTCCTCATCGCGGCGGGCGCCGCCGAAGGCTGCGTCGAAGCCGTATTTTTCGAGCGCCTGGCGCAGGCCGAGCGTCTTCATCACATGGGTGTGGGTGTTCGATCCATGGGTGAAGGGGCCGATGCCCTGGGCGATGCCATCCGGATTGACGTGGACGAGAAGATCGATGCCGAGCTTCTTGGCCATATCGTCGCGGAACTTGGTCATCTCCTTGAATTTCCAAGTCGTATCGACATGCAGGAAAGGGAAGGGGGGCTTGGCGGGATAGAAGGCCTTCATCGCGAGATGCAGCATGACCGACGAATCCTTGCCGATCGAATAGAGCATGACCGGATTGGAGAAGCTCGCCGCCACTTCGCGGAAAATATGAATCGATTCAGCTTCGAGACGCTGAAGATGTGTCAACGACATGATTGGGATATGCTCCGCTTTGTGGGCTCTCGCATGGAAATTTGGTGTGCGTTTAGTGTCTTTGTCCCGCCAAGGCAACCTCTTTGCTGGATATGCGGCGTTTTGAGGGTGTGAAATCTTGTTCGTGTTGAAACAATCTGTGAGGCTTCGGCGACTTTGCCGAAACGTTTGGGCGAGGCGATTTCAATCATTCCAGCGGGAAAATATTTCCCGGCATCGGCGAGCCTCTTTACGAGCCTCTTTATAGGACTCGAGTGGGCGAAAAATTCGCCCGCGAAGGGACGGCGCCGCATTTTGTCCTGCCGGGAAAAGTTGTTTCATGAGATTGAATATCCGGAATAGCCGGAACGGGTCCGGATCGCGGTTTTCGGAAAAATGATCTCAATCTGTCTAGTTTCGCGGCATGATTTGGCGAATTTTAGCGCAATGTGAGGGAAAAAGTGCCGCTTTTAACCGTTCGGCGAAAGTTTTTCGGGATTGCTTAAAATTTAGCTTCACATTTTTGATGAAAGCGTTATGGAATCCCCAACACGACAAGGCGACGAATAACAGTTGCTTCAAGAAGAATAGGCGCAGAACGGGAAAAACTGCGCGCAGGGGAAAACGGATGGAGTATTTTATCCAGCAGCTCGTCAACGGGCTGACGCTTGGCTCGATTTATGGCCTGATCGCAATCGGTTACACAATGGTCTACGGCATTATCGGCATGGTCAATTTTGCCCATGGCGATATCTTCATGCTGGGCGGCTTCACGGCGCTGGTTGTGTACTTGCTGCTCACGGCTGCGATTGCAGGCTTTCCTGTAGCGCTTGCGCTGCTGATCATGATGGTGGTCGCGATGGCGGTCGTCAGCCTGTGGAACTGGACAATCGAGCGAATGGCCTACCGGCCGCTGCGCGGTTCGTTCCGGCTGGCACCGCTGATCACCGCGATCGGCATGTCGATCCTGCTCTCGAACTTCGTGCAGGTCACCCAAGGGCCACGCAACAAGTCGATCCCCGGCATGGTCACCTCGGTCTATGACGTCGGCGGCATCTCGATCTCGCTCAAGCAGATCATCATCGTCCTGATCACCGCCGTGCTGCTGACCGGCTTCTGGTATCTGGTCAATCATACGTCGCTGGGACGCGCGCAGAGAGCGACCGAGCAGGACCGCAAGATGGCGGCTCTTCTCGGCATCAATGTCGACCGGACGATTTCCATCACCTTCGTAATGGGCGCGGCACTCGCCGCTGTCGCCGGCACGATGTATATGATGTATTACGGCGTCATCTCCTTCACCGACGGTTTCGTGCCGGGCGTCAAGGCCTTCACTGCAGCCGTCATGGGCGGCATCGGCTCGCTGCCGGGCGCAGTGCTTGGTGGGTTGCTGATCGGCCTGATCGAGGCGCTTTGGTCGGCTTATTTCAGCATTGACTACAAGGATGTCGCGACCTTCTCGATCCTCGCGATCGCGCTCATCTTCAAGCCTTCAGGCATCCTCGGACGCCCCGAAGTCGAAAAGGTCTAATCCAATGCAGAACAACGTGAACCCCGATAAGGCGGCCAATTCCAACCTGACCGCCCACGCCCTCCGCGAATCGATTTTCGCCGGCGCCATCGCCTTCGGCCTCTTCTTCTTCTTCATCGGTCTTGAGACCACGCAGAACATCCGCAACGAATTGATCATCGTTCCGCATTGGCTGAAGTTGGCGCTTGTCGTCGTGGCAGTGATGGTCGTCCGCTTCCTGATGATCACGATGATCCGGCCTTATTTCGAACGGCAGAAGGCTGCGAAGGCCGCGGCGCCGCAAGTCGTTTCCGAGCCGGGCTTCTTCAAGAAATACTTTACCGCGATCGTCATCGTGGCGCTGTTCATATATCCCGTCCTCTGCCTCTGGTTTGCAGGCGTCCAGGGCTCGTTGAAGTATGTCGATAATTTCGGCATCCAGATCCTGATCTACGTGATGCTGGCCTGGGGTCTCAACATCGTCGTCGGACTCGCCGGCCTTCTAGACCTGGGTTACGTCGCCTTCTACGCGGTGGGCGCCTATTCCTACGCGCTGCTGTCTCATCATTTCGGTTTCTCCTTCTGGCTCCTCCTGCCGCTCGCCGGCATCCTGTCGGCCTTCTGGGGCGTCATCCTCGGCTTTCCCGTGCTGCGGCTCAAGGGCGACTACCTCGCGATCGTGACGCTCGCATTCGGTGAAATCATCCGCCTCGTGCTGGTCAACTGGCGTGAAGTGACCAACGGCGCGGCGGGCATATCAGGCGTTGCCAAGGCGTCGGTCTTCGGTCTCTGGAGCTTCGACGTCGGCGCGCCGAACAACTTCGCCAAAATGTGGGAACTGCCGATGTCCTCGGCGTACTACAAGATCTTCCTTTTCTACGTGATCCTGCTGCTCTGCCTGCTGACGGCTTTCGTTACCATCAGGCTGCGCCGCATGCCTGTGGGCCGTGCCTGGGAAGCGTTGCGCGAGGACGAGATCGCCTGCCGCTCGCTCGGCATCAACACGACCAACACCAAGCTGACGGCCTTTGCCATCGGGGCGATGTTCGGTGGCTTCGCGGGCTCGTTCTTTGCGGCGCGCCAGGGCTTCGTTTCTCCCGAATCCTTCGTCTTCCTGGAATCGGCGATCATCCTCGCCATCGTGGTTCTCGGCGGCATGGGCTCGCTTGTTGGTATCGCGGTCGCGGCGATCGCGATGATCGGCGGCACCGAACTGTTGCGCGAAATGTCGTTCCTCAAGCAGATCTTCGGTGAAAACTTCACCCCGGAACTCTACCGCATGCTGATCTTCGGCGCTGCCATGGTCATCATCATGGTCTGGAAGCCCCGCGGCTTCGTGGGCAGCCGAGAACCGACGGCGTTCCTGTTCGCACGCAAGAACGTGTCGGGCAGTTTCACCAAGGAAGGCCATGGCTGACGGGCAAGGGACAATGACAACAATGAACAAGAAACCCATGCTCCAAGTGGAGCACCTGTCGATGAAATTCGGCGGCCTGATGGCGATCAACGATCTGACCTTCGAGGCCTATGAAGGCGACATCACGGCGCTGATCGGCCCGAACGGCGCAGGCAAGACCACGGTCTTCAATTGCATCACCGGCTTCTACAAGCCGACAATGGGCATGATCCGCTTCGAAAATGAAGGCAAGATCTACCAGCTCGAACAGATGCCGGATTTCAAGATCACGGCGCATGCCAAGGTGGCGCGCACGTTCCAGAACATCCGGTTGTTCACCGGCATGACGGTGCTCGAAAACCTGCTCGTCGCGCAGCACAACAAGCTGATGAAGGCTTCGGGCTTCACGGTTCTCGGCCTGCTCGGCATCGGCACCTATTACAAGGAAAGCCGTGACGCGATCGAGACCGCACGGTACTGGCTCGAGAAGGCCGATCTCATCGACCGCGCCGACGATCCCGCCGGCGACCTTCCCTATGGCGCCCAGCGCCGGCTGGAAATCGCCCGCGCCATGTGCACCGGCCCGAAGATGCTCTGCCTCGACGAACCTGCCGCCGGCCTCAACCCGCGCGAATCCCAGGTTCTGAACTCGTTGCTTCGCGCGATCCGGCAGGAGACGGGTACGTCCATCCTGCTCATCGAGCACGACATGTCGGTGGTCATGGAAATCTCCGACCATATCGTGGTGCTCGAATACGGCCAGAAGATTTCCGATGGCAACCCGGACCATGTGAAGAACGATCCCAAGGTCATTGCCGCCTATCTCGGCGTCGACGACGAACAAGAAGCACTCAAGATCGTGGAAGGCAATATCTGATGTCCCAGCCTCTCCTCAAGGTACAGGGTGTCGAAGCCTTTTACGGCAATATCCGCGCGCTCGGCGGCGTCGATGTCGATGTCAACGAAGGCGAGATCGTCTGCCTGATCGGTGCCAATGGTGCCGGCAAATCGACGCTGATGATGACGATCTGCGGCAGCCCGCAGGCACGCACTGGAAGCGTGACCTTCCAGGGACGCGACATCACGCGCATGCCAACCCACGAGATCGCCCGGCTCCGGATCGCGCAATCGCCGGAGGGACGCCGCATCTTCCCGCGCATGACGGTTTACGAGAACCTGCAGATGGGTGCGTCTCTCGACAACCAGAAACATTTCGACGAGGATGTGGAAAAGATCTTCACGCTCTTTCCTCGGCTCAAGGAGCGCCAGGCGCAGCGCGGCGGCACACTTTCGGGCGGCGAACAGCAGATGTTGTCGATCGGCCGCGCGCTGATGGCGCGTCCCAAGCTGCTTATGCTGGACGAGCCGTCGTTGGGTCTCGCGCCGCTGATCTCCAAGCAGATCTTCGAGGCGATCGGCAAACTCAACAAGACCGAAGGGCTGACCGTCTTCCTCGTCGAGCAGAACGCATTCGCGGCACTTCGCCTTGCGCACCGTGGCTACGTGATGGTCAACGGGCTGGTGACGATGAGCGGAAGCGGCCAGGAATTGCTCGCCAATCCGGAAGTGCGCGCCGCCTATCTCGAAGGCGGCCACCATTAAGATTATTTCGCGGAACCGCTTGCGCTTAAGGCGCAAAGGAATAGATTTCCGCGCGAAGGAGCTTTGAAATGTTGCAGGGAATTCTGCATGAGGAGCCAAGTTTCTGGGCCTTCGTCATGATCTCCATCCTCATCGGGGGCTGGACGGCATGGCGGACCGGCAAGAGCGTTGCGGATGGCTGGGGCGAGATTGTGCCGCATGTCTTGATCTACGTGCTGCTGCTCGGCATCGGTATCCGCTTCATTCATCATGCGCTGTTCAACGGCACGATGTTCTCGCTGCAATACTATATCATCGATACCGTCATACTGATGGTATTCGCACTACTTGGCTTCCGCTATACGCGCGCCAAGCAGATGTCGACGAAGTACTACTGGCTTTATGAGAAGGCGGGTCCCTTCGCATGGAAGAAAAAGAGTGTTTGACAAGTTTCCATCGCCTATGAACAGATAGGCGCAAGGGGAATACTCCCTGGTCCAACAGGCGGGCGGACCAGGGGAGGAAAGGGAACAAGCCCGCCTCAATTTGGGAGTTAAAAAATGAAGAAGATGCTTCTCTCAGCCGTGGCTCTTACCGCCATGGTTGCGTTTGGCGGTTCCGCCTGGGCCGACATTCTGATCGGCGTCGCGGGTCCGTTGACTGGCCCGAACGCCGCATTCGGCGCTCAGCTCCAGAAGGGTGCCGAACAGGCCGCCGCAGACATCAATGCCGCTGGCGGCATCAATGGCGAACAGATCAAGATCGTGCTCGGTGACGACGTCTCCGACCCGAAGCAGGGCATCTCGGTCGCCAACAAGTTCGTCGGTGACGGCGTGAAGTTCGTGGTCGGCCACTTCAACTCGGGCGTTTCGATCCCGGCTTCGGAAGTCTATGCCGAGAACGGCATTCTCCAGATCACCCCGGCTTCCACCAATCCGAACTTCACCGAGCGCGGCCTGTGGAACACGTTCCGCGTTTGCGGTCGTGACGACCAGCAGGGCACTGTCGCCGGCCAGTACATCTTCGACAAGTTCAAGGACGCTAAGGTCGCTGTCGTTCATGACAAGACCCCGTACGGCCAGGGCCTTGCCGACGAAACCAAGAAGGCCATGAACGGCCTCGGCGTCACCGAAGTGATCTATGAAGGCATCACCCCCGGTGAAAAGGACTACTCGGCTCTCATCGCCAAGATGAAGGACGCAGGCGTCTCGATCGTCTATTTCGGCGGCCTGCACACCGAAGCTGGTCTCATCATGCGCCAGATGGCCGACCAGGGCCTCAAGGCTACCCTGATGTCCGGCGACGGCATCACCTCCAACGAACTGGCTTCGATCGCCGGCGACGCCGTCAACGGCACGCTGATGACCTTCCCGCCGGATCCGCGTAACAACCCGAACGCCGCCGACGCCGTCAAGAAGTTCCGCGACGCGGGCTTCGAACCGGAAGCCTACACGCTCTACTCCTACGCTGCCGTTCAGATCTTCGCTGACGCTGCCAAGGCTGCCGGCGAAAACGACCCGACGAAGGTCGCTGAAGCCGCCAAGGCAAAGGGCCCATTCAAAACCGTTATCGGCGATATCGGCTTCGACACAAAGGGCGACATCACCCGTCCCGACTACACCATGTATGAGTGGAAGAAGGGCGAAGACGGCAAGTACAACTATTTCGAAATCGGCCTGAAGTAAGCCGAATTTGGATAGATGAAATGGAGCCCGGTGCGCAAGCGCCGGGCTTTTCGCATCTGCAATCCTGATTAGGCGCTTTGAGGGATGTGTCTCAGGATTTCACACCAAGAAGCTTTTTCCAGAAAGGTTGCTTGATTTCCTCAGATATGGTTGCAGCGAGAGCTGTGAAAGCCGGCTCTCCCCAATCGAACTTCCACTGATCGTGCCTATAGCCGGTCAGCATAGCCGCAGTTTCAATAGGGATATCAAAGACGTAATCCGTGTCCGAACTTTCGCTGCCACTTTGCTCCTGCTCTTCGAGGAGGCGGCGCTCAATCTCCTTGAATTGCTTCGGCAAAGCCCCGCTGGTTTTGAGATGCAACAGTCCCTCGCTTGAGTCATGCGCTGCTGACCAAATGAGTTTGCCGCTCCCATAACCCACTGTGCGGCAGTACATGATGGTCTCTTCGACCTGGCAGCCCACGACTCGGCATCGGCCTGACAGCCGAGCCAGTCGATCATCCGACGCATAGTCGAAGTCGTTGGAGAACAGAACGATCCAGCCTGTCGGGAGGTCTGCCATAGAAAACGGCGCCTCACACGCTTCGTCCAACTGGTTGGTATCGATCATGCCTACCAGATCGAGGCAGGATTGTCGCTCCAACCCTTCGAATGCGATCCATGATATCCTAAAGCCCATCGCGGCACCTCTCACTAACTCGTGGTTGCATGCAGTGCTGCGTGATTTGCCAAACATTTGCAAGATAGTCACGAAAAAGGCGGGCCTCGCGACCCGCCTTCCGGATATCCGACTGAACTCGAAGCTTACTTCGAAGCGGCATCCGTGATGTCGAGCGTGTAGGCGCCCTCCGGCTTCTTGGCGATGATCTTCTGGTCGAGCAGCGCCTTTTCCGTCCGTTCATAAAGCGCGATGTCGAGCTTGCCGTCGGGCTCGCCGATCAGCTTGGCGACTTCGCCCATCATGCGCTTCTGGTGGTTCTCGTCCTGGCCGCCATTGTCCATGACGATCGCCGCAGCTTCATCGGGATTGTCGATGGCGTATTTCCAGCCTTCCATCGAAGCCTTGACGAACTTGACCATCTTTTCCTTGAAGGCAGCGTCCTTGAGCTTGTCTTCCATGGCGTAGAGCCCGTCTTCCATGAGGTCGTTGCCCATGGCGGAATAGTTGAAGACGACGAGGTCTTCGGCCTTGTAGCCGGCGTCGATCAGCTGCCAGTATTCGTTATAGGTCATCACCGAGATGCAGTCGGCCTGCTTCTGGATCAGCGGCTGGACGTCGAACGACTGCTTGAGGACGGTCACGCCATCGGCGCCGCCCTCGGTCTTGAGGCCGAGCTTGTTCATCCAAGCGTAGAAGGGATATTCGTTGCCGAAGAACCAGACGCCGAGCGTCTTGCCCTTGAAATCGGCTTCGGTCTTGACCGGGCCGTCCTTGGGGCAGACGAGTTCCATGCCGGCCTTCTTGAACGGCTGGGCGATGTTGACGAGGCCGACGCCCTTTTCGCGGGCGGCAAGCGCGCCACCGGCCCAATCGACGATCACGTCGGCGCCGCCGCCGGCGATGACCTGCTCGGGCGCGATATCCGGGCCGCCCGCCTTGATTTCGACATCGAGGCCGGCCTTTTCATAGAGGCCCTTGTCCTTGGCGACGTAATAGCCGGCGAACTGCGCCTGGGCGACCCATTTCAGCTGCAGCACGACCTTGTCGGCGGCGAGCGCCGAACCGGCCATAAGCGACATGGCCAGAGCGAGAGTGATTTTCATTGTCTTCCTCATTTTCTTATTCCCCTGTTGTTAAGGCACCCATCAAGAGCGGTATGATGGATGCCAGAAGGTTGTGGCGCGCTCGAGAAGTGCGATAGCGCCATAGAACAACGACCCGACAAGGGCTGCAAGAGCTATTTCAGCCCAGACCATGTCGAGGTTCATCCGACCCACTTCGGTCGAGATTCTAAAGCCCATGCCGACCACCGGCGTGCCGAAAAATTCGGACACCAGCGCGCCGATCAGGGCAAGCGTGGAATTGATCTTCAACGCGTTGAAGATGAAGGGCATGGCGGCGGGCAGGCGCAGCTTGACCAGCGTCTGCCAATGGCCGGCATTGTAGGTCTGCATCAAGTCTCGTTCCATGCGGCCGGCGGTCTTCAGGCCTTCGATCGTGTTGACCAGCATCGGGAAGAAGGTCATCACGATCACGACCGCTGCCTTGGACTGCCAGTCGAAACCGAACCAGATGACCATGATTGGTGCGACGCCGATGATCGGCAACGCGGAAACGAGATTGCCGATCGGCAGCAGGCCGTTGGAGAGAAAGCGGAAGCGATCGGCGAGCACGGCGACCAGGAAGCCTGCGCCGGAGCCGACGAAGAAGCCGAACAGCACAGCCTTCAGCACCGTCTGCCGGAAGTCGGCGGCGAGGATGGGTATCGACGACACGATGCGTACGCCGATGGAAGAGGGCGGCGGTAGCAGCACGAAAGGCACGCCGGCGCCACGGGTGATGGCTTCCCAAAGGATGAGAATCCAGACGCCAAAGATCGCAGGCACGATGACACGGCCGACAATGGCGCCGCCCGCGTTTCTGCGGCCGTCGCCCGAGAGGATCGTGATCAGCCGCCAGGCCAGCAGCCAGCAGGCAGCAAGTGCTGCAAAGAAGCTCCAGCCCGCGGTTCCCTCGGCGCCGGCGACCGTGCCGATCAACAGGAGCACGGCGAGGTGAACCATGACGCCGAGGCCGATTGCCGTGGTGTTGCGGTTCGCGTCTGATGAGGCGAGAGCGACCGAGGCAGCGATCAGGAGCAGTACGAGCACGGTTACCAGCGTGGACGCCATGGTCGTCAGCGGCAGGAACACGAGGCTGACGATCACAGCGATCGCAGCAAGCGTGGATTGCCAGTTCAGTTTGAAACGGGTCATTCCGGCCGCGCCCCCATGCTCATGCCAACCAGCTTGGCGGCGATATCGACGATCGTGACCAGCAGCACGGCGACGATGGAGCCGGCGATCAGCGCCGCCCAGACGTCGATGGTCTGGCTGTAATAGGAACCCGCGAGCAGCTTGGAGCCGATGCCGGCGACCGCGCCGGTCGGCAGCTCGCCGACGATCGCGCCCACAAGGCTCGCTGCCACGGCGACCTTTATCGAGGTGAAGAAGAAGGGGATCGAAGCCGGCACGCGCAGCTTCCAGAAGGTCTGCCATTTCGTGGCATTATAGGTATGCACGAGGTCGAGATGCATGACCTCCGGCGATCTCAATCCCTTCACCATGCCGACCGCGACGGGGAAGAAGGAGAGGTAGGTCGAGATCAGCGCCTTGGGCAGGATCCCTGTTATATTGACCGCCGACAGCACGACGACGATCATCGGAGCGACCGCAAGGATGGGGATGGTCTGCGACGCGATGATCCACGGCAGGAAGGACTTGTCGAGCGCCGGCACATGCACGATGCCGACCGCGATCACCACGCCGAGGATCGTGCCCATGGCAAAGCCGAGCAAGGTCGATGAGAGCGTCACCCATGCGTGGTAGACGAGGCTGCGCGCCGACCACGGCTTTACCGTGAAGATGTTTTTGTAGAGATTCTCGACCACTTGGTGCGGCGCCGGCATGGTGGGCTTGGGCTGCGAGAGCGTCTTGCCAACGAGTTCCGACATGGTGGAGGTCACGCCATCGCGCTTGTCCTGGTCGCGCTGGAACGGCGCGTTCATGAGGATCGCGGCGACGTACCATGCGACGATGATGATCGCGGTGATGGTCAGGACCGGAACGATCTTGTCGCGCGCCTTGGCCGGACTGCTCATGCTACGCTCCAACCTTTTGCGGCCATATCATCAGCACCATTGCCAGGATGCCGAGGACCACGCCGCCGATCTGGATATTGGTCAGGCGTTCGCCGAAAACCACGAGCGCAATGACATTGACAAGAATGAGCTGGACGATCGCCGAGACTGAGATTGCAAGACCCAGCCCGCCCTCGCGCATGATGCGGATCATGACGAGGTTGCCTGCAACATAAAGGGACAGCGAAAGTGCGACCCACAGCCAGTTATCCGAAGAAATATAGGCGCGCGTTGCCGTTGCCGCCGCGATGAAAATGGCCGAGGCGCCTGCGAGGAGGAGGACGAAGGTTCCGCTCATATATTAACTGTCTTTCCTAGGCGATGGGTGTGGTCAGAGTTCATAGGAGTGGCCAGCCCGCAGGCCGTCGCGGACGCGGTGGGCGATCTCGAGAAATTCCGGTGTTTCGCGGATATCCAGCGGGCGTTCCTTGGGCAGCGTCGATTCGATGACGTCGGTGACGCGGCCGGGCCGCGGGCTCATCACCACGATCCGGGTCGAGAGATAGACAGCCTCGGGGATCGAATGGGTGACGAAACAGATGGTCTTGTTGGTGCGGTCCCAGAGCTTGAGAAGCTCCTCGTTGAGGTGGTCGCGGACAATTTCGTCGAGCGCGCCGAACGGCTCGTCCATCAACAGCAGGTCGGCATCGAAGGCGAGGGCGCGGGCGATCGAGGCGCGTTGCTGCATGCCGCCGGAGAGCTGCCATGGATATTTCTTCTCGAAGCCGGTGAGGTTGACGAGATCGAGCGTGCGGTGGATGCGGGCGATCTGCTCGCCCCGGGGATAACCCATGATCTCCAGCGGCAGCGCTATGTTCTTCTCGATCGTGCGCCAGGGATAGAGCGCCGAGGCCTGGAAGACATAGCCATAAGCACGCTTGTGGCGCGCCTGTTCGGGCGTCATGCCGTTGACCGAGATGGTTCCAGACGTGGGCTTTTCGAGATCCGCAATCACGCGTAGGAACGTGGTCTTGCCGCAGCCCGATGGCCCGATAAAGGAGACGAAGTCACCCTTCTTGATATCCAGATTGACATCGGTCAGCGCCGTCACCGGCCCGTCATTGGTGTCGAATGTGAGACCCAGATCGCTCGCTGCGACGACGGTTTCATTAGTGTTGGACATGGTCACCCAGTTTCATATTCTGTTCCCACGGCGGTTCTCCGCCTGTAATTTTTTGAAGAGGACGTTTCTGCTATGTCATCATCACCGCTTCCCGAATGCAAGCTGATCCGCCCGGCAATCCCCTATGACGGTAAGCAGGGATTTTCCTATCTCGAAGGCATTTCGAAGGAATCCTCCGGCTCGCATGGTATAGCGATGATGCTGCTGACCGTGCCGCCCGGCGGTCGCGCCAAGGCGCATATGCATGAGGGGCACGAGACGGCGATCTTCATCATTTCGGGCGAGGTGGAGACCTTCTACGGCGCCAATCTCGAACACCGTATCATGACCAAGGCCGGCGACATGTTCTACATCCCGGCCGGCGTGCCGCATCTGCCGGTCAACCGGTCGGCGACGGAGCCCGCGACGGCGGTGATCGCGCGCACCGATCCCAACGAACAGGAGAGCGTGGTGTTGTTGCCGGAGCTGGAGAGGCTGGCGGATTAGCGGGCTTCGTAAAGGATTCAACCCTCACACCCCGCTCGCTGGGATACCCGTGCGCTCCACTTTCCGTGGCGCCACGAGTTCCTTCCAGGTCGAAAGCGCCTTGTTGACCGCCTGGAACGGTTCGCGCTTGACGAACTGGCCGTGGCCTTCCCTGGTCTTGACGGTCGCTTCCTCGATGGCCACTTCGCCGCGGGTGAGCGTGAAGCGCGGCAGCCCGGTGACTTCCTTGCCTTCGAAGACGTTGTAGTCGATCGCCGATTGCTGGGTCGAGGCCGAGATGGTCTTGGAGCGTTTTGGGTCCCAGACCACGATATCGGCATCGGCGCCGACCAGGATCGCGCCTTTTTTCGGGTAGATGTTGAGGATCTTGGCGATGTTGGTGGAGGTGACCGCGACGAACTCGTTCATGGTCAGCCGGCCCGTTGCAACGCCGTAGGTCCAGAGCATCGGCATACGGTCTTCAAGGCCGCCCGTGCCATTCGGGATCAGGGAGAAATTGTCGATGCCTGAGCGCTTCTGCTTGGTGGTGAAGGCGCAGTGGTCGGTCGCCACGACCGAGAGCGAGCCCGATTGCAGGCCGGCCCAGAGGCTGTCCTGATGCTGCTTCGAACGGAAGGGGGGCGACATGACGCGGCGGGCGGCATGATCCCAGTCCTTGTTGAAATACTCGCTCTCGTCGAGCGTCAGGTGCTGGATGAGCGGCTCGCCATAGACGCGCATGCCCTTCTGGCGGGCGCGGCGGATGGCTTCATGCGCCTGTTCGCAGGACGTATGCACGACATAGAGCGGCACGCCGGCCATGTCGGCGAGCATGATGGCGCGGTTGGTAGCCTCGCCCTCGACCTCGGGCGGACGGGAATAGGCATGGGCCTCGGGGCCGTTGTTGCCTTCGGCGAGCAGCTTGGCGGTCATCGAGGCAACGACATCGCCGTTTTCGGCATGGACCAGCGGCAGGGCGCCAAGCTCGGCGCAGCGCTGGAAGGAGGCGAACATCTCGTCGTCGTTCACCATCAAGGCGCCCTTATAGGCCATGAAGTGCTTGAACGTGTTGATGCCGCGATCCTTGACCACGGTCTCCATCTCGTTGAAGACGCGCTCGTTCCAGCCGATGATCGCCATGTGGAAGGAATAGTCGGCATTGGCGCGGGAGGTCTTGTTGTCCCACATCTGCAGCGCCTCGAGCAGCGATTGCTGCGGCCCGGGCAGGCAGAAATCCACCACCATGGTCGTGCCGCCGGCGAGGCCGGCGCGCGTGCCGCTCTCGAAATCATCGGTGGAATAGGTGCCCATGAAGGGCATTTCGAGGTGCACATGCGGGTCGATGCCGCCGGGCATGACGTAGCAGCCGGTCGCATCCAGCGTCTCGCCGCCCGAGAGGTTCTGGCCGATCTCGACGATCTTGCCGCCCTCGATCCTGATGTCGGCCTTGTAGGTGAGATCGGCGGTGACGATGGTGCCGCCCTTGATGATTTTGGTCATTTTCTTGTTCCCGTATTCTTAGCGTGTTTGCTTGTCTTCAGGACTCTTCTCGCCAGATCTCAAATACGACCTCGTCGACCCGCGAAAAGCAATTACGAACCAGAGTAGCATTGCCGGAAGTGCGCCGAACAACAGGACGAATTCCAATGCATCCAGGTACTCTTTTCTGGCCATCGACACGTACTCGAACATGTCGCCGATACTGTCTCCCGATGCGCTTCTAACGTTCTCGTCGCCTTGATCGTAGAGGTATTTCATGTGGTTATGCTCATCCCGCAAGCGGGAATAGCTTGTTCGAAAGGCCAGGAGGTTTGTGATCCAGACAAGCAACCCTATCCCAAAAAGAGATCCAAAGAGCGCCATCTTCGCCAGTAATGGACGAAGAAGATGGTCCCTCACTCCACAATCCCCGCCGTTTCCACTACCGCGCGCAGCAGCACGTCGGCGCCGGCGGCGGCCCATTCCTTGGAGATGTCCTCGGCTTCGTTGTGGGAAAGGCCGCCGACGCAGGGGCACATGATCATGGTGGAGGGGGCGACCCTGGCGGTCCAGCAGGCGTCGTGGCCGGCGCCTGATATGATGTCCATGTGGCTGTAGCCGAGGTCTTCGGCCGCCTTGCGGACGGCGGTGACCAGCGCCGGGTCGAAGGTCACAGGATCGAAATGACCGACGGCTTCGACGGAACAGCCGACGCCGAGGGCGGAACAGATTTTTGCCGCCTCGGCCTCGATTTCCGCGCGCATGCGGTCGAGCTTGGCCTGGATCGGCGAACGGATATCGACCGTGAACACCACTTTGCCCGGTAGCACGTTGCGCGAATTGGGCGAGAAGAACACCTGGCCGACGCCGCCGACGCAGCCCGGCTGGTTCTGCATCGCCACGCCCTGCACCATTTCCATGATCCGGGCCATCGCGAGGCCGGCATTGACGCGGAGATTCATCGGCGTCGAACCGGTATGGGCTTCCTTGCCGGTGAGCGTGAATTCCAGCCACCAGAGGCCCTGGCCATGAGTGACGACGCCGATCTGCTTGTTTTCCGCTTCGAGGATCGGGCCCTGTTCGATGTGATATTCGAAATAGGCGTGCATCTTGCGGGCGCCGACTTCTTCCTCGCCGACCCAGCCGATGCGCTTGAGTTCATCGCCGAAGCTTTTGCCCTCGGGGTCCTTGCGATCATAGGCATAGTCCATCGTGTGCACGCCCGCGAAGACGCCGGAGGCGAGCATGGCGGGGGCGAAGCGGGCACCTTCCTCGTTGGTCCAATTGGTCACGACGATCGGGTGCTTGGTCTTGATGTCGAGATCGTTCATCGAGCGGATGACTTCGAGGCCGGCGAGCACGCCGAGCACACCGTCATACTTACCGCCGGTCGGCTGGGTGTCGAGGTGGGAGCCGACATAGACGGGGAGCGCTTCGGGATCGGTGCCGGGGCGGGTCGCGAACATCGTGCCCATCTTGTCGACGGCCATGGTCATGCCTGATGCCTCGCACCACTGTTTGAACAGGTGGCGGCCTTCATTGTCGAAATCGGTCAACGTCTGGCGGTTGTTGCCGCCTGCGATGCCCGGGCCGATCCTGGCCATGTCCATCAGCGAATCCCACAGCCGGTCGCTGTTGATGCGCATGTTCTCGCCGCGTGCGGTCACGATAATCTCCCTGGCTGGCATTCATGCCTTGGGCGCAGAAGTCCTCCGCGCCGATGTTCCCGTGGTCAAGGGCCGATGATTTTTATCTGTTTCCCGAATTGGACTTGCGTTTGAGAAACGATTTGTCCAATAATTTGACCGTTTGGTAAACATTACAATTTCTGGCGCCGCACTCAAGCCGAAAAAGCAAGTGCCAGCAGACATTTTTCGGTGACGGGCGAGGGCGGGAGACATCGAGTACATGCCGATACCGAGGGCAGCACGGACCCAGCGCCGGACACGCATCCAGGAGGCGAAGGAGGAGCAGATTCTCGAGGCCGCGCTGGAGGTCTTCTCCATGCATGGCTTTCGTGGTGCGACGATCGACCAGATCGCCGAGGTCGCCGGCATGTCGAAGCCGAACCTGCTCTATTATTTCCGCACCAAGGAGACGATGCACAAGGCGCTGATCGAGCGCGTGCTCGATACCTGGCTCGATCCGCTGCGGGAATTCGATGCCGAGGGCAATCCGGAAGCCGAGATCCGCAGTTATATCCGCCGCAAGCTGGAAATGGCGCGCGACTTCCCGCGCGAGAGCCGGCTGTTCGCCAATGAAGTACTGCGCGGTGCGCCGCTGATCGAGGACGAGTTGAAGGGGCCGCTCAAGCAATTGGTGGACGAGAAGGCCGAGGTGATCCGCGCCTGGGCGAAGGCCGGCAAGATCGCCAAATGCGACCCTTACCACCTGATCTTCTCGATCTGGTCGACGACGCAGCACTATGCCGACTTCGACGTGCAGGTGCGCGCCGTGCTGGGCCAGGAAAAATCCGGCGACGGGCGTTTCGAGGATGCGGCGCGCTATCTCGAACAGTTGTTCATGGGCGGTCTGGCAATCAGCAAGTAACGGCAAACCCGACGTTCCACGGCATCCTGTGCAAGCAATCGCGGGCTACTATCCAGACTCACCGGTATGGAGTACAAAGAGTGTGGTCTCACCGCAGTGGGGACCTATGGTGGAGGGTAATATGGATCTTACGGCAATTATTACACAGCTTATCGGCGGCGCGATCGGTGGTCTCGGCGGCGGCAAGATCATCAAGGATTCCGATCTCGGGCCAATCGTCAACCTGATCGTGGGCGCGATCGGCGGTCTCGGCGGCGGCACGCTGCTCGGTACCCTCATGGGAGGCGCAGCCACCGCCACGGCCGCCGCTCCGGCGGCGGCTTCGATGGATATCGGCGCGATCGTGACCCACTTGGTCGGCGGCGGCGTCGGTGGCGCGATCCTGCAGATCGTCGTTGGCCTGATCAAGAACAAGATGGTGGCTCGCTAAGCGGTCAGCCAAATCAATGATCGGCCGGATTGGTCTCCATCCGGCCGAGATTTGGATATTCGCACGAGCCGGAGTGGGTGCTCAGTCCGGCAGCAGCGCCATGACCAGCAGGCCGCAGGCAGTCACCAAGGCGCCGGCAACGACCGACAGATGCACCCAGCCATGGCCGAGCAGTCCTTCGAGAACGATGATGAAACTCGGCGTCAGATATCCATAGGCAAGCACCTTGGGCGCCGGCAGCCTCATCGAAGCATATTGCAGCAGCAGGAAGGTGATCACCGTCGTGACGATGGCGAGATAGGCGATCGCGAACCAGACAATCCCCGGCACTTGCGCGAGTTCGACCGATCGGATCGTCGGCGCACCGGGCAGGATCAGCCAGAGGAACGTCGCGGCTACGGCCCAGAAGGCGAAATTGAACGGCTGTTCTCCCCGGTTGAACTTGCGCAGAAGCGGCGCATAGGCCCCGTGGCAGACGACGCCGACGAAAAAGATCACCTCGCCTGCTCCGACATCGAAGGAGAGGATCGCGTCGATATCACCACGGAAGATGACCCAGACGGCACCCGCGGCAGCGATGACCAGCGATGCCATCACGGCGGGGCGCGTGACCTGTCGCATGAAGAGCCAGGCAAATCCCGCGCTGATCAGCGGCATCAGGGTGAAAACCGCACCCGTCGAGACGGGACTGGTGAATTCGAGCGCCTTGAACATGGTGGACATGTAGATGGCCATCAGCCCCCCGAGCAGCAGGAAGCGCCAGGGTGCCGAGGGAAAGCGCAGTTCCACCCTCAAAAACCAGATGCCGAATGCCGCCATCGCGCCGATCGCCACCGCATAGCGCACGAGATTGACGGCAAAGCCCGGCATGCGCGTGGCAGCCAACCCGCCAAGCGAAAAGGAGCCGGCGATCAGCACGGCAAACAGCATCATGGCGAAATGCGCCTTGAGCTTTTCGTGGCCGGTGGCGTGGATAGTGTGCGGATTGGCTATTGTGGGGGCATCGGACATGGCGGGATACATGCCCCGGCGGCGCTCCGAATGCAATGCGCTCAATGGCTGACGGATTTCGAGAGAAGATTGATGATCAGCACACCGGCCACGATCATGACGAGGCCGATGATGGCAGGCAGATCGAGCTTCTGGCCGAAGAGCAGCCAGCCGGCTGCGGCGACAAGTACGATGCCGGCGCCTGACCAGACCGCATAGACGATGCCGACCGGCACGGTGCGGGTGACCAGCGACAGAAGAAAGAAGGCCAGGCCATATCCGATCAGCGATATGACGCTCGGCCACAGCGCTGTATAGCCGTCTGATTTCGCCATGGCCGAGGTGGCGATGACTTCGAGGACGATAGCGGCGAAGAGATAGATGTAGATCATGAATGCTGGATTAGAGGACGCGGTAAACGTCCGCTAGCCCGGAACCGGCACGGCGCGACGTGGGCGGGCGCACCATCCGCAATCCGAAGTTGGGCTTGAGCGACCCTCGGGACGTGATTAAGCTATGCCGGATTGCGTGCCAGCGGGGCGGAGATGGAAGAATTGAGACTGAAGGGGCGTATCGCGGCGCTTTACGAGGGCAAGTCCGAAACGGCCGAGTGGTTTCGCTATGGCTTGCTGATCGCCGATATCACGACCGTGCTGTTTCTCGTCGTCGTGACCTATTTCCATGGCGAGCCATGGGTGAAATGGGTCGACCTGGTCTTCGGCATCTATCTCGGTCTGGATTATCTCGCGCGCTTCTGGATCGCGTCGAGAAAGGGCCCCTTCGTCCTCAACCTGCTCAATATCGCCGACCTCATCGCCATGGCCTCGCTGATCATTCCGCTGGTCGGCGGCACACTGTCGTTCCTGCGCAGCCTCAGAATCCTGCGGGTGCTCAGGACGTATCGCGTCCAGAAGACGCTGCGGGAGGATTTTCCGCTCTTCAAGCGGCATGAGGATGTGATCCTCAGCGCTGTCAATCTGATCGTCTTCGTCTTCATCATGACCGAGCTGGTTTTTGTGACCCAGGTGAACATCAATCCCGAGGTTACGAATTTTCTCGATGCAATGTATTTCACCATCACGACGCTGACCACGACCGGCTTCGGCGATGTGACGCTCATCGGCCAGCACGGCCGGCTGATCTCCATCCTGATCATGGTGTTCGGAGTATCGCTGTTCCTGCGCCTGATCCAGACGATGTTCCGTCCGTCGAAGGTGCGCTTTACCTGCGAGGATTGCGGGTTGTTCCTGCACGAGGCCGATGCCGTGCACTGCAAGCATTGCGGCGCGGTACTGAACATTCCGTCGGACGGGCACGTGTAAGTCTTATTTCGCCGGCATCGGCTGCCAGAGTTCGACCCGGTTCTGCTCGGGATCGTGGAGCGTCGCGAAGCGGCCGTTGGGGTAGGTTTCCGGATCGATCGTGACTTCGATGCCGGCAGCGCGAAGCTGTTCTACCATCCTGTCGAGATCGGCGACCCGGAAATTGATTGCCCAGGTCTTATCCGCCGCGCCGAAATAGTCCGTGTCCTGCTTGAAGGGCGCGAAGACAGTGGTGCCTGCCTTCTGCTGCCAGGCTGGCTCGCCGTAGCTCTGGCTGACGCGGTTGATGCCGAAATGGGTTTCGTACCAATCCGTCAGCGCCTTCGGGTCCTTTGCCCGGAAAAAGAAGCCGCCGAGCCCGAGAATTTTTTCCATCACGTTTCTCCTCAGGATGTAAATTTAATTGGGAGGCAGGGACCTTGCAATCAGGGCGAACAGGATTACATTCAAATCAACGTCAACGAACAGAAAGGAAGGTGATCCGATGTCTAATGAGTTTTCGGTACTCGTGACCGGCATGGGAGTTCAGGTAAAGACAGCGGGGCAGCCCTCGCTCTGAGCCTACCTTCCTAGGATCGTAGAAATGCGATCCGGCCCGTCAGAGGCCAAATCTCATGGGGGCCGCTCTTGGAGCGGCCCTTTTGATTTTCATGCTGCCGGAACTTCGTCCGGCCCTGTTCCATTATCCCTCGTCTTGATTTTCAGCGCCACAGTATCAAGTTGGGCCCCGATGCGCGCCTCCGACCTTCTGCTTCCCATGCCACAGGGGCTCTATTGCCCGCCCGGGGATTTTTACATCGACCCGGTGCTGCCGGTTGACCAGGTGCTGATCACCCATGGCCATTCCGACCATGCGCGCTCCGGCCACGGCAAGGTGCTGGCGACCAAGGAAACCCTCGACATCATGGCGATCCGCTATGGCGAGGTCTTCAGCGGGTCGCGGCAGGTTGCGCGACATGGGGAGAGCTTCGATTTCAACGGGGTCAAGGTGCGCTTCGTGCCGGCCGGTCATGTGCTTGGCTCGGCGCAGATCGTGGTCGAAAAGGACGGCATGCGGATCGTCGCCTCGGGCGATTACAAGCGCCGAAGGGATTCGACCTGCGCGCCGTTCGAGCCGGTGGAATGCGACGTGTTCATCACCGAGGCGACCTTTGCGCTTCCCGTCTTCCGGCATCCCGATGACCGCGAGGAGATCGAGCGGCTGATCCACTCAGTGACCCAATTCCCGGAGCGGACGCATCTGGTTGGCGCCTATGCGCTCGGCAAGGCGCAGCGGGTGATCAAGCTGCTGCGCGAAGCCGGCTACGACAAGACCATCCACATCCACGGCGCGCTGGAGCGGATTTCCAGCTACTACCAGGGCCAGGGCATCGACCTCGGCACGCTTGCGCCGGCGACACTGGAGAAGGGCAAGGCGAAGGATTTCGCCGGTGAGATCATCGTCTGCACACCTTCCGCGTTTTCCGATCGATGGGCGCGGCGTTTTGCCGATCCGGTGACCTGCTTCGCGTCGGGCTGGATGCGCATCCGCCAGCGGGTCAAGCAGCGCGGCGTGGAACTGCCCTTGATCATATCTGATCATTCCGACTGGGACGAACTGACCGACACGATACGGGATGTGAAGGCGGGCGAGATCTGGGTGACGCATGGCCGTGAAGAGGCGCTGGTGCGCTGGTGCGAGCTTAACGGCCTCAAGGCACAGCCGCTGCATCTCGTCGGTTATGAGGACGAAAACGAATGAAGGCGTTTTCAGATCTTCTCGACCGGCTGGTGCTGACGCCATCGCGCAATGGCAAGCTGAAGCTGCTTAGGGATTATTTTGCCGAGACGCCCGATCCGGATCGCGGCTATGCCTTGGCCGCATTGACGGATGGCGGCCTGGACATTCCCGCGATCAAGCCGGCGGTGATCCGGGCACTTGCCACCGAACGGATGGACGAGGTTCTGTTTTCCTACTCCTATGACTATGTCGGCGATCTTGCGGAGACGATTTCGCTGATCTGGCCCGAGCCGGAAAACCGGATATCCAACGATGACGATCCCAGCCTCGCTTATGTCGTGGAGACGCTTTCGCGGGCCTCACGCAGCGAAGCGCCGGCGAAATTTGCCAGCCTGCTCGACCGGCTCGATCCGCCGGGCCGCTACGCGGTGATCAAGCTGGTGACCGGCGGTCTGCGCATCGGCGTCTCGGCGCGGCTCGCCAAGCAGGCGCTGGCCGATTTCGGGCACAAGGATGTGGTCGAGATCGAGGAACTCTGGCACGGGCTGAAAGTGCCCTACACGGAACTGTTTACTTGGCTGGAGGGCACGACCGGCAAGCCGGAGAATCTCGCCAAGGCGCTGTTCCGGCCGGTGATGCTGGCCAACCCGGTGGAGGATGGTGATCTTGCGACCCTCGACATCGCCGACTATCGCGCCGAATGGAAATGGGACGGCATCCGCGTGCAGGTGAGTTCCGAAGGCGGCGTTAGGCGGCTTTATTCGCGCAGCGGCGACGAGATTTCAGGCGCCTTCCCCGACCTGATGGGTGCGCTGGATTTCGAGGCGGTCGTGGATGGCGAACTGCTGGTGGGCGTGCCGGCCGACTACACCGGCACGTTCTCGGACCTGCAGCAGCGGCTCAACCGCAAGACCGTGGCGCAGAAGGTGATCCAGCAATATCCGGTCTTCGTGCGGGCCTACGATCTACTGATGTTGGATGGCGAGGACACAAGAACGCTTGGCTATGACGAGCGCCGGGCGCGGCTTATCGAGTTGCTGAAGACACTCGATCCCGCCCGCTTCGACCTCTCGCCGCAGGTGGAATTCGATAGCTGGGAAAAACTCGACGAACTGAGGAAGACGCCGATCCATCCCATCATCGAAGGCGTCATGCTCAAGCACAAGGACTCGCCCTATCTGCCGGGCCGCAAGAAGGGGCCGTGGTTCAAGTGGAAGCGCGATCCGCACACGATCGACGCCGTGCTGATGTATGCCCAGCGCGGCCACGGCAAGCGGTCGAGCTTCTATTCCGACTACACGTTCGGTGTCTGGCGTGAGGAAGGCGGGGTGCTGGAGCTTGTGCCGGTCGGAAAGGCCTATTTCGGCTTCTCGGACGAGGAACTGGTTCAGATCGACAAATATGTCCGCGACCATACGACGGAGCGCTTCGGCCCGGTGCGATCGGTAAAGGCGACGGAGAACGAGGGCCTGGTGTTTGAGGTGGCCTTCGAGGGATTGAGCCGCTCGACGCGGCATAAATCGGGTGTCGCGATGCGGTTTCCTCGGATATCTCGGCTCCGGTGGGACAAGCCGCCGGCGGAGGCCGATACGCTGGAGAATCTGGAGAAGCTGCTGGATGAGGGGGTGAGTTGAAGGGCGGGCCGGCTAAGTAGCCGTTTCGGTTGGCTGCGCTGGTGCGTCCGCAATATCTTTCAGTGCGACCCCGTGGAGGATGTGTAGCATTTCATCATTCAAGCTGCGGCCGTTTTGGGCCGCCTGCTCTTCAAGTGCGCGAAGTGCTTCGTCGCTGATTTCAATCGTAATATCTACCATAGGAACTCCTCCTGTGAGTGTACTACTTCGCTCCAACTTTAGCCAGTTGGAGCGTCGAACCCATGATGCTGCATGGCGGCGAAGATCGGAACTATCGCTCGAATGGAGACGTTAGGGTCCCATTGTCTGAAAACAGGGAGCGGATAGTGGAATCCCAGAACATGGATTTCATCGTCGCGTCGCGCGCTGCCGTTACGCAAGCCGGCGCGCTTCTCGTGCAATATTCCTTCTCCATCGTAGGGGCCTTCGTGCTGCTGCTGGTGGGTTGGCTGGCGTCACGCTACCTGCACCGCTGGGCGCTGGCGGGGATTCGCGGCTTCGACGTGACGCTTGCGCATTTCCTCGCCAATGTCGTGCTGCTTTTCGTGCTGGTCATGGTACTCGGCCAATTCGGCGTGCAGACCGCCTCGATCATCGCGGCGATGGGTGCTGCGGGTCTGGCGATTGGCCTGGCACTACAGGGCACGCTACAGAATATCGCGGCCGGCATCATGCTGCTGATCCTCAGGCCGTTCAGGGTCGGCGAGTCGATCGAGACCAAGGAGGTCAATGGCGAGGTGCGGGAGATCGGCCTTTTCGCCACCGAACTCCGAACCGGCGACGGACTGTTCCAACTGGTGCCGAATGCGCTGCTCTGGAACACACCGGTCAAGAATTTCAGCCGGCTCGGGATGCGGCGCTACGACCTGACCGTGGTGCTGCCGGCCGACAGCGATATCCGGAAAGCGGAGTCGATGCTGCTCGCCATCGCCGAGCGCGACACGCGGGTCAACAGCAAGCCCGCGCCGGTGACGCAGGTTTCCGATATCAAAAACGATACCGTGAGCATCACGTTGCAGGCGTGGATCAACACCTCGGACTATGGTGCGACCGCGCGTGCATTGGCCAAGTCGGCAAAGATATCGTTCGAGAAGGTCCAGGAGCAGGCGGTGCCCGTGGAGGCACCGGGCGAGGAAGCGAAGGCGAAGCCGAGACTTCCCGATGCAGCGAAAATGGCGGCAGGTGGGCAACGGCATTGAAAGGCCCGAGCGGATCACTCCGCCCGGGCCTAAGTCTCCTATGAAGCGCGGTATTACTCCGCAGCCTGTCCCGCGACGGGCTTGGCCATCGGGTTGTTCGGATGCGTCGTCCAGTTGGCGTAGACGGGGCTGACCGGCAGGCCGGTGCGCTCGTCCATCGTGCCGGCTTCGAGGCCGACCATGGAGATGCAGCTGTCGACCGGGCAGACGTTGACGCAGAGATTGCAGCCGACGCATTCGTCTTCCATCACCTCGAAGAAGCGGATGCCGTTCTTGCTCGACGTGATCGCCTGATGCGACGTGTCCTCGCAGACGATGTGGCAGCGACCGCACTTGATGCAGGAATCCTGGTCGATGCGGGCCTTGGCGATATAGTTGAGGTTGAGATATTGCCAGTCGGTGACGTTCGGCACGGCGCGGCTGATGATGTCGTCGAGCGTGCGGTGGCCCTTCTCGTCCATCCAGTTCGACAGGCCCGAGATCATTTCCTGCACGATCTTGAAGCCATAGGTCATGGCCGCGGTGCAGACCTGCACGTTGCCCGAACCGAGGGCCATGAATTCAGCCGCATCGCGCCATGTGGTGATGCCGCCGATGCCTGATATCGGCAGGCCATAGGTCTCCGGATCGCGGGCGATTTCGGCCACCATGTTGAGCGCGATCGGCTTGACCGCCGGGCCGCAATAGCCGCCATGGGTGCCCTTGCCGCCGACCGTTGGGTTCGGTGCGAAACTGTCGAGGTCGACCGAGACGATGGAGTTGATCGTGTTGATCAGCGACACGGCGTCGGTGCCGCCGGCCTTGGCGGCACGCGCCGGGCGCCTGACATCGGTGACGTTGGGGGTGAGCTTGGTGATGACAGGCATGCGGGTATATTGCTTGCACCAGCGCACCACCATTTCGATATATTCCGGCACCTGGCCGACGGCGGCGCCCATGCCGCGTTCGGACATGCCGTGCGGACAGCCGAAATTGAGCTCGATGCCATCGGCCTCGGTCTCCTCGACCAGCGGCAGGATGGCCTTCCAGGCATTTTCCTCGCAGGGCACCATGATCGAGGCGATCAGCGCGCGATCGGGCCAGTTCTTCTTGACCTGCTTCATTTCCTGCAGGTTGATCTGCAGCGGCCGGTCGGTGATCAGTTCGATATTGTTGAGGCCGAGCAGGCGGCGGTCGGCACCCCAGATCGCGCCGTAGCGCGGACCGTTGACATTGACGACCGGCGGGCCTTCCTCGCCGAGCGTCTTCCAGACCACGCCGCCCCAGCCCGCCTTGAAGGCGCGCTCGACATTGTAGGCCTTGTCGGTCGGCGGGGCGGAGGCCAGCCAGAACGGGTTGGGGGATTTGATGCCAACGAAATTGTTGCGGATATCAGCCATTTCGCATTCTCCCCTTTACGCCATCAAGGCGCGGTTGATGGATTCGGCAGCGTCGCGACCCATCGCGGCGGCCGATACGGTGAGGTCGTCGCCGCCGAGCGCGCAGTCGCCGCCGGCCCAGACGCCCGTGACCGTCGTGCGGCCCTCCTGGTCGACGGTGATCTTGCCACCCTCGATCTTGAGCGCATTGATACCCGAGAGATCGAGCTTCTGGCCGATCGCGGTCAGTACCTGGTCGCAGGCGATGGTTGTTGTCTGGCCGGTGCCCGTGAGAGCGCCGTTCTCGATATGGGTATATTCGAGTTCGATCGCGGTCAGGCGGCCATCCTGAGCGATGATTTCGCGCGGCTTCAGCCAGTGGCGGATCAGCACGCCCTTGGACGAAGCCAGATCCTGCTCGTATTCGGATGCGTTCATCTGCTCCTTGCCGCGGCGGTAGACCATCGTCACCTCCTCGGCGCCGAGAAGCTTGGATTGGATTGCGGCATCCACGGCGGTCATGCCGCCGCCAATCACCACGACACGACGGCCGACGGGTACGGTGGCCTTGACCGACGAGCGGAGGTTGGCGATGAAATCGACGGCGTCCTCGACTCCTTGAACTTCTTCACCTCGGGTCGAGAGCGCGTTGACGGCGGCGAGGCCGACGCCGAGGAAGACGGCGTCATGGCTGGCCTTGAGGTCGTCGAGCGAGAAATCGCGGCCGAGCGCCTTGCCATGCTCAATCTCGATGCCGCCGATGCCGACGATATATTCGACTTCCTGCTGGGCGAAATCGCCGGGCGCCTTATAGGCGGCGATGCCGAATTCGTTGAGGCCGCCGGATTTTTCACGCGCATCGTAGATGGTGACGGCGTGGCCTCGCATGGCGAGGCGATGGGCTGCGGAGAGGCCGGCCGGTCCGGCACCGATCACGGCGACTTTCTTGCCGGTCGCGGGCGCACGATTGTAGAACTGCTTCTCGATCGCCATGGCCGCATCGGTGGCATAGCGCTGCAGCCGGCCGATCTCGACCGGCTTTTCCTCGGCTGTGTTGCGCACGCAGGCCTGCTCGCAAAGCGTCTCGGTGGGACAGACCCGCGCGCACATGCCGCCCAGGATGTTCTGGTCGAAGATCGTCTTGGCGGCGCCGAGCGTGTTGCCAGTCGATATCTCGCGAATGAACATCGGGATATCGATGGCGGTGGGACAGGCCGTCATGCACGGCGCGTCATAACAGAAGTAACAGCGATCGGCCGCAACCAGCGCCTCGTGCTTGTCGTAGGCCGGGTGCAGGTCTGAAAAGTTGGCGTCATATTCCTGCGGCGCGAGCCGCCCGCTATGAATGCCGGGAGCAAGATTGCCCATGTTAACCCCTCTTTTTATAATTTGATTGCGTGAGGCTAACAAAACTTGAAATTTTTATCAAACGGTAAATTTTTGGCGGGGAGCCCAAATTTCGCCTAGCTCAGTCTCTCTTCGAGAGCGGCAAGATCCTCAAGGAACCACGCCGAACGGCCGCGGTTGGTCTCGCGGATGAAATCGCGCAATGCCGCGTCTTCGAGATATTCGCGTGGGACGCGGCCGAGGAAGGCGATGGTGATGCGGTAATTGACGAGCGGCCGGACGACGGCCTGCGCTATACCCGTGCTAAGATCGAAGAAGCTGGGCGTGAGGCACGAAATCGGGATCGCCAGCGTATCGGCCTTGACCGACCAGGCCTCGGCGATCAGCTCGTTGAGGAGGTAACCCATGGCGATCTTGCCGCCATCTGGCTCGTAGAACAACACCGTGCTGTCGCCCAGGCGGCGCATCCGGAAAGGTGTATCGATCATCAACATCAGCCTGGCCTCATAGTTACCTGCCAGGCATAACGTTTCAGAACGGTTTTACGGCCACGAGACAGACAACAAAAATGACGAGGGCCAACGTGATGTGGCCGGAATTCCTGAAAAAGGCCGGTACCGGATCTGCCGGCGACTGCCGCATCTTGTTCAGCCGCCCCGTCTGGGCGCCGTGAATGCCGGACAGCGCAAGGACGAGCACGAACTTCACCATGAACCAGCCGTCGCGATAAAAGCCGCTGTCCCAGACCAGGTAGAGGCCGGCGATCCAGACCACACCGAGGGCCGTGCCGACGAAGGCGCGGTTGAAGGCCACCGCGGCACCCAGCACGCGATCGGCATCTGGCGTGCCCGGCGTGACATTTCGGAAAAGGAAACCGTTCATCAGCATGCCGCCGATCAGGATCATGATCGCGATCAGATGTATGGCCTTGATCCAGAGATAATAGTCCATTGCGCAGTCCCTTTCATGCGTAAGCGAGGCTGTCTTCGCGGCGTTTGAGAAGGCGTTCATTGACGAAGCCGGCGAGCGGGATGAAGGCGAATGCCACCATCCGCAGCCATTCCGCGCCACCATTTGAGTTGGAAGTGAGACTGGATCAACATCCAGATATAAAAGAGGAAGGCGAGGCCGTGGACCGGACCCATGGCAGACACGAATTGCGGCATGCCGAAGACATGCTTGAGCGGCACGGCAACGAAGACGAGAACCGCAAGCGTCGTCGCCTCGAGGACCGATGCAAGCCGCATGCGGCGCAGCTGGCGGCGGTCTTCCCCTGATGTCTCGATCATCTGCCGTCCTTGATATGGCTCTCGATGGCTGAGATACGGTTGCGGATATCGGCGAGTTCCGACTGGATCGAGATGAGGGCGGCGGCAATGCTGCGTTGGCCGTCGCCGATGCTCTTGATCATCAGCCGCTGTTCTTCCTCGGTATTGAGTTCGTCGCGCGCATTCTGTGCCCAGGTGATGCCGCGAATGGCGACCACCAGCACAATGCCCATGATCACCAGGATCGCAACGAGAAGAATGGTACCGCCGTAGCTCATATCGTGTCCTTTTCGACGCAAGCGACACCGGCTTTGATGCTGCATGCGCGGCGGGGATATTCGGGTCAACGATCGTCAAGTCAAGTCTTAAAGCTTGGAGGCTTGCCGCGCTCGCGTTCACGGAACGCGCCGGGTGTCTCGCCGGTGACACGCGTGAATACGCGGATGAAGTAGGCGGAATCGGAGAAGCCGAGATCGTAGGCGATCTGCTGTATGCTCAGCAGGCTGAAGACGAGGTTGCGCTGGGCTTCCGATATCAGCCGCTCGGTCAGAAGAGCATTCATGCTGCGGCCCGTGCCGGCGCGGGCGATGCGGTTGAGGTGGGTGACCGAGACGCCGAGTTTGTCCGCATAAAAGGCGGCCGGCCGGTGTTCGCGGTAGTGGCTGCCGATCAGCGCATTGAGGCGAGAGATGCGGTCGCGTGCTGCCATTTGCTGTGGGGCGGCTCCGGGATCGGCAAGCGTTGCGGCGATCGTCAGGACAATGTCGAGGTAGGCGTCAAGAAGCGCGCTGCGGGGCGAGAAGCCGGATGCAAGTTCGCCTTCGATGCGGTCGAGCGTGGCGTTGAGAAACTTGCTGTCGTTGTTTTGGGCGAGATGAACCACGCGAGGCTGGGCGAAGGCGTGGCCGCTTGCGTCAGGCCGCGACGCGACGCGCTCTGCCAGCATGGTGATCACCTGGCCGTCGAGATCCCTGGAAAAGCGAAAGCCATGGATGAAGCCGGGCGGCACGAAGACCAGCGTGCCGGCGCTCAGCCGGAATTTTTCCGCGCCGAGCAGCGCATCGCCTTCGCCATTCCTGATCTGCAGGATCTGGAAGAAGCTTTCATGCCGGTGCTGCTTGATCTCCCAATTGTGGAGCCGGCTGCGCGAGGCGATGGTCTCGGAATGAATCCAGAAATCCGGGGCACTCTGCTGCGCCTCGCCGTAAAGGCTATAGGTGGGCACGCGTGCCGCAGTTGATGTCCGCATCGGCCTATCCATGTTCGAAAAGTGCAATTCCTTGGCTGGAAATTGCATTCACGGACTGTGCCTTCCGGATTACCTTTTGACAAGCTTCAGCGGTGCTGGAACTCGTTGAATGGGAGGAAGCATGCGCGTCGAGGTCGCTATTATCGGCTCGGGTCCGTCGGGCCTGTTGCTCGGCCAGTTGCTGACCAATGCCGGGATCGACAATGTCATTCTCGACCGGGTGGATCGCGATTATATTCTCGGACGCATCCGAGCCGGTGTGCTGGAAAGCGGCACGACGCGGCTTCTCGACGAGGCGGGAGCGGGCGCGCGGATGCATGCGGAAGGGCTCATTCATGACGGCTTCAGCGTGTCTTTCTCCGGACGGCGCCATCGGATCGACCTGAAGAGGCTGACGGGCCAATCCGTGACCGTTTACGGCCAGACGGAACTCACGCATGACCTGATGGACCGAAGAGAGGCCACGGGCGGCAAGACGATCTATAATGCCCGGAATGTCAGGCCGCATGATTTCGGTGGCGCGCCATATGTCACCTATGAAAAGGACGGCGTGACGCATCGGATCGATTGCGATTTCATCGTGGGATGCGATGGTACGCACGGCATCGCCCGGGCATCGGTAGCCGACAAGGGGATGAAGGGCTTCGAACGCGTCTATCCGTTCGGCTGGCTCGGCGTGCTGGCCGACGTGCCGCCTGTCGATCATGAACTGATCTATGCCAACCATGTCAGGGGCTTTGCGCTCTGTTCGCAGCGATCGCTGAGCCGCAGCCGCTACTATGTTCAAGTGGGGCTGGAGGAGAAGGTCAAGAACTGGTCGGACGATGCGTTCTGGGACGAGCTTCGCCGCCGCTTGCCGGGTGATGTCGCCGAGGCGCTGGTGACAGGGCCTTCGCTCGAAAAATCCATTGCGCCGCTTCGGTCCTTTGTGGCCGAGCCGTTGCGCTACGGTTCGCTTTTCCTGGTCGGCGATGCCGGCCATGTGGTGCCGCCGACCGGCGCCAAGGGGCTTAATCTCGCGGCGTCGGACGTGCATTATCTGTTCGAGGGTTTGCGGGATTTCTATCTCGACAAATCGGGCGCAATCCTCGATGCCTATTCGTCACGCGCCCTTGCACGCATCTGGAAGGCGGTGCGCTTCTCCTGGTCGATGACGCAATTGCTGCACAGATTCCCCGACAGCGGTGATTTCGGCCAGCGCATCCAGGAAGCCGAATTGGATTATCTCACGACCTCGCATGCCGCGCAGGAAGCGATGGCCGAGAACTATGTCGGGTTGCCGTATTGACGCCGATTTCGCGCCTGCAATAATTATGAGTTAAATAGTCAACTTTAATCTTTACTCACTTTATCAAGTTATGTATCAGTCGATTCACGAGGGCGAAACTCCTGTGAGGGCGGCTGATGGCGAAGAAATTCAACAAGCACAAGCATGGCAACGATCGCCCGGCGGCGGCACCGGTTCAGGTCGAGGTGCAGGGCAAGGTTGGCCTCAGCGGTCGCTCTATCCTCTATGTCGGTGGGCGCGATTGCCAGGTGGCGCATCTCCGGCAGATCGCATCGAACTACGGTGCCGAACTGATCCATCACGACGGCGGATTGCGCGAGGCGGTCTCGCGGATCGACACCGTTCTGCCCTCGGTGGAATGCGTCTTCTGCCCCATCGACTGTATCAGCCATGATGCCTGCTTGCGGGTGAAGACCGGTTGCAAGAAGACCGGAACCAGCTTCATCCCGCTGCGCAACGGGTCGAAATCCAGCTTCGAGCGGGCAATGCATGAATTGAGCGAAAGGGCGACGCGGTGACGAGAATTACGGGTGACGATTTCATGCTGGTCGGGCTGCACAAGATGGCCGCCGAACGCGGCGACGGCTTCGTGCCGGAAATGCTTGAAATCCTGAAGCGCAGCCGCGAAGGCTTTGACGAGCGCACCAATGTGATGCATTTTCCGACAAGCGATCTCGATGTCTCCCCGATGGAGACGAGGCCCGCATCGAATGAAAACAATGTCATCGCCTTCCCGCGTGTCAGGCAAAGCGCGCTGAACGGATAGTGTCGGGGAGAGGCCTCGTCAGCGCCTGAAGAATGCTCCCGCGGCCACCGCCACCCAGCCCAATATCATCATCGTACCGCCCGTTGGTGCCGACATCGGAAACAATCCGTGGCCGAATCGGGTGCGGAAGATGAGGTCGCCGGCAAACAGCAGGCAGCCGATGCCGATCAAGATGCTGGCTATCAGCGCGGTGCGAATCTTCTCCCAACCGATATAGATGCCGAGCAAAGCAGGGGCCTGCGCCATGCAGGCGGTGGCCGCAGCGCTATGGAGATGCGTGTCGTCGCCATGCGCTGCCATCGCGGAAAAGATCACGCCGCAGGCGCCGATCAGGCCGGCGAGAAACAGCGTGATGCGTGGAAAGATCGGGTTGCTCGAGATGCTCATCCTTGGCCTTCATCCTTGTTCTGCATGTGGAAGGCGAGCCGTTCGATCGGCGGCCAGATGATGTCGCGAAGCTTGGGATTGTCGATGGTTTCTTCCATCGCGCGACGGAAGCAGAGCATCCATTCGTCACGCTCGGCAGGGCCGATGGCGGCACTGAAGTGGCGCGAACGCAGGCGCGGATGGCCGTGTTTCTCGACATAGACGGGCGGGCCGCCGAGATAGCCGGTCAGGTAATCGTAGAGCTTGGCCTCCGAGCCTTCGAGGCTGGGCGGATGGATGGCGCGGCAGTTTTTCGCCTCCGGTAGCGCATCCATCAGTTCGTAGAAGCGATGGGTCAGCCTGCGCACGGCCGCATCGCCGCCGATGGCTTCGTAGAGGGTGATCGTCTCTTCGGTCATGGGTTTCATATGCGGCGGCGGATGCCGCCGGTCAATGCGGCATGACGCTCATCCGGGCAGCGTGAACGTATCGCTTTCACCCGCAACGAGCTGGAATGGCCACAGCCGGCGCGGCGATGCCTGCGCGTAGGTATTGGCATAATCCGGTATGTTTGCCAGAAGCGCCTCGGCGAGTGCCACACCGAGGTCGCGAAGCGAGAGCCGGAAGCAGGTCAGCGGCGGCGACAGGAAACTTGCATGCGGGCTGTAGCGGCCGATGACGGCGATATCCCGGCCCGGCTTTACGCCAGCCTCCTCGAGCCCGCGATAGAGGCCGATCGCGATTGCCTCGTTGACGAGGACGATGGCCGTCGGGCGGTCGGGGTTTGCCAGCACGCCGCGTGCGATCTGATAGCCGCCGGCCTCGTTCGGCGTCGAGCGGAAGACCAGGTCGTCATCCAGCGTCAGCCCGTGGCGTGCCATCGCTTCGCGGCATTTGTCGACGAAGACGTATCCGAGATTCATGTCGTCATGCGGCCGGGTGACGGCGATCCTGCGATGGCCCTGGGCGACGAGGCGGTCGATCGACGCTTCCGCCATGCCTTCGAAATCGAGGTCCAGCCAGGATTGGCCGGCATCGGTCAAGCTTCGCCCGAGCGTCACGAACGGGATCTTGCGCTTGGCGAGGAACTCGATGCGCGGATCGTGCCTGCGGGTCGCCGAGATGATGACGCCATCGGCGAAGCCGCGCGACACCATGCGGCGGAGATAATCGTGCGGGTCTTCCTCCGAGGAACACAGAAGCGCGACGAGATCGAGCTTGTGACGCTCGAACACCGCCTGCACGCCGTCGAACACGCTCATGAAGAACGTGTCGCCCTGGCCGGTGATCTCGGTGCCGGTCTGCATCATGAAGCCGATGACGCCGGTTCGGCCCTGCCGCAGCGCGCGGCCGGACTGGTTGGCGACATAGCCAAGCTCTTCAGCCGCCTCCAGCACGCGCTTGCGGGTTTCCGGATTGACATCCGGCTTGCCGTTGAGCGCACGCGAGACCGTGCCGATGGAGATATCGAGATGGCGGGCAAGGTGCTTTATGCCCTTCATTTTACTCGCCTCTTCCTCAAATTACCTGATCCTTAAATTCGTCTATTGACATAGATAACACATTCCGCCTAGTATCGTAAACGTTTACGGAAGATGTTTTCCGGGCTGGCACAACCAAGGGAGGGGTCCTGTGCAGAGAACTGCTGTTATTTGCGGCTGCGGGTCCATGGCCAAAGGCTGGCTGAAGGCGATAGCCACAAACGAGAACCTTTCAGATCGCGCGAAGATTATCGGGTTGGTCGATCTCGATGTTGAGACCGCGCGCAAGCTCGCCGAAGAATGCAGTCTGGGCGACGTGCCGCTTTTCACCGATCTCGATGCCGCGCTCACCCAACTCAAGCCTGATCTGCTGTTCGACATCGTCATACCCGTTGCGCGCCGCGCCGTGGTCGAGGCGGGATTGCGTCATGGCTGCCACGTGCTGTCCGAAAAGCCGATGGCGAATTCCATCGAGGACGCACGCCATCTCATTGCCAAGGCCAGCGAAGCCGGCCGTATCCACGCCGTCGTCCAGAACCGCCGCTATATCCCGGGCATCCGCCGTCTGCGCGCCTTCATCGAAAGCGGCGCGATCGGTGAGCTTACCGGCCTGCATGCGGATTTCTTCATCGGTGCTCATTTCGGTGGTTTCCGCGAGGACATGGACAATGTCCTGCTGCTCGACATGGCGATCCACACATTCGACGCCGCACGCTTCGTGTCGGGCAAGGTCCCGGAGGCTGTCTATTGCCATGAGACCAATCCGGCGGGATCTTGGTACCGGACCGGCGCATCGGCCTTCGCGATTTTCGAGATGAGCGACGATGTGCGCTTCACATATCGCGGCTCGTGGTGCGCCGAGGGCGCCAATACGAGCTGGGAAAGCCAGTGGCGCATCACCGGCACCAAGGGCACGGTGATGTGGGACGGCAAGGATTTGTTCGATGCGCACCGCGTGGCGTCCGACGACGGCTTCCTTCGCGAGCAGGAGGAAATTTCCGTGTCCGGGACCGTAAACGTTTCCGAAACCGAAGGGCATGCCAGCGTGATCGCGGCTTTCCTCGATGGAATCGACAACGGCACCGCGCCCGAGACGCGAGCCGAAGACAATATCCGCAGCCTGGCCATGGTGATGGGAGCGATCGAAAGCGCCCGCACCGGCCAGCGTGTCATGATCAGGGAAGGATGAAGACGTGAGCGATCCGGCAAAGAAGATCCGTGTTGGCACCATGGTGCGCGGCAATGGAGGCAAGGCGGCGGAGCGTATCGGCCAGATCGCCGATATGGGTTTCGAGAGCTTCGAGCCGTTCTTCTGGCAGACGACGAATGGCCAGGATCTCGCCGAACTCGGCAAGCGTTGCGTCGATGCCATCGGCAATCGCGACATCACCATTTCGACGCTCGGCATGTTCGGCAATCCGCTCGAGGAAACGACGATCGATCTCGATACGCTGCAGGGCTGGAAGGATTGCATCGACAATGCGCATCATTTCGGCGCGACCTGCGTCGCCGGCTTCACCGGCCGCATCCGCGGCAAGGTGCTGACCGACAGCCTGCCGCGCTACAAGCAGGTCTGGACCGATTTGGCCAAACGCGCCGAAGACAAGGGCGTCAAGATCGCCTTCGAAAACTGCGCCATGGATGGCAACTGGCAGACCGGCGACTGGAACATCGCTCACAACCCGGATGCGTGGGAACTGATGTTCAACGAGACGCCGTTCGACAATATCGGGCTCGAATGGGAGCCCTGCCACCAGATGGTCTATCTGATCGAACCGATCCCGCAGATCCGCAAATGGGTGTCGAAGATTTTCCATGTCCACGGCAAGGACGCCACAATTCGCTGGGATGTGATCAAGGAACACGGGATCTTCGGCAAGGAGAAATTCGTCTTCATGCGGACGCCGGGCTTCGGTGACACCAATTGGACGGACGTGATTTCCGAACTCCGGCTCGCCGGCTGGTCCGGCTCCATCGACATCGAAGGCTGGCACGATCCGGTCTATCGCGATGCGCTTGAAATGACCGGCCAGGTCCATGCGCTCAACTATCTCAAGAATTGCCGGGGCGGGGATTTCGTGACCGACCCGCAATGAGGAATGCCCCGGCCGCCTGCCAGAGGAGGGCGCGGCCGGGTTTTTTGAACCAACCCCAGTGGAGGAAGACATGAGCATCAGGAAATTCTTCATCGCGGGCGCGCTTGCGCTGGCATCCGTTTCCGCCGTCGGGCTTTCCGCCAAGGCGGAAGACGTCAAGATCACCGTCTGGGCGCTCGACCGCGACATCCAGCCGGCGCCCAATCTCGTCAAGCAGTTCAACGACCTCAAGAACGGCATCACGGTGGAATTCCGCCAGATCCAGTTCGACGACGTGGTGAGCGAGGCGATGCGCGCCTTTTCGACCGGTCAGGCACCCGATATCATCGCCGTCGACAATCCCGAACATGCGCTCTTCTCGTCGCGCGGCGCCTTTCTCGACCTGACCGACAGGATCAAGGCTTCGCAGGTCATCAAGCCGGAGAATTATTTCCCCGGGCCGCTGAAATCCGTGATGTGGGACGACAAGTATTTCGGCGTGCCGAAGGCCACCAACACGATCGCGCTCTACTACAACAAGGATATGTACAAGGCGGCCGGCCTCGATCCGAACAGCCCGCCCGAGACATGGGACCAATTGGTCGAATATGCCCGCAAGCTGACCGATCCGTCGAAGAACGTCTATGGTCTGGCGTTCTCGGCGAAAGCAAGCGAAGAGGGCACGTTCCAGTTCCTGCCCTGGGCCCAGATGGCCGGTGGTAGCTATGAGAAGATCAACGCTCCGGGTGCTGTCAAGGCGCTCGAAGTGTGGAAGACCGTCATGGACGAGAAGCTTGCTTCGCCGGATTCGCTGACACGCGGCCAATGGGATTCGACCGGCACGTTCAATTCGGGCAACGCCGCCATGGCGATCTCGGGTCCCTGGGAACTCGACCGCATGATGGACGAGGCGAAGTTCGACTGGGGCGTGGCGCTGCTGCCGGTGCCCGAGCCGGGCGCGGCGCGCTCGTCGGCGATGGGCGATTTCAACTGGGCGATCTTCTCCAATACCCAGCATCCGGATGAGGCCTTCAAGGTGCTGGAATATTTCGTCAGCCAGGACAGCACGATGTTCGAGAAGTTCGGCCAGTTGCCGGCGCGCTCCGACATCACCATTCCGGCGACCGGCAAGAAGCTCAAGGACGACGCACTCAAGGTCTTCCTCGA
Source organism: Rhizobium sp. TH2 (assembly GCF_024707525.1). Classification (NCBI taxonomy): domain Bacteria; kingdom Pseudomonadati; phylum Pseudomonadota; class Alphaproteobacteria; order Hyphomicrobiales; family Rhizobiaceae; genus Rhizobium; species Rhizobium sp. TH2. The sequence goes on along the minus strand of NZ_CP062231.1, from coordinate 3,813,466 downwards.
ACAGCTGAAATATGCCCAGCCGCGCGGTCCGCATCCGGCCTGGCCGAAGATCTCCAAGGCGATCCAGGATGCCATCCAGGGCGCGCTGACCGGCCAGATGAGCGCCAAGGATGCGCTCGACCAGGCGGCGGAGAAGATCTCCGCGGTGCTCGGCTGACCTGTATGATCCACACGGCCGGGGGATAGCCTCCGGCCTACAGCTCCTCCCGAAGGGCCGTCCGTTTGCTTCCAGTGGCGGGCGGCCTGGGAGAGGCACACTCAAGGCGCGGGTGGCTTCCCATGAAGAGAATCCTATCGAGCATCACGGACGGACGCGGCTTCGATATCGGCCTCGTGGCCTTTCCGCTCGGCTTCCTGTTTTTGATGTCCGGCCTGCCGCTGATCTACAATGTGGTGATGAGCTTCCAAGAAGTGGACATGTTCTCGCTGGGCACGTTTGCGCGGCCCTTCGTCGGCTTCAAGAACTACGTGACGCTTTTTTCGCAGCGCGAGACATGGCCGATCCTCGGCAATACCGCGCTCTTCGTCATATCCTCGATCGCCGGCCAGTTCATGATCGGCTTCGGGCTTGCGCTGTTCTTCTGGAACGGTTTTCCCGGTTCGAGCTGGATGCGCGGCCTCTTTCTCGTGTCCTGGGTCATGCCCGGTCTCGTCGTCGGTGCGATCTGGAACTGGATCCTGTCGGGCGACTTCGGCGTGCTCAATTATTTCCTGCGCGAAACCGGCATCATATCGGGCAACATCTTCTGGCGCTCCGACCCGAACTACTCTCTCTGGGCGGTGATCATCGCCAACATCTGGCTCGGCACCTCCTTCAACATGATCCTGCTGTCGGTCGGCCTGTCGGGCATTCCCAAAGACCTCTACGAGGCGGCCGAACTCGATGGCGCGACGGTGTGGCAGCGGTTCTGGACCATCACTTTGCCGATGATGCGCTCGACGATCGGGGCCATCATCTCGCTCGGCCTGATCTTCACGCTGCAGCAGTTCGATCTCTTCGCGGCGATCACCTCGGGCGGGCCGAATAATTCGTCCAATGTCACGCAATACTGGGCTTGGGATCTGTCATTCCGGCAATATGATTTCGCCCAAGGCGCGACGATCTCCGTCATCATGATCATATTCGTGATGATCGCCTCGGTCATCTATGTGCGCTCGACGCGCCAGGAGATACGAGGATGAGCGAGACCTTCAAGAACCGCCTGATGCTGGCGATCGCCATCCTGCTGGCGGCGATCTATCTCTTCCCGCTCTACTGGATGTATGTGACGACGCTGAAAAGCGGCTCGGCGATGTTCGCCACGCCGCCCAGCTTCTGGCCGTCGGACCCGCAATGGGGCATTTTCGGCGCGGTCTGGGAGAGCCGCCAGGTCGGCCGCTATATGTGGAATTCGCTGCTGATCGCGTCGGGCTCGGTGCTGCTGATCGCGGTTCTGGGAACCGGCTGCGCCTATGTGCTGGCGCGCTATCGCAACGGCTGGATCGACATCGGCCTGTTTCTCATATTGATGCTGCAGGTCTTGCCTGCGTCATTGATGATCACGCCGATCTTCGTCGGTTACTCGCAGATTGGCATTCTGGAATATCCGAGACTCGCCGTCATCATCGCGATCGCGGCCAAAAGCATGCCGTTCTTCGTGGTGCTGGTGCGCGCGACCTTCATGAGCGTGCCGATCGAACTCGAAGAAGCCGCACTGGTCGACGGCAATTCCCGCTTCGGCGCCTTCTTCCATATCGCGCTGCCATTGGCGCGAAACGGCATCCTGGTTTCGGCGATCCTGATCTTTATGCAGGCCTTTGGCGAGTTCGTCTATTCGAAGTCGATCATCCAGGCGATCGAATACCAGCCGGCCAGCGTGGGGCTCAATTCCTTCATGGGTCCCAATACGAATGAATGGAACAACATCATGGCGTTTGCCACCATGTATGTGACGCCGATCCTAGCCATCTTCATCCTTCTGCAGCGCCGGATCGTCTCCGGCCTCACATCGGGAGCGCTCAAATGACCGCCCAGATCGAACTGATCAACGTCAACAAGCATTATGGCGCCTACCACGCGCTGAGGGATATCCATCTCTCCATTCCCAAGGGCCGTTTCGTGGCCCTGGTCGGGCCATCCGGATGCGGGAAATCCACGCTGCTCCGGTCGCTTGCGGGGCTAGAAAAGATCACCAGCGGCTCGATGACGATCGCCGGCGAAGAGATGACCAACATGCCGCCGCGCAAGCGCGACATCGCCATGGTCTTCCAGTCCTATGCGCTTTATCCGCATATGACGGTCGAGGAAAACCTCACTTATTCACTGCGCATGCGCGGGGTCGCCAAGCCCGAGGCCAAGAAGAAGGCCGAGGACGTGGCGGGCATCACCGGGCTGACGGGCTTGCTTGCCCGCTACCCGCGCCAACTCTCGGGCGGTCAGCGTCAGCGCGTCGCCATGGGGCGCGCCATCATCCGTAACCCACAAGCCTTCCTGTTCGACGAGCCGCTGTCCAATCTCGATGCCGCGCTGCGTGTATCGATGCGCAAGGAAATCCGCTCCCTGCATGACCGGCTGGGCGCGACCTCGGTCTATGTCACGCATGACCAGATCGAGGCGATGACCATGGCCGACCATGTTGTGGTCATGCGCGACGGCGTCATCGAGCAACAGGGCGCGCCGCTCGAACTCTACGACCGTCCGGCGAACAGGTTCGTGGCCGGATTCATCGGTTCGCCGGCGATGAACTTCGTCGATGGCGTCGGGGTTGGTGGCGATATGGTTGAGCTTGAGATCGTCGGCAAGCCGAAGATCGCAGCAGGGCAGGAGGTAGGCGCCGGGCGCAAGGTCGTGACCGGCTTGCGCCCCGAGCATCTCACGGTCGTCCACCAGGGCGAGGGCGGTTTTGAACTGCCGGTGACGATGATCGAATCGACGGGATCGCTGACCTATATCGTGATGGGAAATGACCCCGAACTGACGCTGGTCGAACAGGGCCGCGAACGGGTGAGGCCAGGCGACAAGCTGCGTGTCGAAATCCGTTCCGACCTTGTGCATCTGTTCGATCCCGAGACCGGAAAGCGGATCTGAACGAACATTTTCACGCGTCAACGGTTTTCCTCAAAGAGGAGGCCTTGCGAGTCGGCTGGCAAGGTTTTATTGTATCAAAAATTGAAAGCGCTTTCAAATTCTCGGAGGCGTTTCAGCAAAGACAGCAGGAGACAGGACATGGCCATCCGGACAGTGGTTTGGGGTGAGAATATCCACGAGCGCATAAACGCGGTGGTCGCCGAGATCTATCCCAAGGGGATGCACACGACGATTGCCGATGCGCTTAACACCGACAGTGCGATTTCCGCCACCACGGCGACGCTTGAGCAAGACGAGCATGGCCTGCCGCAGGCGCGGCTCGATGAGACCGATGTGTTGATCTGGTGGGGCCATAAGGACCACGGCGCAGTCAATGACGAGATCGTCGAGCGCGTTGCCAAGCGCGTCTGGGAAGGCATGGGCCTGATCGTGCTGCATTCCGGGCATTTCTCGAAGATATTCAAGCGGCTGATGGGCACGCCCTGTGACCTGAAGTGGCGCGAGGCCGGTGAGCGCGAGCGAATCTGGGTCACCAATCCCGGCCATCCGATTGCCCAGGGCCTCGGCGACGGTTTCGCGATCGAAAATGAGGAAATGTATGGCGAGCACTTCGATGTGCCTGAGCCGCTCGAAACCGTGTTCATCTCCTGGTTCCAGGGCGGTGAAGTGTTCCGCTCCGGCCTGACCTACCGCCGTGGCAACGGCAACGTCTTCTATTTCCGTCCCGGCCACGAGACTTATCCGACCTATCACCAGGCGCCGGTGCAGCATGTGCTGCGCAACGCGGTGAAATGGGCCTACAACGCCAACAATCGCAACACGGCTGTTCATTACGGGAACGTGCCTGTCGAGAAGGCGCCGGAGCCAATCACCGAGCGTGGCCCCAAGCTGCATGCGCCGGGTGAGGAAGGCTACAAGTGAGCCAGGGAGCGGAGAGCTGACATGCGCCTTCTCGTTCTTGGCACCGGCGGCATGGCCAACAACCATGCCGAAAACTTCAAATATATCCAGGACGTGGAGATGGTCGCGGCCGTCGATGTCGATCCCGCGCGCGCGGCAATGTTTGCCGAAAAGCACGGCATCGGCCGCACCTTCACCTCACTCGACGACGCGATCGCGTGGGGCGAGTTCGACGCGGTGACCAATGTCACGCCCGACCGCGCGCATTATCCCACCACGATGCGTCTCATCGAAGCCGGCAAGCATCAGTTCTGCGAGAAGCCGCTCGCCGAGACCTATGCCCAGGCGATGGAAATGACCGAGGCCGCCGAAGCCGCCGGCCTCATCAACATGGTCAATCTCACCTATCGCAATGTCGCTCCGCTACAGCGGGCGCGCGAAATGGTGCGCTCGGGCGATATCGGCTTCGTCAAGCATGTCGAGGCCTCCTATCTGCAGAGTTGGCTTGTCTCCAAGCAATGGGGCGACTGGCGCACCGAGAGCCAGTGGCTGTGGCGGCTCTCCACCGCTCACGGTTCGAACGGCGTGCTGGGCGATATCGGCATCCACATCCTCGATTTCGCATCCTACGGTGCAGGCCTGGAGATCGGCCACATCTTCGGCCGGCTGAAAACCTACGACAAGGCCGACGGCGGCAAGATCGGCGAATATACGCTCGACGCCAATGACAGCTTCGTCATGTCGGTGGATTATTCCAATGGCGCACTGGGCGTGATCCACGCCACGCGCTGGGCCGCCGGGCACTACAACGACCTGCGCCTCAGGATCTATGGCGACAAGGGCGGCATCGAGGTGCAGCACACGCCGAAGGGCTCGGCGCTGCGCGCCTGTATCGGCGAGGACGCCGAGAACGCTGAATGGGACGAGATCGACGCCGGCACAGTGCCGACCAACTACATGCGCTTTGCCGACGCGGTGAAATCAGGCGTCAACGGCGAACCGGATTTCCGCCATGCGGCCACGCTGCAAAAGGCGCTCGACCTCGCGTTCCTCACCGACAAGGAGCGCCGGGAGATGGCGCTTTAAGTGGCTGCGGCCAGCCTCGCTAAAGCTCGATTTGCGAACCTTGCCCCGGTTTTGCCCTCCCACCTCGTGCCGGGAGCGGCCGGGGACGTTTCGATATGAAAAAAGTGCTGTTTGTGATCCCGCCCTATTTCAACGCGGCCGACTATCTCGACAAGTCGCGCGCATCCGTCCTGCCGGCCTTCACCATTCCATACGGCATCCTATCGATGGAGGCCTATCTCACGCGCTACTGCACCAATCTCGATGAAATCCGGCTCGTTGACTTCAACCTCACCCTCAAGCGGCTGGTCGAGGAACGTTCCGTCGAGAATTACGAGCAGGTGTTCAATGCCGAACTGGTTGAGATATTGAAGGAATTCCAGCCCGATATCGTCGGCATCTCGGCGCTGTTCAATTCGTCCTTCGGCTATATCCAGTCGCTCGCCAAGGCGGTCAAGGACTTCGACCCCAACATGCTGACGATCGGTGGCGGCGGCCTGCCGTCTGCGGCCTTCAAGCTGATGCTGGAAAAGTGCCCCGATCTCGATGCCATCTGCAAGGGCGAGGGCGAATTGCCGCTCAAGGAACTGATCGATTCCGACGATCCGGAAACCGTGATCCGGACCCATCGCTCCTGGGTCAATCGGGAATCCGCGGATAAGGGCAAGCAACCGGGCCATAGCTTCATCGACAATCTCGATGATATCCCCGAGATGAACTATGGCATGGTCGATCTCAACGATTACAACAACCGCGGTATCGACAAGCGCTATGTCGATATGCCGAAGCGCGAAATGGCGATCCACACCTCGCGCGGCTGTCCCTTCCTCTGCGTCTTCTGTTCCAATCCGTCGCTGCATGGCCGCGATGTGCGTTTCATGACCATCGAACGGATCATCAAGGATGTGATCCGCATGCGCGACGAGTTCGGCATGACGGTGCTGCTGGTCGAGGACGACCATTTCTTCCACGACAAGGAGCGCGCGAAGACGCTGCTGCGGGAGCTCGCCTTGCTTGGTATCCGGCTCGAATTCCCCAATGGCGTGGCTGTTTATGCGATCGACGAGGAGGTCGCCGACCTTTTCGCCAAGGCCGGCGTTTCGGCCGTGGCGCTTGCCGTCGAATCCGGTTCCGACCATGTACTCAACAACATCATCAAGAAGCCGCTGAAGAAGAAGCTGATCCGACCCGCCGTCGAGGCGCTGCGCAAGTTCAATGTCCGCAGCCACGTCTTCATCGTCACCGGCCTGCCCGGCGAGCAGGACGAGCACCGGGCCGAGACGCTTGAGATGCTGATCGAGAACGGCTTCGACTGGGTGCATGTCTATCTGGCGATCCCGATCTTCGGCAGCCGGCTCTACGATATCTGCGTCGAGAACGGCTATATCGAGAATACCGACAACGACAATTTCGTGGCGACCAAATCGGTCATCCGCGCCCCCGGCGTCGATCCGGTCAAACTGGAAGCCTACGCCTACGAGGCGCAGCTGCGCGTCAACTTCATCGAAAACTACAATATGAAGATCGGCAATTACGGCGTCGCGGTCCACTATATGAAGAACGTGGTGTCGAAATATCCCGACCATGCCTTCGGCCACCTCTACATGTCGCGCTGCTACCAGGGCATGGGCGAGCTGGAACTGGCGCAGGAACACGCCGCCACCGCGATTGAAATCTTCGAGCGCGATCAATGGTGGCGTGATCTCGCGGCGCGCTACGACGTCGATATTCCGTCGCTTCTATCGTTCCATCTGAGGCAGGCGGCACCGATCCAGATCGAAGCGATGCCGCTTCTCGGCGCCTCGGCCTGAAGGCTTTCGCGTGATGCCAATTAGGCATTGAAGAACGCCCGCGAACAGGCTATGAGACCGATACCGGCAAGGTGGAATCTCCTGAAATTTCCACCTCGAAGCACCCGTAGCTCAGCTGGATAGAGTGTTGGATTCCGATTCCAAAGGTCACAGGTTCGAATCCTGTCGGGTGCGCCACTACTTTCAATTTTCCGTAATATATACAACGGTTTATCCGGTTTTCGGGCTTGGCCTGTAACGAAAACTGTTACAAACGACGTTTAGGAGCGGGAAATTTTCAAATTTCTTTATAAATATAGTTAGAGTCTATTTCGGCGATATGCAAAAATTTCTAAAATTATTACTTGACTAATATATTTAAATATTGTAGATTTTGAGAGTATAGACGATTTTACGCTTGACAATTACGCGAACGCGCGCATCCTAAGTGCATCGTTACGGCACTGGATGAAGCAATGAAGACGCATTTTTTGTTTTTGCGCGGAAGCGTGTACTATTTCCGGCGGCCAATTCCCCGGCACCTTCAACACATCTTTAATAGGAAGGAAGTCGTGGTTTCGCTTCGAACGCGTGACCACAACGTGGCACTTGAACGATACGTCGTCGAGTACAACAAGGTCAGTGTCCAAATTCGGGTGATCGAAAGCGGCGGTCGCATATCTGTCGGAACCGGATATACCGCCGATGTTCTTCGATCTGGTTTCGATCTTCGCCAGATCAATGCAAGCGCTATCGAAACTGACCCGGTCGATAACGTCTTTTCGATTTTTGCGCACAACGGCGAACGCGTAAGCGAATGGCCAACTGTTCTAAAGTCACAAGTCGATGCATTGGCATCAACGATCAAGGCAACTTTAACTTGGGTTGAATTGTTCTCGCGCTTCAAAAAACTGGATCGCGATCACTTTCGGCAAAGCACGATCAACGCGCTAAGAACAAGCGATATACTCCCAAACAGAACGCGATTGACACATTCGTTTCGATTTTTCCCGATCTTACCAATGTTCTCGCGATCTCGCGCCAGCATGCCTTGGAATTCAAAGATCGTCTCTTTGACATGGTGGAAGCTGGCGATCTCCATGCCGACACGGCCAACAAGAAATTGATCCACGTTCGCACTGTGATTTCGAAGGTATTTGGAGCGGATTTCCCGGAAGAAAAAAACCCATTTGATAGCGTGTCGATCAAGGTTCACGGGGTTGGAAAGCGCAAACCGTTCACGCCGGACGAGATAGCGAAAATCGAGCGGCACTTCGAGCAATCGGACGCATCCGATGAACTGAAAGCCTTGAATTATATCGCAATGAATACCGGCTCACATCAAAAAGAGCTTGTCTTCTTGACAAAGAACGACATCAATTTGGCATCGCCAATCCCCTTTATCCGGATTGCAGACAACGAATTTCGTGATCGGGTCAAAAGCGGCGGCGCTCGCCATCGTGATATTCCCTTGATTGGCAAAGCCTTGGAGTGGATGAAGCGTTTTCCGGAAGGATTTCCAACCTATCAAAGGTCTGGCGGCTCTGATGCCCTTTCCGCCGCAAGCAATAAGCATCTAAGGCCGCTCACGGGGAAAACCTTCTATGGATATCGCCATCGTATAGCCGACGTTCTTCGGAATTCCGGATGCAATGACAGTCTGAAGGATTCCATCATGGGCCATACGACGCCCGGCATCGGAAGCCATTATGGCGAAGGCTATAGCTTGGAGAAAAAGCGGGACGCATTGATGAATGCATTGGGGTTCACGAAATGAACAAGGATTTTACGCGCTTGATATCGGATGCGGACTATCGCCGAACTGTTTTCGAGAATTCCGACCGTGTGATAGCGATGCTTCGTGATCACGGGTATTTCGAAGCCTTGAAGGGCTATCGCCGCCTTCGAAATCGGATCGAAAACGAGTTGCGGCTGTATGGCATCGAAACCGAAAAATAGCGCATGGTTCGCCAGAAAATACTGGTCTTTTCATCCTTTTTGTGCTATGTTTCTGGACGATGAAGATTGCGAAAAAATTTCCATTTCGCGGTTCATCGATCTCCAAAACAGATAAATAATAATGATTGGCTGGCATCCGTGCCGTCGCCGAAAACCTATTGTGTTCTCGCAAAACGCGATCAAATACACCCGGCAAAAAAGTTTGAAATTCTTGCTGATTTTGGGGTTTTGTCTCTGCAAATTTGCATAAATAAAATCATATCGGCCCCTGCAAGGGCCATCCACATTTAAGACTTGGTGCGGTTTAGTTCGGCACTCGGATGTTTCGTGAACAGAGCGAACGACGGATATGGGCGCGGTGGCGCTCGCATGAAAAGGCATTCACGCGAATGCCGAACAATCTGAAGCAATCCAGTGCTTGAAGGCATTCAAACAACTGGATTGTTACGAGAAGGCTCTGATAGAAATTTTGCAACCTTCAAACGTCTGGAAGTCGGGAATTTGGCCATAGACGTTGCGTTTACTTAACCAGATCGTCAAAGGAGATAGCGTAACCGCCCTTCCTTCGAAAGAAGTTGATCTAAATTCCTATGTTTGACGGTCGTTATACACAAGCGACGAAGACATGGCTTTGCTGGTTAGCAAAACTATGTCTTCAGATCGAAACCACAATAATTAATTAGTTATTTGATTATGCCTTCGCTTCGCGAAGTGTCTTACGACAGTAGCTATATTGTCTATCGTTGATTCCAAAAGACATTATTCAACTTGTTACCGAACGAAGTTCGCGTTCGGGAAGCGAAGCGACCCGAATGACATAGCTAATCCTTCAAATTCCCTATAATGTAGAAAGTAAAATAATTGAATCCATTTGAATCAACTGGCGAAAGCCGGAAAGCACTTGAAACCTCGAATCCTGAAGACCCGATATTCCAACCATTTTTGGATGCAATAGAAGACTCCCGAATGATCGAAATTCTCTATTCGGACGACACCCAAATTCGAATTCTTTCGGTTCACATCATACGAATTGGCGAGAATGGCGAAATCTCATTTGAAGGCATTCAAAATCACAGTACTTCGAAATCTCCAGATGACGGGGTATGGAAAACTTTTCGGCTTGATCGTGTCAAATCCATCCGTGTTTTGGAAGATAGATTTGTTCCCGACGCGGAATTTGATCCAACCGTATCGCGCTATTCGAAGGGCATGATTGCACACGTCCCGGTTTTCGAAAACCCAGACCCAAACCCTTTGGGCAACGGATTTTTTCCGATAACGAATGAGATCGACGGGGAGAAACGCCTGTCGTTTTACTGATTTTGCAGCGACACTTCGCGCCGGACGTTCATCGTCTCGAAAATCAAATCGCTCGAATTGACGAACGAATTTTTCGTGCCACTCGATACCCTCAAAGCCGATGAACCAGCCTATGCGACTGGCATAATCTGTTGCGTGCCGCCTTAGCGGTCGTACCAACCCTCAATGAGTTCGGCCACTCGACCTTTGTCGAGCGTCTCCGGATTTTCGAGAACCGATTTGACATATTCCAGCAACCTGATGCGACCGGCACTCGGAAACTCGACTTGGGAAATAGCCCTTCCATCATCATACATATGCAGATGGTCGGCAAAATTTTCTCGCGCTCTGGTTAGCGAGTAATCCTCATTCGGCCCATGCCAAACTTCATCGGCATGCGGATCATCTTGGCTATCGTCTTCCCAAAAACAAACGACACAAACATCGAATGCGTTTCGCCACTCTAAGGTCGGTAGCTTGCAACAAGGGCAAGGATGAAGTTCTTCGTGCATACAATTCTGTCTTCGTTTGCCGGGCAAATGCGTTTTACATTTTCGGCGTTTCCGGTTCAATGAACGCGGTCAATTTGCGAAAGCAATCCAACCATTCAGAACAGTCGCGAATGCTACCCAAGCTGCATATGGTAGGAAGCACCAACGCGCCTTGTCGTCCCTCGCTAATAGAAGGAACGCGATAATGCTGATTAGCAATAAGACGATGATTGCCAAGGCCGCGAACGGCATCTGAAGCCCGAAAAATACTGGCGACCACGCCCAATTCAACGCCATTTGTGCAAACCAGACGCGGCCTGACCAGCCGGACAATCCTTCAATCATCATGACCCGCCATCCGGCTATGGCGATTAGGACATAAATTAGCGTCCATGCCGGGGCGAATAGCCAATTGGGCGGGTTGAATGGCGGCTTTTCAAGTGACTGGTACCAAGTGCCGGGCGCTGTCGAATACCCAATCAACAACCCGACCGATACGACGACAATGATGAAACAAGCAAGGGAAAGGAATTTGTTCATGCCGGTGATACGCGGAAACCCCGATTAGGGTTCATCAACCTTCAGCACGTCGCGCGACAATTCAGAATAAACGACCGAAGATAATCGCTTCCGCCGCCCTTGCGTGCAATTCCTTCATTTTTTGGATTGCACATTCTGGAGCCAACGCGGCATCCTGATCGCCCGACCTATCTATCTTGGCGCGGTCATGGAACCTCTGGATTACATCGTCTTGAAACCGGAACCTTCCTTCCCGCGCGTTGTTCGTTTTCATTGCCATAATCCCGTTACCCTCAATGAGCATGTCATAGAGACGTTTACGGTTGGCGCTTCAAATTAGTTTTGTCGCGGAGACAATTTATAATTTTTGGCGGATATCGAATAGATGTCTTAGCCGATATCCGGGTTTGATTATCCAAGTGTCGACGACAATCAACCAAAATACCATTCCCGACCATGCGTGCCAGCCTTCGGGTTCTCCGGGTCTTGATTTTCGGTTTCTATAACTTTCTGGTCTTCAACGACTTCGCCAAGCGCTTCCAAGGCTTCTTCGGTGCCGTAACCTTCGTCATTCGCCTTGGCAATTAACTCGGAAACCTGATCATCCAACTTGGCCTTCAGAGCATCTTGTCTGTCGGCTTGACCAGCGGGCTTCAATTTCTGTGTCATGACGCAACTCCTTTGCAGGATAAGTGCCATTCATGGCGGATGTTCCGTCGTCGCGAGTTACCAATGCAACATACGCAAAAATGAAATCGTGAGATTTTATCCCATGTCGAATTGGCCGACGAAGGAACATGTCATGTGCAACAATGAAGCCGATCGCTATGAAATCATGTTCGATCCGGTAGCAAAGACGGCTATCGTGCTACGCGGCCAACGCTACACATTTCTCGCCGGGCCGTTCAAAAACTATGAGGAAGCGCGCCGCGCCGCTATGGCTCTTTCGGATTGATCGTCCACGGAACTCCATTGGCACGGCTGAATTATTGGCCGAATGGAGTGTCACCAATGAAAATTCCGCGTCATCATATCGGTCAGCCAGAGCGCCAAGAAGAACTGGAAGCCCAATTAGAAAAGATGATGACCGACATGGTCATCGAAGCTTCAGACGCTGGTTATGAGTTGGATGAAATTTCGGCGGCGATGAAGAACGTGAGAGATTTCACCCGGAATTTCCGGCGGCGTGACCTCACCGAGTAGCGTGTTGTGTCACCTGACCGGCCAAGCCATCAAGTCATGCGTTTTTGACCATTTGATAATCGCGGCATTTTCGCCAACCAGCCTCAAACTGTCTTCATCTATCGTGCCACTTTGAACGCATCGAACGAGAAATTTGGCGAGTGCTTGTTCGTTTTCGTGCGTTCTTTCGAATGAACCCTTGGACAATATTGCCTTGAATACGCGTTGCAACATTTGAACTTCTTGGAGATTTAGGACCAGATTGCGGTTCGTCATGCATCGTTGCTCATTTTACGAGCGCACCATTGGTGTGCAAACGACCGTCATCGAAGTGCGCGACTAAAATTGGGCGGCACCGTTCCGAACTCAGCCACTTCATCGTTGGATACAACGCCATGCGCGAAGCCTATTCTTCCAAGTGTTTTCACCGGGGCGTTCCAGTTTAGCTTTCGCGTGTTCGCAAAGTGACACGTGAACCCGATGATCATCGACACGGAGTCCGGCTTTATCTATTCCGCTCGCGTTGGACATCCAACCCGTGGATATCAAGACCAGCGGAATGGCGGCGATGATAAAAATTTTGCGCATTTTTTTGTATCCCGTTGCGCTGTCAAACGGATTGGAATCGACAATGTTCCGGCGGCATGGAAATATGGTTTATGGTTGTATTTCAACAAGATAATACAAAAGCGGGTTGAGTGAAGGGATAACAATCTGTTAGGCGGTGGCCTCGCGACCCGGAAGGAAAAGGCACATCGCAAATTGGCATCGATAAGCAACTGTTAAGCGCACATTAGGCTTGTTACACGCCAAGTGTTGAAGCGCCCCATCTTCCATGTTTCCGTACCGCATGGAAAAATTCGGCACTTTCTCTAATCCAAATATCCAGCCGCGTGCCGATGGATATTAAGACCGATTCAACCGTGATCGTGAGAAAACAAAGCCAATCGCAATTCACAAGTCGTCATGGCCGTACCGGCTTGCGCGTGTCAAAGGTGTCGTGGGATCGACCGTCGCTATAGTCGCGTTCGGATTGCTGATCGCCCATGACATAATAGCGGCAATCGCGTTTCCGCTGGCGGGTTGCACGATCAAGGGTAATATCAGCTACGATGGTGGCGAGAAGATTTTCCACGTGCCGGGCCAAGAGTATTACGGGGTTACCAACATAACGCATTTGAAGGGCGAAAGATTTTTTTGCTCCGAAGAAGCCGCACGTGCGGCTGGATGGCGAAAATCTGGGATTTGAAGGGACTATTTTTGGCTGACAAGTATCAGGTTGTAGAGATTGGTTGCTTCCGCCCAACGCGCCAGATTCTGTGAATTCCAGTGATGTTGACATTGAGACGTTGGATGGTCACCATTCGGAATGGCTTCGAGAATTAAGAGCTTGGTTGGCGCGGAAACGATACGCGATGGCGGTTCGCTTGCAGCTTCGTTTCTCGACGAACATGATGGCCGTTGGATTCTTTTCCTTAAGCTTCGATGCAAGTTCGGCAACGGCCAAATAGAAAAGTTTGGATTTGACGAGCCGGTTCTGATCGACGCTCGCGCCGAAAGTCGACCTCCGAACACGCCCAGCATCATTCATAGCTCGTTAGCGGGTCCATATTCGTCACTATCTTGGCGCGAAGCACGAGAATTAACATCACGATTTTCCGAACAAGCTTCGAATCTCGACGAATGGGCTTCGAAAGCCTTTACTGAAATATGCATGGTGATCGCGAGCGAAGGAAAACTACCGTCTAATTTGTAAGTGGAAACACTTCATGTTTTTGCAAGCCGAGACAATGTAGACCGCGAACAGCCCGTCGCCGCGATGATCGAATTCCACGACATCCCGCTTGCCAGCATTTTTCGAATCCCGGCATTGCCTTTTTCCATGGACTCGATCGATTGTGACAGGCGCGTTGTGACATTCGGAGAACCAAAATGGCCACAGACATCACCATCACGAGTTTGCCAGACGCTGATAAATTTGTCGCCGAAATCCGGATGGATGGCGAGAACCTCGCAACGCTGATCGAAGGCGACTCCACAAAGGTTAACGTCGAAATCTATACCGGTCGGAATGGAGAACCTTATCGTGTCGATTATCATGAGCTTATGCTTGCGTTGGTAACCGCGCATCAAAAGCTGGTTAGATATTACGACCGTCGGCCTGATTAGCCGCTCGCAATCGACCAGTCAGTCGCGATGAATTCAAGCGTTTCATCGCGAAAATAAAAAAGGAAGTGGCGAGCATTGGGAAGGTTGTCTGACAAGATTTCCCAATCCGCATTCCCGCCAAGCGGTGTCTCGCCTATAACCTCATAGAATTCGCCCCATTTCGGGGCCTGTTTGGAATATCGCCCTTCGCCCGCGAACCAAGCATGATCGTTGGTAGCATCCCAATTCCAGCGGCTGCAATTCGTGAACGTGATCGTTGCACGACCAGAGCCGAATGGATTTAAAAGAAACGTCAATCTTGCGTCGTTACCGTCGAATTTCAGATCAACAGACGGCGCATTGGGTTCCGCGTTCCAATTGAGATTCAAATGCAGGAATTGCAGGTTTGCCAGTTCGCGCATCATGGAAAGCTTTCTGTGATTCCGCCAAGCCAACGACGGCTTCGTTATGGGAAACGTGTTGTCACGAGACATGATCAAACGGTAGCAAAGCCTTCGCTCCATTCCATCCGATCAATATCGTATTCCTCGATGTGGAATCCTGCCAAATGGTCCCTAAAACCCGGTAACTCGCTTGCCTTTAATCGTGCCGTATCCGCGTTCAATTTCGAGGAGAATACGCCGATTAGCTTTTCGTCTTCATTGTCGTCATCGAAAACATGCGTGTGAAACAAAAGATGAACTTTTTCCGGATTCTGTTGGTGTCGATTATCTAAGAGGCGCTCCATAATGCTATGGACCAGTTTGTTGACGTCGGCAGCGAATTCGGCATAAAGGTCTGAATCAGCACCAAATTCAATACATCGGGATTGATATGATCGTAACAAATCCGGTAACCGCCAAATTACAGAAGTAATATATAGTTTTTGTTGTGGATTGTACGTCGCAAAGTCGATATCGTTTAACGCAGCAAGAGTCATTACCGCCCTTTTGCCGCTCGATATTACAAAATTCCTTTTGCGAGCCTCATAGAAAAAGCCGCCAATTGAGAATTCCGCCAAAATTTCTTGAGAACATTTAATGGCATCTTTCATCGACCGGCGTTTCCCTCTGCAACTGAAACCACGCTTAAAAATCTTCGATAACGAACGGCGCGTCTTCATCCCAATCTAACCCGAGCTTTCGAAAGCGCTTAAACTTACCAGTCACAAACCCTTGTTCGCGAAAGTGTTCAAGAAAATAGTCCGCGCCACCGGTTCGATGATCAGAGAACGGAATTTCCATATCTCGTAAGGTCTCGCACATTTTAAACACGACGCTTTTGTCGCCAGAATCGAACGTCATGTTGTGACGATAGAAATCGTCATCGTCGTCAAACCGTTCACTTTTTGCAAAACCCAAAGCTTCAAATCTTGCGGAATTGTCATTCTCGCCGACCTTAATCGACAGGAAGTTATCATAGCAAACCGCCACGCGTGTTGGCCGGGTCAACCGTGTGCTAAGATTTGACACGAAGGAAAACTTCCGTCCACGTCGTGAGTGCCAGCGCGTCATGATTTCGCGAGCCGAGATAAGGTTGAACGGGAACAGCCAGTTGCCGCAATGAATTCCACGATCATGTACCGTACTTTTAAGCAGCGGCTTGCAGAGCAAGCTTTGTGCGCGAGACATGGTCAAGCAATGCAAACACCAATCCATAGATCGCGGTTTTAGGAATGGCGATCACCAGAAATATGACGATGGGGTAGTTGAAGTTGACGCCACCAAAATATCCCGTCGCCAGCATCACGGCCGTGCTGATAATTGGATAAACTAAGAAACCGGCCATTGACGGAATCCGATGCCCGATCAACATACGGGCAACGAGTGCGCCGATTGCCGCCGGGGTTTGGAGCATTATATAGACGACGTATGGCGTAAACCAGAATTCATATCCGTTGCGGGCTGGGCCGCCCTTCCAGAGTAACGCTTGAGCGTGATCCCAGCCGACCCAGAGCGCGCCCGCGATGATCGCACTTGCGAATGTAATTTTGATGGTTTTCCAAAAGCTGTTGGTTTTACGCACTTCGTTCATATCGATCCCCACCAAGCCGCTTGATAGCTCGGAAATGCAACACTTCTAACCGCACTGTATTGGACGCTGGCACGAGTTAAGTTGTCCAACGTGCAATAACACGCACGCGGGTCAACGGGTTATCGGAAGATGAAGTTTTTAGTCCGATAGACCATACGCCAACGGACATCCAAAAGCGGCGACAATGGGTGTCCGTTAGGGTTGACTCTGACAATTCGGACATATATCTATACGGACAACATCCTTTCGTACAGGAAACCCGGAAATGTCCGTCTTCTTCTATGCTCGCGTTTCGACCGCCGAACAGACTTTGGAACACCAACGCATCCAAGCCGAAAAGGCGGGTTTCGCCTTCGATCACGTCATTGCTGATCATGGCGTGTCGGGTGTCGCTGTTCCTATGAAAGATCGACCTGAAGGAAAGCGCCTTTTTGATATGCTTCGGAAGGGCGACACGCTCGTTGTGCGCTGGGTTGATCGCTTGGGAAGGAACTATGCGGATGTCACCAACACCATCCGGGAATTTATCAATCGCGGCGTCATCATACGTACCGTCATAAACAGCATGACTTTTGACGGATCGACAGCCGACCCTATGCAGATGGCCATTCGAGACGCGATGATCGGGTTCATGGCCGCTTCCGCCCAAGCCCAAGCCGAAGCGACCAAGGAAGCGCAAAAAGCTGGTATCGCGCATGCAAAGGGGAAAGAAGATTTGTATCGGGGAAGGAAGCCAAGCTTCAGTCGCGCCCAATTCGAAACGACCGTTGATCTCTTGGGCAAGTCGGTCGGGATATCCGAAATCGCGAAATCGACCGACCTGACACGCCAGACCATCTATCGTATACGCGATGATGTCGCTGGCGCTGAAAAATCATTGGCGCTTTGGAGAATGTGACTCGAGCGGGAAGGTCGCGGCGTGGATGGAAAGTTTTTGGTGTTTGCTGATACCAGCCGTTGGGCTTCCACTTGCGGTTCTCGTTTCCTACCGGCTTCTGATAGCCGGCGAGGTTTGCGCGTACGGCAACGAACGTGCGTTTGGTCAGTCGGCATACTGTTCTTTGCAGGTTCAGCGGTCGCTCTAATTTTTGCGCTAATTTATGCAATTCGCTTTCTGGCGGCTCTGTCGTCTCGGCTGACTAAGAAATAGGACACGACGGTTTGATATAGGCGGTTCCGTTCTTTCGGTTCGGCATGAATGGTCACAAATTGCGATTTGCCATTCCGGTTCATGATTCCGGTCACCCATACCCGAAAAGTTACGCTTATCCGAAAGCAAGAAGTTGGGGAAAGAAGACCGCCATAATCCCAAGTATCAGCGCGACGAAACCCAACAGAGAAAAAAGCCAATGCTCCTGTATGACTTCCACCAAAATGGCGGGATGAAGGCTATGCGTATCGCGCCAGCGAGCTTGCGTTTTTAATGAGCCATCCAAGAAGCGATCCAAGAGATTGTCGATGACATCCACTTTTTTCAGAGTGGATTGGTGCAGTTTCACGTACTCTTTTTGCTGAAAAGCTTCAGCTTCTTGCGCGCCGTTCAGAACATCCTTTGTCTTGATCGAATTCAGATCAAGCAATGTATGAAGGCGACCGCTTTTCCCATGTGCGGCAAACCCCGGGCCGTATATGGCGATCAGAATCCTTGGCATATCAAGCTTGCTGGCGTCGGCAACCGCAACGGGCGTTCCACCAAGGACTTTGTGTCTGTGTTCTAATGCCTGAAATCCATAATTGATATCACGCATATTCCAATGAACATATATATAGTTATGATGGCGCTCTATAAACTTAAAGAATTCATCAAGCATTTTTCTTTCAAGTGTATCGTAATTTTGTTCGATCTCGGCGAATGGCACTCCGTTTAACTCGGCGGATTTATGGATTGAAAAGGATTCTGTGTTTCCCGATGCAAAAAATCTGATAGCAATGGAAGTAATTCGTGGAGTTCTTCCATCCTTGACGTCGTAAAAGGATTCGCAAGAGTAGTGAATGATCAATGTGTTGTCGCGTTTGTCGTCAACACGTTCCAGCATTTCTTTAGCCTGCTTGCGCCGCCGATATTTTGTCAGATATTGGCCCATGTCTCATTCCCAAGGTCGAGGCAGCGAGGTGATATGCGCGTTCGCCGATCACAAGCTGCATCCGATTTTCACTTCTTCCGCCAGCGTCTGTTCGCGTGACAGGCAAATGTTTTCGCACGGAATTCCATCGCCGTCCCTGTCACGATCAAAGTGACCGTTGCACCAACTTTCAACGGCTTCGGCGCAACTTTCCATTTGTTTGCAATAACGCTTGTCGGCACACGCGCCGTCAAATGCGGAAATGGCAATGATCGTTGAAAAAGCGACGGTGCCGATGACCTTTCCTATGTTCATGTCTCGCCAACGTTCTTACTTCTTCTTCGGACGAATGACGCGCGGGTTGATATTGTCAAAAACCTGTTGTGCCGGAAATGCGCCCATTGGCGGCGAAATCCCGGTTGGCACATTGATGATCTTAATAATCGTATCTTGGCCGGGCTTCACGACGTTGTAGGTCACACCCGGCGTATAGGTGCTATAGGCCGTGTTGCCGATCACGTTCGTTTGCATGTACCCCGGTGTCTGGCCAGTCATATTCTGTGTGGCATCCGCCGACGTTAGGACGACGAAATGGGTGCCACCACTTGCAAGGGTCGTTTCAGCCGCCTTCAGCAAAACGTAATCTTGAATCGTGTTGGCGGCGGTGTAGCCATTGCCGCGTGCCGATATTCGAAAGGTGTCGTTCGTAATCGCCGAAGCCGTGACACCACCGGCGAAACCGCCATCTTGATACGGCGTTTGACAAGACGCCAATATGCATAGCCCGGCCAATGCCGCCGCCAAAAGCGAAATTCTCATTTAGATCTCCCCTAATTCCCCACGCTATTAACGATGCGATGAAGACAGGAGTCAACTTGGCCGCGAATATCAATTTGAATATTGTAAATATCGCCGAGTGTGCTTTGATTGCGGCGAGGGGAATATTTATGCGTAAAAAATTTGAAGCACTTTTTGTCGCCATCGCCTTATTGGGAGTGATGGCTATGCCGTCGCGGGCCGATGAACCACTTGCATCCGGTACGGCTTTCGCTGTTACAGATGACGGTTGGTTGCTGACAAATGCCCATGTCGTGAAAAAATGCACACGCGTGGAAGTGAAGGGAGTCGGCATTAGTGAAGTGCCGAAGCTTGACGAGATCAATGACCTTGCAGCTCTTAGAGTCGTACCAAAAACGCCGATCAAGGCGCTCGATTTTCGCAAGAAACCTATTCGTCTCGGCGAAGACATCGTTGCCTTGGGATTTCCTTTGAACGGATTGCTTTCGGAATCCATCAAGGTAACGACGGGCAACGTCAACGCCTTGGCTGGTATCGCCAATGACACCCGATATATTCAAATTTCGACGCCAATTCAGCCCGGCAATTCGGGCGGGCCGATTGTTGACAAAGACGGCCTTTTGTTGGGGATTACCACCGCCACGTTGGCTAAAGAAGTTGCGGATAAGATCGATATCACGGCCCAAAATGTGAATTTCGCCATTCGATCATCGGTCGCGGAACTGTTCCTTCAGTCGCAAGGCATAAGCTACCAATCGCACGAAACGTCGGTGCAAACCCCGCAACTTTCGACCGCTGATCTCGCCGAGAAGATTTCGCCGTCTGTGTTTCCGGTAATCTGTTACGGAAGCCCGACCGAAGTGGTTGAAGTGGCGAAACCGGAAGCGAACACAAGCTTGCCAACGCCTGAAATTGTTAAGCCAAGCTTGATCGATGCGAACGGATACGACGCCGTCGGCTTCGATTATCAGACGATCAAGAATGTGCCGTATTACTCTTGCAAATCCGCATGTGCGAACGATGGCCAATGCATGGCTTTCACCTACAACACGCATTACAGCATGTGCTTTCTGAAGAACGATGTGATGGCCATGGTGCGGAATGGCGATGCGGCAAGCGCTTATTCTTCGGCGAAGTCGTCGCAAGTCATCTTTTCAACCTTCACGATCTACCGCGACATGGATTTTCCGGGCGGCGATTATCTCAAGCTATCGCGCGCTACATATCAAACATGCCTGTTCACATGCGTAAAAGACAACAGTTGTCGGGCGTTTGCGTACGTTCGGCGGAAGAATGAATGCTGGCTTAAGAGCCAACTTGGCACCGCACGGTCCGTGCCGGGCGTGGAATTTGGTATGAAATAGCTGGTTGATGACTTGTAGGGGAACTCGTTGACCATTCAACACAGTTTCAAACCGGCTTGCTGTATTTTTCTTTTGCCGCACTTTGGCAGATACGGGCGAGGATGCTTTCAACGATCATGCCTTGATGAAAAAAGTGAAGGATATCAATAGCGCATGCTTCTTCATTTTCATCCGTTCGATGGAACCAATCTTGTGAAATGATTTCATTGTACACCCGTTGCACCATCGCAAGTTCGTCCGGCGTCAAGTGATTTTGCATCGTCATTGGCTGACCAGTTTTTCTGAAATCTTGGTTGGCTGGCACGATTCAATATTATCGATCTTGAAAATACAAGCATTGGATATTCGCGACGCCTAGGCGGCGGGCTAACGGCGTGCGAACGGCGAAGGAAACCGCCAGATGTCGCCGTGATGGCGACAGACGCTTCGCTGTAGTTCCCCAAGGAACACCAATATGTCTCTGATTAGGTAATGTCCGTTTCAGTTTGGGGTAATCATCGCCAAGGAACGAAACAAACAAGTCAAAAAATGGGAACACCCCAATGGGAACACACACACAAAATACCGATCTCGCCACTACATGGAACATCAATACCAGCGATGAAAAGTGGGTTTTGGCCGAAGATGCCGAAATCAACAGCGGGAATAACGAAGCGATCTTTGTGGATGCCGCTTTCACCGGCAACACCATCATCGTCAAGGGCGACATAACGGTTTCTAATCCGTTGAAGGCCATCGATATCTTGGCGAATGATACGACCTTGAAGATCGCTAAAGGGTCGGTCGTTGACCCGGGAACTTCCAATGTCGGGCTTTATTCGACCGGCGCGAATTTCAAGTTTTACAACGATGGTCAAATCGGCGGGAAACTGTCAGGTATTTATGTCGAAGATGGCGCTCTGGTCCACAACACCGGGACGATCAAGGGCGGGGATGCGGTCTATTCTCCCGGTGATAGCGTGACGGTTTTGAACTACGGGAGAATACAAGGCCAAGACTCTGGCGTTGCCGTTCTGGCGACCGATGCACTCGTTGTGAACGCCGACAACTCCAAGATCAGCGGTGGCGATTTCGGCATCGAATTGACGGACGATGGTAACGGCACGATATCAAATCGCGGCCTGATCAAAGGCGATACCGCGATTTCTGACATGGGCGGCGATGTCACCGTCTATAATCGTGGCGTCATCGATGGCTTCGTACAGCTTGGAGCCGGACAAGATACCTTCGATACCCGGCAGGGTACTCTGAAGGGCAAAGTCGATGGTGGATCGGACGCTGATACCTACCTGATTTCGAGCGCGATTATCGACATCACCGAACAGCAAGATAACGGAATGGATTTGGTTAAATCGACCGTTAGCTACACGCTCGCTGAAAATCTGGAAAACCTTCGTTTGCTCGGCAAAGGCGACACCAACGGAAGCGGCAACGAAGGCAACAATTCGATCACCGGCAACAAAGGTGACAATGTCCTAAAAGGCAAAGACGGCGACGATTATTTCGCGGCTGGCAAGGGCGACGATCTCATGATCGGCGGCGCAAATTCCGACATCTTCCAGTTCAATGCCGGTAATCAGCACGACACCATCAAGGACTTCGAAAATGGGTTGGACGTGATCTTCTCCGATTTCGTCACCAACGAAACGGAGTTCGAAAATCTGTTCGATCATCACCTGAAGGTGCAAGGCGACGACCTCTTGATCAAGTTCGGCGATGACACGCTTCTGATCAAAAACATGGAAAAATCCGATCTTACATTCGATGATTTTTTCACGGGAATTTGAATTCTAAAACGTCTGAAAAGCAAAACCCGCCAAGACTTTCGTCTGGCGGGTCGGCTATTCCCTTCCGGGAAAACCACCGAAGTGGTTGGGGTATATGCACTATAAAAGATATATGCCTACGTGCAACTCCGGCTCTTGCGACATTTTGACTCCATTAAATTGATCGCGCATTTGGCGGGCGATCAAAAAGGCGACCCGGCACAAAATTCTTTCTTGAAAAATTCAATTGCGCGCTTCATGCGTTCGCGGTCAAAATCGCCGTTTGCCAGCATGCCCGGCTTGAATTTTGCGCCAAGGCAACGACCATTTTGGGCAACCTGAATTGCGCATTCGTTCGAAAAAATCAGATTGTCTTCTGTCGAGAATACGGGCAACCCGACAAACTTGTTCATATCGAAAATGATATTCGCATTGCCGCCTTCACCGAGCTTCGCCGCAACGTCGAAGACGCAAGGTTTGGTTTGCGTGATTTCATAAATCGGCTTGTCACCGCTCGCAAAAGCGATTTCGAAAGTTAATGGCGTTTTCGCGGTTACCGTCACGCTCGCAAGTCCGCCATCGTTCGGCGCGGCAAATTTGTCGCCATCTTCAACGTTTAGGATAATGAACGCGAAGGCTCCTTCGGCGGTCATTGCCAACGCGAGCGATGGCGAAACGAGAAGTGCGGAAGCGATTGCGGCACGGGTGAACCATGATCTGATCATCAAGAAATTGCCTTCATGGCATCGGCCTTCAGGGCTTCGAATTCGGACTGGTTGATGGTTCCCGAGTCCAACATGGCCTTTAGTTCGGATATCCGTTCGGCAATTGTCTTGCTTGCCACAGGCAAGACCGCTGAAGCGTTTTGTGGCGTTGCGGCGACTGGCGAGGGATTAATAACGACAACGTTGTGGCGGGTTGTTCCCAATGACCAAATGAAGGCCCAAATCCAGCCCGCGATACTCCAACCGAGCAAAATATTTACGGCGATTATCGAACCCTTTGAAGGGTGCTTCCGATAGAACGCAATGATCGATGGCGCGAGATACAGAGCGACCATGATGGCAATGGCCAACCTGTTTTCGTGAAGAAAGGTCGGTGAAGCCGATTGGGCCAAGGCGAGGGTCGGAACGGACGCACCGACGGTTGCTTGGATTGGCATAAAGATTTTGAATTTCATATTTACCGCCCGACTCCAAATGTGGTTGCAGGATAAATAGAAGACTCCCGGTCACTGTATTGTCAAGCGGGCTTGCGCTTCATCGTAAACGATGGATGCGAAAAAAATCTTCGGCTGGAATCTTCGCAAGGCCCGTGTTGAACGCGGGATTTCTCAACAGGCCTTGGCGTTAGAAGTTGGCATCGATCCGGCCTATTGCGGAAGGATTGAACGTGGGTTGGAAAACCTGTCGATCAATATCATGGAAGCGATGGCGAATTGCCTTGACGTGCCGATGGCCGAATTGTTTCGCATACCGATTATCGGCGAAACTATGCCGATACCGCTGAAGGCGGGTCGCAAGAAGAATTGACCGAGCACGGCGGGCCAATTTTGTTACAAGTATTGTGACGAAAGAATTTTCAAAACTGCAAGTTTCGTTGAAATGTAACGAGAATTTCGAGCGGAAAATCCGCTAAAATTCTGTCGGGTGCGCCAGTTCGGTTCAAGCTGCTGAAAATCGATGATTCCAAGCTCGTGCGCATGGCACGGCTCAGCTCCGGCTTGCCGTCCGAAGCTCCAGAAATCTGGCGTAACGCGTCAAGGGATAGCAGAGGCAAAAATAGATCACCGCGACGAGGCCATAGACCGTGAACGGTTCGAAGGTCGCGTTGTTGATGGCGTTGGACGTCTTGACCAGTTCGTCAAAACCGATGATCGAGGTCAGCGCGGTGCTCTTGATCAACTGCACCAGAAAGCCGACGATCGGAGCACGCGTGATCGTAAAGGCCTGAGGCAGGATGATCAGGCGAAGCTGCGATATGTAATGCAGGCCAAGGCTTTGGGCGGCATCCCATTGGCCTGTCGGCAGGGATTGCACGCCACCCCGCCAGATTTCCGCCAGATAAGCGCTCGCACAAAGCGTCAGCCCGAGCGCCGCCGCCGTCCATGCCTCGATGCGAAAGCCGAGCAACGGCAGACCGAAGAACAGCAGGAAAAGCTGCATCAACAGCGGCGTACCCTGAAACAGGCCGATGTAGTATTCGCCGCATCGACGCAGCCAGGGGCGTTTGGATATGCGCAGCAACAGGATGAGAATACCGACGATCGCCCCGCCCGCGAACGCCACGATCGACAACAGGATGGTCCAGCGCGCGGCCAGCAACAGATTGCGGACAATGTCCCAGAGAGTAAACTCGATCACGCCATGCCTCCCGGTATCATCTTCCGGCCGGCGGCAAACAGCAGCCTGCGCAGAGCGATGCTCAAACCGAGATAGACCAGCGTGATGATGAAATAGGTCTCGAAGGCGCGGAAGGTGCGGGCCTGCAGCATATCCGCCTCGTAGGTCAATTCGCGCACCGCGATCTGCGACACCACCGAGGATTCCAGCATCATGATGACGATCTGGCTGGTGAGCGCCGGAAAGATCACCTTCAGCGCCTGCGGCAGGACGACCTTGATGAAGACCTGCACCGGCCTCAGGCCGAGTGCCGTCGCGGCTTCCTTCTGACCCGATGGAACCGCATCGAGACCGGCCCCGACGATCTCCGTCGTGTAAGCGGTCATGTTGAGCGTCATGGCAAGCATCGAGGCGACGACGGGATCGAGCCTTATGCCGAAGCGCGGCAGACCGAAGAAGATGAAGAACAGCTGGACGAGAAAAGGCGTGTTGCGGATCACTTCGACATAGGCCGAAATCGCGCTACGCAATATCCGGTAGCGGCTGCGCCTGGCAGCCGCCCCGAGGATGCTCAACACAATGCCCAGCACCGAGGTCACGGCGATCAGGAAGATCGTCATGGACGCGCCGTTGGCAATTGCTCCGACGGCTTCTTCTAGCCAGCCGAAATCGAGCGCATAGCCCATCCTCAATCCTTGAGGTTGTCAGGGTTGAGCGGCACCTTCAACCATGCCTCGGAGCTTTTGCTGAGGGAACCGTCGGCCAGCATCTTGGCCACGGTGTCGTCGATAAGCTTCTTGAGGCGATCCTCACCCTTGTTGACGGCCATATGCGAGGGCGACGTCATCAGCTGGAACTTCTGCTCGGGCTTCAATGCGTCCTGCTTTGCCAGCACCTGGGCACCGACGTCGTTACCGACGACCATCAACTGCGTCTGGCCCGATATGAAAGCCTGGATGACGGAATTGTAGTTGTCGAACCGCTTGATATCGACGTCGGCCGGAGCCGCCGCGGTCAGTGACGTGTCTTCGAGCGTGCCACGATTGACCGCAATGCTCTTGCCGGCGAGATCTGCCGCAGCCTTGACCTCGAGGGCAGCGGGACCGATTACGGCGATGTAGTAGGGTGCATAGGCCGCGGCATAATCGAGAACCTCGGCACGCTCCTTGCTGTAGCCGACGCTCATCAGCAGGTCGACGCGGCGTTCCGTGAGGTAGGGAATACGGTTCTGGCCGGTGACGCTGACCGCATTGAGCTTGACCTTCAAAGCATCGGCAATCGCCTGTGCGACATCCATGTCATAGCCCTTGAGGCTCATATCGGCGCTGGCGGACGAGAAAGGCGGGAAGTCGGAGAAAACGCCGACATTCAGGACCCCGGCCTTGGTGATATCGTCAAGCGCATCAGCCTTCGCGCCGCTCGTTGCCATGGCAAGAATTGCACCGCCAAGTATGACGATTGCCGCGAGCGATGATTTCAATGTGGATTTGGTTGTCATCTTATTCCCCTTTTTTGAGTTATTTTAGAAGTTGGGCTTCGCGTCAGCTGCGACACGCATTGCCGAATCTCACTTGGCCAAGCTCGAAGACCGCGCTTCTGGCCCTGCGAACGCAGCGAAAGTTCACACTCTACGGCATTTCCCAGCTTTTTGCCGTGTTGCGCATATTAGGTGGCAAATCGAATTGAAAATCAATTGACAATGTTGTTGGCTATGATGTGAGAAAAACTCACGCTTCGTTCTGTTCGGAGAGCCGTCTTTGTCAAACCGCCTGCCACCGCTCAACCCCTTGAGAGCCTTCGAGGCGACCGCGCGGCGCGGATCGGTTTCGGCCGCCGCGCGCGAACTCAACGTGACGCACGGCGCGGTCAGCCACCAGATCCGGGCGCTGGAACTGTCCTTCAATGTCTCGCTGTTCGTTCGCGGCGGCAAACGCCTGAAACTGACCCCGCAGGGTGCTCTTCTGCTGCCGGCCGTGACGCATGCGTTTGGAGAAATCGCGGCAGCGACGGCAGCCATGACGCGGCCGACGACCAGCGGACAGTTGCGATTTGCATGCGTGCCGGCGCTGCTATCGTTCTGGATGATCCCGCGTCTGCACGAATTCACCGACCAGTATCCCGATATCAGTCTGACGCTTGTAGCCTCGAATGACCTGGCACAGCTCCATTCGCCCGATATCGATCTCTGCCTGCTTTATGGCAATGGCGACTGGCCGGACCATTGGTCGCGGCTCTGGAGCCCGCTGGTGCTGTTTCCCGTTGTCAGCCCGGCGCTGTTGAACATGCAGCCTCTTCGCACAATCCGCGATCTCAGCGATCACGTCATCCTGCATGCGGATGACGGGCGGGAATGGAACACGTGGCTTGCCGCTGCCGACAGCGAAGTGATACCGCGCCGGCGCCAACATTTCATGAGCGATGCGCGCCTGTCGACCGAAGCGGCGCTGCACAATCAGGGGGTCGCGCTGGGCGATACGATCACCGTCGGCGGCCTGATCGCCAAAGGCGAGTTGATTGCGCCGTTCGACCTGACGGTTCCCGCCAACAATGCCTTTTACGTCGCCTGCCGCAATGACGTCCGCGCCGCGCCGATCGTCAAGGTTTTTATCGACTGGTTGTTTTCAGCGCTCGAGAGCGATCCCATGCCGGAACCGCAACATGCCGCACGTACGTTGATCCGCGCCAGGACGCCCTTTGTGGGCACACCGGAGTGATCTTCGTTCGATAAAATTGGTGATTTCATAGTTCAGCCGATAAAACAGATTGTCAGTGCAGTGGAAAACACGCAGGCACTGGCGCAGATCTGGATCAGTCAGCGCGCATCCTGCCGCGCTAGGGCTTGCCATCGTCGCCACTGCGGCCGATGAACTGCTATGGTTTCTGCGGCAGCGGTGGCAAGGACACGACACCAACCAAACTGCAAATACGGGAGAGTAGACAATGGACATGAAGGGCAGCGAAACGATCAACGCGCCGATCGATGCGGTCTGGGCGGCGCTGAACGATCCTGAAATATTGCGCCAGTGCATTCCCGGCTGCGAGGAGTTGCAGAAGCTGTCCGATACCGAGATGACGGCGGTCGTGGTGTTGAAGATCGGGCCGGTCAAGGCTCGCTTCGAGGGTGCCGTGCAGCTTTCCAATCTCAATCCGCCAAACGCCTACACGATATCGGGCGAAGGCAAGGGCGGTGTGGTGGGCTTTGCCAAGGGCGGCGCCGACGTATCGCTCGAGGCGCAAGGCGCCGAGACGGTTCTCACCTATGTCGTCAAGGCGGATGTCGGCGGCAAGATCGCGCAGCTCGGCGCGCGGCTGATCGATTCGACCGCCAAGAAGCTGGCTGGCCAGTTCTTTTCAAGCTTTGGCGAAAAGGTCGGCGCAAGCGCTGCAGCCTGAACTCACGAGATTTTAGCTCGATAAAGAACTGTGCGGCGCGCTCATGGGGCGCGCCGGATCTCCATACATAACCGTGTGCATGAGACAGCCGAGGGAACTCGAAGGGAGGGTTACGAATTACTCCGGCACGATCATGAATATGGAGACTTGAAATGTATAACATTGTTTGGATTGTCGGCGCCGTCGTCATCGTTCTGGCCGTTCTTTCCTTCTTCGGCATGCGTTGATACTATTGATCGACGCGTATCGTCAGATTTGCTCCGGCACCCCCAAGCCGGTCGTTGGTGGCCCTGTCACATCTCTGTCGCATGCACCTGTTTCTGTGGTTGAAAGCCATAAGGATTCATGACCATGCCGATGGACCAACACGACCAGCTTGAGCGCATCAAGGCCGAGATCGCCGACAGCTTCGATGAAGAGCTGGAAATGCAGCTTGAGGAGGATCGCCTCGACGAACTCGTCGTCGAGGGGATGACCGAGCCGGCCGAGCCGACGCTGGAACGCAAGGTCTATTTCCGCGAACTGTTCCGGCTGCAGCATGAGCTGGTCAAGCTGCAGGATTGGGTCCAGCACCAGAAGCTCAAGGTCGTGGTGATCTTCGAGGGCCGCGATTCCGCCGGCAAGGGCGGCGCCATCAAGCGCGTCACCCAGCGGCTCAATCCGCGCGTCTGCCGCGTCGTGGCACTTCCCGCGCCGACCGAGCGCGAGCGGGATCAATGGTACTTCCAGCGCTATGCCGCCCACCTGCCGACCGCTGGTGAAATGGTACTGTTCGACCGCAGCTGGTACAATCGCGCCGGCGTAGAGCGCGTCATGGGCTTCTGCAGCCAGGATGAGCTCGAGGAGTTCTTCCGCTCGGTACCCGAATTCGAGCGCATGCTGGTGCGCTCCGGCATCATCCTGATCAAGTACTGGTTCTCGATCACCGACGAGGAGCAGGAATTCCGCTTCCAGATGCGCATCCATGATCCGCTCAAGCAGTGGAAGCTCTCGCCGATGGACATGGAGAGCCGCAAGCACTGGGAAGACTATACCAAGGCCAAGGAAGAGATGCTGGCCCGCACCCACACGCCCGAGGCTCCGTGGTGGGTGGTCGAGGCGGTCGACAAGAAGAAGGCACGGCTGAACTGCATCGCTCATCTCCTGGCGCAGATCCCGTATCGGGATGTACCCAAGCCGCCGGTCGAGCTTCCCGAACGCATCCGGCATTCGGACTATCGGCGCCATGACGTGCCCGATGAGATGTACGTTCCGGAGGTCTACTGAACGGTTTAGATTTGCCTGTTGAGTAATGCCCCGCTGCGGATTTCCCGGCGGGGCATTTCTTGTTGGAGAGCACAAAAATACCGCCGGTTGGGACCAACCGGCGGTATTTGTTTTGTAGTGAGGGCCATGCGGCTATCCGACCGCATGGCTTCTTCAATATCAAAGGTCGAAGTAGTCCGCCTTCATGGCCATCTTGTCGTCGAGATGGAGGATGAAATCGGCCTTGCCGTTGCCGTCGATGTCGCCCTGGATCCACGTGCCGTTCTTGTCGGTGATATAGCGAAGCTCGCCGGCCTTGTCGTGAAAGTCCTTGGCGCCGATGAACTTGAAGGCCTGGTCGCCGACCAGAACCGAGTTGGCATCGACGTCCGTGAGATCGAGCAGGTCGCCTTCCCTGGCTTTGAAGTCGAAGATCGTATCTGATGTCGCCTTCGTGCCGCCGGTATCGCCGGTTGCGAACAGGAACGTATCCGCGCCGCGTCCGCCGGTCATCTCATCGACGCCGGCGCCTCCGAAGATCACGTCGTCGCCCGACCAGCCGGTGAAGGTGTCGTCGCCGGCGCCCAGCATGATGTCGCCCACAACATTCGAGCCCTTGGAGAAGGTCACGGTGTCATCGCCGCCACCCATGGTGATATCGCCGAGGATGGTGCCGGAATTGGTCAACGTGTCGTTCTGTTCGCCGACGATGACGATCGCGCCGCCATCGAGGCCCTGGATGAAACCTTCGTTGTTGATGACCACAGCACCAGGCGCATCGCCTTCGGAGCTGTCATCGATCTGGATGGCGCGCTGCACGGAGAAGATCACGCCGCCGATATGGTTGTTGATGGTGCCGCCGCCAGCCGCGATGCCCTCGGCGTGGTTGGTGCCGCCGTCATGCTCGCCCGCCGCGCCCATGCCGCCGACGAAGCCGTAATTGTCCAGCATCAGCAGGCCATCGGCGTCGATCGCATCGCCGTCCGAGTCTTCATAGGTGCGGGAATTGCCAAGGATGACGCCGCGATTGACCACGGTCAGGATCGCGTCATCGAGGTCGGCCGGATCGTCGGGGTTGTTGTCGAAGTTCAGGCCGGCGCCGTTGCGGGCCGAGATGATGCCGCCGACGGCGTTGTTGACGGTCGCACCGATATCGCCTGTGATGCCGTGGCGCGAGCCCTCGATGATGCCACCCGCGAGGTTGTTGATGACGTTGTTGGTGCCTTCGCCGAGATCGATCGCATCACCGCCGGTTTCCACGGGTTCGCCGTCCGGGCCGACGATGTCGCCAGCGGAAATGATCTTGCCGGTATTGTTGAGCGTGAGGTTGGAGGCATCCTTGATGATATCCGAGCCGGGATCATCCTGGGTCATCACGCCGGTGGCGTGGTTGTTGACGATGAAGGTCGCGCCAGCGGTCGAGAGTTCAAGCGCGTTCTTGTCGCGGCCGGTCATCAGGCCGTCGTTATTGATGGTGACCGTCGAGCCGGCAGCGAGATCCTCGAACTTCACTTCGGCGTCGGTGGTGGCGCCGAGCGAATTGTTGAAGATCAACGTGCCTGTCGGCAGGGTGTTGCCGAGTTCGAAGGCCTGGTCGTCGCCATCGGTGATGAAGCCATTGTTTGTGAATGTGACCGCGGTGCCGGTGCCGGTCCAGGTGACGGCGGGACCGTTGGAGACGTCCAGAATATCGCCCGCTGCGAGCGTGATGTTATCGTTTCCGGTAAGGATGATCGGAGTGGTAATTGTCGGCATGGCGTTCTCCTGGGTGGCTGGGCGGCGAGTGGAAATGAATTAAGGAAAAGCCGGAAGGTCGATCGCCGGCGTGCGGACTTATGCGAAGTGGGTGTGACGCGCCGATTACAGTTTTGTGACGGTCGTATGACTGCGAAGGGCGAAGATGCTGCCACAAAGTCAGCAATATTTGTCAGCTCGGTTTGTGGGATGTTGCCTTTCACCAAAAGGGAGATCATCCAATGCTTATGAAGACCAACGACAACCGGCATAGTTACGCGGCACGGATCGGCCGCGTGGTGGATTACCTGCACGACCACCTTGAGGACGAGCTCAATCTCGACCTGCTGGCCGATGTCGCGGCCATGTCGCGCTGGCACTGGCACCGAGTCTATACCGCCATGCAGGGCGAGACCGTGGTGGCGACGGTGCGACGGCTGAGGCTGTCGCGCGCCGCCGACCGGCTGGCCAATTCGGACGCCGATCTTGGCGATATCGCAAAGCGGGCGGGATATACGACTGCGGAAGCGTTCGGGCGGGCATTCAAGCAATCCTACGGCATGACGCCGGGCGCCTATCGCGAGGGCGGCAGCCACGCACTGTTCAAGGCCTCCAACCGGACGAGCGATGCATCCGGCTTCCCCGTCGAGATCGTGACCCTGCCGGCCGAGCGCTGCGTTGCCGTGCCACACAAGGGTTCCTACATGCAGATCAGCCGCGCCTTCGAGCAGCTTTTCGCTGCCGCCGGCCCCGCTGGGCTCGTTACCCGCCAGTCACGCATGATCGGCGTCTATTATGACGATCCCCATGCTGTGGACGAAGATGAACTGCGCTCGGCTGCCTGCCTGCCGGTCGATGAGGGCAGGGCGGTGCCGGACGGCATGGCGACGGTAGAGACGAGGGGCGGAGCCTATGCGAAGCTCTCATACAAGGGGCCATATGCCGATATGCGCGATGCCTATCGCTGGCTGATGGGCGTGTGGCTGCCGGCATCAGGCCATGAGGCGGCCGATGGACCGATGCTGGAAGAATATCTCAACAGCCCGGCCGATACCACCCCGCCGGAGCTTCGCACCGATATCTTCCTGCCGATCGAGGCGTGACATGACGCAGTCGATGCCGGGGAGTGTCGAAGCTGCATTCCAGGCCTTTCCGCCAGAGGTGCGGCATCGGCTCGCGGAGATACGCGCGATGATCCTCGGTGTGGCCGCCGACCATCCGCGTGTCGGCGCCATCACCGAGACGCTGAAATGGGGCGAGCCCGCCTATCTGACTAAGGCGACCGGCAGCGGCAGCACGATCCGCCTCGGCTGGCCGCGGAAGACACCGGATCGCGCGGCGATCTATTTCATCTGCCACACGACGCTGGTCGATACATTCCGTGAGAGATTTGGCGGCATGTTCGAATACGAGACCAATCGTGCTGTGCTGCTGCCGGTCACGGGGAAAATCGATCGGGCGCCGCTCGAATTCATGCTGTCGATGGCGCTGACCTATCACCTGCGGTCGCGAGGCGTCTGAGCAAGAGCTCGTCCGGGGCCGGACGCAATCGTGGCGCGGACATTGCGGGCCGCGCCACGAAAGAAAAGTCTTATGCCGCAGCCGAAGCTGAGCCGGCGAGGGGAACTTCCGAGATCGTCTTCAGGACCTGGGAAGCGATCTGGTAGGGGTCGCCCTGGGAATTCGGGCGGCGATCTTCGAGATAGCCCTTATAATCGTTCTTGACGAAGGAGTGCGGCACGCGGATCGAAGCGCCGCGGTCGGCAACGCCGTAGGAGAACTTGTTCCACGGGGCGGTTTCGTGCTTGCCGGTCAGGCGCTTGTCGTTATCCGGACCGTAGACGGCGATGTGCTCCATCAGGTTCTTGTCGAACTGGGCCATCAGCGCCTCGAAATAGGCCTTGCCGCCGACCGTACGCATATATTCGGTCGAGAAGTTGCAATGCATGCCCGAGCCGTTCCAGTCGGTGTCGCCGAGCGGTTTGCAATGGAACTCGATGTCGACGCCATACTTTTCCGTCAGGCGGAGAAGCAGGTAGCGCGCCATCCACACTTCGTCGGCGGCCTTCTTGGAGCCCTTGCCGAACACCTGGAATTCCCACTGGCCCTTGGCCACTTCGGCATTGATGCCTTCGTGGTTGATGCCGGCTTCGAGGCAGAGATCGAGATGCTCTTCGACGATCTCGCGGGCGATGTCGCCAACATTGGAATAGCCGACGCCGGTGTAATAGGGGCCCTGCGGCGCCGGGTAGCCATGCTCGGGGAAGCCGAGCGGACGGCCGTCCTTGTAGAAGAAGTATTCCTGTTCGAAGCCGAACCATGCGCCTTCATCATCGAGGATCGTGGCGCGGGCATTGGTCGAATGCGGCGTGACGCCATCGGGCATCATGACTTCGCACATTACCAGGACGCCATTGGTGCGGGCCGGATCGGGATAAAGCGCAACCGGCTTCAGCACGCAATCCGAGCTGCGGCCTTCGGCCTGCATGGTCGAGGAGCCGTCGAAGCCCCAGAAGGGAAGCTGCTCGAGTGTCGGGAAGGCATCGAATTCCTTGATCTGCGTCTTGCCGCGCAGGTTCGGTACCGGGGTATAGCCATCGAGCCAGATGTACTCGAGCTTGTATTTCGTCATTTCAGACCTCTCGTAGGTATGTGGAAGCCTCCCTGGCTCCCCGATCTATTTCTTCGTTTGAACATGATCTCTTCCGAAAACCGGTGCCGGGATCACATTCGAGCCGCCGGACAAGCCGGCTTCCATGGGCCGCACATGATGATGCATGTGGCGTGCCAGTTGGCCTGGGTGCGGCATTCTGTCCAGCCGTTCTCGGGAATTGCGTTATTTCGAGGCAGTTTCCGTGCCTGCTCGCTGCCACTGCAAACGCTGGCGGCATAAGCGGATAAAAATACTGCCTATATTTTAGGCAAGGTGAATTTTTTTTGTGCAATTGGAAACGAAATAGTGTATATATGCGTTGGGTGACGCGAATGGATGTTACCATTGCCCGGAGGCGATTTGAAAATGATGATGAATGAGAAGCGCGAAAGCGCCCAGATCATACAGTTTCCCACCAATGCGCGCATGGCCGCGCGACGCGATCAGATGGCCGCGCAACTCGACAACAGAATGATCGAGGCGCTCGAGCCGGCTTGGTATCACGTGGACGCGATGCGCGAGACCACGAACCAGCCCAAGCACTGAATTCGCTCTTCCCTAATGGAAGTTCCGGCCTTTCGGCATGACCTTTGCCGCGGGCTTGTAATTGAGATCGTGCCTGACATTACGAGGGTGTGATCGACTGTCCGCCTCGACCGGGCGGCGTACTTCATCGGCATTGATGGCGGCTATTTCGAATTCGTTGCCGGATAGCTTCGCCAGCATGGGGCTGTAATCATGCAGCCGTTCGGCGACGACGTGAATCACTTCCCCCTCTTTCTGGACAATACCATCGACGGCGCAGAGACGCGCGCCCAGCACTTCCGGCCGGAAGCGCTCAAAGATCCGCGTCCAGACAACGATATTGGCAACATGCGTCTCGTCCTGCAGCGTCATGAAAATGACGCCGGAGGCCGTGCCCGGTCTCTGCCGCACGAGAACGAGACCCGCGACCCGGACACGTTTTCCATTCGGAATGTTTACCAGCTCCTCGGCGGCAATCGCACCACGCGCCCTGAATTCATCGCGCAGCAGAGCCACCGGATGGTTCTTCAATGAAAGCCCGAGCGTGCGATAATCCTCCACGACATGTTCGCCGATAAGCATGGACGGCAGCATGAAATCGGGTTCCAGATTGTATGCTTTGGGCCTGGAAAGCAGCGGTAGATCTTCCTGGCCGCCGACCTGGTTTAAGCCCCGGGCAGCCCAGAGCGCGTCGCGCCGGTCGAGACCGAGAGAGCGGAAGCAATCCGCATCGGCGAGCCGCTCGATGGTCGAGGCATCGAGCCCGCCCCGCAGCCAGACATCGCGAACGGAATCATAGCCCGCCCCGCGATTGGCGACGAAAGTGTTGATCTCCTCCTCTCGTAGACCTTTGATCTGCCGGAAACCAAGCCGGAGGGCATGATGGGACTGGATCATATAGGTCATGGAGATGTGGCGTTTATGCAGGTTCTCAGCCGCGACCTGTCCTTCTTCAAGACTATTGTCCCACGTTGAGTGATTAACATCTGGAGGCCGGGTCTCGACCCCGTGCTCGACCGCATCGCGGACGATTTCGGCTGGAGCATAGAAGCCCATGGGCTGGGCGTTGAGGAGTGCTGCCGCGAAGATATCCGGATAATGGCATTTCAGCCAAGACGAGGCATAGACCAGCAGCGCAAAACTCGCGGCATGGCTCTCTGGGAAGCCGTATTCGCCAAAACCTTCGATCTGTTTGAAACAGGCTTCTGCGAATTCGCGCTCATATTTATTGGATATCATGCCTTCGATGAACTTATCCTTCAATTGATTGATCGTTCCGACCCGCCGGAAGGTGGCCATGGCACGCCTAAGCTTATCGGCTTCCGGCGGCGAAAAGCCTGCT
Source organism: Rhizobium sp. TH2 (assembly GCF_024707525.1). NCBI lineage: Bacteria > Pseudomonadati > Pseudomonadota > Alphaproteobacteria > Hyphomicrobiales > Rhizobiaceae > Rhizobium > Rhizobium sp. TH2. The sequence goes on along the minus strand of NZ_CP062231.1, from coordinate 3,777,787 downwards.
CCGACGATGGCGATCTGCATGGCCTGCTCTTGGAACAGCGGCACGCCGAGTGTGCGTTCGAGAACGGCTTCGAGAGCTTTAGAAGGATATGTGACCTCCTCAATACCCTGTCTGCGCTTGAGATAGGGATGCACCATGCCCCCTTGGATCGGCCCGGGCCGGACGATCGCCACTTCGATAACGAGATCATAGAATTTTTCCGGCCTTAGCCGAGGCAGCATCGACATCTGAGCCCGGCTTTCCACCTGAAAGACGCCGATCGAATCCGCACGGCAAAGCATTCCATAGACTGCCGGATCCTCTTTCGGCAGAGTGGCAAGGTCGAGTGTCTTCTTCTCCGGCGACCAATCCGGATAGGTCGCATTGACCATATCGAAGGCCTTGCGCAGGCAAGTCAGCATGCCGAGCGCCAGCATGTCGACCTTCAGGATATTGAGAACCTGCAGGTCGTCCTTGTTCCATTCGACGACGATGCGGTCATCCATCCGGGCATTCTGGATCGGGACGATCTCATCGAGGTTATCATTCGTGATGACAATGCCACCGACATGCTGAGAGAGATGGCGCGGAAAATCCTTGAGTTCGTCAACCAGCCGCAGACAGGTCATCAGTTTCCTGTCGTCGAGATCGAGCCCAAGTGCTTTGAGGTCTTCCTTCTTGATGCCCTTCGACCACCAATGCAGGGTGCGCGAGATTGCCATGATCCGGTCCTCGGAATAGCCGAAGGCCTTGGCGACATCTCTAAGGGCACTGCGCTGACGATAGCAGATTAGGGTCGCGGTAAGAGCAGCCCGCCGGTTGCCGTATTTATTAAAGACATATTGGATCACTTTCTCACGCTTTTCGTGCTCGAAGTCGATGTCGATGTCGGGCGGCTCATTACGCTCCGTCGAGATGAAGCGATCGAAAAGAAGGGTGTTCTCGGCCGGATTTACCTCTGTCACTTCGAGACAATAGCAGATCGATGAATTGGCTGCGGAGCCACGTCCCTGGCAGAGGATGCCCTCTTCATAACGGGCAAACCGCACGATATCGGCGACAGTGAGAAAGTAGGCCGCGTATTTGAGGTCTCTGACAATTTCGAGTTCGCGTTCGAGGGATGTCCGCACGCCATCCGGAATACCGTCGGGATAGCGCTTTGCCGCACCTTTCCACGTCATGTCCTCGAGTGCCGCCTGGGCATTCGGATGGCCTTCCACCAGTTCCAGCGGATAATTGAACTTCAGGTCATCCAGCGAGAACCCAAGCCTGCTCGCGAACCTCACAGTCTCGGCCACGGCGCCCGGCGCCATTTTGTAGAGCCGTTCCATTTCCTCTGCCGGCTTCAGATGCCGTTCGGCATTGGCGGCAAGAAGGCGACCGGCTTCGTCGAGGGTGGTCTTTTCCCGGATACAGGTCATGACGTCGAGCAGTGCGCGGCGTTCCGGTACGTGGCAATGCGGTTCCGTGGTGGCGATGAGGCGCGCGCCGGTCGAAAATGCGAGATCGCTCAGAAGCCTGAGACGGCGGTGATCCTCGCCGTCGAATATGAAGCGCGCGGCAAGCCAGACTATGCGACATTTGGCCTGAACGGCCTGGAGCGTCGCGCGCAGCGTTTTGTCGGGCAGAGCACCGGTTTGCATGTCGGGGATGACGATGGCGCGCTGGCCTTCGGCATGGTCGAGGAAATCGGAGAAATCCAGAAAGCATTCACCCTTCGGCGCACGGCGATTGCCGATGGTGAGCAGCCGGGTCAGCCGCCCATAGGCCTCCCGGTCCTTGGGATAGACGACGATATCAGGCGTGCCGTCGCGGAAAACCAGCCTTGCGCCGATCGCGAGCTTGACGCTGTGGCTCTTTCCTTCCTTCTTCGCCTCGGCATACATTTCCTTCGCTTTGGCATGGGCGCGCACCACACCGGCAAGCGTGTTCCGGTCGGCTATGCCGATGCCGGCATAGTCGAGCTCCCAAGCGCGCTCGACGAATTCTTCGGGATGCGATGCAGCCCGGAGAAAAGAAAAATTGGTGGTCGTGCAGAGTTCGAAAAACCGGCTCATGGGAAAAGCCCGTGCAGATACCATTGCGGCGTGACGCCGTTTCGCGGCCCTTCGCTATAGAGCCAGAAGCGTCGGCCTTCCCTGTCCTCGACCCGATAGTAATCCCGCGCGCGATCGTCAGGCGCGCGCAGCCAATTGGGCGCGACGCGTTCAGGGCCTTCGGCGCGCACGATGTCATGAGGAATGCGCCGCCAAGTGAAGCGCTTGGGCGGTCCGTCCGGCATGGGGGAAATGGCATCGACCGGCTGGGCCTTGCGGAACAGGGTCAAAGGCCGGCGGATCACGCCGTCTTCCGCAAGAGCAATCTGGTTTGCGGCAACGGGCACCTTCACCCAACGGTTGGTCCGTTCGGGGGCATGGACGGACCGGATCGAGGGGCGGCCGATGCTGGCATCGCCGAGCCGGATGCCGAGGCGGTCGATCAGCCGCGTTTCGGCTTCCTCATCGCGCGAGGACACGGGCGCGAGATCGATCGGCCGCAAGACGATCGGCATGATCTCATGGGCTTCGAGCCGGAGCGCATCGAAGCCGAATTCCGCATTCAGCGCTTCCGGCGTCAGGGCCAGCCGCTCGCCCAGCAGCCTCGTGACGATCGTGGGATCGTTTTCCGCCCGGCTGAGGCCGAGTTCCAGTTCCCGCGTCCGGTTATCGACGCCGAAGAGGTTGAGCCGGAAGAGCCTGGCGCCGGTGCCGTTTTCCGAAAGGCTGCCGCAAAGTTCGCCGGCGAGCGCACCGGTTACCGTCATCACGGCTTCCATGCTGAGGATGGGTTCGACGAGGCGTCTGAGCGCAAATTGTTCCGGCGGCGGGCGGCGAGGGGAGAGTGCCTCCCGCATCCGTCCCAGGGCTTGATCAAGCCGCAGCATGGCATTCTTGCCTGCCCGTGCCGAGAAAGGCTTGCGCGGCGCATCGATGATCTGGCCGATCGTCTCCAAGCCGAGCCGTCGCAGCAGCGAGACGGCTTCCGGTGCCAGCCTGAGCGCGGTGACGGGAAGCGGCGAAAGCGCCTCGCGAAGGTTCTCTTCTTCCACCGGATGGCAATGGCCGGCACGCGAAAGCGCCCATGCGGCGCCGGATGTCGGCGCAATCGCGGTCCTCGATATGAAACCCTGACGGGCCAGACGCTTGCCGATGTCGGACAGCACGGCCGCCTCGCCGCCGAACAAATGCGCGCAGCCGGTTATGTCGATCAACAGGCCATGCGGCGGATCCTTGACGACAATGGGCGAATAGCGGTCGCACCATGCCGCGATCTGGTCGAGGAGGAGTGCATCGGCCTCTTCGTCGGCCTCGCATGCCGTGAGGTCAGGCCGGATCGAGCGTGCATCTGCGAGCGGCATGCCGACCTTGAGGCCGGCGGCGGAGGCGCGGCGGTCGAGCGAGGTGATCGTATAGGCGTTGCCCTGCTTGGCATAGACGACGAGCGGGATGCCGTCAGGCACTTTGCGGGATCGGATCAACCGGTCGGAGGGGAGCCTCGGGAGCCACACCGCCATCCAGCGTGAGCTCGTGCCGTTTTTCCATGAGGTGGAAAGCATGATCGTGAATGCTCCAGCGAAGATTGAAATCAAGATTGTGAGGCCCAGCGCGATTGCGGGCCAGATGGACTGAAAAACTAGGGGCGCCAAGTTCGTCCTCCTCCGCTTCGCTCGGGGCCGCCGCGACCCGCCAGCGGGCGCGGGCGGCGCTCGATCCGGCCGCATCGAGCCTGAGCAGCAGACATCGGGTTCGGTAATGTTCGGCCATCAGCAGCAGCCGGCGGGTTTCGGTCAGGCCGACGCCCTTCTTCGAGGGCGTGATGGCGCAGAGCGCGATGATGCCGGGCGTCGAAAGCGCCTGTTCGGTGGCCCAGAGAGCCTCTTTCTGCGATTGCGCCCGCACCAGCAGCAGCCGGTCGAGCGGCATGCCGAACTGCGCGAGGCCTTCGGCATTGGGCAGGCCGTCCTCGAAGAAATCCTGTTCGGGCGCGGCCCAGAAGATCAGTCCGCCCTCGGATGCCATCAGCGCCCAGGCGAGCGAAAAGCCGAGTGCCGAGACATGATCGCCATAGGCCGCCGGCATCACCTCGACCAGCGGCGCCGAGGCGATCGAGGCCCTCAACCCTTCGAATGTCGTATCGGGCGGGGCCTTTTCGGTCACCCGCACCAAACGCAACGCCACTGGATCGAAAGAATGAGACATGTGGAAAAATTAGAACAAAAGAAGAACATTAGCAAGACTCGAATCCAGGAAAATAGAGTCATTACGGTAACTTGTTGGAATCCCGACGTGACTCGCGAAAATTGAGATGCCGTGATCGGACAACTGTCCTATGTTGCCGGAAACGATCTCAAAATCATGCGCCGAGGAAGCATCATGTCCGAACTGGAAATCCGCCGATCCATCATTGATCATTGCCGCCAGATGAACGCGACAGGGCTCAACCAGGGCACATCGGGCAATATCAGCGTGCGGCATGGCGACCGGATGCTGATCACCCCGAGTTCCATCCCCTATGACGAGATGACCCCTGACATGATCGCGTCGCTTTCGCTCGCCAGCACCGATGGTGTCTGGGATGGGCCGAAGAAGCCCTCCGTGGAATGGCGGTTCCATCTCGACATCATGCGCGCGCGGCCCGAGGTCAATTCGGTGGTGCATACGCATTCGACCTTCGCCACCATCCTCGCCATGGCGCGCAAGCCGATCCCCGCCTGCCACTACATGATCGCGGCCTTTGGCGGCAACGATGTCCGGGTGTGCAATTATGCGCGCTACGGAACCCAGGAACTGTCGGTCAATGTGATCAAGGCGCTCGAAGGACGCAGCGCCTGCCTGATGGCCAATCACGGCATGCTCACCACCGGTTCGAGCCTGGAGAAAGCCATGTGGGCGGCGGTGGAACTGGAGACCATCGCCAAGCAATATTACCACACGCTGCTGATCGGCGGGCCGGTCCTCCTGGCCGATGACGAGATCGCGGGTGTCGCCAAAAGCTTCGGCACCTATGGCCACCAGTCGATACGGGAGAAGGCAAGCGCCTGACCGGCTTGACGTTCTCGCGCGAGCCTCGTTAACTCACCTTCAGGGATCACGAGGGGAGTGCAATGCCGTCCAGCCCAAAGCCGCCGACACCGGAAGAACTTCATCACCACGTCACGAAGATGGGCGGCCGCGATCCCCATGAGGAGCACCGGACGGCAACCCCGCTCGAACTGCTCTTCGACCTGACATTCGTCATCGCCTTCGGACTGGCTGCCTCGCAATTTGCCCATGCCCTGGCCGAAGGGCATTATTTCACGGCAATTACGGGTTTCAGCTTCGCCTGCTTCGCCATCTGCTGGGCCTGGATCAATTTCTCCTGGTTCGCCTCGGCCTATGATACCGACGACTGGATATTCCGTGTCGTCACCATGGTGCAGATGATCGGCGTCATCGTGCTGGCCATCGGCCTGCCGCGCATGTTTGCCTCGATCGAACATGGCGGCCATTTCGACAATGGCATCATGGTTCTGGGCTATGTCATCATGCGGGTGGCGCTGATCTTCCAGTGGCTGCGCGCCGCAAGGCAGGATCCGAGCCGACGCCAGGCCTGCATGGCCTATGTGGTGGCCATCACCATTGCGCAGATCGGCTGGATCGTGCTGATTTTTATCGATTTCTCGCTGCTGGTGACCTTCATCATGGCTACTGCCCTCGTCGTCGTTGAAATGGCGGGGCCGTATATCGCCGAGCGAAAGTTCGGCGGCACGCCGTGGCACGCGCACCATATCGTCGAGCGCTACGGCCTGCTGGCCATCATCGCGCTGGGCGAGGGCGTGGTCGGCACCGTGGCGAGCCTGTCGGCGGTGGTCGATGGCAAGGGCTGGACCATGGATGCGGGACTCGTCTGCATCGCGGGCGTGGGGCTGACCTTCGCCATGTGGTGGATGTATTACACCATCCCGAGTGCCCATGTGCTGCATGTGCATCGCGAGCGTTCATTCATCTGGGGCTATAGCCACATGATCATCTTCGCCGCAATCGTGGCGACGGGCGCGGGCCTGCATGTCGCGGCCTATTACATCGATCAAAAGGCCCATATCGGGGCGGTGGCGACGCTAATGACTGTCGCCCTGCCGGTGCTGGTCTATGTCGGAGCAATCTACGCGCTCTACACCTACATGGTGCAGGAAGGTGATCGTTTCCACGTCTGGCTCATTGCCGCGACGCTGGTGGTCTTTGCGGTCTCGATCGCGGCGGCCGCGGCCGGCATCAATCTCACCTATGCGCTGATCGTCCTGATGTTCGCGCCGATCGTCACTGTCGTGGGGTACGAATTTCTCGGCCACAGGCATCAGGCCGAGGCGCTGGAGCGTGATCTCGAGAAGAGTGGTACGGTGCATTGAAACGAAAGCGCGGCCGCCGAGGCAGCCGCGCAATGTCATTCGTCCGGGATATATCAGGCGATCTTCGGTGCCAGGCTGCCCGATTTGTAGCGCTTGGCCATCTCCGAAAGCGGCAGCACCTTGATCTTCCCGGCATTGCCTGCGGTGCCGAAAGCTTCGAACCTTTCGGCGCAGAGCTTCCGCATCGCCGCCATGGCGGGCGTCAGGTATTTGCGCGGATCGAATTCCGACGGGTTCTCCGTCAGCACCTTGCGGATCGCGCCGGTCATCGCCATGCGGTTGTCGGTGTCGATGTTGATCTTGCGCACGCCGTGCTTGATGCCGCGCTGGATCTCCTCGACCGGCACGCCCCAGGTCGGCTTCATCTGGCCGCCGTACTTGTTGATGATTTCCTGCAGATCCTCCGGCACCGAGGACGAGCCGTGCATTACGAGGTGGGTGTCGGGCAGGCGGCGATGGATTTCCTCGATCACGCTCATGGCGAGCACGGCGCCATCCGGCTTGCGGGAAAACTTGTAGGCGCCGTGGCTCGTGCCCATGGCGACGGCCAGCGCATCGACCTGGGTCTCGCGCACGAACTGCGAGGCCTGTTCGGGGTCAGTCAACAACTGGTCGTGGCTCAACACGCCTTCGGCACCATGGCCGTCTTCCTGCTCGCCTTCGCCTGACTCAAGCGAGCCGAGTACGCCGATTTCACCCTCGACTGAAACACCGCCCCAATGGGCCATCTGGGTGACGCGGCGGGTGATGCCGGCATTGTAGTCGTAGTCAGCAGGCGTCTTGCCGTCTTCCTTCAGCGAGCCATCCATCATCACTGAGGTGAAGCCGTGCTGCATGGCGGTCGCGCAGGTGGCTTCGTTGTTGCCATGGTCGAGATGCATGCAAACCGGAATGTCAGGATGCAGTTCCACCAGCGCGTCGATCAGCTTGGCGAGTACGATGTCGTTGGCATAAGAGCGGGCGCCGCGGCTCGCCTGCAGGATCACCGGCGAATGGGTCGCGGCTGCGGCCTCCATGATCGCCAGACCCTGTTCCATGTTGTTGATATTGAATGCAGGAACGCCATAGCTGTGTTCCGCGGCGTGATCGAGCAATTGCCTGAGTGTGATACGCGCCATCCGAATTCCTTCCCTTTTTCGTTCCCGCCTTGACGGCGGGTTCGGCACCGATGCGTGCCCTGAAGGGCCGCGGCTCGATATTGCCGCAACTTCTGGCGCGGTCAATGGCACCGCGCTGTTTTCAATCGTTTAGCAAAATTAGGATGTTCAAATTTGGCGCCGGAGGCGAAGCGATCACGAGATCGCGGGCGCGAATGCCTAAGTCAGTTCGAGGTGGCCGAGGCGTTGATCATGTAGCCGGCGCCGAGGGCGATGAGCCCGGCGTTGAAACCGGCGACCGATACGAGAAAGGTGTAAATCCCCGCGCCGGAAATCAGGAAGGCCGCGAAGAAGGCGAGCGCGATCATGAACGATACGGCGATAACGGCAAAAGCCGATCGCAGCATCGCGGTAAACAGACCCGTGGCAAGCGCGGTCATGAAGATCATCGTGCCCTCCAGAGCAACCCGTACTATCGGGAGATTGCCTGAAACCTTCTAAGAAATCTTTGTGCCGATATGATGCAATTTAATGATCTACCGGATTTGCCATTTCCCCCAGCGTATGAGTCATACGAGTTTCCTCCAGGGAACAGGATGACCGATCGTGCCGCTAATGCAACCCTTAGGCGGTCATATAGGTGTGGAGTGCCGGATAAAATCGATTCAGTTGCATAGCGCAGTATGAAATCGAACTGTCGAACGATGCCCTTGGTTAAGAAAGTATGAATATTCGCTGCGTGATTCGCGGCCCTTGAAAAAGAAAAGGGCGCGACAGGAATGCCGCGCCCCTTCTGACTGGATTTCCGCGTCGCTCAGACCATGGCGCCCGGACCGGGCACGGCGCCCGGCGGCACCTTCCCGAGGATGATCATGCCGAGCACTTCGTCCTTGGTCACATCCTGGGTGCGCGCGTAGCCGACGACCTTGCCGTTCTTCATGACGGAGACGCGATCGGCGAGATCGAAGACGTCATGGATATCGTGGCTGATCAGGAAGATGCCGATACCGTCCGCCTTGAGTTGCTTGATCAGTTCCCCGACCTGAGCCGTCTCCTGCGGTCCGAGCGCTGCCGTCGGCTCGTCCATGATCAGGATGCGCGCGTTGAACATGATCGCGCGCGCGATCGCCACCGATTGCCGCTGACCGCCGGAGAGAGCCTTTACCGGCTCCTTGAAGCGGCGAAAGTTCGGATTGAGCCGCCCCATGACCCTGCGGGCTTCGGCTTCCATCGCCACGTCGTCGAGCGTGCCCCACTTAGTGAGGATCTCGCGGCCGAGGAAGAGATTGGCGGCGGCATCGACGTTATCGGCCAGGCCGAGCGTCTGGTAGATGGTTTCGATGCCATGGCGCTTGGCATGACGGGGATTGTTGATCTCCACCGTCTCGCCATTGATCAGGATATCGCCGTGGTCGCGCTGGTAGGCGCCGGAGAGAACCTTGATCAGGGTCGACTTGCCGGCGCCGTTATGGCCGAGAAGTGCCACGACTTCGCCGGGGAAAAGGTCGACCGAGGCATGGTCGACCGCCTTGATGCCGCCGAATGCGATCGAGACGTCGCGCATTTCGACAAGCGGGGTGCCGGAGGGCTTCTGGTACGTTGCGACTGTTTCCATTGGACGACCCTCCCTTACTTGGCGTGCTTGCGATAGACGGTGTCGATGTAGACGGCGAGTACGAGTACGATACCGACGACCATGGCCTGGATCGCCGCATCGAAGCCGATCAGCACCATGCCGGAATAGAGTGACTGCATGATCAGCGCGCCGATCATGGCGCCGTAGATCGTACCCGAGCCGCCGGCCAGCGACGTACCGCCGATGACGGCAGCGGCGATGACATAGAGTTCGTCGAACTGACCGAGCGCCACGGTCGATGACGTCAGGCGTGCCGATGAAATACAGGCGGAGATGCCGACCAGCACACCCATCAGCGAGAAGATGAGCATCGTCAGTCGCTTGGTGTTGATACCGGCGAGATCGGCCGCTTCAGGATTGCCACCCATGGCGAAGACATAGCGGCCGAACTTGGTGCGCGTCGTGACGAATGTCATTGCCATGACGATGAAAAGCGCGATCAGTACGGGAATAGCCCAGCCATGGCCGATATCGCCCAGCACTGCGGGATCGAGGTTGTTTGCCTTGGCGTAGTTGCGAACGATACCCTTCGGCCAGTAGTAACTGTTCATGATCCAGGTGGCGCCGAGAACGATGACCGTGCTCATGCCGCCGATCAGGTATTCGGCCCAGACGGGGCGCATGGGAAAGCCGAAGCGGGCGCGCTGGCGCCGTGCGTTCATGATCATGAAAATGATGCCGACGCAGGCGATGACCGCGACTATCCAGCTCGCCATCGCCCCGATCGAACCATATGGACCGCCACCGATAAGAACGAAGGTCTGGTCGAGCGGCGAAATCGTTTCACCGCGGGCGACCCACCACGCCGCGCCGCGCCAGACGAGCATGCCGCCAAGCGTGACAATGAAGGATGGAATCTCCAGATAGGCGATCAGATAGCCCTGGAACGAGCCGATGGCGCAGCCGACGATCAATCCGAAGATGACCGTGATGATCCATATGGCGGGATGGCCGATGCCGAGATAGGTCGGAAGGACCCAGACCTGTAGCGCGCCCATCAACATGGCGGTCACGCCGAGCATCGAGCCGACCGAGAGGTCAATGTTCCGGGTCACGATGATCAGCACCATGCCCGTGGCCATAACCGTGATGGACGATGTCTGGACGGACAGGTTCCACAGGTTTCGATAGGTCAGGAAGGCGCCGAAGCCGTTGATGAAATAGCCATAGGCATTGAAGCCGACCCAGATCGCGATCAATGCGCCGATCATGCCCAGCATGCGCGTGTCGATTTCCGTCGCTCTGAGGAAGGTTTTTACAGCACCTTCTTCCTGTATGGCCGGGCCACTGGATACTTGCGCGTTGCTCATGCGGCGCACTCCCCTCGGTTTCGGGATTGCTCATCCCTGTTTTTCGTTCTTGCCTGCGCCGCTCCCCGCAGAGACGGCGCCAGTCGTGTCATCACTTGTAAAACGCGCCGCCCTCTTTGCAAAGGGCGGCGCGCTTATTCAGGACCTGCCGTCAGCTTAGTTGCAAGCTGCGACCGCGCCGGCTGCGACGCCTGCGCAAACCGTGGCCTTGTCAACCCAGCCTGCGTCGATGACGAGGTTCAGGTTGTCCTTGGTGATCGCGGTCGGGGTCAGCAGAACAGCGTCGACTTCAACCTTGCGGGCGCCGTCCTTGAACTTCGTCACGTTCGGGATGTCAGCAAAGGTTTTGCCGTCGACGAGCATCAGAGCTGCTTCGGAAACGAGCTTGCCGAGTTCGCGGGAGTCCTTCCAGACCGACACGAGCTGAGTGCCCTGGGCAACGCGGTTCAGAGCGGCCTTGTCGCCGTCCTGGCCGGTGACCGGAACATCGCCCGCGAGACCCTGTGCCTGAAGCGCGGCAACGACGCCGCCGGCCATGCCGTCGTTCTCGGAAAGAACGGCGTCGATCTTGTTGTCGTTCGACGTCAGGATCTGTTCCATGTTCTTCTGGGCATTTTCCGGCTTCCAGCCATCCGACGACGCTTCGGCAACGATCTTGATCTTGCCGGCGTCGATCTGCGTCTTGAGTACTTCCATCATGCCCTGGAGAAGGAAGGTGGCGTTCGGATCGCCTGGGTCGCCCTTGATGATGGCGAAGTTGCCTTCGTTCTTCACCTTCAGCAGCTCTTCGGTCATCAGGCGACCGACGCCGACATTATTGAAGGTCATGTAGAGAACCGAGGGATGCTCGATCTGCACGTCGTAGGCGATCATCGGAATACCTTCCGAGGCGGCCTTTTCAACTGCCGGCAGGATCGCTTCGGAATCCCAAGGGCAAATGATCAGGATGTCAGCGCCTTGCGACATCAGAGATTCGATGTCGGTCAGCTGCTTGGCGGCCGAACCCTGGGCGTCAGCGGAAATATACTTGTCGCCATTGGCTTCGACGATCTTCTTGATGACGGCTTCGTCGGTCTTCCAACGCTCTTCCTGGAAGATCTTCCAGGATACGGCGATGGTCTTGTCCTTGGCCAGGGCAGCGCCCGCGGCAGACATCACGAATACGGCGCTGGCGAGCGCGATTGCTAATTTCTTCATCTTGTCCTCCCGATGCGGAATCGCATCAACAAAATTTGGCCGCGTGGCCCGGATGCTGTCCTCTTACCTACGCATCCGGCTCGTCTGGCCGCTCCTGAGCCTCTTTTTTTCGAGGTTCGAAAAAAGTAGTGACGCACAATGCAACCTGTGTCAAGATGGATTTTGATGGAGGCCTAAGCTGTTGCGTTGCAAAGATTATTTTGCACCGCAGCAGGCCTTCGCGGGAGGAGCCTGCCTGTGAGCATTATCGTGCGTCCTGATGACGTGCGCCGCCAGAACCAGTTCGGTATTCTGATGGCGCTGCGCCGCAATGGAAACCTGTCGCGTACCGAACTCAGTGCAGCGACGGGCTTGTCGGCTTCCACCGTGACGGTCATCACCAACAGCCTGATGGAGCGCGACGTGCTGACCGCCGAGCAGGTCGGCGAGCCCATTGGCCAACGGCGCGGGCGGCCGCAGGTGCGGCTACTTCCCAATCCGCGCTATGCATCTATCGCCATCATGCGGCTGGCACTGAACATGATCAGCGCCGATATCTATGACTATTCGGGCAATCTCCTCGGCTCGCGCACGGACGCGGTCAAGACCAAGGCGATGACATCAGACGAACTCATCTCTTCGATGATCGGCACCCTCAGGTCGCTGCTCGACGACCAGCGCGATGAAATCGGGCCGCTGGCGCGGATCAGCGTTGGCGTCGAAGGCATTGTCGATGGCGACGGCAAGATCTTCTTGTCTTCGCCGGTGATCGATGTGGGCGACATACCGATCGGTGCTGCGTTGGAACGCGAATTCGGCGCGCCCACCGAGCTTGCCAATGAATGCAACATGATCGCCGAAGCGCTGCGCTGGCGCGCGCCCGAACGCTACGGCCCGAATTTCGCAGCCGTGCTGATGACCATCGGCATCGGCATGGGGCTTTATCTCAACGGCCGTCTGTTCTCCGGCATCGCCTCGTCGGCGGTCGAATTCGGCCATATGTGCTACAAACCGGATGGCGCACTTTGCCGCTGCGGCCGGCACGGCTGCATCGAAGCCTATGCCGGGCAACATTCGATCTGGCGCGCGGCGATGGGGGAAGATATCGGCAAGATGCTGGCAGAAGAGCCTACGCCTGCCCAACTGGAGGCGCTGGCCAACAAGGCGCGCGCCGCGGATGGTCCCGAGCGCGAGGCGTTTCATGAGGCCGGTCGGGCAATCGGCACTGGGCTCTCCAATCTCTTCAGCATGTTCGACCCGATTCCGCTGGTGTTCGCCGGGCCAGGCGTGCAGTTCATGGACCTGATGAAGGACAGTATTGCCAGGACGCTCGACAATCCGAGCTATGGCCTGCCGGTGCCCATCAGCGTCATCGACGAGGAGCCCGACCACGTGGCGCTAACGAAGGCCGGCAACCTGATGAGCGCACTGATTTTCCTCGATGGCAATATTCCCAGCGTGGGGGAAATGCCCTTGCGAGCCGGGTGATGCTCATCAAGCCCTGGTTCGAAACCACCGTCCTGGCACCCGGAATCACGCGGTTCACCGAACCGCATGTGCATGGGTTCTTCCGAGCCAATCTCTATCGGATCGAGGGCCGCGATTTCGATATCCAGCTCGATTTCGGTGTCGGCGTCCGGAGTCTGACGGAGGTCTCGCCGGCAATGGGCCATCCTGTGTTGGCGATCGCTTCGCATGCGCATGTCGATCATGTCGGCTCGTTCCACGAATATGAGCGCCGTGCGGGGCACCGGATCGAGGCGCATACCTTTGCCGAGATGGACGATGCAGGCACGCTGGCATCGGCATTCGTTGAAATCGAGCCGCCGGTCACGGCATTACCCGCGCTGGATTGGACGATCGCGAATTACGCGCTGACGCCAGCACCGCTAACGGAATTCCTCGATGAAGGTGACGCGGTCGATCTGGGGAATCGCAAGTTCACCGTGCTTCACCTGCCGGGACATTCACCTGGCTCGATCGCGCTGCTCGATGAGCGCAATGGCGATTTCTTCAGCGCCGATGCGATCTACGACGAGGGGCTCGTCGACGATATTCCCGGGGCGGATGTCGAGACCTATCTTCGCACGATGCGCCGGCTGGCGTCACTCGATGTGGGTACGGTCTACGCCGGACACGGAGTGGTGATGGATTGTGCGCAGATGCAGCGCGTCGCGCGTGATTATATCGCGTCGAAAGGCGGGTGAACTCGCTGGCTAGAAAACAAAAAGGCCAGGCGATTTCAGCCTGACCTCTCCGACATCCGATCCTCTACAGTGCCAGTACATCCGTGGTCACTGGAAAATCGAATACTGATGTTCATAAACCCATATGGTTAAGGAATTATGACATCGTTGAACACTATATGGTGCGGATAGGAATTATTTCAAGGGGCATAAATTGAGAGTTGTCGTTAGCGCATCTTCGATTGGCTGCGGTCGAGGTCGATGCCCCCAGGAAATCGCATGATATACTCGCCGAAATTGGGCCTTTCGCTATGCATCGCCTTTCGTGCCGCCTCGGCGGCCTCGATGCCGACAAGCACTGCCGCAGGCTTTCCGTGACGCGTGATCGTCACGAATTCCCCTTTGCTGGCCTGATCGATCAGGACAGATAACCCGGCTCTTGCATCCTTCAAGCTGACTCGCGACATGTGCGTTCCGACAGTGGTCATATATGACCAAATTGGCCGCGCTTGCCTACAACGTCAATGGCTATCCTTGCCGACAGCATTTCCACGACACCCTTTGAGGAAGTCGAGGTCGGCACCGGTGTCGGCACCCTGGACATGCTGCTGGTGCAGCCAGGCATAGCCCGATGTCGGCAGATCATGGTTGGGCTGCCAGGCCGCCAACCGGCGCGCCATTTCCTCTTCCGAGATGTCGAGATGAATGCGACGGTTGGGCACATCCACCTCGATGAAGTCACCGTTCCGAACAACCGCGAGCGGTCCTCCGACCGCCGCTTCCGGCGAGGTGTGCAGGATGACGGTGCCGTAGGCGGTGCCGGACATCCGCGCATCGGAGATGCGGACCATGTCGGTGATGCCCTTCTTCAGCACTTTCGGGGGAAGCCCCATATTGCCGACTTCGGCCATGCCGGGATAGCCCTTCGGACCACAGTTCTTCATGACCATGATGCAGGTCTCGTCGATGTCGAGATTGTCGTCGTTGATCTTGGCCTTGTAGTCGTCGATATTCTCGAACACCACGGCCCGGCCGCGATGTGTCAGCAGATGCGGCGACGCGGCCGATGGCTTCAGCACCGCACCCTTGGGCGCGAGGTTGCCGCGCAGCACCACAATGCCGCCCGATTGGGTCAGCGCCTTTTCGGCCGGCAGGATGACGTCTTCGTTCCAGTTGACGACGTCCTTGACCTCATCCCAGACGGTTTCGCCGGAGACCGTGATCGCGTCCTTGTGCAGGAGACCCGCTTCGCCGAGACGCTTGAGCACCACGGGCAGGCCGCCGGCATAGAAGAACTCTTCCATCAGGTATTTGCCCGACGGCATCAGGTTGACGATGGTCGGCACGTCGCGGCCGCAACGGTCCCAGTCGTCAAGCGTCAGATCGATGCCGACCCGGCCCGCCATGGCAAGCAGGTGGATGACGGCGTTGGTGGAGCCGCCAATAGCCGCATTGGTGCGGATGGCGTTTTCGAAGGCGTGCTTCGTCATGATGTCCGATGGCGTCAGGTCATCCTTGACCATCTGGACGATCCGGCGGCCGGTGAGCTGCGCCATGACCTTGCGGCGGGAATCGACCCCCGGGATGGCGGCATTGCCCGACAGCGCCATGCCGAGCGCCTCGGCCATGGATGCCATGGTGGAGGCAGTGCCCATCGTGTTGCAGGTGCCCGACGAGCGGCTCATCGAGGCTTCGGCTTCGAGGAACTCGGCCTGCGTCATCTCGCCGGCCTTGACCATTTCGGAGAACTTCCACAGATGCGTGCCCGAGCCGACGCGTTCACCGCGGAAATAGCCGTTCAGCATCGGCCCGCCGGTGACGACGATCGACGGCAGGTCTACGGATGCGGCTCCCATGATCAGCGACGGCGTGGTCTTGTCGCAGCCGACCAGCAGCACGCAACCGTCCATGGGCTGGGCACGGATCGCCTCCTCGACCGCGAGTGCGGCGAGATTGCGGTACATCATCGCCGTCGGACGGAAGGTGTTTTCGGATGCCGAGAATACCGGCACTTCCATCGGGAAGCCGCCGGCTTCCCAAACGCCCGCCTTCACCTTTTCGGCAAGCTCGCGGAGATGGCCGTTGCACGGTGTCATGTCCGACCAGGTGTTGAGGATTCCGATCACCGGACGCCCGTCGAACAGGTCGTGCGGATAGCCCTGATTCTTCATCCAGCCGCGGTGATAAATGACATCACGGCTCGTGCCGCCATACCATTCCTGCGATCTCAGTCTGCGCGGCCATTCCGCCTTCTTTTTCATGCGTCGTCGTCCTTGATAGAGTGGCCCCGGTGCCAGCACCTGGGCACTTTGATCATGCCAGCGTGTAAGCGGTCTTCACCGTAGTGAAGAACTCGTTTGCGTATTTGCCCTGTTCACGGGAGCCGAAGGACGAGCCCTTGCGGCCGCCGAACGGCACATGGAAATCGACGCCGGCGGTCGGCAGGTTGACCATCACCATGCCGGCTTCGGCATTGCGCTTGAAATGGGTGGCATATTTCAGGCTGGTTGTGGCTATGCCGGATGACAGGCCGAACGGCGTGTCGTTGGCGGTGGCGAGCGCCTCGTCGTAATCCTTGACGCGGATGACTGACGCCACTGGCCCGAAGATCTCCTCGCGGGAGATGCGCATCTGGTTGGTCGCCTCGGTGAACAGGGCAGGGGCCAGATAGTAGCCGGGCGTTTCGCGTTCGACGCGATTGCCGCCGATGACCAGCTTGGCGCCTTCCTGCTTGCCGATCTCGATATAGTCTTCGTCCTGCTTGAGCTGTGAGGGATCGACGACCGGGCCGATATGGGTGCCCTGCTTCATCGCGTTGTCGACATTGAGGCCCGAGAGCCGCGCCGTCAGCGCTTCGACGAAGCGGTCATGGATGCCTTCGGTGACGATGATGCGCGAGGATGCCGTACAACGCTGGCCGGTGGCGAAGAAGGCGGAGTTCGCGGCAGCTTCGACGGCAACGGTAAGGTCGGCATCGTCGAGCACGACGAAGGGGTTCTTGCCGCCCATTTCGAGCTGGAACTTGCGGTTATGCTCGATCGAGGCCAGCGCCACGCGCTTGCCCGTGCCTTGGGAGCCGGTGAAGGTGAGACCCGCGAGATCGGGGCTGTCGAGCATCGCCTGGCCGACGACCGAGCCCTTGCCCATGACAAGGTTGAGCACGCCCTTGGGCAGGCCCGCACGGTGCAGGATATCGACGATCGCCCAGGCGGAACCAGGAACCAGTTCGGCCGGCTTGAAGACGACGGTGTTGCCGTAGCAGAGCGCCGGCGCGATCTTCCAGGCCGGAATGGCGATGGGGAAGTTCCACGGCGTGATGATGCCGACGACGCCGATCGGCTCACGGGTGATATCGACACCGATATTCGGGCGTGCCGAGGGCACGGTTTCGCCGGTCAGGCGCAGCGTCTCGCCGGCGAAGAAATCGAAGATCTGGGCAGCGCGGATGACCTCGCCGATGCCCTCGGGAAGTGTCTTGCCTTCTTCGCGCGATAGCAGCGCGCCGAGTTCGTCCTTGCGGGCAAGAATCTCGTCGGAGGTCTTCCTGAGGATCGCATGGCGTTCGAGAATGCCCGAGCGCGACCAGGCGGGGAAGGCCGCCTTCGCGGCAGCGATGGCATTCTTCATGTCGTCGGCGGTGCCGCGGGCATATTCGCCGACGATTTCATTGGTGTCGGACGGATTGATGTTGGGGATAGCATCACCACCGGTCCATTCGCCGGCGATCAGGTTCTGGTGAAGTGCCATTTGTATCTCCTGGTCAGGATTGAAGGGTGAGAGCCCTTAAAGTGTGCGGACGGTAGCATCTTCCTCTGACGCGATCGCAAGCGGATTGCGCAACGCCATGCCGAATTCGGGGACCTCGATTTCGAAGACGTCGCCGGCTTCCGGCTTGATGCCGTCGGCGAAGGAAAGCGTTGCGGTGCCGAACATATGCACATGTATGTCGCCCGGCTGGCGGAACAAGCTGTACTTGAAATGATGGTATTCGAGGTTGGCGAAGGTGTGGCTCATGTTCGCCTCGCCCGACAGGAAGGGCTTTTCGAAAATCACCTTGTCACCGCGGCGGATGCGCGACGTGCCACGGATATCCTCCGGCGGAGCGCCGATGCGGATTTCCGGGCCGAAGCTCGCCTGCCGCAGCTTGGAATGGGCGAGATAGAGGTAGTTGATCCGCTCGGTGACGTGGTCGGAGAATTCGTTGGACACGGCAAATCCGACGCGGAACGGCGCGCCGTGCTTGCCGATCACATAGATGCCCGCCATCTCCGGCTCTTCGCCGCCATCGAGCGCGAAGGAGGGGGAGGTCAACGGCTGCTCGCCCGCGACGGCCTGCGTGCCGTTGCCCTTGTAGAACCATTCGGGCTGTACGCCCCTCTCGCCCGGCTTCGGCTTGCCGTTCTCAAGACCCATGCGGAACATCTTCATCGAGTCCGTCAGCGTCTCCTCGGCAGCTTCCGTCGTCTTCTTGTGCATGGAATCGCGCGTCGCGGCCGAGCCGAGATGGGTAAGGCCGGTGCCGGTCAGGTGGATATGCGCCGGATCGGGATGGGTGATCGGCGGCAGGAAACGGCCCTCGTCGCGGGCTTTGGTCAGGTCCACGACATCGCCGAGACCATGGGCGGCAATGATATCGGCCAGCGACTTGTCGCTATCGGCGGCTTCCATGGCGAGCGCGTAGACGCTCGGTGCGTTCTTCACGGCGCGGGCTTCTCCGCCCTGTTCGCGGACGGCGACGGTGATGGCACCCGAGTTATCTCTGATCTGCGAAATCAGCACTTTCTTATTCCTTTCGATGGCATGCCCGGCCCGAGACGGGACACGAGATCCCGAATTTCATGGCAGGAGCATTCGTGAGGTGGGGCGGTTGGCCCGCGTTGTTCCTCAGCCTTTTCTCTTGTTGTAGACGTCGAAATAGACGGCGAGCAGCAGAACCAGTCCCTTGACCAACTGCTGGTAATCGATCGACAGACCCATGAGCGACATGCCGTTGTTCATGACGCCCATGATGAAAGCACCGATCACCGCGCCGGTGATCTTGCCGACGCCGCCGGATGCCGAGGCGCCGCCGATGAAGCAGGCGGCGATGACGTCGAGTTCGATGCCGACGCCAGCCTTCGGCGTCGCCGAATTGAGACGCGCTGCGATGATCATGCCGGCGAGCGCCGCAAGCACACCCATGTTGACGAAGGTCAGGAAGGTCAGCCGCTCGGTATTGATGCCCGAGAGTTTTGCCGCCTTCTCATTGCCACCCATCGCATAGATGCGGCGGCCGATCGTGGAGCGGTTGGTGACGAACGTATAGAGCGCGATCAGCACACCCATGACGACGAGCACGTTGGGCAGGCCGCGATAGGTCGAAAGCTGGAAGCCTAGGAAGACCGCGACGACGCCGATGATGCCCATCTGCAGCGCGAAAAACAGGAAGGGTTCGTTTTCCGTGCCGTGCGCCTCGTTCCGGCTGCGGCCGCGGAAGCCGTAATACATGGCAAGGCCGACCAGGACCAACACGACGATAAGCGCCAGATAGTTCTTGATCAGGCTGGTCGAAGGATCCGTGAACGACAGGAAATCGGGAATGAACCCGGTCGAAAGCATCTGGAAGTCCTTCGGGAAAGGACCGAGAGGACGGTTCGACAGCACCAGGTAAGTCAGGCCGCGGAAGACGAGCATGCCGGCCAGCGTCACGATGAAGGCCGGAATCTTCTGATATGCGATCCAGTAGCCCTGTGCGGCGCCGGCAAGGCCGCCAATGATCAGACATAGCGGCACGACGATCGAGAAATGCCAGCCGAATTTCACCAGCATGATCGCCGATATGCCGCCGACGAAGGCTGCGATCGAACCCACGGAGAGGTCGATATGACCCGCAACGATGATCAGCAGCATGCCCAGCGCCATGATGACGATGAAGGAATTCTGCAGGATCAGGTTGGTGAGATTGACCGGCCGGAACAGCACGCCGCCGGTGATGATCTGGAAGAACAGCATGATGACGACGAGTGCGATCAACAGACCGTATTCGCGTATGTTCTTGCGGAAATATTCTCCGAAGGCCGGCTGCGATTTTTCGGTGGTGGTATCGGAGACCATTAGTGCTTCTCCCCGGAGCGCATGATGGCGCGCATGATTGTTTCCTGGCTTGCTTCTTCTTTGGAAAGTTCGGCGACGATGCGGCCTTCGTTCATCACGTAGATGCGGTCGCAGGTGCCGAGCAATTCCGGCATTTCCGATGATATCATCAGAATGCCTTTTCCTTCAGCGGCGAGCTGGTTGATGATGGTGTAGATTTCATACTTGGCGCCGACGTCGATGCCGCGGGTCGGCTCGTCGAGAATCAGCACTTCGGGATTGGTAAACAGCCATTTCGACAGCACCACCTTCTGCTGGTTGCCGCCCGAGAGGTTGACGGCTTCCTGCATGATCGAGTGCGAGCGGATGCGTAGCCGCGTGCGATAATCGCCCGCGACCTTTCGCTCGGCGTGCTCGTCAATCACGCCGACATTCGCGACCTTGTTGAGGTTGGCGAGCGTGGTGTTGTGCATGATGTTGTTGATCAGCACGAGGCCCAACTGCTTGCGGTCCTCGGTGACATAGGCGAGGCCCGCGTCGATGGCGCGCGGAATGGTGCTGACATCGACCGGCTTGCCGTGCATCAGCACCTCGCCGGTGATCTTGTGGCCCCAGGCCTTGCCGAAAATGCTCATCGCGGTCTCGGTGCGGCCGGCGCCCATCAGGCCTGCGATGCCGACGACTTCGCCCGCCCGGACGTTGAGGTTCACATTGTGCAGGAACTGCCGGTCGCGGTGGTTCTGGTGGAAGACGTTCCAGTTCTTCACTTCGAGCAGCATTTCGCCGATCGCCACGTCGCGCGGCGGATAGCGGTCTTCCATGTCGCGGCCGACCATGCCCTTGATGATGCGATCTTCGCTGACGTCACCGGTATGGGCGTCCAGCGTCTCCACCGTGCCGCCGTCGCGCAGGATGGTGATCTGGTCGGCGACCTTGCGGATCTCGTTGAGCTTGTGGGAAATGATGATCGAGGTCATGCCCTGCTTGCGGAATTCCATCAGCAGCTTGAGCAGCGCGTCGGAATCCGTTTCGTTGAGCGATGCGGTCGGTTCGTCGAGGATCAACAGCCGCACTTTCTTGGAAAGCGCTTTGGCGATTTCCACCAGCTGCTGCTTGCCAACGCCGATGTCGGTGATCAGCGTGGCGGGCGGTTCCTTGAGGCCGACCTTGGTCAGCAGTTCCTTGGTGCGGGCGAAGGTCTGCGGCCAGTCGATGACGCCATTGGTGGCGATCTCGTTGCCGAGAAAGATGTTCTCCGCGATCGACAGCAGCGGCACCAGCGCGAGTTCCTGGTGGATGATGATGATGCCAAGATGCTCGCTGTCGGAGATCGTCGAGAAGCGCCGGGCTTCACCGTCATAGATGATTTCGCCCTCGTAGGTCCCGGCGGGATAGACGCCGCTCAGCACCTTCATGAGGGTGGATTTTCCGGCGCCATTTTCGCCGACCAGGGCGTGAATTTCGCCTTCGCGGACCTTGAAGCTCACATCATCCAGGGCCTTGACGCCTGGAAAGGCCTTCGTAATGTTCCGCATTTCTAGAATTATATCAGTCATAACCTGCTGTTCCACCACGGATGATCCTTCATGGATCCGCCGGGGACTATAGGATTTCACTCCGGAAGTGAGAAGGGGCCTGCAGTTGAATGCAGGCCCCAGAAGATCGATCAACCGATCAGTTGTTGATCTGGTCTTCGGTGTAGTAACCGGCGCCGACCAGAATGTCCTTGACGTTGGACTTGTCGGCTGCAACCGGCTTCAGGAGGTAGGACGGAACGACCTTGACACCATTGTCGTAGGTCTTGGTGTCGTTGATCTCGGGCTCCTTGCCGTTCATGATCGCATCGACCATGCCCACGGCGACCTTGGCGAGTTCGCGGGTGTCCTTGAAGACGGTCGAATACTGTTCATCGGCAAGGATCGACTTGACCGACGGCAGCTCGGCGTCCTGGCCGGTGACGACGGGCATGACCATGTCGCCCGAACCGTAGCCGACGCCCTTGAGGGCCGACAGGATGCCGATCGAGAGGCCGTCATAAGGCGACAGAACGCCGTTGACCTTCGCATCGGTATAGGTCGAGGACAGCAGGTTTTCCATGCGGGCCTGTGCGACAGCGCCGTCCCAGCGCAGCGTACCGACCTGGTCCATGCCCATCTGGCCCGACTTGATGGCGATATCGCCGGAGTCGATCAGGGGCTGAAGAACGCTCATCGCGCCGTCATAGAAGAAGAAGGCGTTGTTGTCGTCCGGCGAACCGCCGAAGAGTTCGACATTGTAAGGCTTCACGCCCGGGAACTTCGCCTTCAGGCCCTCGACGAGCGAGGTCGCCTGGAGAACGCCGACCTGGAAGTTGTCGAAGGTCGCGTAGTAATCGACATTGCCGGAATCGCGGATCAGGCGGTCGTAAGCGATGACCTTGACGCCAGCGTCATGGGCCTTCTGCAGGATGTCGGACAGCGTGGTGCCGTCGATCGCAGCGACGATGAGAACCTTGGCACCCTTGGTGACCATGTTCTCGATCTGGGCGAGCTGGTTCGGAATGTCGTCGTCGGCGAACTGGAGGTCAGGCGTGTAGCCGGCGTCCTTGAACAGCTTCTCCATGGTTTCGCCGTCGGAAATCCAGCGAGTGGAGGTCTTGGTCGGCATGGAAATGCCGACGGTGCCCTTGTCCGCCGCGAATGCCGGAGCGACAAACGCCGCGACGGTCATGGCTGCGGCTGCAAGCAGCGATGTGATGAGTTTCATTAGGTTCTCTCCCTAGGTTGTAGTCAGCGGCGCGGCCCCTGTCCGGCAGCACCGGAGGTCGTCAGGATCATCGATTGCGCACCCCACACCTTTTCAAAGGTTTATGCGGTTACGATCTCAAACGAGCTAGGTTTTCCTCCCACGCGCCGGTCGGCAAACTGCATTCAAATGCCGGTGACTGTCAAATGGAATCTTCAAAAAGTAATACTTTTCAAAAAAATCGTTAATGAGACGAGGAAAAACCGCGTTTGGCGGCCTGCTGACCCCGATTCCGGTAGGTAAACTACAATAGAATCGACTGTGAGCTCTAGGAATGGCCGGGACCAGTTCCGATCGCTATGCAGGTTCCCCGCGAGGAAAGGATGCCGATGCCGGTCTTTGGAAAATCGCTGTTCGAAACCGTGCTCGACGGACTGGAGCCGGAAGAGCAGGAAGAGGAAGACGCAGGCCCCGCACGGCGGATGACTGGCCTCGGCGCCACCCTTCTTGCAGGCCTGTCTGACGGCGGTGAGCCGGATCGCGGTGATTTCGCCGATCTCTATTCCGATTACGGTGAAGGACTGCCGGTCTTTCCCGTGGATGCGCCGCCGCAGCCGCCGGCATGGCTCGACCGGCTATCGAAGGAGGAGATCAGCCAGGATCTCGACCTCTCGAGTTGCAAATCGGATATCGACCTGCGGGAACGCCGCCGCTCGTTCGCCCGCAACAATCATCCCGATGTGGTGCATCCCGATTATCGCGGTCCTGCAACGATCCGCATGACGATCGCCAACCGCTTGATCGACGACGCAATTTCGCTGATTGGTTAGGTCTTGGGCGGTTCGTCGTCTTTCGGCGCTTCTGCTTCCGTTTCAGCGTCCTCTTCGTCGTCATCAGCGGGACGGACTGGCGCCTCAACCTTGGGCGGGGGATTATAGCTCAGGAAAAGCGCATAGACGCAATAGGCTGCCGCTGCACCCGAAAGAACGCCCCAGAAGCCGTCGCCATTGTAGATTTCGATTGCCGCCCAGCACGCCACCGATATGCAGATCGCCAGCCGCACGCCGAGCGGACGATAGAAATCCGCGTCCGTATCGATGAGATAGAAGGGCTGCTTGTTTTTCTTGTCGGTCATCGATCCTCCTGACGCTGCGATATCAGCCAATGACACTTTGATGGGCGGCGTTCAAGTCACTGCGGCGTGAATGAAACACCATATTCAAAAACCACAAGTTAGAATGAATATTCCAAAAGTGAGAGATTGATCCGGTTGTTCCGTTTTGCTAGACCAGCGCAAATCAAATTCTAGGGAGAGCAAGATGACGGTAAGATTTGGCGTTCTCGGTGCGGGACGCATCGGCAAGGTGCATGCGAAGGCTGTCAGTGCCAATCCCGATGCGAAGCTCGTGGCCGTCGCCGACGCCTTCGCGGATGCCGCCAATGCGCTTTCCGCGCAATATGGCGCCGAGGTCCGCTCGATCAGCCAGATCGAGGCTGCCAACGATATCGATGCCGTCGTGATCTGCACGCCGACCGATACGCATGCCGACCTCATCGAGCGCTTCAGCCGTGCCGGCAAGGCGATCTTCTGTGAAAAGCCGATCGATCTCGATTCCGAGCGGGTGAGAACCTGCCTCAAGGTGGTGGAAGAAACCGGCGCCAAGCTGATGGTCGGCTTCAATCGCCGCTTCGATCCGCATTTCATGGCGGTTCGCGCGGCGATCGACGCGGGCAAGATCGGTGACGTCGAGATGGTCACCATCACGTCGCGCGACCCGGGCGCTCCGCCTGTCGATTACATCAAGCGCTCCGGCGGCATCTTCCGCGACATGACGATCCATGATTTCGACATGGCGCGCTTCCTGCTCGGCGAAGAGGTCGCTTCGGTGTCGGCCCATGCCGCCGTGCTGGTCGATCCCGAGATCGGCGAGGCGGGCGATTTCGATTCCGTGAGCGTCATCCTCGAGACCAAGTCCGGCAAGCAGGCAATCATTTCCAACTCTCGCCGTGCCACCTACGGCTATGATCAGCGCATCGAGGTGCACGGCTCGAAGGGCGTCGTCTCGGCCGAGAACCAGCGCCCGGTGTCGATCGAGATCGCCAATGGCGACGGCTACACCCGCCCGCCGCTGCATGATTTCTTCATGACCCGCTATACCGAAGCCTATGCCAACGAGATCGCATCCTTCATCTCGGCGATCGAGAAGGGCACGGCGATCAGACCCTCGGGCACGGATGGGCTGATTGCCCTCCAATTGGCCGATGCAGCGCTGGAGAGTGCTACGACGGGAAAACGCGTGACGCTCTGAGAATCGAGCTTTGATCATCGAAAGTGGGCGGCTTCGGCCGCCCGTTCTCATTTCAGCGGCCGAATGCCGAGTCGAGCAACGGCAGGCCCATGACCCCCGAAACGAAGATCATGACATAGACGATACGGCGGAACGTCTGGGCGGACGCCAGGTGGAACACCGAAGAGCCGATCCACGTGCCAGCGATATAGGGCGCAAGCATCAATATCGCGACGCGGAATACATGCGCGGTCAGCATGCCGTTCAAGGCATAGGTGACTGCCGACACGACAGCGGTCAGTGCGAGCAGCGTGAACATGTTGGCGCGCATCTGGCTGGGCTCCATGTCGCGCGCCAGCCAATAGATCACGATGACAATGCCGGAGAGCGCGGCCATGCCGCCGAGAAAACCCGACAGCGCGCCGAGTCCTAGGGCGATGGGCAGTGTCTCCGTGCCATACCATTTGAAGCCGCTGGTGATCATCGCCAGCGAAGCAAATACCACTGCCGACAGGCACCAGCGTATCGTCACGGGATCGCCATGGGCAGCCGCCCAGCCGCCGAGCGGAATGAAAATCGAGATGCCGATTGCGATCGGCAACAGGCCGAGAACGCTGGTCTTGGCGAAATTGCGGATCAGCGGCACTCCGGCGACGATAAAATCGAACACCAGCAGCGATGCCACCGCGACACGTGGACCAAGTGCCGCCGAGGCGATCGGCATGAAAATCAGCCCGCTGCCGAAACCGGAAAAGCCGCGCGCGAGTCCGGCCAGGAAAGCCCCGGTCAGTGCGAACAGCATCATCGGCGCCTGCGCTTCGACAATCAGGCTATCCAGAAATTCTGAAATCGGCGCATTCCTCTGATATTTCGGACCTGTCAATATCCGATAGAAGCGCCGGGCGGAGGTGGCAAATGACTTTCATTGATGGTTATCCCACGCGAATGAATAGCCGAGATCACGCATGACTGGCATGGAGTTGGCAGACCGTGGAGCCACGCGAGCCCATCATTATAAACGAACTGGATTTGGCCGAGAAATCGGTTAAACCTCACGCCCGATATTCAGGGAGTCGATCATGGATGAAGACAAGGTGAAATCCGAGCCAGCGAGCGGGGATCTCGACGAGCAGGCGCTATTCTACCACCGTCATCCCAGGCCCGGTAAACTTGAAATCATGGCGACAAAGCCGCTGGGCAACCAGCGAGACCTGGCGCTGGCCTACTCGCCCGGCGTGGCGGCACCCTGCCTTGCCATTCGCGATAACCCCGATATGGCCGCCGAATATACGTCGCGGGCCAACCTCGTCGGCGTGGTTTCCAATGGCACCGCGGTGCTCGGCCTCGGCAATATCGGTCCGCTCGCCTCCAAGCCGGTGATGGAGGGCAAGGCCGTCCTGTTCAAGAAATTTGCCGGCATCGATGTGTTCGACATCGAAATCGACGCATCCGGCATTGAGGCCATGGTCAACACGATCTCGGCGCTGGAGCCGACATTTGGCGGCATCAATCTCGAGGATATCAAGGCGCCGGAGTGCTTTGAGGTCGAGCGACAGCTCCGCGAGAAGATGAACATCCCCGTCTTCCACGACGACCAGCATGGCACCGCGATCATTGTCGCCGCCGCGATCCTCAACGGGCTCGAACTGGCCGGCAAGACGCTCTCCAACGTCAAGATCGTGGCATCGGGCGCGGGTGCCGCGGCGCTCGCTTGCCTCAATCTTCTCGTCGAGCTCGGCGCCAAGCGCGAGAATATCTGGGTTCACGACCTCGAAGGCCTCGTCTATGTCGGCCGGCCGGTGCTGATGGATCCGTGGAAGGATGTCTATGCGCAGCCGAGCGACAAGCGGGTGCTGGCCGATTCTATCGGTGGCGCCGATGTGTTTCTCGGCCTGTCGGCGGCCGGCGTGCTCAAGCCGGAACTCCTGGAATCGATGGCCGAGAAGCCGCTGATCATGGCGCTCGCCAACCCGACGCCCGAGATCATGCCTGAGTTGGCGCGTGCCGTCCGTCCCGATGCGATGATCTGCACCGGCCGGTCGGATTTTCCCAACCAGGTCAACAATGTCCTCTGCTTTCCCTATATCTTCCGGGGTGCGCTCGATTGCGGCGCGCGCGAGATCAACGAACAGATGAAGATGGCGGCGGTCAAGGCGATCGCGGCATTGGCGCGCGAGGAAGTCAACGAGGTTGCGGCCAAGGCGATCGGCGGGGAAACGCCGATCTTCGGACCTGATTATCTCATCCCGTCGCCCTTCGACCAGCGGCTGATCCTCCGCATCGCGCCCGCCGTCGCGCGGGCTGCGGAGGAAAGCGGCATCGCGTCGCGTCCGATCGCCGATTACGATGCCTATTTCGACCGGCTCAACCGTTTCGTCTTCCGGTCGGGCTTCATCATGAAGCCGGTCTTCGCCGCCGCCAAGGCGGCGCGGAGCAAGCGGGTGATCTTCGCCGAGGGCGAGGACGAACGCGTGCTGCGCGCAGCCCAGGTGCTCAAGGAAGAGGATATCGGCCGCGCCATTCTGATCGGCCGGCCGCAGGTGATCGAGACGCGCCTCAAACGCTACGGATTGCGGATCCGGCCGGAGGAAGACTTCGAGATCGTCAATCCCGAAGCCGACCCGCGCTTCCGCGAATATGCCGACCTCTATTTTCAGCTCGCCGGTCGCCAGGGCGTCAATCCGGAAGCGGCGCGCACCGTCGTGCGCACCAATGCCACGGTGATTGGTGCGCTTGCGGTCAAGCGTGGCGATGCCGATGCGCTGATCTGCGGGGTCGAGGGCCAGTACGACCGGCATTTGCGTGACGTCGGCCAGATCATCGGCAAACGGCCCGGCGTCTGTGCGTTCTCAGGCCTGAGCCTGTTGATTTCGCAAAGGGGCGCGATCTTCCTCGCCGACACATTCGTGACCGACAATCCGACCGCCGCCGAGATCGCCGAGATGACGATGCTCGCCGCCGAGGAGATGCGCCGCTTCGACATCGAACCCAAGGTGGCGCTGCTCGCCCATTCGAACTTCGGCTCGCGCGATTCCGAAAGCGGACGGAAGATGCGCGATGCACTGGCCCTCGTCCGCGCGAGCAAGCCCAACCTCGAGATCGATGGTGAAATGCAGGGTGGCTCCGCGCTCAATGAAATGCTGCGCAAGCGGGCGCTGCCCAATTCGACGCTCGCCGGGGAAGCGAACCTGCTGGTATTTCCCAGCCTCGATGCCGCGAACATCTCGCTCGGCATCGTGCGCTCGATGACGGACGCGCTGCATGTCGGCCCGATCCTGCTGGGTGCTGCCCAGCCCGCCCACATCCTGTCGCCGTCGGTGACTTCGCGCGGCGTGGTGAACATGGCGGCACTGGCGGTGGTGGAGGCATCGACGTCGGGAGTTATGGACGGAGCGGCGACGCGTTGAGCTACTGCTCCACACTCACCGTCACCGCAATCATCTCCGGCGAACTTCCGACGATCATTCCCGAAACCGGCGCGGTATCGGCGTAGTCGAGGCCGGAGGCGATGCGGACATAGCGCTCATCGGGGCAGATCAAGTTGGCGGGGTCGAACCCTACCCAGCCGAGGCCCGGCACATGGGCTTCGGCCCAGGCATGGCTTGCGGCATCCATCGCGCTTTCATCGAGCATGTAGCCGGAGACATAGCGCGCGGGCAGGCCCATCAGCCGGGCGGCCGAGATGAAGATGTGGGCGTGATCCTGGCAGACGCCGGCCTTGAGTTCGAGCGCCTGCTCGGCCGTCGTCTCGGGACCGGTCACGTCTTTCTTGTACTCGACCGCCTCGGTGATCGCCGCCATGAGGGCGTGCATCTTGGCCAGCTCGCCGTCGCCGTCGACTGATTTGACCAATTCCCGCACCAGCTTGCCCGGCTTGGTCAATGCCGTCTCGCGGCGGAAGAGCCAGAGCGGCACATAGCCGATATGCGGGCCGAACACGCCGTTGCGTTCCTCGGTCTCGACCTCGCCCATCGCCATGACGCTGATCGACGATGCGCCGTCGTTGACGCTGACCAGTTCGACGCGATTGCCGAAATGGTCGAGATAGACGGCCTCGCGGCCGGCACCGGTCACCGATGTCTGCCAGTTCAGCACATGCTGGCCCGGCCCATCCTGCGGCGTCAGCCGCAATCGCTGGAGCGCGAATTCGACGGGCTCGGCATAGGTGTATTCCGTCATGTGGCTGATCTTCAGGCGCATGGTCTCAACTCATTTTTATCATTTATAAAAGCGGTAGCCTTCGTTGATCTCGGTGGCGAGCTTGTCGTTCGACAGGATGAAATCCTCGAGGAATTCATGCAGCCCGGTCTCCATGATCTGGTCGATGGAAGCGGTCAGCAGCATGTTGCGGGTTTTTGCCGCCGTCTCGTGCGCCGCCACCTGGCCCTTATAGTCGCGTGCCAGATGGGCGAGATTGCTGTTGATCGCTTCGTAGCAGAAGGCGAGCGAACGCGGCATGCGGCGGTTGAGGATCAGGAAGTGGGCAATGTTGGCCGGCTTGTATTCGGACTCGTAGACCCATGAATAGGATTTGTGTGCCGACACCGAGCGCAGGATCGACTGCCAGTGGAAATTGTCGATCGAGCCGCCGACATGCATCAGCGACGGCAGCAGCACGTAATATTTGACGTCGAGGATACGCGCCGTGTTGTCGGCACGTTCGGCAAAGGCGCCGAGCATCGCGAAATTATGGATCTCGTCGCGCAGCTGGGTGCCGGAGAACATGCCGCGCATCAGCGCGATGCGCCGCTTGATGACGTCGATCACGTCGGGGAGGTTCGCATGCGCCACCTTCTTGGACAGAAGCTGGTTGAGCTGCAGCCAGCTTTCGTTGATGCTTTCCCAGGTCTCGCGGGTCAGCGCCGTGCGCACCATGCGGGCATTGTTGCGCCCATTTTCCATGCAGTTGATCACGGAAGACGGGTTGTTCTTGTCGCGCAGCAGGAAATTGATCGCGTCGGCGCCGAGCACCCGGTCGGACTTTTCACCATAGACCTCGCGCACGCCGGCGCTTTCGAGAACGCCGCCCCAATCGTCCTCGGCATTGGCCTGGCGGATCAGCGACATGCGGAACCCGGCATCGATGAGCCGGGCGACATTTTCAGCGCGCTCGAGATAGCGCGACATCCAGAATAGTCCGTTTGCTGTTCTTCCGAGCATGATCAGTCCTCCAGCACCCAGGTGTCCTTGGTACCGCCGCCCTGGCTGGAATTGACCACCAGCGACCCCTCCTTCAGCGCCACGCGGGTCAGACCGCCTGGAATGATATGCACCTTGTCGGAGACCAGAACGTAGGGACGAAGATCGACATGCCGGGGCGCAATGCCCTTCTTGACCATGATAGGCACGGTGGAAAGCGCCAGCGTCGGCTGGGCGATGTAGTTGCCGGGCTTGGCGCGCAGCTTTTCGGCGAAGGACGCGATTTCCTTCTTGCTCGCGGTCGGGCCGACCAGCATGCCGTAGCCACCGGAGCCGTGTACTTCCTTGACGACGAGGTCGGCGAGATTGTCGAGCACGTAGTTGAGACTATCGGCTTCGGAGCACCGCCAGGTCGGCACGTTTTCCAGGATCGCCTTGCGGCCCATGTAGAATTCGACGATCTCCGGCATGTAGGAATAGATCGCCTTGTCGTCGGAAATTCCGGTGCCGGGCGCATTGGCGATGGTGACATTGCCGGCGCGGTAGACATCCATGATCCCTGCCACGCCGAGCGCCGAATCCGGCCGGAAGGTGAGGGGGTCGAGGAAATCGTCATCGACCCGGCGGTAGATCACGTCGACCGGCTCGTATCCGAGCGTGGTGCGCATGCAGACCTTGCCGTTGATGACGCGAAGATCCGAGCCTTCCACCAGTTCAGCGCCCATCTGGTCGGCGAGGAAGGCGTGTTCATAGAAGGCGGAGTTGAAGATGCCTGGTGTCAGCACCGCCACGCGCGGCTTGCCCTTGCAGCCAGGAGGCGCCAGCATGTCGAGGCTCTGGCGCAGCTTTGTCGGATAGTCCTCGACAGGGCGCACCCGCACCTTCTGGAACAGTTCCGGAAACATCTGCATCATGGTTTCGCGGTCTTCCAGCATGTAGGAGACGCCGGATGGCGTGCGGGCATTGTCCTCCAGCACATAGAACTGGTCTTCGCCGGTGCGCACGATGTCGGTGCCGATAATGTGGGTGTAGACCCCGCCCGGCGGCTTCATGCCGATCATCTCAGGCAGGAAGGCCGAGTTCCTTTCGATCAATTCGCGTGGAACGCGGCCGGCGCGGATGATCTCCTGCTTGTGATATATGTCTTCGAGAAAAGCGTTGAGGGCGAGCACCCGTTGTTCGATACCCAGCGCCAGCTTGCGCCATTCGGAACCCGATATGATGCGGGGGATGAGGTCGAAGGGAATGATCTTTTCGGCGGCGTCTTCATGGCCGTAGACGGCGAAGGTGATGCCCGTCTTTCTGAAAATGCCTTCGGCATCCTGGGCTTTAGCCTGCAAGTGCCCTGGATCCTGCGCTTGAAACCATTCGAAGTATTTCTTGTAGGGTTCGCGCGGACTCCCATCCGCGCAGATCATTTCGTCGAAGGCCAAATTGTCGTTCCCCATTTTTATGCAAGCATTTGAACTCAATGTTCTTTGCAATGCAAGAACCATGCAGGATCGGGGGAGGCGAATTTTGGTGCGTCGATAGGTCCTGCCTACGCCTGTTATTGCGGAAGGGCCTCGGCGGCATATTGAGCGGCAAATTCGGCCGATGGCGGGATTTGCTTGATGACATCGATCATCACACCATTCGGGTCGGCGATGATGAAATGGCGCTGGCCGAAATCCTCGTCGCGGAGGGTGTGAAGAACCGGAATGCCCGCCGCCGTGATTTTCGCATAGACGGCATCTGGATCCTCCACCTCGAAATTGATCAGCAGGCCGGTCGCCGGCTTGCGGCTACCTTCGGGCACGGTCTCATGATTTGCGTCCACGAAAGCGAGGTTCACATTGGGATGATCGGCATGTTGGAGATGCACATACCAGTCGCTTGTGAAGAGCGACCGGAAGCCGAAATGAGTCTGGTAGAAAGCGGCAGTCGCTTCGACATCCCGGACCAGCAGGACGGGATAGTAACCGGTGATTTTCATGGCTTGTCTCCTTGGTAAAATTTACATACAATCTGCATGTAAATGTGAATTAACATACAGGCAGAATGTATGCAAGTAAAAAAAGAACGGCGCAGCAATGCCGACCGCACGCAGTCCATGCGCGACGGATTGATCGCCGCTGCCAGGGATCTGTTCATCGAGAAGGGCTACGCCGAAACCTCGACACCAGAGATCGTGGCACGGGCCAATGTCACGCGCGGCGCGCTCTATCATCACTTCGAGGACAAGGCGTCGCTGTTCCGGGCCGTCATCAGGGCGGAGTCCGAACGCGTGGCGGAAGCGATAAACGTCGCGACACAGGATTGTACGGATGCCGCCCAAGCATTGAATGCCGGTACGGACGCCTATCTCGACGCGATGACGGCGCCGGGGCGCACGAGGCTTCTGCTGCTGGATGGGCCTGCCGCACTCGGACGCGAGGCGATGGATGTGATCGATCGGGAAACATCCGGCGGCACGATGGTCGTCGGCTTGACGGCGGCACTGGGCCGTCCCGCCGACGCTCAAATCCAGGCGCATGCCAGCCTGCTTGCCGCGGCCTTCGATCGCGCGGCACTCGATATTAATGCCGGCGGCGATGCGTCGCTCTATCGCGTGGTGCTCAAGAACATGCTCGCCGAGGCCGTAGAGGCAAATCGCGCCTGAGAAGTCTTTGCGGTTGGCAATAACCGGCGGCCTGCGCTATCAAGTCCCAAGCGAGAAAGCCGCCATTAATCTTGAGTAATGGTGATCTTACTTGCCTTCATTCGCGTAAACGAGGGCATGAATGCAGATAGCGACATCCTTCGCGGTGCCAGTGGACGGCGACCAAAGAAGCCGCGAGCGTCCTATATGACGCTTGCCGGTGATCGCGAACTGATGCCCTCGCCAGATGAACTTGCCGGCCTTCTCACGCGCGTGGCATTGCATGAGGACAAGCAGGCTTTCGCGGCGATTTTTCGCTTTTATGCACCCCGGCTGAAGTCGTTCCTGATCAGGCAGGGCTATGCCGAGAACGAGTGCGAAGATCTTGTCCAGGAAACGATGGTCAATATCTGGCGCAAGGCCGCCAGTTTCGATCCCGTCAAGGCTGGTGTATCGACCTGGATTTTCACCATTGCCCGCAATCTCGGCATCGATCGCCGCCGCCGCGATGGGCGGGGCGGAACTCGGCGAGAACTCGAGACCTTTGAAGAGGTCGATCCGGACCCGACCGCCGAAGCGATGATGATCGCACGCCAGAGCGAGGTGAAGGTCAGGCAGGCGCTGACGCTGCTGCCGGCCGAGCAGGCAGCCGTCATTCGCATGTCGTTCTTCGCCGAAAATCCCCAGGCGGAGATCGCCAAAGTGCTGGGCATTCCGCTCGGCACAGTGAAATCACGCGTAAGGCTTGCTCTCCAGCGCCTGCGCCAGACCATGGAAGACAATCTATGACGACCGTTCACCAGACCAGCGAGGACCTGCTGCTGCGCTACGCAGCCGGGCAGCTGCGTCCGGCCCCGGCATTGGTGGTGGCCAGCCATGTCGCGATGTCGCAATCGAGCCGGGCGATCCTCGGACAGTTCGAGAATGTTGGCGGCGCGCTGATCGAGGAACAGCCGATGGCGGAGCTCTCGGCCGGTCTCTTCGAGCAGACCCTTGCGCGGATCGGCGACAGCGTACCCAACGAACCCGTCGCGAAAATACATAACTACGACCATCTCGCCATGGGGGTTACCCTGCCGGAGCCGCTCGCAAGGCGGAAGATAGGTCCCTGGAAATGGCTCGGTCCGGGCATGCGCTTCGCCAGGGTCGAGATGCCGGAAGATCCCGATCACAATCTGGTTCTTCTGCGCGTGCCTGCCGGCCGTGCACTGCCGGAACACAGCCATTCCGGCGAGGAGTTCACTCTGGTCCTCAAGGGCTCTTTCCATGACGAAACCGGCCGTTACATGGTTGGCGATCTGATCGGCGAAGACGAGGAGACCGACCACACGCCCGTCGTGGATGAAGGTGGGGAATGCATCTGCCTTGCTTCCATCGAGGGCCCGATGCGGATCAAGAGCTGGCTCGGCCGCCTTGCACAGCCTTTTATCGGACTCTGAACCCTCGACCAATTTAGTGGAGCAGACGTCGCGAATGCGCTTTGACCTTGCCGGGCCTCTGCGTTAGTTCTGGCGCTGCCTATTTGCGACGCTGCGTCGCCCATTCCCCGGAGCTTTCCTTGTCTCTCGAGCGCATTGCGCCAGTCCTGTTCGTGCTTCTATGGTCGTCCGGCTGGATCGCGCCGGCCATTGCCGCTTCCCATTCGAGTGCCGAGCTGTTCCTTTCGGTGCGGTTCGCTGGCGCGGCTATTGCTTTTGGCGTGCTCAGTGTTGCTCTCCGGGCGCCGTGGCCGCGTGATCCGCGCGCCATCTTCCATGCGATTGTCTCCGGCTTCTTGATGCATGGCGTTTATCTCGGCGGAGTCTGGTGGGCGATCGTTCATGGCGTGCCGGCATCCGTTTCGGGCGTGATTGCGGCGCTGCAGCCCTTGATGACAGCGGCGCTGGCGCCGATCATCGTGCGCGAAAGGCTGTCTGTCGTGCAGATCGCCGGCCTGTCGCTCGGCTTTGCCGGCATCATTATCTGCCTCATTCCCACATTCGAAGGCATCAGCGGCGATCTCTTCGCCAAGACTGCTTTGCCGGTCGCCGTCAATGTGGTGGCGATGAGCGGTGTGGTGCTCGGTACGCTCTATCAGAAGCGCTTTGTCACATCGGGCGACATGCGGACGACCGCCGTCTGGCAATATGTCGGCGCATTGTGCCTCGTGGTGCCGGCTACCCTGCTGGGCGAACCGCCGCGCTTCGATTTCAGCCTGCCACTGATGCTCGTGCTGTTGTGGTCGGTGTTCGTGCTCTCGATGGGCGCGGTGGCGCTGCTGCTCTATCTGATCGGGCGAGGGCAGGTGTCGCGCGCGGCGTCGCTCATCTACCTCATGCCGCCGACCGTGGCGATCGAGTCCTTCATCTTCCTGGGCGAGCCCCTTGGGCCGACGATGATCATCGGCACCGTGGTTGTCGTGTTCGGCGTCTGGCTCGCGGGCCGGAAATCTCAAAGCGCGTCGTAGGAGAGCGTCGTCCTGATCGGCAGGTGGTCGGAGGCGACGCGGGACAGCGGCGTCTCGTGC
Organism: Rhizobium sp. TH2; assembly: GCF_024707525.1. Taxonomy (NCBI): domain Bacteria; kingdom Pseudomonadati; phylum Pseudomonadota; class Alphaproteobacteria; order Hyphomicrobiales; family Rhizobiaceae; genus Rhizobium; species Rhizobium sp. TH2. The sequence goes on along the minus strand of NZ_CP062231.1, from coordinate 3,742,630 downwards.
GCCAAGACCGCGGAAATCAATCCCGGCTGGTTGGGAATGATCCGGTCGAGCGCCAGGAACGGCAGCCGCGAGGGGAAGCTCGCTGCCGATGGCTGCAACGGGCCGAAAGCCGGGCTGAAGCTGTTGAGCGCGGATTTAACCCCGACGCGCCATTCGTTGAGATCGCCCAGCACCAGAGTCGGCCGCTGCCGGTCGCGGCGCATGAGATCGACGATGGCGCGCGCCTGCTGTTCGCGCGAGCGCCTGAGCAGGCCGAAATGGGCTGCGATGATGCGGACGCCGCGCTGCTCATCCAGATCGATTTCGGTTATGAGCGCGCCACGTGGCTCAAGCCCCGGCAGAGTGAGCTCATGGACGTGGCTGACCAGGCCCTTGCGGTAGAGCACGATATTGCCATGCCAGCCATGGGCCGCGGATGGTTTGGATAGCGGCACCGGCACCAGGCCATATTCGCGCTCCAGCCGGTCGAGATTGAGCAGGCCCTTGCGCTCGCCGAAGCGGGTATCGACTTCCTGCAACGCGATGATATCGGGATTGATCTCGCCGATGACGTCGACGATGCGGCCGGGATCGCGCTTGCCATCGGTGCCGACGCATTTGTGGATGTTGTATGAGGCTATCACCAGGGCGCCGTCCGGTGCTTCGACTTGGCTGTATTGCTGCCTGCCCCGGCTTCTGATGGCGTGGATCGCCGATAGGATCATGTGTCCAGCAACCTCGTTTGCACATTCAATATCGACATCAACGTATCAGATCACAGATAGGGCGAACCGAGCCAGAGAATTTTTTCCACCAATCGCAGCAGGAAAGGCCGCCTTCGGAGGCCGTGCAGCGTCACTTCGGTCACATCCTGCATCGCCCGGTCGATGCGATCCTCGATCATCGAGGCAAAGCCAGAATCGAGTACTTCGAGATCGACTTCGAAGTTGAGCCGCAACGAGCGCGGGTCGAGATTGGACGAGCCGACATAGGACCATTGGCCATCGATCGTCATGAGCTTGGAGTGGTCGAAGGCGCCGTTGACGCGCCAGATCCGGCAGCCGCCCTTCAGCACCTGGTCGAACTGCGCGGTCATGGCATGGTCGACGAGCTTGAGATTGTTCTGCGACGGCAGCAGGATATCGATCTCCACTCCGCGCCGGGCAGCGGTCACCATAGCGCTGATCAATTCTCGATCGGGCAGGAAATAGGGCGACATGATACGGACCGACTTCTGCGCCACCGAAAAGGCGCCGATCAGCATCTTGTGGTTCGTCTCGATGCTGCCGTCCGGACCGGAGGAGACGACGCGGACGAAGATCGGATCGGTGGCGGCGACAGCCCCATGCGGATCGCTGGCGGCCGCGAGCTTCTCGCCGGATGCGAAATGCCAATCTTCGGCCGCGACGGCGAAGAGGTCGCCCACGACGGGGCCGGTGACGCGAAAATGCGTATCCAGGCTGCGGTTGTCGCCATGGAATTCCCGTGTGAAGGCCTCGCGGATGTTCATGCCTCCGGTGAACGCGACCTCATCGTCGATGACGATGATCTTCCGGTGCGTGCGCAGATTGGCATAGGGCAGGCGCAGGCCGGTGATGACCTTGCCATTGAAGGTAAAGGTATTGACGCCGCCGGCGCGCAAGTGGCGCACGATGCTCGGCACCGAATAGCGGGCGCCGACGGAATCGATCAGCACGCGAACCGTCACGCCCCGTTCTTTTGCCGCGATCAGCAGGTCGGCAATGCGCGTGCCGATACGGTCGCGGTCGAAGATATAGGTTTCCAGCAGGATGCTATGCCGCGCCTTTTCGATCGCTTCGCAGATCTGCGCATAGGCTTCATCCCCGTCATGCAGCATCTGGATGTTGTTGCCTGATGTGAGCGGAAAACGGGTGACGGTATCGCCCAGCGTTTTCATTGGCAGGAATTGCGTGGAGAAACAGTCGGCGATCGCTTGGCGTGGCACGGCGGGACCGTAGAATTCCCGCCACAGCGCATGCCGCGCCGACCGCCGCGTGGCCAGTGCCGTATGCCGGATGCGGTTGACGCCGGCTACGGAATAGAAGATCGCGCCGACAATCGGCGACAGCAGGATGATACCGACCCAGCCGGTGGCCGCGCGCACATCCTCCTTGGTCATTGCCGCGTGAGATGCAGCGATGGTGCCGATCACAATCGACAGTGCCGCCAGGAAATGCGGCCAATAAGTGGAAAGGAATTCAATCATCTGCGCTTTGCTTGCAACCTTCTCCCACACCTCAAATACAACGTCGGGGTGTTGGCGCGTTTTTGCAAGGACAATATGGCCGCTTTTCCGATCTCACGAAGAGCTTTCCTATCGGTTCGCGTTATTTTCCGTCATTTCATCGCCGTCTTCATTGCAGCGCTGCACGTGAAGCTGCTCCATGATGTGGCCATGGGCTGACCGCCGTTTCAGCAACAACAAAAATGGGGCGGCCGATCGGCCGCCCCATTCGATTTGATGTCTAAGATCAATCAGCCGCGGCGATTGCCGCCCTGCGCGCGGCGTTCGCCGCCCTGGCCACCGCCATTGTTGCTGCGGTTGCCGCCGCCACCATGGAAGCGCTTCTTGCCATTGGCGGGCTTGCCGTGGTTGCGGTTGTCCGGGCCGGCGGCGGGAGCGCGTTCGCCGCCATTGGTGGCAATGTTGCCATCCCCAGCGAAGCCTGCATGACGGGCTGGCGAGTGACGGTTCTGGGCCTGCTTGGGAGCCTGGGCCGGACGCTTTGCGCCGTCGGCATGCTCCGTGCGTGCCGGGCGATCTCCGCGCTCGTTGCGGGTGTCGCCGGGATAGCGTCCACCTGGATTGCCATCACGACGGCCCTGACCACCGCGATTGCCGCGATGCTCGCCGGCGCTCTCGCGAACCGGACGGAATTCGCCGCCGTTCAGTTCCTCGACCTCGGCGAAAGCGGACTGCGGACGGGGTTGACGCTCGCCGCGAGCCGGACGGTCGCCACGGGGTTCGCGGTTTTCGCGCGGCGCCCTCGGCTGTTCATGGCCGGTCGGACGACGGCCGCGATGGCTCTCGCCACCACCGGCCTTCTTCTTGCCCTGGTATTCAGGGCGCTCGCCGCCGGCAACCGGGATTGCCGTACCGAGCAGCTTCTCGATGTCATAGAGCATCTTGACGTCTTCCGGACCGCAGAACGCGATGGCGATGCCTTCGCGGCCGGCACGCGCCGTGCGGCCGATGCGGTGGACATAGGATTCCGCAACTGTCGGCAGATCGAAGTTGAAGACGTGGCTGACGCCGGGGACGTCGATGCCTCGGGCGGCAACGTCGGTTGCCACGAGGACGCGGACTTCGCCGTCGCGGAAGCCCTTGAGCGCACGGTCGCGCTGGCCCTGGCTCTTGTTGCCGTGGATGGAGGAGGCCTTGAAGCCCGAATGGGCGAGATGCGTCATCAGCTTTTCGGCACCATGCTTGGTCTTGGCGAAGACCAGCGACAGGCTGTCGGGATTTGCGCGCAGCAGTTCCTTGAGGAGTTGGGCCTTGTGGTCGCGGCCGAGCACGAAGTGAACCTGCTGGTCGACCTTGTCGGCGGCCTTGCCGGGAGGGGTCACGGAAACCTCGACCGGGCTTTCCATGTAGTTCTCGGCAATGTCGGCAATCGCGGCCGGCATGGTGGCGGAGAACAGCATAGTCTGGCGGCGCTTCGGCACCATCTTCACGATCTTCTTGAGGTCGTGGATGAAACCGAGGTCGAGCATCTGGTCGGCTTCGTCGAGCACCAGGACGCGGGTCGCGGTCAGCGTCAGCGCACGGCGGTCGCAAAGATCGAGCAGGCGGCCCGGCGTCGCGACGAGGATATCGACGCCACGGCCGACGATCTGCATCTGCTTGTTGATCGACTGGCCGCCGACCACCGAGGTGATCTTGAGCGGGGTCTTGCGGGTGAACATGTTAAGGCTGTCGCAAATCTGGTTCACCAGTTCGCGGGTGGGAGCGAGGATCAGGGCGCGGGCCGATTTCGGCTCGGCGCGGAGGCCTTCCTTCAGCAGCATCTCGATGATCGGCAGGCCGAACGCAAGCGTCTTGCCGGTGCCGGTCTGGGCGAGGCCGACGAGATCGCGGCCAAGGAGGAGATGCGGAATGGCCTGCGCCTGGATCGGCGTGGCGACTGTGAAGTTATTGGCTTCGAGTGTGGGCAAAGTATGCTTGGAAAGTCCGAGCGTATCAAAGCTGGTCAATTTATGTATGCCTTTCGGGGTACCAAACGGCTAGGCCGGAAAAGCACGATTGCTTTCCGGTTCGTCTGGCCCAAGAACCCCGCGTGATTTGGGAACTTGCTAGTTTCTGGATTATGCTTTCCGGCGCATTCGACCCTCGGCGAGGGTACCAACTAACGGCGCTTCACCTGTTACTTGCGATCTTTGGAGATCGCCCGGGCAGCTCACGCGGCGCCCTTGAGGGGAAAGCTGCGGCTCATGTCGTTCATTTGGTGGGGAAAGTCAAGGCTCTAACTTCGCAATTGCGAAATAGGAGCCTTGGGGGTCGGCAATTTCACTCTACCACTGGTTCTTGCCGTCGATCACCTCGACCGGCACGGCATCAAGGTTGAAATCGTCGAAGAGACGCGCATTGATCGCGATCTGCGGATTGTCGAAATTGGCCTCGCCCGTCGACCAATCCGGCGTCTCGGTGAAGGTGCCGCAGCCGCAGACCGGGCAGAAATTATGGCTGATGGTCTTGGTGTGCCAGCGATAGGAGGCGACATTCTCCGGAGACGTCAGAAGCTTGAAGCTCTTCACCTCGTAATAGGCCCAGAGCGCACCGCGCTTTGAGCAGATGCTGCAGGTGCAGCGGATCACCATTTTTGGTGCCTCGGCGACTTCGAACTTCGTCCCGCCGCAATGGCAGCTGCCTTTCAACATCGTCATCCTCCTGTGACCTCATAGGAAAACGGCTACAGGAGGATGATGCCAGAAGTTGGCAGGAGGCGTCAGAAGTCCGTCGCGACGCCGCCTTCTTCCTTACGCTTGGCGACGAAGGCGTCGAGTTCTTCCTCGATCGCCGGATCGAGCGGCGGGCGCTCGTAGTGCGAAAGTGTTTCCTTGTAGATTTTGTTGGCGCGTTCGAAGGCCGTTGGGCTGCCGGCTTCGACCCAGGTCTCGTTGTTGCGCCAGTCGGAGATCAGCGGCGAGTAGAAGGCGGTCTCGTAGCGGGCGAGCGTATGCGGCGTGCCGAAGAAATGCCCGCCGGGGCCGACATCGCGGATGGCGTCGAGCGCCAGTGCATCTTCTGAAACGTCGAGGGGTTTGAGGAATTCGGCGACCATCTGGAGCAGGTCGACGTCGAGGATGAATTTCTCGAAGGATGCGGTCAGCCCGCCCTCGGTCCAGCCGGCCGAATGCATGACGAAATTGCCGCCGCCCTCGACCACGCCCCAGAGCGAGAAGACCGACTCATAGGCGGCCTGCGCGTCGATCGTGTTGGCGGCATTGGTGTTGGAGGTGCGGTAGGGGAAACCGTATTTGCGGGCGAGCTGGCCGCCGGCGATCACGGCCTTCATGTATTCCGGCGTTCCGAAGGCCGGCGCACCCGTTTTCATGTCGACGTTCGAGGTGAAGCCGCCATAGCCGGCCGGCGCACCCTTGCGCACCATCTGGGTGAAGGCAATGCCGCAAAGCGCCTCGGCATTCTGCTGTACCAGTGCGCCCGCGACCGTCACCGGCGCCATCGCGCCAGCAAGCGTGAACGGCGTCAGGATGACCGCCTGGTTGCGCGAGGACATTTCGATGATGCCCTGCAGCATCGGCCCGTCGAGACGAAGCGGCGAGGACGAATTGATGATGGTGAAGAGCGAGCATTCGAGTTCCAGCTGCTCGTGGGATATGCCACGGCCGATGCGGGCCATCTCGATGGCGTCGGTGTTGCGCTGCTGGCCGAGCGAGTAGGCATGGAACGGTTTGTCGGTCAGCTTGATGAGATCGGAAATGCAATCAAGATGACGCACGGAGGCGTGGATATCGACCGGCTCGACGGGGTAGCCGCCTGTGGCGTGGATGATGTCGTAGGACTGGGCGAGACGCAGGAAATCGCGATAATCCTTCTGGTTGCCGGTGCGACGGCCGCCCTGCAGGTCTGAACAGAATGGCGCGGAGGCGACCTGGGCGAAGACGAGGTTGTTGCCGCCCATCTCGACGTTCCGGATGGGATTGCGGGAATGCAGCGTGAATTGCTTGGGCACCGAAGCGATCATGTCGAGGATGAGACCACGGTCGAAACGGACCCGGTCACTGCCCGGCGTGACCTGTGCGCCTGCGGCCTTCATGCGCTCGCGCGCCTCCGGCAGCATGATGTCCATGCCGATTTCCTCGAGCACGGTGAGCGAGGCATTGTGGATGGCCTCGATCTGGTCGGCCGACAGCAATTCGGTGTGCGGGCGGGTGTTCTTCAGGTTGAGATAGGACGAACCGCTGGCCTTGCGGACACGATCGCCTCCGCGTCCGCCGGGGCGCCTGCGCCGCGTGCCGTCGCCGGCGTTTTCCTCGTGGATGATTGCAGCCTGTGTGCCCTCGACGCTCATCTGATGCCTGTCTGATTGGAATGGATTTGTATATACATAATAGTAGCAAATCGGGCGCAGGAAAGCACCTGCCAAAACGACAATTTGCACAATCAGGTGACGCTGGGAGAAAAGGCCTTGTTCTCTGCGCGGCAAGGTCGATTACGGCGAGGTTTTACCCGTCATGGTTAACCAAATGTTCAAGCCCGGAATGCTAATGCTCTCAGGCTCGGGGATCCGAGGGTTCGGGGTGTCAGTTGATTTATTACCGGGATCCATTGCTGGATACGATCTGCGACCGAATCTCGGATTTGGACCGCCCGGCCTATGTGAAGAACAGCGAGCGCGTCTTCGTCGCGACCAACCAAGCGCTGGCACAGCTCTTCAATCTCAATGTGAGCGATCTCGTCGGCACCGGCCCGGGCGAATATTCCGAAATCGAGGCGCTGATCGATCTCGAGGACAAGGAACGCAGTTGCATCGTCTTCGGTGAAGACCAGCGCGCGCTGCATTCCGACCCGTTCGGCCAGGGTCGCTTCATCATCGAGATCGAACGCTTCACCCTCTCCGATGGCCAGAGCTTCCTCTATTGCGTGTTCAATCCGCAAGCGTCGATCACCATGCCCGGCGATGGTGACAAGCCGGCGCCCACGAAGCTGCACGTGGTTCCGCCGCCGTTGCAGCCGGCTGCGGCCATGGGCGGACTGACGGGCGAACTCGCCGAACATATCATCGACGGCCTGGTGGCCGGCATCTGCATCTACGACCGGGACGACCGGCTGGTCTATTTCAACCAGAAGCTCCAGGATCTCTATGGTCCGCTGATCGGCGAACTAAACCTCGGCGTAACATTGCGAAACGTGCTTTCGCGGCTCGCCGACGACAATATCAGGAAGCATCCTGACGACCCCGAACTCAATGCCTCGACCCGCGATCGCTGGGTCGAGCAGAGGATTGCTCTTCAGCGTGTGCCGGAGAGCATGGACCTGATGCCGCTGTCGAACGGCAAGTGGCTGCAATGCGTCAACCGGCGGCTGCCGGACGGCACGTTCATCGGCCTGAGGGTCGACGTGACCGAGATGAAGGATCAGGAGCAACTGCTCAAGAACCATATCGAAGAGGCAGGCCTTTATCGCGAATTGCTCAACCGGCTGCCGGTCGCGGCTTTCGCGCGCGGACCGGACCAGCGGCTGCATTTCATCAACCAGGCCTATGCCGACCTCTTCGGCCGCAGTTACGACGAACTGGTGGGCAGCGACGAGTTTTCGCTTCTCGGCGACTATGCGCAGGAAGTCTGGGAAGCCAATCGCAACACGCTCGAACATGGCGTGGAATACGAGCAGGAGGAAGAGACCCCGGTCGCAGGCGGGCGCATCGCCGCCACCATCGTCAAGACCGGACGCCTGATCAGCGAGAACAAGAAGCCATATGTCGTGGGCACGGTGATCGATATCTCGGCGATCCGTCAGCGCGAGATTCTGTTGCAGCAGGCTAACGAGCGGGCCGAACTTGTCACGCGTGACCTGGAGAACATCGTCTCGTCCATTGATGTCGGTTTGATCGTTCTCGACAGGGACCTCAACATCCAATTGATGAACGACGCCTACAAGTCCAGAATCTGGGGCGCCATCGGCCAGGAGGCTTGGGAAGGCGATGTCATCGGCCGGCCGTTCCGCGATCTCGTCGTCAACATGTTCGAGACGGGGCAGCAGTCGGAAGGCGAGGACATCGACACCTACTACAGCAAGCGCGTGGATGAGATACGTGGCGGTCCGCACTATCGCGAAAAGGCTTTCGACAGCGGCAATGTCATTCTCTATTCGGGCATTCCGCTCACCGACGGCAAGCACTTGCTGTGCTATGTTGATCTCACCGAACTCCGCGCGAGGGATCGCGAGGTGATCGCGGCGCATGAGGAGGCCGACCGCGCCTACAAGCTCGTGCTGAGCGCGACCGATACGATGCCCGAGGGCCTCATGGTGCTCGAAGGCGACGAGATCGTGCTGACCAATCGCAGCCTTGCCCAATTGCTCAATGTACCGCAGGAGATGCTCGCGCCCGGCCAGACATGGGAGGCATGCTATCGGGCGACGCTGAGGCAAAACCGCGACTACGACCCGTCGATGGAAGAGGAGAATGCCGCGCGCTTCCGCGAAGCAGTCATCGGTCGCAACAGCCCGTCATATGATTTTCCCCTCAATGATGGTCGCTGGATCCATCTCGAAATGCGTGCCAAGGACAATGGCCAGACGGTCATCATCTGCAGCGACGAAACCAAGGTGTATCAACGCGAATCCGAACTCAAGCGGCTGGTCTCGAAAGCCGAAGCTGCCGACCGCGCCAAGTCCGAGTTCCTCGCCAATATGAGCCACGAGATCCGTACGCCGATGAACGGCATTCTCGGCATGACGGAACTTTTGTCCAAGTCCGCTCTCGATACACGCCAGAAGACCTTTACCGATATCATCATGAAGTCGGGTTCGGCGCTGCTCACCATCATCAACGACATCCTGGATTTCTCGCGTCTTGACGCCGGGCAGATGCAGCTCAAACTGTCGCCCTTCGATCCTGTCGAGGCGGTCGAGGACGTCGCGACGCTGCTTGCCTCTCGCGCCGCCGAGAAGGATATCGAACTCATCATCCGCCGCAAGGGTGATGTGCCGGCGATGGTCAGCGGCGATGCGGGGCGTTTCCGGCAGATCGTCACCAACCTCATCGGCAATGCCGTGAAGTTCACCGAGAGCGGCCATGTGGTGGCGACTGTGGCGGCGTGCGTCGGCGACGATGGAACGGTGAAGCTCGATGTCGTGGTGGAAGACACCGGCATCGGGATTCCCCCCGACAAACTCGAAACGATCTTCCAGCAATTCTCTCAGGTCGATGGTTCATCGACACGCCGCCACGAGGGGACCGGCCTTGGTCTCGCAATTTCCGAGCGGCTTGCCCGAATCCAGGGCGGCACGATTTCCGTTGCAAGCATCGAAGGTCAAGGTTCGACCTTCACCTTGTCGCTTCCGCTCACGGTTGCCGCCGGCCATGGTCGCAGGAAGCCGCTGCCGATCAATGTGGAAGGTGCACGCATCCTCGTCATCGACGACAATGAGGTCAATCGCACCATTCTCCTGGAACAGGTGACGGAATGGGGCTTCGAAGGCGTGGCCGCGCCCGATGGCGCCACGGGTCTCTCCATTATTGATGCCGCGCGCGACCACGGCCTGTCCCTCGATGTCATCATCCTCGATTGCCAGATGCCGGAAATGAACGGCATGGAAGTCGCGCGCCGCATACGAACCAATCCCGCAAACGATGCGACAGCGATCATCTTCCTGACCTCGGTCGATATCATGGACAGCGAGGAAAATCTCTCCGACCTCCGCGTACAGGCCCATCTGATGAAGCCGGCGCGCTCGGCAATCCTGCGCGAGACGGTGATCGACGTGATCCGCGGCAACCGCATGAAGTTGGGGGCTACTGTTGCTCCCGTGGCACGCATGCGCGCCACGCCAAGGTTCGAAGCGGCCGCGCCGCAATATTTGCCACCGGCGCCCATCCCGGCCCCGGCAGTGCCTGCGGCCACGCTCGGTGGCGTCGATGTGCTGGTCGCGGAGGATAACGAGGTCAACCGCATCGTCTTCAGCCAGATCCTGGATGCGGCAGGCATTGCCTATCGCATCGTCACCAATGGGGCGGAAGCCGTCGAGGCCTGGAGCGCCGAGCGGCCATCCCTCATCCTGATGGACATTTCCATGCCCGTCATGAACGGGTTGGACGCATCCAAGGAAATCCGCCGCATCGAGGCCGGGTCGGGCGAGCGCATACCGATCATCGGCGTGACGGCGCACGCGCTCGATGGTGACAAGGAAATGTGCCTCGCCGCCGGCATGGACGATTACATCACCAAGCCGATCAGCCCCGAGCGACTTGAGGAAAAGATCGGTCTATGGGTGGGATCGGACAAAAAGGCGGCGACCTTGTCTGCTGGCTGATACACGTTCCGGCCACCGCCAGAATCTCGCCATCCCCCCTTACTTTGCCGGGAAAATAGGTTAGAAGCGCCTTTCAAGTCGATCGGCCGCATGAACGGACTATGCCATGGTAATGAATAACAGCGATGACAGCTTCATTCGTGAAGTGAATGAGGAACTGCGCTCCGAGCAGATACAGAATGTCTGGAAGCGTTTCCGGCCGCTGATCATCGGCGTCGCGGTTCTGATCGTCCTGGGCGTGGCCGGTGGTGCGCTGTTCGAATGGTGGCAGGCGCGGGAATCCTCAGCATCCGGCGACCGGTTCATCAACGCGGTCAAGGATGCAAGCGCCGACAAGTCCGATCAGGCGATGAAGGAACTCGAAGCGCTGAGCAAGGATGGCTTTGGCGCCTATCCGGTTCTGGCGCGCATGCGGCTTGCGACGCTGAAAGCCGACAAGGGCGACGCGAAGGGCGCAATCGCCGATTTCAACGCCCTTGGCCAGGATGCGGCCGTGCCGGGCCCGGTGCGCAATGCAGCCAAGCTTCGCGCCGCATGGCTGATGGTCGATAACAGCTCTTATGAAGAGCTTGCCAGCGCCGTGGAAGAACTGGCCGCAGCGTCGTCGCCGGTGCGCAACAGCGCGCGCGAGGTGCTGGGCCTGTCCGCATTCAAGGCTGGCAACTATGCCAAGTCGCGCGAATGGCTGCAACTGGTGCTCGATGACGCCGATGCCTCCGCAGGCGCCAAGACGCGCGCCCGGACGGTGCTGGCACTCATTGCCGCCAGCGGCAAGCTGTCCTGAGCACTGAGAAACCTGTCCCGGAGAGCGGCATGACCTTTACAGTGGCGATCGTCGGGCGGCCGAATGTCGGCAAATCCACCCTATTCAACCGGCTGGTTGGCAAGAAGCTGGCGCTGGTTGACGACCTACCGGGTGTCACCCGTGACCGCCGGCCGGGCGATGCGCGCCTTGTCGATCTCAGGTTTCGTATCATCGACACGGCTGGTCTCGAAGAGGCGCATGAGGATTCGCTCGAAGGCCGCATGCGCGCCCAGACGGAAGCGGCTATCGACGAGGCCGACCTGTCGCTCTTCCTGGTTGATGCCAAGGCCGGCCTGACACCACTCGATAATACGCTGGCCGAAATGCTGCGCCGGCGGGGAAAGCCTGTCGTGCTGGTCGCCAACAAGTCAGAGGCGCGCGGCTCCGACGCCGGCTTCTACGATGCCTATACGCTGGGGCTCGGCGAACCCTGCCCGATCTCGGCCGAACACGGCCAGGGCATGATCGATCTCCGCGATGCGATCGTCGCTGCCATCGGCGAGGACAAGGCCTTCGGCGACGAGGATATTGCCGAGACCGACGTCGATGTCCGGCCGACCGAAGAAGAACTCGACGACGAGAATTACGAGCCGGTCTATGACGAGACCAAGCCGCTCCGCATCGCCGTCGTCGGCCGCCCGAATGCCGGCAAGTCGACGCTGATCAACCGCTTTCTCGGCGAGGACCGGCTGCTGACCGGCCCCGAAGCCGGCATCACGCGCGATTCCATTTCAGTCGAATGGAAGTGGAAGGAACGCACGATCAAGATGTTCGACACGGCGGGCATGCGCAAGCGGGCAAGGGTCGTGGAGAAGCTCGAAAAGCTCTCGGTCGCCGATGCGCTGCGCGCCGTGCGGTTCGCCGAAACCGTCATCATCGTCTTCGACGCGACGATCCCCTTCGAGAAGCAGGATCTCCACATCGTCGATTTCGTGGTCCGGGAAGGCCGCGCCTGCGTCCTCGCATTCAACAAATGGGACCTCATCGAGGATCGCCAGAAGGTGCTCGCGGATCTCCGCGAAAAGACCGACCGCCTGCTGCCGCAGGTACGCGGCATCCGCGCCGTCACCGTGTCCGGCGAGACCGGTGAGGGACTCGACCGGCTGATGCAGGCGGTGATCGAAGCCGACAAGATCTGGAACAAGCGCGTTTCAACGGCGAAGCTCAACCGCTGGCTGGAATTCCAGACCCAGGGCCATCCGCCTCCGGCCGTGTCGGGCCGCCGCATCAAGCTCAAATACATGACGCAGATCAAGTCCCGCCCGCCCGGCTTCATCATCTCGTCGTCGCGGCCGGAAGCCTTGCCCGAGAGCTATACGCGCTACCTGATCAACGGGTTGCGTGACGACTTCGGCCTGACCGGCGTGCCGATCCGCATTTCCTATCGCGGCACGGTCAACCCGTTCGAGGGCAGGGCCAACAAGCGCAAGTGATCACTGCCAAGGGATGCGCGGGCAGTCGTAAAGCGCGATCATCGCATCGTTCGAGATGAGATACATCGGCTCCGCGATGGCCTGCGCGATAAGCAGACGGTCGAATGGATCGCGGTGATGCTGCTCGAGAATGTCCACCGTTGCCGCGTGTTGGGGCGTAACGGGTAGGAGTTGAAACTTTAGAGCTCTGAAATAACCGATAGCGTCATTGCCGCTGAAGGGCGGTGAATCGCTCCTTTTCAGCTTATGCTTGGTCGCGATTTCGAAGATCGTGACTGACGACACGAACACTTCCGAAGAAGATCGGTTGATCGTTTCCTTGATATGGGCGGGCAACAGGGAAGATTGGGCAACTGCCCATATTGCTGCGTGTGTGTCGAGCAACAGCCTCAATCGTCGTCCCCGTAAAATGCGCGCTCGATCTCTTCATTTGAAGCGTTGAGATCTTCCAGCGACATCGGCGGGAACTTGCCGTCCATGAACCCCAAGGGCTGGCGGGGCTCGGTTTCGGTCGATATGGCCACCAGTTTCGCCGCCGGTTTCCCGTTACGGGCGATGATCACCTCATTCTCGTTGCCGCTTTCAACCGCATCGACGAGTTTGGAAAGATTTGTCTTTGCTTCAAGCATATTCACGACTGCCATGATGACGTCCTTAGCTAACTCTGACTAAGAATAATGCCTGGCAATGGAAATTGCAATATCTTCACTCAGCCGGCAGCGTGATCCCGTTCGCCCGCATCACATTGGTGAGGAACTGGCGTGTCGCCGCCTCCCAGGTGAAGCTCTCGGCAAGCGTGCGTGCGGCCGGCCGTGACGCCGTCAGGGCGCGAAGGCAGGCCGTGCGCAGGTCCTCGTCCAGCGCGCCGGCTTCCGGATGGCCGCCGAGGATATCGGCGGGGCCGGTGACCGGATAGGCCGCGACCGGCACGCCGCAGGCGAGCGCTTCAAGAATGACATTGCCGAATGTATCGGTCTTGGATGGAAAGACGAAAACATCCGCCTGGGCATAGGCTTCGGCCAGTTCCTTGCCGAATTTGGAGCCGACGAACAGCGTGTCCGGATGGAGCCTTTCGAGCTTTTCGCGGTCAGGGCCGTCGCCGATGACGATCTTGGAGCCCGGCAGGTCGAGTTCGAGGAAGGCGGGAATGTTCTTTTCCACCGAGACGCGGCCCACCTGCATGAAGATCGGGCGGGTCAGCCCGAACGGCTTTTCCTCGAGCGGCCTGGGCGCATAAAGCGTGGGATCGATGCCGCGTGTCCAGCGCATGAGGTTGCGGAAGCCGCGACCCGAGAGCTCGGTTTCCAGGCTTTGCGTCGCCACCATGCAGACATTGCCGGCATTGTGGAACCAGCGGACCATCGAATAGAGCAGGCTCTGCGGCAGCGGCAAGCGCGCCGAGACATATTCCGGAAAGCGCGTGTGATAGCTGGTCGAGAACGGCATCTTGTGCGACAGGCACCAACGGCGGGCGTAGAAGCCGAGCGGTCCTTCCGTGGCGATATGCACGAAGGACGGCTGGAAGCGATCGATCGCCGCAGCGACCGTTTTGTAACGTGTCAGCGCGATACGTATCTCGGGATAGGAGGGCAGGGGAATGTTGCGGAACTTGTCCGGCGTCACGAGCATGATCTCGTGGCCCATGCGGCGCATTTCCTCGATCGTATTTTCAAGCGACCGGACGACGCCATTCACCTGAGGATGCCAGGCATCCGTGACTACAGTGATTCTCGCCATGCGATGGCTGCGCCCCGTGTCAACTGTCCCGACTCACTCGCGGAACACCCCGTCGAGGAGGCTTTTCTTACGATTTTGTTACAGGCTTATGACGGTCAAAGGCCCAGCTTTTCCCTCGATATCAGCGCGCCGGGCTGGCCGATCACCGCCGATGCCACGCGGGCCGCGAACCGGGCGGCGTCCGATGGGCTGTCACCCGCCGCGAGTCGCGCGAGATAGCCACCATTGAAGCTGTCGCCGGCGGATGTCGTATCGATGACCGCAGCGGGTGGATGGGCGGGGATGTGGGTAATGGTTCCCTGTCCGGAGATTGTGGCACCCTTGGCACCATCCTTGACGACGACGCTGGCGACCCCGAGTCCGTGGTAGCGCTCGATCGTCTTTTCGACAGAACCGTCGCCGAAATGAGCGGCCTCGTCATCGAAGCCAGGGAGCACGATCGACGCCGTCGCGGCCGCGGCGGATATCGATGACAGCATTTCCTGTTTGTCCGTCCACAGGCGCGGCCGGATGTTGGGGTCGAATGCAACTGTCTTGCCGCCGTCACGCGCAGCCTGCGTCAGTTCCAGCAGCGTCTTGCGTGCTTCCGGTGTCAGGATCGCCAGCGTGATGCCGGAGAAATAGATCACATCAGCCGCATCGATCGCTGCTCGCAGCGCTTCCCTGTCATCCGCCAGTTGCCGGGCGGCCGAGACGCTGCGCCAGTAGCTGAAGCTGCGCTCGCCCCGGTCGAGATGGATCATGTAGAGGCCGGGTGCCTTGCCCGGCAGGCGGCGGATGCGGCTGGTCTCGACGCCGGCCGATGCCATAAATTCCAGTATTTCGCCCGAGGCACGGTCGTCGCCGAGCGCGGTGAAATATTCAATGCTCCAGCTCTCGGGAAGAAACGCGCGGGCATACCAGGCGGTGTTGAACGTGTCGCCCGCGAACCCTTTTCGCATCATGTCGCCGCCGAGGCTTGCGAGTTCGATCATGCATTCGCCGATCGACAGGAATCTGGGCATGGAAACTCCATTGAAATCCGGATGTTGAGAGTGATGCCCCGTTTACGGAATCGTGGGCGCCCGGTAAAGGGGATAGACCATCGATGGAGATTTCCGCATGAGCGCCAAGAAGACCACCGTCTCGACTGATAAGGATTGGTGGCGCGGCGCCGTAATCTATCAAATCTATCCCAGGTCCTTCCAGGACTCGACCGGCGACGGCAGTGGTGACCTGAATGGCATCACGGGTCGGCTGGAGCATGCCGCTTCGCTCGGTGTCGATGCGATCTGGCTGTCGCCCTTCTTCAAGTCGCCGATGGCCGATATGGGCTATGACGTGTCGGACTATTGCGATGTCGATCCGATATTCGGCACGCTTGGCGATTTCGATGCGCTGGTCGACAAGGCGCACAGGCTCGGCCTGAAGGTGATCATCGACCAGGTCATCTCGCACACATCGGACCAGCACCCGTGGTTCAAGGAAAGCCGCACCAGCCGCGACAATCCCAAGGCCGACTGGTATGTCTGGGCGGACCCGAAGCCGGATGGCACGGCGCCTAACAACTGGCTCTCGATCTTCGGCGGGCCGGGATGGGAGTGGGATGGCGTGCGTCGGCAATATTACATGCACAACTTCCTGACCTCGCAGCCGGATCTCAATTTCCACAATCCCGAGGTTCAGGACGCGGTGCTGGACACGGTGAAATTCTGGCTTGAGCGCGGCGTCGACGGCTTCCGTCTCGACACGGTGAATTTCTATTTCCACGACAAGCACCTGCGGGACAACCCGCCGCTCGACGGCAGCCTGAAGGGTGGCACCGCCGATGCGCCGGACACCAACCCCTACGGCATGCAGCACCACCTCTATGACAAGACCCAGCCGGAGAATGTCGCGTTCCTGAAGCGCCTCCGGTCACTGCTCGACAAATACGAAGCCCGCGCGACCGTCGGCGAGGTGGGCGACGGCTACCGCTCGCTCTCCACCGTCGCGGCCTATACGACCGGCAACGACAAGCTCAACATGTGCTACACGTTCGACCTCCTGTCGCCGAACTTCACCGCCGACCATATCCGCAACTGCGTCACGGCGGTGGAAACCCAGTGCGTCGACGGATGGATCTGCTGGGCCTTCTCCAACCATGACGTGATGCGGCATGCGAGCCGTTTCACGGCGGAGGGCGATGATCCGGCCCGCATCGCCAAGCTGGCGCTTACCGTGCTTTCGACATTGCGCGGCTCGATCTGCCTCTACCAGGGCGAGGAACTGGGCCTGTTTGAGGCCGACCTCGCCTTCGAGGATCTGCGGGATCCCTACGGCATCCGCTTCTGGCCGGCGTTCAAGGGGCGCGACGGATGCCGCACGCCGATGGTCTGGGATGCCGGCATGCCGTTTGCCGGCTTTTCGACCGTCAAGCCCTGGCTGCCGGTGCCGCCAGCCCATGCCGCGGTCGCCATCGACAGGCAGGACAAGCAAGCCGGATCGGTGCTCTCGCACTATCGGCAGATGCTGAAGCTGAGAAAGGCGCATGGCGCGCTGGTCGATGGCGACATCGCATTCCTGGCGACCAACCAGGACCTGCTCGCGTTCACCCGGACGAAAGGCGAGGACACGTTCCTCTTCGTCTTCAACCTGACGCGCGAGCCGGTGCAATTTGCCGTTCCATCCGGCCTCGATGGGATCTCCGCCTTTGCCGTTCCGGGCTTCAATCCGGATTTCGACGGCAAGGTGGTGAGCCTCGCGGGCATGGACGCATTCTGCGGGAAACTTTAGCGTTTCTTCACGAAATCTCCGCAATGTTCCGGGATGGATGGCTCCCCGCCATCTCTTCCCGGATTTTCCATGCGCCTTTTCCTGTCCGTTTCGCTCGCCCTGCTTTCGGCCGCACATTCATTCGCAGAGACACAGGAAAAACCCAGGCAGTTGGTGATCATCTCCTTCGATGGTGCCCACGACAACAAGCTCTGGGATCGTTCGCGCAAGCTCGCGAAGAAGACCGGCGCGCATTTCACGTATTTTCTATCCTGCACATATCTGGTCAATCCGAAAGATCGGCACGCCTATCGCGCGCCACACCAGAAACCGGGTCGCTCCAATACCGGCTGGGCACAGAGCGTGCCGGAGATCCAGCAACGGCTGGGCAATATCTGGCAGGCGCATCTCGACGGACACGACATCGGCTCGCATGCCTGCGGCCATTTCGACGGCAAGGCCTGGACGAAGGCCGAGTGGAAACAGGAATTCGCCGATTTCGACAAGGCGTTGCTCGGAGCATGGAAGAACAACGACTTCGCCGAGTTCGAGCCCAAGGAATGGGCGGATTTCGTCGAAAACGACATCAAGGGTTTTCGCGCGCCCTATCTCTCCACCGGTCCGGGGCTGATACCTGCGCTGAAGGCCAAGGGCTTTACCTATGATGCGAGTTCGATCTCGAAGGGACCGGCTGATGTCGAGAAAACCTCCGGCATCACCCGCTTCGCGCTGCCGCGCATTCCCGAAGGCCCCGAGGGCCGGCTGGTGATCGGCATGGACTACAACCTCTATGTCAGGCATTCCGCTGGCCTGAACTCACCCGGCCGCGCAAAGCAATTCGAGGCGCGGACGTTGGATGCCTTCCGCCGTGCCTTCAACGAACAGTATGACGGCCGCCGCGTGCCCCTGCAACTCGGCTTTCATTTCGTCGAGATGAACGGCGGCGCCTATTGGGATGCGCTCGACACGTTTCTCACCGAGACCTGCGGCAAGCCCGAGGTCGCCTGCATGAACTACGCGCAGGCGATGGAGTTGATGAAGGGCAAGAAGGCGGATGGGTCGGCGTTTTGAGATTCATCAGAACTGTTCTTGCTCGCCGGCTTCGATGAATTCGCGATCCATTGCGGGTAGAGGCTCATCATTCATCGTTCTTTCGAACGCCTGGAGGCGTTTATAGATAGAAATAAGCTCGATCATGGTCGGCCACGAATTGACGAGATACTGGAATGAGTTCGTCACATTCTGGAAGGCATCCCTGATCTGTTGGAAGGCACCGAAGGAAATGACGGCTGCGCTGAGCGAGGGTACCATGATTAGTGTTGGGAAAATCGAGTCTGTCTGCAGGTAAAGAAAGCGGAAGAAGTTGAAATACATGTAGTGCCAGTACATGCGGAAGCTGTTCTTTCGGACGTTGCCAAAGAATTCCTTTATGGTCGCCGGTTGGGCACGCGCCGGATCGTCTTCACCATAGACAAGTTCTTTACGAAATGCCGCTTCAACACGCTGCTTCTGGAATTCCAGTCCGGGCAGTTTGATACCGGCCACGATCATAAGAAGCGTACCGAACACCGACCAGAAAATTGCGGCCACGACGAGCGGATAGGGCACTTCGCCGATAATGGGAAGTTCTTTGACTTTTGCCGAAAGAACCGTGAGCAGGGGAAGATAGACGATCAACGTCATGAAAGACTGGATCGCGCTTGTCCCGAGGTCTTCCATCGTTGTCGCGAAGCGGTTTGCGTCTTCCTGGATACGCTGTGACGCACCTTCGATAGTCCGGACTCGCTCCCAATACGAGTAATAAAAATCCGTCATCGCATTGCGCCAGCGGAACAGATAGTGGCTGATGAAGAAGGCGTAGAACACGGCGAAGATGATGTACACGCTCGCAAGTTCGAAGAATATCAGTGCGCTCGAGTAGATCTCCCATTGCGTCACCTGCATAACGTTGGGTTTGGATACCGCTTTGACCAGCAAGTCGTAGTGTGGGCCGCGCCAATAGGTTATCGCGACGCTGATATCCACCGAGAAATAGCTGAAGAACACGACAAAGCCCGAGCCCCAGATAGACCAGAGCTTCCAGGGATGATCGCCGGCATAGAAATGCCAGAAAAGGCAGAACGAGATCAGGAAGAAGAGAAAGTAGCAATAGAAGAATAGGTTGGCGCTTGTGAAAAAGTAGCCGATGCCGACGACGGGCTGCGCGACAGCGGATGCGGACATCCCCAAGACGTTTGCTATCGAGGACCCGACGGTGAACCAGACAAAGAGACTGACTGCCAGCCAGAAGATCATGGTCAAGAGGAGAAGTTTTGGCTTCGGATAGAAAGAATGAAACAAGCGTACACGCTCCTCTGAAGCCCCGCACCCTCCGCGAAGCACTGAATTTGCCGGGACCGTAGTTCAGAAAAACGGGCGCTTCAATGGCGGGAAGTCAAGATGAATAAAATGTAACGGGACGCTGGGCCTTTTGTCGGGAAATCTCCGGCAACGCTCTTTAGTCCGCCAGCGTCAGCACCAGCGGCCCATTCCGTGTCGCGACGATCGTGTGCTCGTATTGCACCGTCAGCGCCTTGGGTTCGGCGAGCAGCGTCCACGGATCCTTGCCGCCTTCGGCCCAATGCGCGCCGAGCGACAGGAAGGGTTCGATGGTGAAGACCTGCCCGTCCTCGATGATCCGCTTCTCGGTCGCATCCGGCCACGTGGAAAGCTCGGTCGGCTCCTCGTGCAGCGAGCGGCCGACGCCGTGGCTGGCGAGGTTTTCAATCAGCGTGTAGCGGTTCTTGGCGGCGAATGCGCCTATGGCTTCGCCGATCTTGGCGTAGGGCCGTCCAGTCTTAACCTGGTTGAGCCCCACCCAGAGCGCCCGTTTGCCGTCACGGCAGAGCTTTTCGGCCTTGCCCTTGGCGGGCGGGATGACGAAGGATGCGCCAGTATCGCTGAAATAGCCATCCTTGACTGCCGAGACGTCGATATTAACGAGATCGCCCGGCTGCAGCACACGATCACCCGGAATGCCATGGGCGACTTCCTCGTTGACGCTGATGCAGGTGGCGCCCGGAAACTGGTAGCAGGTCTCGGGCGCCGATAGCGCGCCGGCGTCTTCCAGCAGCTTGCGGCCGATCTGGTCGAGCTCGCGGGTGGTCATGCCGGGTTCCATCGCCGCCGCCATCCGGTTGAGCGTCGTCGCGCAGATGCGTCCGATTTCCTTCAGTGCCTGAAGTTCGGTATCGTTGGAGACAACCATGCCAATTCGTCCGGTTTTCGATGCCGTTCTATGAAGTTATTTGGCCATAGCGTCAACTTTGGTCTCGGCCAACATCTGCCGCACCAGCGGCGCGACCTTGGTGCCGTAGAGCTCGATGCCGCGCATGATCTGGTCGTGCGGCATCAGGCCGATCGCCATTTGCAGCAGGAAGCGCGTATTGCCGAAATTCTTGTGCTGCGCGACGATCTTTTCCGCTACCCGCTCAGGATCGCCGATGAAGAGCGCGCCCCGGGATGAGGCCGACTGGTCGAATTGCGCCCGGCTCGATGGCCCCCAGCCACGCTCGCGGCCGATGCGGTTCATCACCGAGGTCGAGGGACCGTAGAACTGGTCAAGTGCCGCCTCGGTCGTATCGGCTATGAAGCCATGAACATTGATCGAGGTCTGCAGGGTGGCGGGATCATGGCCGCCCTTCTTCGCCGCCTCACGATAGAGATCGAAGAGCGGCGCAAAGCGCGCCGGCTCGCCGCCGATGATGGCAAGCGCCAGGGGCAGGCCGAGATAGCCCGCGCGGGCCACGGAGGCAGGCGTGCCGCCGACGGCGATCCAGACCGGCAGCTTTTCCTGCAACGAGCGCGGATAGACACCTCGGCCGTCGATCGGGGCACGTGTCTCGCCCGACCATGTCACCTTCTCCTCATCGCGGATGGCCAGCAGCAGTTCCAGCTTCTCCGAAAACAACTGATCGTAGTCGTCCAGATTATAACCGAACAGCGGAAAGCTCTCGATGAAGGAGCCACGGCCGGCCATCACCTCGGCGCGGCCATTTGAGATCAGGTCGAGCGTCGCATATTGCTGGTAGACCCGCACCGGATCATCCGAACTCAACACAGTCACCGCGCTGGTTAGTTTGATGTTTTTGGTGCGCGCAGCCGCGGCGGCGAGGATGACGGCAGGTGCAGACGCCATGTAATCCGGCCTGTGATGTTCGCCGAGGCCGAAGACATCGAGCCCGACCTGATCGGCGAGTTCGATCTCTTCGAGCAGGTTCTTCACCCGTTGCGCCGCATCCCGGCCGCGATCGCCGCTGGCGGCTTCAGGATTGACGTCGGCGAAGGTATAAAGGCCAAGTTCCATGTCGGACTCCGGGATTTGCTTTTTGCGAACATGGCGATCTGCACTGGAAATGAAAAGGGCAGCCGAACGAACACTGTGTTCGTTGCCGTCCAATTTTCTCTCTTTCCAGGCCAATTTTCTCTCTTGCCAAGCTGGGGGCCTTATGGATTAGTCTGGTTTTTAAGCGGAGGAATCCATGTCTATCGAACACTGGCTCGCATTCTGTGCTGCGTCCGCCATCCTGCTCGCCATCCCCGGCCCCACCGTCCTTCTTGTCATATCCTACGCGCTCGGCCACGGACGAAAAATGGCTTTCGCCACCGTCGCGGGCGCGGCGCTCGGCGATTTTACGACAATGACGGCCTCGATGCTGGGTCTCGGCGCGCTGCTCGCGGCATCCGCAACGATCTTCACGGTGCTCAAATGGATCGGTGCGGCCTATCTCGTCTATCTCGGCATCAAGCTCTGGCGCGCGCCGGTGGCCGAGCCGTCCGGCGGTGAAGACACGGCGGCCAGCCCCAGGGAAAAACCGCTTCGCATATTCGCGCATGCTTATCTCGTCACCGCGCTCAACCCGAAGAGTATCATCTTCTTCGTGGCCTTCCTTCCGCAGTTCCTGGATGCGTCGGGATCGGTGCCCCTGCAACTCGCCATCTTCGAGGCGACGTTCCTGGTTCTGGCAATCACCAATACCAGCCTCTACGCGCTGCTCGCGGCAATGGCACGCACCCAGATCCGCAAACCAAGGATTCAACGCATCGTCAACCGCACTGGCGGTTCGCTGATGATCGGGGCAGGGGTACTGGCCGCGGGGTGGAAGCGGGTGGTGGCTTAGGATTCGGGCTTCTTTGAAGCTTCGTGTGGCCAAGGCCGGCCGCCAAGCTTCTCATAGTCTGCGGCCGTCATCAGCACGTGGGTCTCGTGACCTCTTGTCGTAATAATCACAGGACCATCGGCGGCTGCGGCAAGCAGGCTGCGAGTCTTACGGTGAAACGTCGTGCTGCTGACAGTCTCCATAGCCATTCTCCTCGCGCGATCCTGAGGATGATACTACTCAAAATTGCTTCAAAGTCATCTCCGATCGGGTATGACGTAGCTTTTGCACATCTCACATCCTGAACGGTATCATCCTTCTCACCGCTGGATCGCGGAACCACAGCCCGCCCCAAGCGAACAGTCCGAGATAAAACCCGAACAGCAAATGGCTGAACAGCGGGCTGCCGGCGTTGAAGTGCGTGGCCATCGCGCCGCCGAGATAGCCGGTCATCAGGATCGCGCCGAGGATCGAGGTCCGCGGGATCGCGTATAGAGCCGCGCAGAGCAAGGTCAGAACGCCGAGGATACGTGCTGAGGTCACGTCATTGGGTATGCCGAGCTGGGCTGAAGTATCGAGCACCACCTGCAACGGCACGAGCTTGATGGCGCCATCGAAGATCAAGAATGCGATGAGCAATCCGCTCAGCACCCAGCCGGTGATCTTGGCGGCCTTGCCGGGTGTTGTACTGAGGGTTTGAATCTGTTCGATCGTGGTCATGATGTAGTCCTCGAGAGTTGGTTGGCTTATGCTCCAAGGACGTAAGGCAACTCCGATCGCCGACAGCAGCCGAGAAAAAACTTATCCGTCGACCACGACCTTGGCCTTGCCGGCGCTGATATCCGCGAGCGAATCGAGATGGTCGCGGATATGCGCCGCCTCGGCCGGCGAATTGGCAAGCGCGATGGCGCGGTCGAAACTTTCGCGGGCTTCGGCGGCGCGGCCGAGTTCCTTCAACAATCCGCCGCGAACGCCATGGAAATAGAAGTAGCCCGAGAGCTCCTCGGCAAGCGGCTCGACAATCGCGAGCGCCGCTTCGGCACCCCTTGCTTTCGAGACGGCGACGGCGCGGTTGAGTGTGACCACAGGCGAGGGCTGCAGCTTTTCCAGCATGCGGTAAAGCAGTTCGATCTCGGCCCAGTCCGTGTCTTCCGGCCTTGCGGCGCGGGCGTGCAACGCCGCGATTGCCGCCTGCACCTGATACATGCCCGGCTCGCGATGGCGCATCGCCTTGTCGATCAGCGCAAGCGCTTCGGTGATCAGGACACGATCCCAAAGAGCCCGGTCCTGCTTTTCAAGCAGCACGATGGCATTCCGCGCGTCGAAGCGCGCCTTGAGCCGGGAATGCTGTAAAAGCATCAATGCCAGCAGGCCCATCAGTTCCGGCTCGCCGGGAAAGAGCTTGATCAGCAACCGCGTCAGCCGGATCGCCTCGTCGCAGAGTGCGGCATTGGAATTATCGGGATTGGCTGTCGAGTAGCCTTCGTTGAACACGAGGTAGACCATCGAGGCCACGAGCCCCAGCCGCTCGGCGCGCTCGGCTGGCCCCGGCGCCTCGAACGGCACGCCTGCTGCGGCGACCCGGCCCTTGGCGCGGGTAATGCGCTGCTCCATCGCCGCCTCGCTGACGAGGAACGCCCGAGCGATCTGCTTGACCGAAAGCCCGGAGACTATACGCAGCGCGAGCGCGATCTGCTGGGTCGCAGGCAGGTCTGGATGGCAGCAGATGAAGAGGAGCCGCAGGATGTCGTCGCGATAATGCGCGCCGTCGAGCCGTTCGGCCATGTCGGCCTCGGCGTCTTCCTTGTCGGAGATCTGGTCTTCATCCGGCAGCGCCTCGAGTTTCGAGCGCTTGCGGATCTGGTCGACGCCGGCATTGCGGCCTACAAAGATCAGCCAGGCGGCGGGATCACCCGGCGGGCCGTTCTTCGGCCAGCTTTTCAATGCCCGGAGGCAGGCTTCCTGGAATGCCTCTTCGGCGAGATCCAGCGTACGGAAATAGCGCAACAAAGCGCCGAGCGCCTGGGGCCGTGCTGCTTTGAAGGCCGCGTCGATCCAGGCTAGCTCGGTCATTTCGTCCGTCCGTCAGGTACATAGACCGCAAGCGGCCTGATTTCGTAGGAGCCGGTGCCGGGATTGGCATCGGCGAGTTCATGCGAGATGGCGATCGCGTCATTGAGCGTCTCGACATCCACGACGTAGAATCCGAGGAACTGCTCCTTGGTTTCGGCGAAGGGGCCGTCGAGGACGAATTTTTCCTTGCCGTTCTTGCGCAATGTCGTGGCCGCGGTCGTCGGCAGCAGCCGCGCGACGGGCCCGAGCTTGCTCTCGGATGTCAGGCGGTTCGTCACGGCAAAAAGCCGCTCCATGGTGGCGTCGTCCTCTTCCTTGGACCAGGCCTGGATCACGTCTTCTTCATTGTAGCAAAGGATGGCGTAAAGCATGGGTAACCCTTTTCTCGAAACGGAGGACGCATGGATAGCGCGCGTGCCGACAGGTGGCGATAGAAAAATCGCGTTATTTCAGGAAGGGGTTCAAGATGGTCAGGCGGCTTTCCACATGCAAACTATGGTGCATGTCCTCGCTGAGAAGATGCTGACAGCCGGCTCGTAAGGCGGATGAAACCATCAAGGCATCATAGAAGGAAAAATTATAGCGGCGCGGAAGAACGAGCGCCCCTTCGTGAGTTTCGACATCGATCGGACGAACATCCTGGCATAGAATCCTGATGGACTTTAGTGCATCTTCCATATCGGCCAGCGTCATGCCCAAGCGACGCCTTGCGACGTTTGCGAATTCGTTCAACGCTTGAACACTGGTGACAAAGCCCTACTGCAGAAGCGGCCTGGCGGCTGTCGCCTTTGGATCGTTTGAGAAGGCATAGACAATTATATTGGTGTCGAGAAAGACGCTCGCCATTCAGCGGGAATTCGCTTCTTCGCGATCGAACTTCCAGTCCGCAGGCAGCTTGATTCTTAGGTTGACCAGCTTCTCAAGTGCCCAAGCGCGCCGCTCGGCGAGTTGAGTGCTACTCATTTGCTTGCCCTCTATACGAACCATAAGTTCGTCGCCTTCGGCCAAAGCCAACGCTTCCACAACTGTGTCGGGCAGTTCTAGGACGAGATGATCACCTGATTTTGCTACACGCATCGAAGTCTCCGGAAAACAACGCCAGAACATATTACTATGGTTGTATCTTTCCGGCAACCAATCGCTCACCCTGTCGTCAGCGTCCGCCGCACGGCGTCCTTCCAACCCCTGAGCTTGGCGTTGCGGGTCTTGTCATCCATCTTCGGCTCGAACTTGCGTTCGAGTGCCCATTTCTTCGCAAAGCCCTTCTGGTCGGGCCATACACCGGCGCGGGAGCCTGCGAGCCAGGCGGCGCCGAGTGCCGTGGTTTCCAGCACCTGCGGACGGTCGACAGGCGCATCGAGAATGTCGGAAAGGCATTGCATGGTCCAGTCGGATGCCACCATACCGCCATCGACGCGGAGCACCGTTTCGCGTTCGCCTTCGATCTTCCAGTCCTTGTGCATGGCGTCCGCCAGGTCGCGGGTCTGGTAGCAGACGCTTTCAAGCGCCGCCTTGGTGATCTCCTCCGGCCCGGAATTGCGGGTCAGGCCATAGATCGCGCCGCGTGCGTCGGCATCCCACCAGGGCGCGCCGAGGCCGACGAAGGCGGGTACGAGATAGACGTTCTGGCTGGGATCGGCCTTCTCGGCCAGTTCGGCGGAGTGATGCGCGGCCTTGATGACGCGCAGGCCGTCGCGGAGCCATTGCACGGCAGCGCCGGCTATGAAGATCGAGCCTTCGAGCGCGTATGTGGTCTTGCCGTCGAGGCGATAGGCGATGGTGGTCAGCAGGCGGTTCTTCGACAGCACCATGTCTTCGCCGGTGTTGAGCAGCGCGAAGCAGCCGGTGCCATAGGTCGATTTCAGCATGCCGGGCTTGAAGCAGGCCTGGCCGATGGTCGCCGCGTGCTGATCGCCGGCGATGCCGAGGATCGGAATCTCGGCGCCGAACAGGGATTTCTCGGTGACGCCGAAATCGCTGGCACAATCGCGGACTTCAGGCAGCATCGCGGCGGGGATGTCGAGGATGCCGAGCAGTTCGTCATCCCACTTGTTCTCGGCGATGTTGTAGATCAGCGTGCGCGAGGCATTGGTGGCGTCGGTCAGGAAGCTCCTGCCGCCGGTGAGGCGCCAGAGCAGGAAGGTGTCGATCGTGCCGAAGCAGAGTTCGCCCTTGGCGGCGCGGGCGCGGGCGCCCTTGATTTTGGACAACAGCCAGGAAAGCTTGGTGCCGGAGAAATAGGGGTCGAGCAGCAGCCCGGTCTTCCTGGTGAACTTTTTCTCCAACCCTTTGATCTTGAGCGCATCGCAGAGCCGCGCCGTGCGACGATCCTGCCAGACGATGGCGTTGTGAATCGGCTTGCCCGTCGCCCGGTCCCAGACCACGACCGTCTCGCGCTGGTTGGTGATGCCGATGGCGGATATGTCCGATGCCGTGATGCCGGCCTTCTTGATCGCCGACTTGACGACCGAAACCACCGATGCCCAGATTTCCTCGGGATCGTGCTCCACCCAGCCGGATTGCGGAAATATCTGGGTGAATTCCTTCTGGCCGGAGCCTGCGGCTTTCATGTTGGAATCGAAAATGATCGCGCGGCTCGAAGTCGTGCCCTGATCGATCGCCAAGATATAGCCGCTCATCGGATCCTCCCCATCCCAATTCCTCACTGAAGATTTTCAATCTGAACTTCAAACGAAAGTCAAAGGAAAATAAACGCGCCTTGAGTTGCGGGCCATATGAGAAAAGCCGCGGGGCACAAAACCCCGCGGCTTTCCATCAATGTATGCCGGTTCCAATTACTGGAACATGGTGAAGGCCGGAGCGTACTCGACCTTTCCGGATTGCGCCGGCAAGCCATCGGGCTTAAGCGGCACGGCCATCAGGTACGGGCCGGCAAATGCCGACTCGAAGCTTGCGGCGTGGTCCGGATGAAAACCGAAACGCTGGTAATAGTCCGGCTTTCCGAGCACGAAGACGCCCTCGAACTCCATCTCTCCGGCCTTGAGCAGGCCCTCGTGGATGAGCTTGGCGGCGATGCCCCTTCGGCGCAAATCCTCGCGGACCGCGACGGGGCCAAGGCCCAGCGCCCGGAAGGGCGCCGACATTTTTGAAAAGACGACATATCCGCAGATATTGCCTTCATGTTTTGCAATCAGGGCTATCTCTGCGTCACCCTCCTCATGCAAACGCTCGACCAGTACGGATTCCTCCTCTCCCGGGAATGATTGGCGCAATAGTGCCTGAATTTCCGGCAGATCCTCTGCCGTTGGTGTCTGGACTATCATGTCAACTCCATGCTGTTTCGTGAGTTGCTTATGGCCGCAAAACGGCCAAACATAACAATTCCGGCGTGCCCGGTTTGGTTCCCGCGTTTCCGGCACTATTTTTGCGAATTTTTTGACCATCGGGTAAAAATCGCCTCTTGCGATTTTCGGCGTCTGCGCACAGGCTGGCTGGACATAACAATAAAGCGGAACATGATGGCTATCGCATACAGGAACAGCATCGAATTCATCCTGAACGGACAAGAGGTCTCGTTGACCTCCGTGCCGCCCCGGCAGACACTGCTGGACTGGTTGCGGCTTGACCGCCGGATGACCGGCTCCAAGGAAGGGTGTGCCGAGGGTGATTGCGGGGCCTGTTCGGTGCTCGTCGGGCGCCTCGTCGAGGGCAGGCTGGTCTATGAATCCGTCAATGCATGCATTCGGTTCATGGGTTCGCTGAACGCGTGCCACATTGTTACCGTCGAACATTTGAAGGGTGAGGACGGCAAGCTGCACCCCGTGCAGCA
Source organism: Rhizobium sp. TH2 (assembly GCF_024707525.1). Lineage (NCBI taxonomy): Bacteria > Pseudomonadati > Pseudomonadota > Alphaproteobacteria > Hyphomicrobiales > Rhizobiaceae > Rhizobium > Rhizobium sp. TH2. Next base: position 3,714,423 of record NZ_CP062231.1, on the reverse strand, counting down.
GGCGATTGTCGACTGTCACGGGTCGCAATGCGGCTTCTGCACGCCGGGCTTCGTGATGTCGCTCTATGGCCTGTGGCTCGCCAATTCCGATCCCAGCCGGGAAGAGATCGAAGTCGCCCTGCAAGGCAATCTCTGTCGGTGCACGGGTTACGAGCCGATCGTCAAGGCAGCGGAAACGGCAGCGAAGACCAGACCCGCCGATGTATTCGATCCGATCGAGGCGATGCGCGAACGGGTTATCGCGAGGCTGGGCGAGATGGCTGCACAGGGCTCCGTGCATATCGTCCATGGTGGTGATGAACTCTTCGTGCCCGCAAGCGTGCCGGACCTGGCAGAAATTCTCGCCGCACATCCGCACGGCACGGTCGTCGCAGGCTCGACCGATGTCGGCCTCTGGGTGACGAAGCAGATGCGGCCGATCAATCCGGTCATCTTTATCAATGGCCTCACGGCGCTGCAGACAATCAGCGTCACAAGGCATGGCATCACGATCGGCGCCGGGGTGACCTATAGCCAGGCGCTGGAAGCGCTTGCCGAGGCTTATCCGGCGATGGGCAAGCTGATCCCGCGCATCGGTGGCGCGCAGGTGCGCAACATGGGCACGATCGGCGGTAATATCGCCAATGGCTCACCGATCGGCGACATGCCCCCGGCGCTCATTGCGCTGGGTGCCGAGGTCCGCCTGCGCTCGCGCGAAGGTGCCCGGACGCTGCTGCTCGAAGAGTATTTCATCGAATATGGCAAGCAGGACCGGCAGCGCCACGAATTCGTCGAAAGCATCTTCATTCCGGCTTTGCCGGCAAGCGCCCAGTTCGCCGCCCATAAGATTTCCAAGCGCCGCGACGAGGATATCACCGCCGTGCTCGGTGCTTTCTACTTAAGGCTCGTTGGTGACAGGGTGGCCGAGATCAGGCTCGCCTATGGCGGCATGGCCGGCACGCCGAAGCGGGCGGCGAGTGTCGAAGCCGCACTTCTCGGCAAGCCGTGGACCGAAGCCAATGTCCGGGCGGCAATGGATTTGCTCGGCGAAGATTTTGCTCCGCTCACGGATTGGCGCGCCAGCGCCGAGTACCGCCTGATGACGGCGAAGAACCTGATCCTTCGCTTCTATATCGAAAGCCAGGGCGAAGAGGCCGAACTTCAGCGCTTTGCCGTGGGAGGCCGCGCATGAACAAGATCGATATCGACATCCGTCTGCATAAGGAAGAGATCTCAGGCGGCATGCACCGTGATCTCCGGCACGATTCCGCCCACAAGCACGTGACCGGCGAGGCCGACTATATCGACGACATGCCGCTTCCCGAGGGCACGCTGCACATGGCTGCGGGCCTGTCGGATCGGGCGCATGCCGATATCCTGTCGCTCGACCTCGCTGAGGTTCAGGCGACGCCGGGCGTGGTCTTGGTTCTCACCCACAAGGACATTCCCGGTCACAACGATATAGGCCCCAACCATCGCGACGACGAACCGTTGCTGGCGGAACGGCGCATCGAATTTCACGGCCAGATGGTGTTCGTGGTGGTGGCCGAGACGCGCGAGATCGCCCGCACTGCTGCCCGCAAGGCAAAGTTCACCTATCACGACCTGCCGCATGCGACGGATATCCTCGACGCCCGTGCGCTCGGTTACAAAAACGTCACCGATCCGCTGACGCTGAAGCGCGGCGATGCCATCACCGCGCTCGAACTGGCGCCACGCCGGATCAAGGGCGAGATGCGCATTGGCGGCCAGGAGCACTTCTATCTCGAAGGCCACATCGCACTGGCCATTCCCGGCGAGGACAACGAGGTGACTGTCTGGTCCTCGACCCAGCATCCCAGCGAAATCCAGCACATGGTCGCCAATATATTGCAAATCCCGGTTCATGCCGTGACCGTGAACACAAGGCGCATGGGCGGCGGTTTCGGAGGCAAAGAGACCCAGGGCAACCAGTTCGCTGCACTTTCGGCGCTGGCGGCCAAGAAGCTCAAGCGCGCGGTAAAATTCCGGCCCGACCGCGACGAAGACATGATGATGACGGGCAAGCGGCACGATTTTCTTGCCGAATACGACGTCGGCTTCGACGATGAGGGCCACATCCTCGCGGTAAAAACCAATTACGCGGCGCGGTGCGGCTTCTCGTCGGATCTATCCGGCCCGGTCACGGACCGCGCGCTGTTCCACGCCGACAATGCCTATTTCTATCCCAATGTCCTGCTGACCTCGGAGCCGATCAAGACCAACACGGTCTCCAACACCGCGTTTCGGGGTTTTGGCGGTCCACAGGGACTGGTCGGCGCCGAGCGCATCATCGAGGAGATCGCCTATGCGATCGGCGTCGATCCGCTCGAAGTCCGCAAGCGGAATTTCTACGCCATCGAGGGCGACGAGCGCTGCCTGACGCCCTATCACCAGAAGGTCGAGGACAATATCATCCACCGGATCGTCGACGAGCTGGAGGCGAGTTCCGACTATCAGGCCCGGCGGAACGCGATCATCGCGTTCAACAAGACGTCGAAGGTCATCCGCAAGGGCATCGCCCTGACGCCGGTGAAGTTCGGTATCTCCTTCACCTTCACGCCGTTCAACCAGGCCGGCGCGCTGGTGCATATCTATCAGGATGGCTCGGTGCACCTGAACCACGGCGGCACCGAGATGGGGCAGGGGCTCTATACCAAGGTTGCCCAGGTGCTGGCCGATGAGTTCCAGATCGATATCGACCAGGTGATGATCACCGCGACGACCACCGCCAAAGTGCCGAACACCTCGGCGACCGCCGCCTCTTCCGGCTCCGATCTCAACGGCATGGCGGCCTATGATGCCGCCCGGCAGATCAAGGACCGGCTTTATTCTTTCGCCGCCGAACGCTGGCAGGTGCCGGTGGCGGATGTGCATTTCCTGCCGAACCGGGTGCGGATCGGCACGGAGGAAATCCCCTTCGCCCATTTCATCAAGCAGGCCTATATGGCCCGTGTGCATCTCTCCGCCGCCGGCTTCTACAAGACGCCGAAGATCCATTGGGACCGCGCGCGCGGCCAGGGCCGGCCGTTCCTGTACTATGCCTATGGCGCCTCCGTATCAGAAGTCTCGATCGATACGCTCACCGGCGAATATCTGCTGGATAGAACCGATATCCTCCACGATGTCGGCAAGTCGCTCAACCCGGCCATCGACAAAGGGCAGGTCGAGGGCGCCTTCGTGCAGGGCGTGGGCTGGCTGACGACGGAAGAACTCTGGTGGGACGACAAGGGCCGGCTTCGGACCCATGCGCCCTCGACCTACAAGATCCCGCTCGCGTCGGACCGGCCGAAGATCTTCAACGTCGATCTCGCCGAGTGGTCCGAAAACGAGGAGATGACCATCGGCCGCTCGAAGGCCGTCGGGGAGCCACCCTTCATGCTCGGCGTCTCGGTGCTCGAAGCGTTGTCGATGGCAGTGGCGTCGATGGCTGATTACAAGGTTTGCCCGAAGCTGGATGCGCCTGCGACGCCCGAGCGGGTGTTGATGGCGGTCGAGCGGATGCGGGCGGTTTGACGCCGGAGTTCACCTCATGACCTTCGAATCCTTCCTCACCCATTCCGGCCCATCCATCCTCGTCGAAGTCACCGCAACCAAGGGCTCGGTCCCACGCGAAACCGGCACCTTCATGCTTGTCTCCATCACCGACATATGGGGCACCATCGGGGGCGGCAATCTCGAGTTCGCCGCCATCGACAAGGCGCGCGGCATGCTCGCTTCCGGAGCCCAATCCGGGATCATGAGCATCACGCTCGGCCCCGACAGCGGCCAGTGCTGCGGCGGTGTCGTCGATCTCGAACTGTCGGTCGCCGACGAAGCCGCCACGTCAAACCTCAAGGCGAGGCTCGCCAGGGAAAAGCTTTCCTTCCCCGACGTCTACCTGTTCGGCGCCGGTCACGTCGGGCGGGCGCTCGCTCTCGCGCTGAAGCCTCTGCCGTTTCACACTGTCGTCATCGAGACGCGACGGGAGGAACTCGCGGACCTCGACGCCGAAATCGAAACCCGCCTGGTCGCGATGCCGGAAAGCCTCGTTGGAGAAATCCGGACGGGCGGCGCCGTCGTCATCCTCACCCATGATCACGCGCTGGATTTCCTGATCGGCGCGGAAGCACTGAAGCGCGACGATCTCGCCTATGTCGGGATGATCGGTTCGAAGACCAAGCGCGGTGTGTTTTCCAACTGGCTCGTCCGCGAAGGCTATGACGACGACATGATCGATGGTCTCGTCCTGCCGATTGGCGGGCGGAAGCTGAGGGACAAGCGGCCGGAAGTGATAGCCGCATTGGTGGCGGCGGAACTGCTCGGCGCGTTGCTCTGAATTCAGGGAAAGCTTTGCACGCACACGCGAAATATGGTCATAATCCGCGAAAAACAAACTGGGGACGCCGATGTATGAATATGCCGTAGCCTGGGAGTGGCTATCCTTTGCCGTGCGCTGGCTGCATGTGATCACGGCAATCGCCTGGATCGGCTCGAGCTTCTATTTCATCGCGCTCGACCTCGGCCTGGTGAAGCGCCCCGGCCTGCCAGAAGGCGCCTATGGCGAGGAGTGGCAAGTCCATGGCGGCGGCTTCTACCATATCCAGAAATATCTCGTCGCACCCGCCAACATGCCTGAGCATCTCACCTGGTTCAAATGGGAGAGCTATGTCACCTGGCTTTCCGGCTTCGCCATGCTGGCCGTGGTCTATTACGGCGGCGCCGATCTGTTCCTGATCGACCGCCATGTGCTGGATGTCTCTGCCCCGGTTGCGATCCTCATCTCGATCGCTTCGCTCGGCGTGGGCTGGATCTGTTACGACCTGCTCTGCAAATCACCCTTGGGCAAAAATACCTGGGGCCTGATGGTCCTGCTCTATATCGTTTTGGTCGCAATGGCGTGGGGCTATACGCAGGTCTTCACCGGCCGCGCCGCCTTCCTGCATCTCGGCGCGTTCACCGCCACCATCATGTCGGCCAATGTCTTCATGATCATCATCCCCAACCAGAAGATCGTCGTCGCCGACCTGATCGCCGGCCGGACGCCCGATCCGAAATACGGCCAGATCGCCAAGCAGCGTTCGCTGCACAACAATTACCTGACGCTGCCCGTCATTTTCTTCATGCTGTCGAACCATTATCCGCTGGCCTTCGCCACCCAGTTCAACTGGATCATCGCGGCACTGGTCTTCCTGATGGGCGTCACCATCCGCCACTGGTTCAATACCGTGCATGCCCGCAAGGGCGAGCCGCACTGGACCTGGCTGGTCACCGTGATTCTGTTCATCCTCATCATGTGGCTTTCCACGGTGCCCAGGGTGCTGACCGGCGAGCAGGATGCCGCATTGGCGCCGGCCTTCGAGCGCTTCAAGTCCGACACCCATTTCGCCGAGGCATCCGAGACGATCTCGACGCGCTGTTCGATGTGCCATGCCGCAGAGCCCGTCTGGGAAGGCATCATCTCGGCACCGAAGGGCGTGATGCTCGATAGCGACAATGCAATCGCCATGCATGCCCGCGAAATCTATCTGCAGGCCGGGCGTAGCCACGCCATGCCGCCAGGCAACATCACCGACATCACGCCCGAGGAGCGAAAATTGCTGACGGCCTGGTATGAGAGCGCAATCGCCGGCGGTGTCGTGCAATGACGGCGAAACGATCACCGGCCGCACCCGATCATGCCGGGCTTTATCGATCCGCATCTGCATTTTCCAAAGATGCAGAGCCACGCCGGCCAGGGCGCTGAAGATGGAGACGGTCACCACGCTGGCGGAAGAGTTGGTCCGGATGCAGACGGTGGGTGATGACCGGACGATCGCCGAGACCTATGTGGCGGGGGTGGCAGTGAAGTCGGGGCTTTGAGCGGCGATTGAAAAGCGCTGGAATGATGTGTATAAATGCGAAATCTATACACATGGGAGGTTCCGATGCGAACCAATATCGAGATCGACGATAAGCTCTTGAAGAGAGCGATGAAAGTCACTGGCCTTAAGACGAAAAAGGCCGTCGTCGAAGAAGCGCTTGAGGAATTGGTCAGGGAGCGAAAAGGGCGCGAGGCGCTGAATCGGCTCTGGGGCATTGGCTGGGAAGGCAATCTTGATGAAATGAGAACGGATTTTATGCCGGTTGACGAAAAATGATCTTTGTTGATTCCTCGGTTTGGATCGATGTGTTCAACAAGGTCAAGAGCCTGGAAGCCCAAAAACTCCTCAAAATTACATCGACGCTGGATATCCTCGTCGGCGATCTTGTGATGTATGAAGTGCTGAGAGGCGCCCGCGACGATCTTCACGCACGGCGCCTTGAAAAAGATCTTCGATGTTTTCGCATCGAGCCGATTCTGAGCCCGGCTATTGCTCAAAAAGCAGCAGAAAATTACCGCAAGCTCAGGTCGCTCGGCATCACCATCCGCAAAGATTCAGATATCCTCATCGGTACATTCTGCATCGAGAACGGACACATACTCATGCACAAGGACAGGGACTTCCTGCCAATGGTGCAGCATCTCGATCTCGAGGATTATTAGCCCTCACGCATCCGCATATCTCTGTGGCTCAGTCCGCAGCCGTTCGATGTCACGTTGTGGCGGCGCGCCGAACAGGCGTTTATATTCGCGGCTGAACTGCGATGGACTATCATAGCCCACCGTGTGGCCGGCGCTGGCGGCATCGAGCGCCCGCGTCAGGATCAGCCGCCGCGCTTCCTGCAGCCGAAGCTGCTTCTGATATTGCAGCGGGCTCATCGCGGTCGCGTCGCGAAAATGCTGGTGCAGCGACGAGGTGCTCATGCCGGAGAGCGAGGCGACCTCCTCGATCGTGAACGACCGCGTGTAATTCTCCTTGATCCAGGTGATGGCGCGGCCGACATGCCGGTTGCGGTTCTGCGGCTCCAGCATGCGGCGGATGAAGGCGGCCTGGTTGCCCTTCAGCAGGCGGTAGAGGATTTCGCGCTCGATCAGCGGCGCAAGCTCGGCGGCATCCTCCGGCGTTTCGTGCAGCTTCAACAACCGGATTGCCGCGTCGAGCAGTTCGGGCGAGGTCTGGCTGATTGCCATGCCGAGGCAGGTTTCGGCCTGCGTCGGCGGAGACTTGAGCAGCATCTCGGCGCAGAGGTCGAGATCGAGTTCGAGGCGGACACAGAGATAGGGTTCGGCTTCACTCGCCTCGATCACCTGGCCGATCACCGGAAGGTCGACCGAGACGAGAAGATGCTGCGACGGGCCGTACTGCAAGACCTCGTCGCCGACGATCACCTGTTTCCTGCCCTGCGCGATGATGCAGATCGCGGCCTTGTGCACGCCATGCATGGGTTCGCTGGGCGCGGACTTGCGAACCATGGTCAGGCGCGGAACCGCGGTCTCATGGATACCGTCCGTCTTGGCGTATCGTGCAATGATGCTTGATAGTTCCTCTAATCGTTCCATCTGTATGTCTCTATTTACGGCGCTTTGGCGGATTTTATGGAAGTATCAATAGCCCAAAACTCCAAACTGGCAAAGGCAAAAATTCTATGTTTGGAGAAATGTGCAATCTTTGCGGAGAAATGGTCTACCGCATTTTCCGTTCCATCGCCTATACCGGTATTCGTCAGATGAAACGAAGACCGATGAAGAAAGGAAAGACCATGACCGTAAATTCGCTGTTCCAAACCATGTGGGATTTCCCTGTGATGCTTTTCAATATCGTCCGCGAAAAAATCGCGAAATTTGTCGCGGATCGCAACGACGAGGATGCGAGGTGGCTCAATGGCTAGAAACGGAATTTTGCTCAGCGCGCTGACGTTTTCGCTCTCGCTCGTCGCGGCACTTGCCACGTTCGGCTTCACGCCGGGCGAAGCGGCCCGCAAGAAGAATGATGAACAGGAGGTCGGGATGACGACACAATCCTATACCGGGCTCTGGGTGACCGCAGACGGTTATATCCAGCACCGGCTGCTGCCCGGCGGCCGTTATGTCGAAGGCCGCGGCGACCGCGAGCAGGCCTATGAGGGCCAGTACCGCCTCGTCGGCGATCATATCGAATACCAGGACGACACCGGCTTCATCGCCGACGGGGATTTCCGGGATGGCATTCTCTACCATGCCGGAATGGTCCTCTATCGCCGCGATAGCTAAGATAGTGCTGAAGATTTGATTTTGAACGGCGGCCGGCATCCGGTCGCCGTTTTTGGTTTGTATCCGCTACCACCCGATCAGCTCGAACCTGTCGACATCGACCAGGCCCTTGTCCGTGATCTTGAGATGCGGGATCACAGGCAGCGGGAGGAAGGCCAGTTGCAGGAAGGGCTCCTGCAGTGTCGAGCCCAGCGCGAAGGCGGCCTGGCGCAGGTGATGCAGGGTGTCGCGCACGCTTTCGTAGGGCTCCAGGCTCATCAGGCCGGCGACCGGGAGCGCGATCTCGCCGGTTACCTTGCCGTTCTCGACGACGACGAAGCCGCCCTTGATCACCGAGAGCCGGTTGGCGGCGAGCGCCATGTCCTCGTCGCTGGCGCCGACGACGCAGATATTGTGGCTGTCGTGGCCGACGGTCGAGGCGATGGCACCCTTTTTCAGGCCAAAGCCCTGGACGAAGCCGGTGGCGATATTGCCGTTCTTGCCGTGGCGTTCGATGACGGTGATTTTCAGGATGTCGTTGGTGAGGTCGATGGTCGCCTGGTTGCCTGAATTCGGCAGCTGGTAGCGGCGGTGCTCGGTGATGATCTTGCCGGGGATGACGCCGAGAACGGAGGTCTCACTGTCACGCGCCGGGACCGCGAAATCCGCCGCCGAGACTTGCCGCGCCCTGACGCTGTCGAGCCCGACCGGCTCGACGAAATCGCGGGTTTCGAAAAGCTTGGATGTCACCCGCCTGCCGGCGGAGAAGACCATTTCGGCCTTGCAGCTTTCGAGACTGTCGATCACCACGAGGTCGGCGCGCCAGCCCGGCGCCACCAACCCGCGGTCACGGAGCCCGAAGGCGCGGGCGGCGGAAATCGAGGCGGCGCGATAGACAGCGAGGGGCTCCGCGCCATTGGCGATCGCCATGCGGATCATGTAGTCGAGATGGCCCTGCTCGGCGATATCGAGCGGATTGCGGTCGTCGGTGCAGAGCGCGATATAGGGCGACAGCCGCTCGGTGATGATGGGCATGAGGGCATGCAGGTCCTTGGAGACGGAGCCTTCGCGGATCAGAATATGCACGCCCTTGCGGATCTTCTCCATCGCCTCCGTGGCACTGGTGCATTCGTGATCGGTGCGGATGCCGGTGGCGAGATAGCCATTGAGATCATAGCCCGAGAGGAGCGGTGCGTGGCCGTCGATATGGCCGTCCTGGAAGGCGGCGAGCTTGGCGAGCGGTATCGGATCCTTGTGGATGACGCCGGGGAAATTCATCATCTCGGCGAGGCCGATGACTTTCGGATGCTTGCGGAACGGCAGCAGGCGCTCGATGGGCAGGTCGGCGCCGGAGGTTTCGAGATGGGTGGCCGGTACGCAGCTCGAGAGCTGCACGCGGACATCCATGATCGTTTCGAGGGCCGAATCGAGGAAGAATTGCAGGCCTTCGGTGCCCAGCACATTGGCGATCTCGTGCGGATCGCAGATCACGGTGGTGACGCCGTATGGCAGGACGCAGCGGTCGAATTCCAGCGGCGTGACCAGCGAGGATTCGATATGCAGATGGGTGTCGATGAAGCCGGGGACGACGATCTTGCCCGAGACGTCGATTTCCGTCTTGCCGGTGTAGTCGCCGCAGGTGCCGACGATGCGGTCACTTGTGATCGCGATGTCGGATTCCACAAGTTCGCCGGTGACGAGGTCGAAGAAGCGGCCGCCTTTCAGCACGATATCGGCCGGCTCGCGGCCCGTGCCCTGGTCGATCATCCGTTCGAGATTGTGCATGCGCGGCTCCGATTCACGATGCAATTCAATGTAGCGGCGAGGGGACGGGAAGCAAAACGAAAACAGCGGCTAAAGCCAGTTGATCCGTTTCAGGACCATCAGCGTGGCGATCGAGGTGAACGCCACCGCTCCAACGATCGCCAGGAAGGCCCAGCCCTCGTGCACGCCGGGTATGCCGCCGACATTCATGCCGAACAGGCCGGCGACGAGACTCGGCGGCAGCAGCAGGGCCGCCAGCGCCGCAAAGCGGTTGGAATTGCGGGCGATCCGCTCGCTGATCATGGTCGAGAGGTCGTCGTGCAGGATGCCGGTGCGGTCGCGGATGGCGTCGAGATATTCGATGAAGCGCATCAGCTTGTCGATCACCTCGCGGAAGCGCAGCTTGTCGCGTTCCTTCAGCCAAGGTGCATCATCATGTTCGATGCGGTTGAGCGCATCGCGCTGCGGTGCTAGATAGCGGCGGAGCTGGACCGATCGGCGGCGAAGCTGCTTGAGGCGGCCGCGCACCTCGCCTTCCTCGCCCTGGAACATCAGATCGTCGAGATCATCGACCTCCTCGTCCATGCCATCGAGCACCGGTTCGAGGTCGCGGACCAGCTTGTCGCTGACCAGCGCCAGCAATTCGCCGGTCTGCTTCGGCCCCTTGCCGGTTTCGAGCGCGAGGCGAATGTCGCGCAGCGCCGTGATGTAATGGCCGCTGTCGCGCAGACTGACCAGCCGGTGTTCCTCGACCCAGATATGCACGGGTACCAGGTCGATATCGGGAAGCGTGACCTGCACTTCCTCGGGTGGGGTGGCGCAAAGGCCTCTCAGGATGATGAGCAGGCCATCGTCGATCGGCTCGACGCGCGGACGGGAATCCTCGGCCAGCAGGGCTTCGGCCACCAGCGGATCAAAACCGCCCTTGTTGGTGATCCAATCGGCGGCGGCCTCATGGTCGCGTTCGAAATGCAGCCAGACCACGCCATCCCCGGGCTTCCAGGTGCAAACACCTTCCATCGTCAGCGTCGTGCAGCCACCATGGCCATCGAGCAGCAGGGCAAAACGCAGTCCCGGCTCGGCACCATAGCTCACGATGGGTTTGACCTGTTCCAGCATTCCTATTCTTTCTCCCAATTCAGCCAGCGCCGATGATAGGCCCGATATGGAAGAAGGTGAAGGGGCGATATGGGATGGTGCCATGCGGGCGGAGGTCCGGCGACATGACCGGCGGTGTCAGGCTGATCTTGGCGTTCATTGGGACCTCTTTGGACATGGGAGAGCGTTCACGCGGGCGGTTCGCCCCGTGGGATGAAGCATTCTCACTCCCGATCCTTGTCACCTGGGCATGAAGGATCGGCCGGGGCACATTCGCGTGCCGAGGTAAGTAGGCTGCCTCACAGCAGCCGGGAGACACACGCATGCGCCCCGTTCGGTGTATTTTCATCCGCGAACTCGGCCGTCTGCGCCCGACCCCCGATCCCGGATGTGTCAGATCCGGGGGGGACAGGCCTGTGTGCGGTACAACGCACGCCACGGGTACTTTGCCTTTCGGCGTCACCCGGGGGAGGCCCCTTCTCGCGGACGCCTGATGTGGGGCTTTACGTCGTTTCCCCGCAACAGGCACCGGTCCCGCCTCGCCATAGCGCCCTACGGTGTAGCCGAGGGCAGGACGGGAGGTATTATGGCATAGTTGTGGAGAATATCAAGGATTATATTCCTATGTCGTGGGTGTGCCAGATTCGTCGTAACGAACATCCAACGACGCTTTCTTGAAGGATATTGCCGCCAATCTTGATCCGGGCAAGGGCGCATTGTTTGTGCAGATACTGGAGATGACGCCAGACAGGGCGCTCAAGGCGTTGTCGCCCCATGGCGGCGTCGTGTTGAAGACCTCGCTCGATGAAACGAAAGAGCAGGTATTGCGCGACGCCCTGCAGAAAGCGACGCGGCAGGCTAGTCCACGACTTGGTGGCATAGGCGCGCCACGTAGCGATCTGACCGGCCGCTTGTCCGATGGAATTGTCGTCGTCTCGAGGCGGAGCGTTTCCTGGTAGGGATCGCTTCCCGTTGGCTGACAAAGGCTATTTCATGGTGATGGTGAGGTCGTCTACACCGAACGTTAGCATAAGTCCGTTGCGCTCGACCGATAGCTCCAGATAGACGCCGTTGGAATTTTTCAGCCACATCTTGCCGCGACTGGTTTTGCCAATAACAAAACCAGTTCTCGTAGCGGTGTACCGACCCGCGAACTGGCGCCTGGATTTAAGATTGTAGACCGTGCCAGTGGCTTTGATCGAAGCAAAGCCCGTCCCGCCGAACCCAAGGCCATTGATTTTGAATGGATAGTCATGGCCGCCAATGTGCAGGACGCCTTTTCCCGTTCCAATGGTCAAATAGTAACCGGCCTGGCGCTGAACAATATCGACGGTTCCGCTGGGACGGAGCTTTGTCTCAGCGGCCTCCGACCACGTCGATGCGAATAAGAAAGCAAAGAATGCAAGGGCAAATTTAGGAAAAGTGGTCATAAAATCCTCGGTGGGACAGTTCAACCGGACGGACTCCCCAGCCATCGCGTCAAACTATCTTCAAACACAGGCTTTGTCTATAAATGTGGAGCTCGCAGCACAGTAAACGCTATGATCTGATCAAGCCCATCCAAGTTGCCGCAAACTCCTAATTGATTGGAGTTTGCGGCCTTAATTTACGGAGAACGGATACGAACCAACGACCTCGGCCTTTGGCCCCCGTTTTGGGACACAAATCGCCGCGTTCATCCACATTGCTCTCATCGAGCCAAGAGGCACTGAACGAGGGAGAACCGAGATGACTTTTGCTGGAGCTTTCCGAAATTCCCGGTCCACACGGTCGGCCGACAAGCCGCCGCGCGCGAAGATCGTTGCCGTTTGGCGCAACATCAAAGAGTGGTCAAGGGGGTGTGGTGCAGCGTTTACTGGCCGAAGAGTCTGGCGATGATCCTACGGCTCACTTCAGCATCCCCCCGGAATTTCGTCGCGATCATAACGTGGCCGGGACGGGGTGCCAGTTTGGAAATGGCGATGCTATGCGTCCTGGATGCGGCGGTCCTTCGGCAGCGCGATCGTCATCGCGACGGCTATGGCCGAGATGATCGCGACGGCGAGATAGATACCGCTGAAGCTCCCGGTCGAGGTCTTGATCACGCCGCCAAGGAAATTCCCCGTCGTGCCGCCGATGCCCTGCAGCACGGTGCAGATGCCGAATATCGTCACGGCGACGCTCGAGACGGCGCGATGCGAGACATAGGCCGGCAGCAGGCCGTAGATCGGGTAGAAGCCGAGCGAAAACAGGATGCCGGCGAGGATCGACAGTTCTCTTGATGGATCGAGCACCATCAGCACGCCGGCGGCGAGGAAGACCAGATAGCAGAACAGCATCGCGTAGCGGGAGCCGAGGCGCGACGAGATGCCCCCCACAATGAAGCCCGCACCAATGCCCACCGCGCCGATGATTGCCCAGAGCCATGAGGCAAAGCCGACGGAATAGCCGAGTTCCTCGCGCAGGAACGGCGAGAGATAGGTGAGATAGGGATAAGGCATCATGCCGTTGGTGAAGCCGAGCGCGAAGATCAGCGCCACCCAGGGCATGGTCGAGCGCAGGCTCACCGAGCCGCCAGCCGAGGACGTGGGCGTTTCATGGCTGGTCGCATTGCCGAAGAGACCTGCCCGCCCGAACAGAATATGGGCGGCGATGGACAGCGCGATTGCGGCGGCACCCGTGACGTACCAGACCATCTGCCAGTGGCCATTGGCGGCGAAGGCCGGGACGAGCGCGCTGTTGGCAAGCACGCCATAGGCCGGGGCGCTGGAAATCAGGCTCATGGCAAAGCCGCGCTGCTCGGTGCTTACCACGCGTGCGGCAAGATCGATCATCGGCACGAAGGTCGATGCGCCCGTTCCGCCGGCGATCATCAGGAGGATTGCGACCAGATAGAGATTGCCGGTGAGGGGGACGCTCGTGAGGCAAAGCCCGCATAGCGCGACCGACGCCACCACCGTCCGGGCCGCGCCGATGCAGTGGACGAGCCAGGTTCCCGTCAAAGCAAACGCCACCGAGGAAAGCTGGATCAGGCCGGTGACGGCGCCGACATAGGCATAGCCGAAGCCGAGGTCCTGGCGCATATCGGGAATGATCTGGGAAAACAGGGCGATGCCGAAACCATAGCATGTGGCGACGCAGGCGATCATGACGGCGACGAGCAGGCTGGCGGAAGGCTGCGCGCTATTCATGGCGATCGCGGTGCATGGCAATAGCGCTTTCCTTCGTTTCGACAGGTTGCATCATTCCGCAAGGGGGCGTCAACGGACTGTCCCGCTGCGACGCCGAATGCCGCTATCGCTGGTGCCTTGATCAAGTCGAGGATGAGTGGGCTTTGCTATTCCTTGAGAGGCCAGATTTCGATCACGCCATGGGCGACGGCGCATGGAGATTTCGATGCCAGCGCGATTGCCTCGTCGAGGTCTCTGGCCTCCATGATCGAGAAGCCGGCGATGGGCAGGTTTGACGACATGAAGGGGCCGGCTTTGGTGGCGACGCCGGTGCCATCGGGATTTCGCACCTGTACCGGCGTTTCGGCGATGCCCATCACCACGCCGCGCTCCTTGAGCCATGCATCGTGATCGTGGGCTGCCTGCCTGGCAGCTTGCGGCGTCCTGTCATATCCGGCCTGGTCGCCATAGCCGATGGTGATGTATCTGGGCATTCGTCGATCCTCGGTTGCCCACTATAATCGCCGGAAAGGCGCGCCGGTTCCGGCGGCGAAGGCATCGCCTTCAATGCGCGCTTGAAATTCTCGGTATCGCTGCGATACTCCGCCTTGGGAGCCACGGCGATGATGCGTCATTTGCGAAATCTGGCTGCATTGCTGACACTGTCGCTGCTGACGATCAGTGCCGGGCCGGCTGACGACGGGCGCTGGTATGCCGGGGATTATTCCTTTTCCGACGAGCTTGGCGGCTTCAGCATCCTGTCGGTGACCGGCTCGGGGACGAAGGCCGACCCGATCGAAATCCGCGAGCAGCTCGACTCGGCCAATCCCGTGACGCTGGTGATCAGGAGCGGAAATAATGCGCTGGGCGAGGGTGGGCTGCACCTGCGCGTTGTCCCCACGAACAATAGCGGACTGGCCTGGATCGAGTTCGAATTCGAACTGCAGGAGATCCGTGGCAAGCCGAGCGACTTCTACGACGGGCTGTCGTTCGACCAGATCAACCCCGATCCGGACCTCATCTCGTCCAACCGGTTTGCACATTTCAAGAGCAATTTCGAGAGCTTCGACCGGCTGCGCTTCAGCGAAGGTCATGTCGATCCCCGGGACCGGCCGGTCTTCGGCTTTCTCATCACCGACGTCACGCCGGTTGGCGAGTTTTACCTGCTGCAGGACCCGCGCGTACCGTTTTCGTGAACACGGCGACTGGTCATTGCTTTTGGTGTGGGTGAGGCGTTTTATGCGGCTTCGGCTTGGTGAATTCTCGGCAGAGGGTGGCGTCGATGATCAATCCTCCTGAACCTTTGCGGACGCGCCTGACGGATTTGTTGGGCTGCGACTATCCGATCATCCAGTCCGGCATGGGTGGCCCCGGCCGCTCGGAACTCTGTGCTGCCGTGACGGCGGCGGGTGCCTTCGGCTGTATAGGCATGGTCAGGGAAAGGCCCGAGCTGATCCGGCGTGAAATCGCGGCGGTGAAAGACAGGACCAATCGCGCCTTCGGGGTCAATCTTGTTCCGTCCGCCACCGACCCTGCTCTGCTGGACGAGGAGCTGGATGCCTGCTTCTCCGCACAGATCGAGGTCATGGTGTTTTTTTGCGACGTGCGGCCGGATATTGTCGAGCGGGCGCACAAGGCCGGATGCAAGGTTCTCTATCAGGTCGGAAACCTGGCCGACGCCATTGCCGCCGAGCGCGCCGGCGCGGATGCGATCATCTGCCAGGGGGTCGAAGCCGGCGGACACGTTCACGGCAAGGTGACCTCGATGGTGCTGCTTCCGCAGGTAGCCGCCGCTGTAACCATACCTGTTGCCGGCGCCGGCGGTTTCGGCTCCGGTGCGAGCCTGGTCGCGGCACTTGCGCTCGGCGCGGAAGGCATTCACTGCGGAACGGCGTTCCTGGCGACAAAAGAGTCCTATGCGCATGACTATCACAAGCAGCGCGTCGTCGATGCCGGGTCGGAGGATACGGTCTATTCCGACGTATTTGCCATCGGCTGGCCGCCACAATCGCCCGTCAGGACAATCGAGAACAGCATTCACCAAGCTCTATGCCGACGACCTGCTCGGACATGGGCCGGATGATTTCGCACGCGAGGTCATCGCGCACGACGAGGGCGAACCGGTCTATCGCCTGAGCACCTATTCGCCCCTGCGCGGCATGACAGGCGACATGGAAGCGCTGGCGCTCTATGCGGGCCAGGTTTGCGGTCAGGTGAAGCACGTTCGTCCGGCCCGCGAAGTGGTGCATGAGATGATGGATGAGGCCCACTCCGTGCTCGGCCGCTTAGGCTCACTGAAATAGGGGTATCGCAAGAAATTGCGGCCGCTGAGAGCATGCCCCGACGGAGCGGCGGGGCATGCTCAACAATTCCTCGACCAACTATTTCTGTGCGGCCTTGAGTTCCTTCTCGAAGGCAATCTTCGACTTTTTCACCAGGCGCGGCAGCAGTTCGGTATCGACGTATGCGTCCTTGTCGCCGGCTTCCTGCTTCGCCTCGCGTTGAAACACGCCGGCGAATTCCGGGTGTGCGGGAAGCACGATATCGGCCTCAAGCGACGCCATCCGCTCGAAGCTCCGGCGGAAATCCTCGACGATACCGGGATAGCCCTTGTTGCCGACCAGTATGTTGCCCGCGACGGTGATGCTGCACGGGAACACGACGCGGCGCGATACACCATTGTCCGTGGCGGCGGTCTGCCATGTGGTGCAGCCTTTGGTGTGCCCCGGCGTGGCTATGGCGACCATATTCACCTTGCCGAGTGTCACCACGTCGCCGTCATTCAGCACCCGGTCGACCTTGACGGCGGGGAAAGTGGCGCCGCCGTAATTGGTATCGCCCTCCTGCTTGCCGTTCTCGAGCGCGGAGCGGTCCGCTTGCATCGCCATGACCTTTGCACCGGTATCCTGTTTCAGTTGCGCGATGCCGGCGGCATGGTCGAAATGAGCGTGGCTGTTGAGGATGATCTTTACGTCACTCAGTTCGAAGCCCAGCGCGCGGATGTTCTTTTCGATATGCCCGGCATTTTCGGCCAGCGTGCCGTCGAGCAGGATCGCGCCCTGGTCGGAGACGATGAGGTAGGACGCCAGGCCTTCGGTGCCGACATAGTAGATGTTGTCGAGAATCTTGAATGGCTTCGTCGGCTTTGTCCACGCGGCGGGCTGGGCGGCGAAAGCGGTCGCTGCCATGCAGGACGTGACTAACAATGCAATCGCAGATGACAATATTTTTCTCATGTCGAATATTTCCTTTTCGCTGGCGGCCCGTTTCGAGGCCGCTTCGACACATATTCGCCGCGAGTGCGAGCGACAAACGATCAAATCTCGCCGCAGGCATTAGAAAATCTTGGGTCTCAATGGATCGACCGCGTCTCCCTCTCAATGCGCTCCGTGCGTTCGAAGCCTCCGCGCGCCATCTCAGTTTTACCCGCGCGGCCATCGAACTCTTCGTCACGCAGGCTGCCGTGAGCCATCAGGTGAAGCATCTCGAAGCGCTGCTCGGCGTGTCGCTTTTCCGGCGGCTGCCACGCGGCCTGATGGTGACGGAGGAGGGCGAGGCATTGCTGCCGGTGGTGCGGGAATCGTTCGATCGCATGGGCGATGCGCTCGATCGTTTCGAAGGCGGTCATGTCAGGGAGGTGCTGACCGTCGGCGCCGTCGGTACGTTCACAGTGGGCTGGCTGCTGCCGAGGCTGGGGGCATTCCGGACGCACGCCCCGTTCATCGATCTCAGGCTTTCGACGAACAACAATCGCGTCGATATCGCAGCCGAGGGGCTGGATTATGCGATACGATTCGGCTCCGGCGCGTGGCATGGGCTGGATGCGGCGGAACTGTTCGAAGCGCCGCTCTCAGTGCTGTGCAGTCCCGACATCGCCGCCGGTCTGTCCGCGCCCGAGGATATCTTCAGGCATACGCTGCTTAAATCCTATCGCAGCGATGAATGGCCCGGCTGGCTCGCCGCGGCCGGTGTGAAGGATCTGACATCGCCACTGCGGGGGATGGTGTTTGACTCGTCGCTCGCCATGATGGAAGCGGCAGTGCAAGGGGCGGGCGTGGCGCTCGCGCCGCCGTTGATGTTTCAGAGGTTGCTCGGCTCAGGTGCGATCGCGCAGCCGTTCAAGGTTTCGATTTCGACCGGCAGCTACTGGCTGACCCGGCTGCAGAGCAAAAGCCCGACGCGCGCGATGCAGACCTTTGCCAACTGGCTGCAAGAGGCATCAAGCGATCATCGCTCCGTTCGGCCGACTTGACGCGTGAGGCGTTCTCCAACTCGCTAAGCCTGTCACTCCTGCTGGAATTTGCAGGGCCATTGGTCGGGTTTCTTCAATCCCTCGGGAAGCACGGTCTTGTCGTCGCCGCAGGCCATGTCGAGCTGCCATTGGCTCAGCCCGGTTGCGGTCGATAGATCGACGCCCTCGACACGGGTGAGGAAGAAGAAGGCGCGCTCAAAATCGACGGGGCTGGAGAAATGCGTGGCACGGAAATCTGCGCGCGCCAGATTGGCCAGCGAGAAGCGGCTGCCGCCGACTTCGGCGCCATCGAACTGCGACCTGCCGAGATCGGCCTTGGTAAAATTGACGTTGGAAAGCTTGGCGTCCTTGAAATTGGAGCGCTGAAGCTCGGCGCTTTCGAAATTCGCGTCGTCGGCGCCTATGCCCGTGAAGTCGGTGCGGTAGGCCTCGGCGCGTACAAAGCTTGCGCCCTTGGCGGCCGAACGGGCGAGCGTCGCCCGCAAAAGCTTGGCCTTCTCGAGATTTGCCCCGAGCAGGCTCGCATCGCTGAGATCGGTGGTGGTGAAATCGGTGCCGACCAGCTTGGCGCCTTCGAGATTGCTGCCGCCCAGCATCAGGAGCTTCTTGTCGCAATCCTGCCAGTCGATACCCGGCGTGGGGGCCGCTTGGCAATCATCGGCTTGAGCATCGGTACATGAGAAACCCAGGAGGCCGGCCACCACCAGGTACGAGGAGAGAGTGGATTTTATAAGAGCCTTCATCGCCTTCTCCCGGTTCCAGCTGCCTTCATCCACTCATGTAGTGGTCGAGGTAGCAATATCCAACACCTTCATTGTGACATGCGTTCCGGCGGGCGCTGTGATGATGGTTAGCGGAGTAGGGTGGGTTGGCCGCTCACCAAACAGCGCTCGCGAACGTGCTGCCCGCCATGAAGATGATGATGAGTGAGCCCGGTGTCCATAGTGCCGCGCGAATGTCATGAATCTGGGCGGTATAGTAGGCAACGAAGTGCAGCAGACGCGTCACGACATAGCCATAAAAGAGGAATTGCGCGAGGAGCAGCGGCGGGGCTGTCGTTACATAGAGCAGCCCGGCAACAAGGAAATAAGGAAGATTCTCGAGATCGTTGAGCTGAATGCGGCGGATACGCTCAACGCGCTCGTTGGGCGCCAATTGGGTGTCGTTCGGCCTTGGGTTGGCCATTGTCTTTTTCAGGTCCTCGGGATTTCTGAAGCCGCCATTTTCACCCATCATGCGGATAACCGTCAGCCAGGACATCGCAACGCCCTTCAGGATCATCAATGTCGCAGCGATGACGTATGTCGCGAATACAGGGTTTGTAAGGCTCAATTGGTCCATGTGAAAATCCCCCAGCGCTGTCTTAGTGAAACATCGGTTCTCCGCAGAGTAGCAAAAAAGGCGACCTTTCGGCCGCCTTTTTTATTCCATCATTTGCACCGCCCTCAGGCGTTCGCCACCAGCACGTCGCGCAGCCTGCCGACGAGTTCGTCGATATGGCTCTTCTCGATAATCAGCGGCGGCGACAGCGCAATGATATCGCCCGTGGTGCGGATCAGCAGGCCCTTCTCATAGGCCTTGAGGAAGGCGGAGAAGGCGCGCTTGGTCGGCTCGCCGTCGATCGGCTTGAGCTCGATCGCGCCGATCAGGCCGATGTTCCGGATGTCGATGACATGCGGGCAATCCTTCAGCGAATGCAGCGCCTCTTCCCAATAGGGGGCCATCTCAGTGCCGCGGGTGAGCAGGCCTTCGTCCTTGTAGGTGTCGAGCGTGCCGAGGGCTGCGGCACAGGCGATCGGGTTGCCCGAATAGGTGTAGCCGTGGAAGAACTCGATCATGTGCTCCGGGCCTTGCATGAAGGCGTCATGGATCTCGTCGGTCACGAAGACGGCGCCCATCGGGATCACGCCGTTGGTGAGGCCCTTGGCCATGGTGATCATGTCGGGCTTGACGCCGAAATAATCGGCGGCGAAGGGGGTGCCGAGGCGGCCGAAGCCGGTGATGACTTCATCGAAGATCAGCAGGATGCCGTGCTTGGTGCAGATTTCGCGGAGCTTCTTGAGATAGCCCTTGGGCGGCAGGATGACGCCGGTGGAGCCGGCGACCGGCTCGACGATGACGGCCGCGATGGTGGACGCATCATGCAGGGTTACGATGCGCTCGAGTTCGGAAGCGATGTCGCCGCCATGTTCCGGCTCGCCCTTGGTGAAGGCATTCTTGTCGGGGAAATGGGTGTGCGGCATGTGGTCGACGCCGGTGAGCAGCGTGCCGAACATCTTGCGGTTGGCGACGATGCCGCCGACAGAGATGCCGCCGAAATTGACTCCGTGATAGCCGCGCTCGCGGCCGATCAGGCGGAAGCGCGAGCCGTTGCCCTTCACGCGGTGATAGGCGAGTGCGACCTTGAGCGCCGTCTCTACCGATTCAGAGCCGGAATTGGTGTACAGCACATGGCTCATGCCCTCGGGTGCGATGTCGATCAGGCGGTTGGCAAGCTCGAAGGCCTTGGGGTGGCCGAGCTGGAAGGCGGGGGCGTAATCGAGCTCGCCGGCCTGCTGCTGGATGGCTTCGGTGATCTTCGGGCGGCAGTGGCCGGCGTTCACGCACCAGAGGCCGGCGGTGCCATCGAGCACGGTGCGGCCGTCATGGGTCTTGTAATACATGTCCTTCGCGCTGACGAAGAGCCTGGGCTCCTTCTTGAACTGGCGGTTGGCGGTGAAGGGCATCCAGAACGCCCGCATGTCGTTGGGCGTCGTGTTCAGGCGATTTGACATTTCGTTCTCCGGAAAGGGCGCCTTGGTTTCGCTCGCTGCCCGGAAATCCAGGGATTTGGGCAGTCGATGTGCGCCGTCGTCATCACCGCGCAAACTACCAAGCGGCATTGCCGGGTCAAGGGAGGCAAGAGAATTTCATAAGAGATCACCGGAATTGATCCATATCTTGCATCGGGCAAGGCCGGAGCAAGGTTTCGGTGCAACTTATGGCTTCGGAGCGCAGCCTCGATTCAGGGCGAATTCATCGGCTGTGCTCTGCAATGATCGGCGGCAAGCCAGAATAACTCCGTTTCCAAATGACCGTGGAAACGGAGTTTTTTCTTTTGGAGCTTGTCGCGTCAGCGATCGAGCACGTCGCGGATGTCAACAATCGTGTTGCGCGCGTTCAGCAGATAAAAGCCCTGCGTCGCCAGATGCGTGGGCATGATCCAGCCATCTTCCGCACCATTCGAGATGATCACCGGCTGGATTTTGAGCGAAGAGCGGAGGCGATCGAGCATCTGTTGCCAGAGTGCGCCGAGGTTCTTCTCCTTGACCACGGGTGCGAAATCGGCGCGGGCTGCCGAAAGGATGGAGTAATAGCCGTAGATCTGGCCGAAGGTGAACCAGAACCGGTCATCCGCGCGCGTGTCGAACCAGCCCGCATTGTAGTTCTGCGAGCGCTGGGTCAGGATGCTCGACGTATTGCCAAGGTCATTGGCAATGTTGTCCATGAACTGCAGCAGGTTGTCGGTGCGGCCATCGAAGATCGATTGGCAGTTGGCCAGCTCCGTGTTGAACCCCCTCAGGTTATTCATCGCAATATTGAACTGCTTGGATGCGGGATCCCTGATGCTGAAGGGAAAGTTGATGTACCAGGCCGTCTCATCGTAGAGCGAGGCGGAACGGGCGACCTGCAGTTTCGCATTGATGCCCGATGTACCGCGCACGCGGGCGAGCCGATCGACAAGCTCCACGGTGGTGCGGCGGACTGCCTGGTTCACGCCGCGCTGGAACGATGCCTTGTTATCAAGCCAGGGCGTGTTGTCCCAATCGATGCCGAAAAGCCCCATTTTGTAGAGCGGCGCCTGCGTAATCCAGTTGTTCTGATTGACCTCCATGTCGATCAGATCAGCCGTCACCTCGACGATCGCCGACGGCTGGCACTTCTTCGGCGCGGCAGGGTCTTCACCAGACAATGGTGCGCCGGCCGGGAGGGTGCGGGTTTCGAGTTTGTAATCGGCGATACGATCGGGGTTGAAGCCGTACCAGACCTGCGTCTGGTAGATGAAATGCCCGTAGGCGATGAAAAGCAGGACGACGATCAACCCGACCACGCCCTTGAGGATGAAGCCGCGCGAGGCATACCAGCGGCCGGCGCTCAGGAAGGGGAAGAGTATCCAGGCGATGACATATCCGATGCCGCGTCCGATCGCGCTGAAGATGTTCTGGAAGAACTGGATGATCGGGTCGAGCATATGGTCAATCCTCTTTGATGCCGTACAGGCGACGGCGGAAGGCGGCCTTGTCAGTCAGATATGTATCCTGCAGCGTCTGCACAACGTGTTCCTGGAATTTGTCCGGATAGCGCTCGTAGGCTTCGTAGAAACCCTGCTTGTCGAAGACGTATAGCGAGACGAAATCGAAGGTCTGCATCCGCGAGATCAACTGGTTGACCAGCCATTTGTCGGGATGGCCGGGGTTGGCGCGGACGAGCAGGAAGCGGAAGCGGGCCGCGACATCGGGCATGCGCACCTGGCCGGTCGAAACGATCTGGCGCTGCATCTCGGCCAGAAAAGGATAGACGCCATCCTCGGCGACCGTCCTGGCATTCATATGCGCCCAGGTCTGTAGCCAGACGCGATCTGCCTTGGCAGGGTCGAAAGCGGGATCCTTCTGGCCGGCGAGGTTGAGGAGAGCCATTTCCATGCGGTGCTCGAGCAGGCCGGATTCGCGGATCCACGAGCCTTGCGGCAGTTCCAGCCGCTTGGTGCGGGCGAGGAAGCCGTAGATCGTCTCGTAATCCTCGATATCGATATAGGAGACCTGCCACGGACGCGCCTTGCGGAAGCCTGGAACATCGGACTTGCAGATGACGGTCGTGTTGCGGTCGTCGTGGAATACGAACACGCCGCCAAAATGATTGGCCCAGAAGGCATCGTGGCGGAAGACGAGCTGGTCCGGGACGAGCGTGTTCTGGCGGATGTCGCCAGTGGTCCTCGACAGTTCGACCATGCGATTGAGCATCTCGTTGTCGCGCCAGGCATCGGGCTTGGAAACCAGCATGTCGGCGAGCTGGCGCAGTTCGGCTGCCTTGCCGAGGATGTCTTCGGCCGAATGGACCTGGAAATGCACCTCGTTGATCGAAAGCAGGTCCTCGATGTGATCGACGGTGGCGACCGAATCCTCGATCTCGCCATAGAGCGCGTCCTTGATGGTGACGGCATTGATGGCGCGCGCATTGGCGTTGAAGAATTCGTGCATCAGGGCGGCGGTGTTGGAAAAGCTCGTATGGACGACGGGCAATTGCTCCTGGCCGGGGGTGAGGATGACGAAGCGGCGGTTGACGCGGTTGGGGTCGAGATAATCCCGGTCGCCGAGTTCGGCCGCGATCTGCGGCGAAAAGCCGGTCATGTCGATGTCGAATTCGGTGAGCTTGGTCTCGGGCAAGCCAAACCCTTTGAGCGCCTTGTTGTAGCGGGCGATCAGATGCGGCTCGTTGACCGACAACAGCCGTCCGTAAATCAGTTCTGCTTCGAGGAGGCGTTTCATGCGGCGGCCAATGTTCTACCTGTAGACTTCACGTCGGTGTCCAATCTCGATGACGAGAACCACTAGCTTATTGTGTTGGAGGTCGCAAACCGCACGTCAGTTTTCAGGGCCGAATTCGCGCATCAATTCTTCGAGTGGATAGGTCTTCATTTCGCCTGAACGAATTTTCGTAAGGGCGGCCTCAGCACTTATGACGTCTTCAACATCTTCGATGTGCTCTTGCACCGCCTCACGGACGAAATCTATAGGCGACTTTCCTACATGAGCAGCAGCAGCTTTCAACCGCTCAAGACCCTCATCATTCAAGTCAATGGTGAAAGAATTCGACACTTTAAACTCCTAGCCGAAAGTGAAGAGATAACCGAGGATCACGCGCTCCACCGTCCATCCTTGCGCATCTCCTCGATCTCCTTGATCGCCTTCTCGCGTTGGCGTTCGCGGCGGATGATGTCGTTGATGGCGGCGTCGTCGGATTTGTCGGTGTAGCGGAATTCCGAGTCGCCGTAGCGGTTGATTTCCTGGAGGATCATGTCGAGGGTGATCGGGCCGCGCAGATGCTCGATCATCGCCTTCTTCTCATCGTAGGACTTGTGCATGAAGTTTTCGGGCTTCTCGAACCACTGGTCGGGAAGCTCGACATCCATGGCGCGCATCTTGACCGCGTCGGTGATGTTCTTGACTGCGCGGCCGGTGAAGCGGGGTTCGGCGATGCGGATCATGTGGAGGTAGGTGCCCACATCGGCGATGGTTTTCAGGCCGCCCTTTTCCTTTTCGAAGCGCTCCCAGACTGCGGCGAGGCCTTCCTCGTGCGGCTTGGCATGCGCCTGATAGGTTTCGGAGACGGCCTTCTTGATCTCCTGGTTGGCGTAGAGCTGGTGTTCGCCGAGCGGGATCGAATGGTTCTTGCCGGCGAGAAGCGCAAAGATGTCGATATAGTCCTCGCGGGTCTGCGGACCATCGACCAGCCAACGGGCGCCGGCACGCTGGCGGAGCGCATCATCGACATTTTCCGGGTAGTTGGAGAGCATGCCGAACGTGCAATTGCCGCGCACCACGGTCGAGGCTCCGGCGAAGCTTTCCATCAGCACGGCGGTGACCTCCTGCTGACCGGCGGAGGCGCGGTCGTCGGAGCGCTTGGCCGCGACCTGATCGACGTCATCGATCGTGCCGAACCCGATCGCCTTCGGGTTCATGACGTTGTTGATGAAGTCCTTGCAGTTCTGGCCCGACTTGCCCTGGTAGGAGGAAATCTGGTCGACGCCGAAATTTTCGTAGTGGAAGGCGTAGCCGGCGATCTCGCAATAGTTGTTCATCAGGCCGGCAATCATCTGGATCAGCGTGGTCTTGCCGGTGCCGGGCATGCCGTCGCCGATGAAGGTGAAGAGGAAGCCGCCGAGTTCGACGAAAGGGTTCATCTGTTTCTGGAAGTCGTAGGCCATGATCATCTTGGCGAGCTTCATGCTCTGGTATTTGGCGATATGATTGCCGACGACCTCTTCAGGCTTCTTGAAGGTCATGACCAGCGGCTTGCGTTTCGCGCCTGGCGTCACGTCGAATCCGTTGAGGTCGAAATCGTCCTGTTCGATGCGGATATGAACGTTCTCGAAGGCGGCGAGGCCGGTGAAGCGGGCCTTGCGGGAGATCAGGCCTTCGGTGGCGACACGGGCGAAGGCCCGGGCGCGGCTGATCATCGCGGTGTCGTCGGGCGAGCCGGCGATTGCGCGTTCGAGGCCGGCGACCATGGATTTGGCGGCATCCTGCGGCGTGTCGAACAGGTAATCCGGTTCAGTGACGTCCTCCGCCGGTTCGCCTTCGCCGGGGAGTGTGGTGGTGAGGTAGGCCGCGAAGGTGAAGGCGGTAATGTAGGCAGCAGCCGAGAGCAGTGCCTTGAAATTATCGGCGTCCGGGCCCTGGAGCGGCGCGGTGGTGTTGCGGGCCTGCAGGCCCTCGAGATTGGTCTGGCGCGAGAAGACATCGGCGACGGCGAGGCCCACCATCACGCCGCGACGGGCGCGGAAGAGAAGCGTGTGCTGGTTCGGCGACAACATCTGGTCGGCCGCGCGGACCGACTGGATGGTGCGGGCGAGTTCGACCTCGCGGGTGCGGCGGTTGCCGCCGGTCGAGACGGTCGAGACGAAGCGGCGGTTGGTGCCGGCGAGCGCGGTGCCTGACGTGCCGGAATCGTTTTCCAGCATCACGACCTTGGTGACGAAGCTCTGGGCGATGGACTGATGCTTGGTGATGTCGTCTTCGGGGATGGCGGTCAGGCCGGTGTTCAGGGACATGGGTCTTTCCTCTCGGCGGTCGGGTTTAGAAGTAAGAAAGACCCCGCCCCAACCCCTCCCCACAAGGGGGAGGGGCTAAGCTGCGGCATCCTCTCATTTTATCATGGACGGCGTCATGTCCTGCAAGCTTCGAAGCGATGTGAGGCGGTGCGGCGCGTTAAGCCCCTCCCCCTTGTGGGGAGGGGTTGGGGCGGGGTCTTTCTTGCGAAATTCACCCATCTCAAACCTCGCTCGTCACCTGGTTGCCGGAGATCACATGCACTTTGTAACCCGCAAAAATCGTATCCGCCTCGTTGGAGGCATAGAGCGCGGTATAGGCTTCGTGCGGCACCAGCGCGTGTTTCTCGAAGGCCGAGACGCCCATGCGGGAGGCTTCCATATTTGACGTGTCGATGTGGAATTCCTGCTGCGCCTTGGTCGAGGAGAAGAAGCCCTTCACCTCGGGCTTCTCGCGCGTCGAGAAGACTTCCTGCACGGTCCAGGTGAGCAGCCAGGCATTCTCCTTTTTCTTCACGCGCGACAGGATGCCGTTGATCACGGCGTTGTTCTCGGTGATGCCGGCGGAATAGAACGGGCCGATGACGATGCGGCGCATCTGCTTGGGATGGAGCGTCTCGAAATCCTTGTCCATGTTGGTGACGATCGTCACCGGCGACAGTGCGAAGCCCGAATTGCGGATCACGAAATCGTCGAAGCGGGCGGCGAGTTCGGGATTGAGCAGGCCGCCGACCGGCAGCGGGATATCGAGATCGCTGTTGAGCTTGCCGTCGCGGGTGATCAGCATCCGGCTCATGTTTTCCGAGGAATCCTCGATCTTGGCGATGTAGATCATCGGCAGCGTCTGGCTACCGTCGAAGGCGGCCCAGTTGACGACGATCGAGGGGCGGCGGGTGTCGGGATTGATGGATATGCCTGAAGTCTCGGGCAGGATCACCGGCGAGAAGACCTCGCCCTTGACCACTTCCTCGAGATAGAGCCGCTCGGCCATGCGGCCCTGTAGCGCCTCGGGGAAAGCCTTGTTGCGCAGGATGAAATCGACCATCTCGGCGCGCAATTTGGTGCCGTCGGGGATGCCCGACAGCCGCTCGGGCGCGGTCTTGCGGTCGTTTTCGAGTTCGAGCACGTTCTGGTAGATCGGAAAGCCGGATTCGGCGCGCGAGATCTTGAAGCGATCCATGAAGCCGGTCTTGTTTTCCCAGCAGCCGAGCGAGGTCTTCAGCCGCTCGACATATTTCATGATCAGCGTCGCCGTCAGGTCCTTGATCGCCTGGCCGCGGCTCAGGTCATCGAGATAGATCTCCATGCCCTCGAAGGCCGCGCGGACGGTCAAGAAATATTGCTGGACGGCGGGTTCCACTGGGCGCATCGACCGGCTCCCTTTACTTGACGCCGATGAAGGGTAGCGCCGAGCCCGGCACCATGGTCGAGGGAAGCGCCCCGTTCCATTTTTCGGCCGCCGTCAGGTTGATCAGCGAGGGGTTGTCGCGGAGTGCGGCGCCCTTGGCACGGATCGCGTCGGCTTCCGCGTCGCCGGCGAGGCGGGTGGCCGCGGCGTTTGCTTCTGCCTCGGCGCGAACGGCGTCGGCGCGGGCATTGGCCTGGGTGACGGTGATCTGCGCCTGCACCTTCTCGCGCTCGGCATTCTGTTGCAGTTTCTGGACTTCGACTTCGGCCAGCATGCGGTTTTCGATCGACTGCTCATAGGCGTCTGAGAAATCGATATTCTCGATCTGCACGCTTTCGATCACCACCGGGCCGACGATGAACTTGCGGATCGCGTCTTCCGTCTCGGCGTTCAGCTTGGCGCGGTCCTGTATTGCGGTCACGGCGTTGAAGCGGCCGAAGACGTTCTTCAGTTGCTCGAAAAGGCGGCGGTCGATCAGGCGATTGACGATGCCCTCCTCGCCGCCATATTCGGCATAGATCTTGTCGACCTGGTCGGCCGGCAGGCGGTAGTTCACAGAGATGGTGATGTTGGCGGGCTGCTGGTCGCGGGAATAGGTGTTGACGTTGTCATAGACCTTGGCACGGCTCTGGACCGAAATCTTCACGACGGTGTCGATCATCGGCAGCTTGAAGCCGAGGCCCGGCTCGGCGGTGCCGACGACCGCGCCATAGCGCAGGATGACGCCGCGCTCGCCCTGGTCGATCGTGTAGAAGCTGCCGCCGAAGATGATCAGCGCGAGGATGCCGACAACAATAGCAATCACTGCTGTTCTGATGAATCCGCGTTTGGGGGCAGGCGCCGCTGCTTCAGCCATTCAAATCTCTCCCACGGGTCCGCTGGCAGCCGGCATGACCGGCCACCAGGCAAAGAACCAAACTGTTTCTTTTACTGCTTCACGTAATTCGCGGAATTGTGCTTGTCGAGCACCGTCTGGAAGCGGCGGGCGAAAGCATCGTCGGCGAGCTTCTTGCGGCGCTGGATGTCCTGGGTCGACAGCATGTTCTTCTCGTGCATTTCGAGCAGATCGCCGATGTGCTTCTGGGCAGCTGCACCGATGCCGGCCATGGTTTCCTCCGCGGCGGTATCGACCTGGCTGCCGAGCGTGTTGATCTTGTGGGCGACGTCCTGCTGGGCGGCGGTCTTCAACGAATCCTCGAGCGCCTTGTAGAGCACGATGCGCTGCTCGGTATCGATGGTCAGCTTGTTGATCAGCGTGTTCTGGGCGGCGAGCTGGTTGTTGAGCGAATCGACGAAGGTCTGGAACATCGAGGTGTAGCGTTCGAGCGTCTGGCTCTCGGCCAGCAGTTCCTGCTCCTTGGCCTGCATCTGATTATATTCGGTGGCGAGCTTCGAGCGTTCGGCCTCGAGATCCTGGCGCGCGACCTGATCGGTGGTGGCGGCGATCTTGTTTTCGATATCCATCAGCAGCGGATTGATTTCCTCGATGCGCTTCTGGACGGCTTCGAGATTGGTGATGGTGTTCTTGCGGCGCTGGATGACCTGCACGAGATTGGTCTCGGAGGACTTGTAGCGCTGTTCCAGGACAGACTTCTGCTCCTTGAGCATGCCGACGATGGAGTCGGATTTCGCAAGCAGTTCCTGCAGGTTGCCGGCGAGCGACATGTTGCGGACGCGCTCGGTGCGCATGCGCTGTGCCGACTGCTTGGAGAAGATGCCGATGAAACTTTCCCATCCCGTCTGGCTCTTCATGCTCTCGAATTCCGAGCCGAAGACGTTGGTCGCGTCTTCCAGGCCGATGATCAGGTCGGCGATATTGCCTTCCATGACCTTCTGCTGGTTGATCACATCCTGGATGCGGGCATTCTCGATGTCGAAATTGACGTCGCCGATCTTGGCATCGGCCTTGGCGAACTGGTCGAGCACGCCGGTGGATGCGTCGAGCTTGCCGCGCATGTCGTTGACGATCGCCTGGGTTTTCTGGATTTCCGCATCGAAGGATTGAAGTGTGGCCATGGTGTCCCCCTTGTGTCCGCTGGCGGGCGGAACGGTTGAGATAAATTGGTCGAGCGCGACATTACCTTTTTTTGGTTGCTTTGAAACCCTAAAGCGCGACGCGGCACCGACCTGCCAATACAATAGATTGGTGTCGGCTGTCAGACGCACAAGTGGCGGATAATATTCGCTCCGGGAGGCGATTTGCACGCTTACTGCGCTGCAGCGGGATCCTTGATGTAAGCGATGACATTGGCGATGTCTTCCGGCGTCTTGAGGCCGGGAAAGGCCATTCTTGTTCCGGGCACCAAGTCGCGGGGTGCCGCGAGATATTCCGTGAGCGTCGCTTCGTCCCATACCTTGCCGGCGCCGAATGCCGTCATGGCCTCGGAATAGCGGAAATTCTCGGCGGTTGCGATCGGACGTCCGATGAGGTTCATCAACGACGGGCCGACCCGGTTGCCGGGGTTCGTCGCGCTATGACAGCTCTGGCATTTGCGGAAGACCACGGCGCCCGCGCTCGCATCGCCTGCCCGGGCGGCGCCTGCCGCAGAGATGATGGCGGCACTCAACAGGATGACTTGGAATTTCATTGTCGAACCCTCGGAATATTCGCTTTTGCTCTCTTGTGATCGAGATCAAAAGACGGCTGAAAAGACAAGATTATTTTGCGGAAGGCAGCCTAGATGTTCCGCATTATCGATACTTAGCCGGCAAGCGATACAGTTCTGGCTGGCATAACTGGCCGGTTGTTCAGGCCACGGTTTTGTCTTTCCATCTCTGCTGCAAATCCCAAAACGTCACATCGAGGTCGCTAATGCGCAGATTGGCGGCGTCTATCCGCTTGAATTTAACTTTCATTGGTGATTGGCTAACGACATAAAAACAACTGGGAGAACAAATATGAACAAACTGCTTTCCACCACCATCCTCGCATTCGGCTTTTCGGTGACCGCATTGGCCGGCGCGTCGTTCGCTGCCGAGCCTGAAAGCTGCGGCACGGTGCGTTTCGCCGATGTGGGCTGGTCCGACATTGCCGCGACGACGGGAACGACCTCGGTGGTTCTCAAGGCGCTAGGCTACGAGACCGACATCAAGGTCCTCTCCATTCCCGTCACTTACCAGTCGATGAAGAACAAGGACATCGACGTCTTCCTCGGCAACTGGATGCCGACGATGGAAGCCGACCTCAAGCCATACCGCGACGACAAGTCGGTGGAAGTGCTCGGCGCCAATCTCGAAGGTGCGAAATATACGCTCGCGACCAATGAGGCCGGTGAAAAGCTTGGCATCAAGGATTTCGCCGACATTGCCAAGAACAAGGATGCGCTGGAAAACAAGGTCTACGGCATCGAGCCGGGCAATGACGGCAACCGCCTGATCCTCGGCATGATCGAGGGCGACAAGTTCGGCCTCAAGGGCACGGAACTGGTCGAATCCTCGGAGCAAGGCATGCTGTCGCAGGTCGCCAAGCTCGACAAGGACGGCAAGCCGATCGTCTTCCTTGGCTGGGCGCCGCATCCGATGAACGCCAACTTCAAGCTGACCTATCTCACGGGCGGCGACGACGTGTTCGGCCCGAATTTCGGCGGCGCGACGGTCTATACCAATGTGCGGGAGGGCTACACGTCCGAATGCAGCAATGTCGGCACCTTCCTCAAGAACCTGAAGTTCACGCTTCCCATGGAAAACGAGATCATGGCGAAGATCCTCGATGGCGGCATGGAGCCGGAAGCTGCGGCCACCGAGTGGCTGACCGCCAATCCGGGTGCATTCGAGCCCTGGCTCGCAGGCGTGACCACCAAGGATGGTGCAGACGCCACCGCCGCGGTCAAGAGCGCCTTGGGCCTCTGATAGCAGATAAAGGAGCGGCCAAAGAGCCGCTCCTTCTTTCTAGGCGGATGCCGCAGGGCTTCGGGGGAATGCATGAACTGGCTGACGCAATACAAGATACCGATCGGCAACGGTGCGAAGGCGGTGGTCGATTGGCTGACCGCAAATCTCGCAGTGATGTTCGACTTCATCGCAACCGTGCTGAGCGCCATCATCAGCGCCATGCTCTATGTGTTGCAGGGGCCGTTCCTGAAAGGCACCGGTCTCGAAACCTTCTATCCGGGTTTGATGATCCTCGTCTTCACCGCCATTGCCTGGTTCATGCGGCGCTCGGCGGGTGTCACGGTCTTCACGCTGCTTGGCCTTCTGCTGATCTATAACCAGGGCTATTGGAAAGAGACGATGGAGACGCTGGCGCTGGTGCTGGCGGCGACCGCCGTTTCCATGGCCGTGGGCGTTCCGATCGGCATCGCCGCCGCGCGCCGGCCCTGGCTCTACGCCATCCTGCGCCCCATTCTCGACCTGATGCAGACGATTCCGACCTTCGTCTACCTTATCCCGGCGCTCATTCTCTTCGGCCTCGGCATGGTGCCGGGCCTGATTGCGACGGTGATCTTCGCCATCCCCGCGCCGATCCGGCTTACCCGGCTCGGAATCATCTCGACGCCGCCCTCGCTGGTGGAGGCGGCGGAAGCCTTCGGCGCCACAAAAACCCAGGTGCTGACCAAGGTGGAACTGCCCTTCGCCCAGCCGCAGATTATGGCGGGCTTGACCCAGTGTATCATGTTGTCGCTGTCGATGGTGGTCATTGCGGCGCTCGTCGGCGCGCCGGGCCTCGGTGTTCCCGTGCTGCGCGCGCTGAACTCGGTGCAGATCGCCAAGGGCTTCGATTCCGGCTTCTGCATCGTCATCCTCGCGATCATCCTCGACCGCGTCTTCCGCTCCTCCGACGAGAAGGTGTCCTGATGACCGCGGTTCACTTCGACAATGTTTCCATCGTCTTCGGCAACGCGCCGGAGCGCGCGCTCAAGATGGCCGATGAGGGCAAGACCCGCGACGAGATCAGCGCCGCCACCGGGCTCGTGCTCGGCGTGGCCAATGCGACGCTCGATATCGAGGAGGGCGAAATCCTCGTCCTCATGGGGCTTTCGGGCTCCGGCAAATCGACGCTGCTGCGCGCCGTCAACGCGCTGGCGCCGGTCGTGCGCGGCGAGGTGAAGGTGTTCTCCGGTGGCGGCACCACCAATCCCTACAAGTGTCCGCCGCAGAAGCTGCGCGACCTCCGCATGCACACGGTCTCCATGGTGTTCCAGCAATTCGCGCTGCTGCCCTGGCGGACGGTGGAAGAGAATGTCGGCTTCGGCCTCGAGCTTGCCGGCGTGCCGGAGGACGAGCGCAAGAGGCGGGTCGGCGAGCAGCTCGAACTGGTCAACCTGGCGAAATGGTCGAGCCGCAAGGTGCAGGAACTCTCGGGCGGTATGCAGCAGCGCGTGGGCCTGGCCCGGGCCTTTGCGACCGGCGCGCCGATTCTGTTGATGGACGAGCCGTTCTCGGCGCTCGATCCGCTGATCCGTACGCGTCTGCAGGACGAGCTGCTCGAATTCCAGCGCCGGCTGAAGAAGACGATCCTGTTCGTCAGCCACGATCTCGACGAAGCGTTCCGCATCGGCAATCGCATCGCCATCATGGAAGGCGGGCATATCATTCAGTGCGGTACGCCGCAGGAGATCGTCCGCAATCCGATCAACCAGTATGTCGCCGATTTCGTGCAGAACATGAACCCGATCAACATGCTGACGGCTGCGGATGTGATGCGCAAGACGGCATCGCCGAGCGAAACGGTTTCCGGAACCGCAACCCCGACCGCGCGCCTCGTCGATGTGCTCGACGCCATGACACGGCAGCCGGGCGTCGTGGGTGTCGTCGACAATGGCGCGATCGTCGGCGTGATCTCGGCGCAGGATGTGGTGACCGGACTGACGCGTCACCGCAAGGTCTGAGCGCGATGGCCGGGGACGCGGCGGCTGGCGGCTCCAAGGCGGAGAAGCCGTCCGTCATCCGGCCGACCGACGCCGATTCCATAAGACTGGCCAGAAAGCTCGTCCGCGAGGCGCGCTTCGGCGCGATCAGCGTACTGGAACCGGAGACGGGTCATCCCTTCGCGAGCCGCGTGCTCGTCGGCACGGATTTCGACGGCGTGCCTGTCATACTGGCCTCGATGCTGACCACGCATATGAAGGCGATCATTGCCGATCCGCGTTGCTCGCTGCTTCTTGGCGAGCCGGGCAGGGGAGACCCGCTGGCCTGGCCGCGCGTGACCCTTCTTTGCGTCGCAGAACGGATCGAACTGGATGGCGAATCGGACGCGCGCATCCGCGCGCGGTTCCTCAGGCGACATCCCAAAGCAAGGCTCTATGCCTCGTTTCGGGACTTCTCCTACTTCCGTCTTGTGCCAAAACGGGTCAGTCTGAATGCCGGCTTCGGCCGGGCCTATAATATTTCGGGGGACGAATTAATAATTGATTCACCGTTCAATCACGAGTTATGCACGCAGGAAGAGCGTTTTGTTGCGATAATCGAAAAACTCGGTTGCAATGTTCCCGATTTGCTGGCGAAGCACTATTTTAGAGAAAAAACAGGCAATTGGTATATCAGCGGCATCGACGCGGATGGGGTCGATCTCGCGCGGAAAGAGACGATTCACCGGTTGGAGTTTGTAAATCGCGTTACCGATTCAAACGGCTTGATTGCAGAATATTCAAAATTACTAATAGAACCGACTAAAAATTAGCGATGTACAAATTCAAATCCTGATTTATATGTTTTTTCCGTTCGATTTCAAACCGCTCGCTGCTTTTGACTGAGCGGTTACTCAATATAAAACGAAAGTACCTTGTTATGAAAATGAGAAAGCTTTCAGAGCATTCGGGTTCCGCGGCTGCTCTGCTGTCCGCCATGGCGAACCCGAAGCGGCTTTTGATTCTGTGTAATCTCGTCAATGGCGAAGTGCCGGTCGGCGTGCTGGCCACGCAGGTCGGTCTCAGCCAGTCCGCTCTGTCGCAGCATCTCTCCAAGCTGCGTGCGCAGAAGCTGGTCAAGACGCGCCGCGATGCGCAGACCATCTATTATTCCAGCAATGCCAGCCAGGTGTTGACGTTGCTCGATGCCCTGGAAAGCATCTATGGCGGTGCTGCCGAGAGCAAGTCGGCTGCTTGATCGGCTGCTGATCGGCAATGTTGCGCCTGATATGAAAAGCGTCGGATGAAACCGGCGCTTTTTTGCATGGATCCGTTCTTTTCATCATGTTCTCGACGAGTGTTGCGTTCTCGCACTTGCGGCCAATTTCAGGTGACCCTAATCCTTTAAGACGGCTCGAAACGCGGTGGTGCGGCAAAATTTGGCAATGACAGGGGCAGGACGTCGGTTTATCCGGGCGATGGCAGCGACTATCGTTGCGATGATGCTTGCCTTGACATTGGCCGCGTCGGCTGATGCCGCGAGCCGCAAGCAGGCCGTGGAAAAGGCCGTCAATCCCCTCGACCAGCCGATGGTTTTCTCGATCGTCCGCTCGGCGGCCGGTTTCTGCGAGCCGAGTTGCCCCGAATGGATCTATGCAGAAGGCCAGATCGTCGGCGCGTCGCCCGCGGCATTCAAGAAAATCCTCAAGAAGGCCGGCGACCGGAAGCTGCCGCTGCTCATTGTTTCGCCCGGCGGCAATGTGACGGCGGCGCTCGAGATGGGCCGCGTCATCCGCAAGCGCGGCATGAATGTCGAGGTGAGCGCCACCCGGTTCATTTCCTGCTCGCCGCGTGACGACAAATGCACGCCGGACGGCCCGCTGAAAGGCGAGTATCGCGGCATGGCATTTTCAGCCGGCGCGTTCTGCTGGTCGGCCTGTCCGCTGATACTCGCGGCCGGCGAACGCCGCATTTCCAGCCAGTGGTCGCATACCGGCGTACACCAGATCACCACGGTCTATGCCCGCGAGCGCGTGTATTTCAAGGAGAAGTATCGCGTCGTAAACGGCAAGAAGAAGGTGATCAGCCGCAAGGTCGTCAGCCGCAAGAAGGCGGGAACCCAGAGCAGCACCAAGCTGCCGAAGAAGACCCGCAAGGCACTGCTCGCCTATTTCAAGGAAATGGGGATCGAAAACCGGATACTCGACGCGATGCTTTCGACACCGCCCGACCAGATCCGTCGGCTGGAGCCGGTGGAAATGCTGGATCTCAAGCTGATTACCGAGATGTCGCCGTCGGATGTGCTTGCCAATCCGAGTATCTGCGCTGCACGCGCGGTGCCCGAAAACTGCATCATGCGCAATCCGGAGCCGCTGACGGATATCAAGCCGCAGGGCGAGCCCGGCAAGCCGGTCTGATTGGTCCGGGATAAGCCGCGTCGCGGCTGGCATAGCCAGTGGGCCCGATCACGATTAGGTTCCGTTCCAGCCATTCCGGAGTAAGAGCCTTGATCGTCCGTCCGCGCCCGAGTTTCCTGCAACTGCTCTTCATCACGCGCGGCTCGATCGTGCCAGATATCATCGGGCAGATCATTGCGGCCGCAGTGGTGGCGGCGCTGGTCGTCCTGGCGCACAAGAACTGGCCGCATGTCGTGCCGGTGTTCAACGGCGCACCGTTCGCACTGGTCGGCATCGCGCTTTCGATCTTCCTCGGCTTCCGCAACAACGCCTGCTACGACCGCTGGTGGGAGGCGCGCCGGCAGTGGGGCGAGATGATCGCGGTGGCGAGAAATCTCGCACGCCAGACGTTGGTTCTGGATGGCACACCGGATGCGCCGAGCCGGATGCGCATCCTCTATCTGCAGATCGCCTTTGCACGTTCGCTGGCGCGCAGCCTGCGCCGCTCGGCCGGTGATTTCTCCGGTGTCGCAGCCTTCCTCGATCCTGATGACATTGCCTCGGTGGAGGCGAGCCGCAACAGGCCGGACGCCATCCTCCGGCTGATGGGACGTGAATTCGCGCTGCTCAAGGCACGCGGTGCAATTAGCGACATCCTGTTCCAGGTGCTCGACCAGAGTGCGGGACGGCTGGCGCTGGTGCAGGCGGCCTGCGAGCGCATCCATAACACGCCGGTGCCCTTCGCCTATACGCTGCTGCTGCACCGGACGGCCTACATCTTCTGCTTCCTGCTGCCGTTCGGCTTTGCGGAGTCGCTCGGCTGGGGCACCCCGTTCGCGGCGGCGCTGACGGCCTATGCGTTTTTCGGGCTCGACGCGCTTTCGATGCATCTGGAGGAGCCCTTCGAGGACAACCCCAACGGTCTCGCGCTGGCGGCGATGAGCGAGACAATCGAGATCAACCTGCGCGAGGCGCTGGGGGAAACGGATCTGCCGCCATTGCCGCAGCCGAAGGATTTCTTGCTGATGTAGAACGAAATGTCGGCGATGTCGCATTCTGTCTATTGCGCGACAGATTCTGGCGGGTCATGACAAGCCCGTTCGCGCTCTATTCCAGCCAACTTTAAGAGTGACACCAGGGAGGCTCACAGGCCATGGCCGAAGTTAAATCCGACATCGAAATCGCGCGCGCCGCGAATAAGAAGAACATCATGGAGATCGGCGCCAAGCTGAACATCCCCTCCGAGCATCTTCTGCCCTACGGCCACGACAAGGCCAAGATTTCCGCCGAATTCATCGCCGCCCAGACGAGCAAGAAGAGCGGCAAGCTGATCCTGGTCACCGCGATCAACCCGACGCCCGCCGGCGAAGGCAAGACCACGACGACCGTGGGCCTTGGCGACGGCCTCAACCGCATCGGCAAGAAGGCGATCGTCTGTATCCGCGAAGCCTCGCTCGGCCCCTGCTTCGGCGTCAAGGGCGGTGCTGCCGGCGGCGGCTACGCCCAGGTCGTGCCGATGGAAGACATGAACCTGCATTTCACCGGTGACTTCCACGCCATCACTTCTGCCCACAACCTGCTCTCAGCGCTGATCGACAACCACATCTACTGGGGCAACGAGCAGAATATCGACATCCGCCGCGTCGCATGGCGCCGGGTGATGGACATGAACGACCGCGCACTGCGCCAGATCACCGCCTCGCTCGGCGGCGTGCCCAACGGCTATCCGCGCGAGACCGGCTTCGACATCACGGTCGCCTCGGAAGTCATGGCGATCCTCTGCCTGTCGATGGACCTCAAGGATCTCGAAAAGCGCCTCGGCAACATCATCATCGCCTATCGCCGCGACAAGAGTCCCGTCTTCGCCCGCGATATCAAGGCGGACGGCGCGATGACCGTGCTGCTCAAGGACGCGATGCAGCCGAACCTGGTGCAGACGCTTGAGAACAATCCGGCCTTCGTGCATGGCGGCCCGTTCGCCAATATCGCGCATGGCTGCAACTCCGTCGTCGCCACCACAACGGCGCTGAAGCTCGCCGACTACGTCGTGACCGAAGCCGGTTTCGGCGCCGACCTGGGTGCGGAAAAGTTCTTCGACATCAAGTGCCGCAAGGCCGGCCTGAAGCCCGACGCGGCCGTGATCGTGGCGACCGCACGTGCCATGAAGATGAATGGTGGCGTCAAGAAGGACGATCTCGGCAAGGAAAACATCGAGGCCGTTCGCAAGGGCTGCGCCAATCTCGGCCGCCATATCCAGAACGTCAAGAAGTTCGGCGTGCC
The DNA here is from genome assembly GCF_024707525.1 of Rhizobium sp. TH2. Taxonomy (NCBI): domain Bacteria; kingdom Pseudomonadati; phylum Pseudomonadota; class Alphaproteobacteria; order Hyphomicrobiales; family Rhizobiaceae; genus Rhizobium; species Rhizobium sp. TH2. The sequence goes on along the minus strand of NZ_CP062231.1, from coordinate 3,676,415 downwards.
TGTCGTCGTCGGCATCAACCACTTCATCTCCGATACCGAAGGCGAAATCCAGGCGATCAAGGATTACGTCGCCACACTCGGCGCCGAGGCCATCCTCTGCAAGCATTGGGCCAAGGGCTCGGCCGGTATCGAAGACCTCGCCAACAAGGTCGTGCAGCTTGCCGAATCCGGCCAGTCGCAGTTCGCGCCGCTCTATCCCGACGACATGCCGCTGTTCCACAAGATCGAAACGATCGCCAAGGACATCTATCATGCCGGCGAAGTGATCGCCGACAAGTCGGTGCGCGATCAGCTGCGCGCCTGGGAAGACCAGGGCTACGGCCACCTGCCGATCTGCATGGCGAAAACCCAGTATTCGTTCTCGACCGACCCGAACCTGCGCGGCGCGCCGGAAGGACACACCGTTCCGGTCCGCGAAGTGCGGCTCTCGGCCGGCGCCGGCTTCATCGTCGTCATCACCGGCGAGATCATGACCATGCCGGGCCTGCCGAAGTCGCCCTCGTCGGAGCGGATTTTCTTGAATGATCTGGGGCAGATCGAAGGTCTGTTCTGATCACTGCACGTTCGCTGACAATGCTTGGCCGGGCGCTCTGAGCGCCCGGCCTTTCCATTTTCTTCAAATCTGATTGCAAATTTAAACCGGTTTTGATAGAGGGCTAACAACGAACCAAATGCTGGAGCGATCGGTGGCGAAGCTCATTTTCGGAATGAACCTTTCTCTCGACGGCTATATCGAATACATGGAATTGCCTGCGCCAAGTCCCGCGCTCTTTCGTCACTGGATAGATCACGTGCGCGACCTGGCCGGCAGTGTGTACGGTCGCCGCATGTACGAGACCATGCGCTATTGGGACGAAGACCGCCCTGAGTGGAGCGCGGAGCAACACGAATTCGCAGCGGCGTGGCGGCGCCAACCGAAGTGGGTCGTGTCGCGCTCGCTGAAGTCAGTCGGCCCCAACGCCACACTCGTTTCTGATGACATCGAGGCACTTATCCGTGGGCTGAAGGCTCAGTTAGCTGGGGAAATTTCAGTTTCCGGACCAGAGCTGGCACAAAACCTGACCGATCTTGGTCTTATTGATGAGTATCGACTCTACTTCCATCCTGCCGTACTGGGGCGCGGCACGCCATTCTTTGCCGGCCCGCGGCCGCCGCTCCATTTTGTGGCCAGCGATCTCATCGACAAGGATACGATCCGGTTGACCTACGTTCCCGCATAATCGCGTCGCCCGCCCACCTATGATTAGGCGCTACCAGCAATAGCGGAAGCCTCCCTTCCGTTTCAATGTGTCGAGATGCAGATGGGTCTCGTGAGCCTTGTCGCTGCCGGGATCGAGCACGGTTGAGAAATAGAGGCAGGCGGCGGTGGCGATGGAGCGCTGGAAGGCGCCGTTGAGGGTCGAGTCTTCCTGGCGCGGCGAGATCGTGAATGTCTTGCCTGACTGGAAGGTGAAGCCCGCGATATCGACGGCGTTGCCATGGGCGTGCTCGGAAATCTTGCCGGTCTCGGCATTGTTGCGCTTGCGGCAGACATAGGTCGAGGCCTGGTTGACTTCGGCGAGCGTCTCCTTCGGCTGCGATTTCTTCAACATCGGCGTGACGACGTCGCGCGTCCAGCGGGCGAGGTTGACGGCTGCCTGGCAACGCATCGTTCCGGGTGGGGAAAGCTCCACGCCGCCGCCGAGGGATTTGACTTCGAGCGGCGTGTCGATGCCGCAGCCATTGTGCTCGTCGATCCGCTTCGCCTCGGTGAATTCCGCGCCCATCGCCTTCATCTCCGCAATGCAAAAGGCGTAGACCTTGGGGTTTTCCGTCTCGATGGGTGGCGGGATATAGGCGTCGGGCTTTTCATCCTCGCCATCAGTTGCGGGGTTCTTTTTCTCATCATCGGTTGAAGGTTTCGCCTTGTCCCCGACGGGTTTCGTCTTCTCGTCGGTAGGCTTGGTATCACCGGGTGCGGCAATATCCGGCCGCGGTTCGGGTACCGGAATCTCTTCCGGCAAAGCGGCGGCGGTCAGCAGCAGGATGGCTGGGAGCAAAAGCGGCAAGCGGCGGGAAATGGGCTGTCCTCCGGATCGGATCGGCAGGGTGAGAACGCGCGGGAAGCCCATTCAGTTCGTCCTCGACCAAGATTGTACACCCGTTTTCGACGATAGAGCCGTGCCACGGACCGGCATTCCGAAGCCGGCAGGAAAGACTGCACCGTTCTCGTCTGTCGTAACAAATAATTCTTTGCAGCCGCGAATGAATCGAAATTCGGAACCGTTGATACAATCGCCGGCCCCAGTTTCAGGTGACCGGCGTCAGTCTGCCGGTATCCGTGCCGGCTCATTTTGCAAGGGGAAATCATGGCTTTTACGACATTCAAGCCCGACTTTACCGAGACCATGCCCGACGTTTCGTTCAGCGGCATCGCGTTGCTCGACGACATCACGGCATCGACCATCTGGGATGATGCCACCATTCAATACGGCTTCGGCGCAAGCGGCGTGCTTGGCCTGGACAGCGAGTTCAGGGATATCTTTCGTTCGATGTTCGGCAATGCCAAGCCGGACGCGAATTTTGCCTTTACCGGCCTGGCGACGCGTTCCTTCTCCATGATCGACTCGGTCGCCGGCATCGACTTCGCCTTCACCGACCAGGTCGAAGAGGTCGATCTCGTGCTCGCCAGCACCAATGACAAGCCCAGGAGTTCGCTCGAAGGCTTCTTCGAGTTTCCCGGCAACATGAACAAGGATGGAACCTTCGAGAACTGGTCTATCGGCGCATTCAACAGCGGCATGAAGGCGCTGACCGCGAGGCCGGAAGCCGGCGGCGGCCAGTATGGCGGCTGGACGGTGCTGCACGAGATTGGCCACAGTCTGGGCCTCAAGCACACGCATCAGGAGGTTTCAGGCCTGCCGGCGCTCGATACCGTCGGAAAGTTCATGAACAACGAGCGCTATTCGGTCATGTCCTACAATGGCGCCTCCGACGGCATCAAGTATGGCCATGCCGTCTCGATGATGGCGCTTGACGTGGCAGCACTGCAGGCGCTCTACGGCGCCGAGACCTATGCGGACGATGGTTCGAGCTATTCGCTGATGAACGCCAAGGGCGGCAAGCTCTCGCTCGCCGAAGGGGCGGTCGAGATCGGCCGGGCCTATTACTGCATCTGGGATTCGGGCGGCAACGACTCGATCGACTACAAGAGCGCCGGAAAGTCCGTACTGATCAACCTCAACGACGCGACCCTCGATACATCTGATAACAGCGCGGAACTCCTGGCCCTGTTCGAACAGCTCAAGGCGACGAATTTCTTCGATTTCATGTCGAAGTCGCTTAAACAGGAGGTGCTCGACGCTTGGCACAATGCCGGCGGCTTCTTCTCCCAGGTGCTCGACATCAAGAAGAACAAGTATGACGGCATCGACGGTGGCTTTTCGATCGCGCATGGCGCCGAGATCGAGAATGCCATCGGCGGCAACAGGGCTGATCTGCTGATCGGCAACGAGCAGGACAACAGCCTGGTCGGCGGCAACGGCGACGATACGATCCTCGGCGGTGCCGGCGAAGAGCGCATCAGCGGCGATGCCGGGATCGACTGGATCGACGGAGGCACGGACGACGATTTTCTGTGGGGTGGCACGGGCCGGGATATTTTCGTGTTCTCGGACGGCTACGGCACCGACACGATCATGGATTTCGACGCCGACGATGTGATCGATCTGCGCGCCCTGCTCGGCTTTGAGAACATGCAGGACCTGTTCGACAACCATATGGAAGTCGTCGATGGCGACGTGGTGATCACGGTGGGGGGCGACCAGCTTGTCATCAAGGGCGTGACCGAAGTCAACGCCGGCGATTTCGTGATCTGAGGCAGGATGCCTCTGTTGCGGCCGGGCTTTCCATTTGGAACGCCCGGCCGTTTGTTTGTGGTATCGCAAGTTGTCGGGTGATGTGCGCGAGGTGAATCATGGTATTGCCTGTGAAAACGGGAACGCGATGAGGCGCTTCGGGCGCTGTTGGAGGGGAAATGGCAGCCACGACATTCAAGCCGGATTTTTCAGTAACCTTGCCCGACAACCTGAGTGATCTCTCGGCCAAGGGACTGAAGCTGCTCTATTCGCTGACGGCCAGGACGATCTGGGACGATACCGATTTGCAGTTCATGTTCGGTGACGAGACGACACTGACCTGGGACGCAGAATTCGCAAGTGACTATCACACGACATTCGGTGGGCTGCCGGATGCAGAGTTCCTGGCGAGCCTGAAAGCGGTTGCTCTCGATGCCTTTAAGGTAATCGATTCGGTTTCAATCCTCGATTTCTCAGAGACGTTCATCCAATCCGAAGCCGATCAGGTGCTGGTAACGAACAACAGGCCGAACAGCGGCACGGAGGGCTTTTTCGAATTTCCCGGCACGTCGTTTCACGACACCGGACAGACGGATAGCTGGTCGCTCGGAGCATTCAACGGCGGTCTCGAACAAATGACAGCGACGCCGGAACTCGCTGGCGACGGGGAATATGCCAACTGGACCGTGCTGCACGAGATCGGTCACAGCGTCGGCCTCAAGCACACGCATCAGGAACGGCGTGGGTTGCCGCCGCTCTCGACCGTCGGCAAGTTCATGGACAACGAACGCTACTCCGTCATGTCCTACAATGGCTCTGCCAAGGCATTCGAATACGGGCACGCCGTCAGCTTCATGGCCCTCGACATTGCCTCGCTCCAGGCGCTCTACGGGGCGGAGGATTATGCCATTACGGGTTCGATCTATACACTTCTCGACGCCGGCGGTGGTCCGCTCAGCATCGAGGAGGGCGATGTCGATATCGGCCGGGCTTATTATTGCATCTGGGATTCCGGTGGGAAAGACCAGATCAATTATACCGACGCAGAGAGTTCCGTTCTCATCAACCTCAACGACGCGACGCTCGATACGAACAAGCCAACGGGTGACCTTAGGGCGCTTATTTCCCAGTTGAAGATCACGGCGTTTTTCGATCACCTGTCGTCCAAGCTACAGGACGAGATCACCGACGCCTGGCATCACGCGGGCGGGTTCTTTTCGCGCGTGCTGGCGACCAACGGCGCTGATTACAGGGGCACATCAGGCGGCTTTTCGATCGCGCATGGGGCGGAGATCGAAGACGCCAATGGCGGCGACAAGGGTGATCTGCTGATCGGCAACGAGGGCGACAACACGCTTTACGGCTTTGCAGGCAATGACACCATGCTTGGCGGCAGCGGCGCGGACACGCTCTATGGTGGTGACGGCAACGATCGGATTGACGGCGGGCGTGGCATTGACGAGCTGTATGGTGAGATCGGCGCCGACCGTTTCGTGTTCTCGACCGGCTACGGCGAGGATGCGATCAAGGATTTCGAAGCCGGCGATCACATCGATCTAACCCGGCTCAAAGGGTTCACAAACTTCAACGATCTCCGTGACAACCATATGGTGGATGATGACAGCAATGTCGTCATCCAGATCGGCACCGATATCCTGACCATCGAAGACATCTCCAAGGAAGAACTGACTGAGGCTGATTTCCTGATCTGAATGTTTCGCAGGGAACAGGGCGAGACGCGGAATGTCCGACACCCCTTGTGAATCTCAAAAACGCTGGTATTTGTATTTTCATGAAAACGTCGTCGATCAAGACTGTCTGGTGGTGGGCTCGCTGAAAACGCGGCCTCGAACAGTCATGTGAAACGACAAGACACGAAGCCGCCCGGAGACCTGAGGCGGCTTTTTCTATATCCGGAGCCGCGCGAAGACCGGGCCATAACGGAGAAGATGAATGGGAACGCGCGTACTGGAAGACGGCTCGGAACAATATACGACCAAGGGCGGCGTGGTCATCACCCGCGCCCGGCGCGAGATACAATATGGCGATGCGATCACCTCCTATGTCGAGAAGCTCGACGAGCGGCGCGGCGCCGTGCTCTCCTCCAACTATGAATATCCGGGCCGCTATACGCGCTGGGATGTCGCCGTGGCCGATCCGCCGCTCGGCATTTCCTCCTTCGGCCGGGCGATGTGGCTCGATGCCTACAATGAGCGCGGCGAAGTGCTGCTCGAGATCATCACCGAGCACCTCGAGGGCGTCGATGAGATCACGCTGGGTGCCCGCACGGCGCGCCGTCTGGACCTGACGATCAACCAGCCGAGCCGGATCTATACCGAGGAAGAGCGCTCGCGGATGCCGACCGTGTTCACGGTTCTGCGCGCCATCACCGACCTGTTTCATTCCGGCGAGGATTCCTCGATCGGGCTTTATGGCGCGTTCGGTTATGATCTCTGCTTCCAGTTCGATGCGATCGACCTCAAGCTCAAGCGGCCGGACGACCAGCGCGACATGGTGCTGTTTCTGCCCGATGAAATCCTCGTCGTTGACAACTATTCGGCCAAGGCATGGATCGATCGATACGAGTACGAGAAGGGCGGCAGGACGACGCGCGGCAAGGCGGGCGATATTCCGGCCGAACCCTTCCAGCATACCGATACGATCCCGCCGCGTGGCGACCACCGCCCCGGCGAATATGCCGGCCTGGTCACCAAGGCGAAGGAGAGCTTTCGTCGCGGCGATCTCTTCGAGGTTGTCCCCGGGCAGAAGTTCATGGAGCGCTGTGACTCGAAGCCGTCGGATATTTCCAAGCGGCTAAAGGCGATCAATCCGTCGCCCTATTCCTTCTTCATCAACCTCGGCAACCAGGAATATCTGGTCGGCGCCTCGCCGGAGATGTTCGTGCGGGTCAATGGCCGCCGCATCGAGACCTGCCCGATCTCCGGTACGATCCGCCGCGGTGACGATGCGATTTCGGACTCCGAGCAGATCCTGAAATTGCTCAATTCGAAGAAGGACGAATCCGAGCTGACCATGTGCTCCGATGTCGATCGCAACGACAAGAGCCGCGTCTGCGAGCCGGGCTCGGTGAAGGTCATCGGCCGCCGGCAGATCGAGATGTATTCGCGGCTGATTCATACCGTCGACCATATCGAGGGCCGGTTGCGCGACGACATGGATGCGTTCGACGGATTTTTGAGCCACGCCTGGGCGGTGACCGTCACCGGCGCGCCGAAACTCTGGGCGATGCGGTTCATCGAGGCGCATGAGAAGAGCCCGCGTGTGTGGTATGGTGGCGCGATCGGCTTTGTCGGCTTCAACGGCGACATGAATACGGGGCTGACGCTGCGCACGGTCCGCATCAAGGACGGCATCGCCGAAGTGCGTGCCGGCGCCACGCTGCTATACGACTCCATTCCGGAGGAGGAAGAGGCCGAGACCGAGCTCAAGGCCTCGGCCATGATATCCGCCATCCGGGACGCAAAATCGGGAAATTCCGCCATGAACAAACGCGATGTCGCCAAGGTGGGGCAGGGCGTCAACATCCTGCTCGTCGATCACGAGGACTCTTTCGTCCACACGCTCGCCAACTATTTCCGCCAGACCGGCGCCAATGTCACGACCGTGCGGACGCCGGTGCCGGAGGAAGTGTTCGACCGGATGAAGCCGGATCTCGTCGTGCTGTCGCCCGGACCCGGCTCGCCGTCCGATTTCGATTGCAAGGCGACGATCAAGAAGGCGCGGGCGCGCAAGCTGCCGATCTTCGGTGTGTGCCTGGGCCTGCAGGCGCTGGCCGAGGCCTATGGCGGCGAGCTGCGTCATCTCGCGATCCCGATGCACGGCAAGCCGTCGCGCATCCGGGTGCTGGAGCCGGGCATCGTCTTCTCCGGCCTCGGCAAGGAAGTGACGGTCGGGCGTTACCACTCGATCTTCGCCGATCCCACGACTCTGGCGCGTGAATTCACCATCACCGCAGAGGCCGAGGACGGCACGATCATGGGCATAGAGCACAGCAAGGAGCCGGTGGCTGCAGTCCAGTTCCATCCGGAATCGATCATGACGCTGGGCTCGGATGCCGGCATGCGGATGATCGAGAATGTCGTGGCGCATCTGGCGAAGCGGGCCAAGGTGAAGGCGGCTTGACCTAACTTCCTGATTCCCTCGCGCGGCATTGCATTATGCCGCGCGAGGCTTGATCGTCAGCAACTCGCCGTCGATCTGCCTGCGATGCTGCATCAGGTCGTAATCCATCTGCAGGCCGAGGAAGAAGCCCTCGGACATGCCGAAATAGCGGGCAAGCCGCAGGTCGGTGTCGGCGGTGATCGCACGCTTTCCAAGCACGATTTCGTTGATGCGGCGCGGCGGCACATGGACGGCATTGGCGAGTCCGTTCTGGCTGATTTCCATCGGCTTCAGAAATTCTTCCAGCAGGATTTCGCCGGGATGCGGATTGGGCAAAAGTTCAATCATGGTAGTCGACGATTTGGACATCGCTTGGGCCTCCATCCTGCCATTTGAAGCAGATACGCCATTGGTCGTTTATGCGGATGCTGTATTGTCCGGCGAGGGTACCGCTTAGCGCTTCAAGCCTGTTACCCGGCGGTACTCGCAAGTCCTGTAGCACGCGCGCGTTGTTCAGCATCCTGAGTTTGCGAAGCGCTGTTGCCTGGATATCAGGTGGAAGACGTCGGCTTCGCCGGCCGGACCAGACGACTTCTGTTTCAGCATCCGCAAAGCTCTTGATCATATCTCAGCATAACGCATCGCGTTATATAACGCAACTCGTTACACCGAAGTTTTCAGTGGGGCGCTTGACCTCCGCGTTCCATTGGACCATATGAGCGTCAATTGAAAACCGCGCGCAGGGCAAACCCTACGCGCGGTTTGTCGTTTTGAAACATGCACTTGCTATTCATTCGCATTTGCGAATGTGGCCGGGGCCAAAGGTGCTTTGATGGAAAAGTCGGATAGCGTGGTGAAGCGCCTTGCCTTCTGGGGCATACCGCTGTCGCTCGCGGTGATGGCTCTGAAGATGCTTGCCTGGCATGTGACCGGGTCGGTAGCGCTGCTGTCGGACGGACTGGAATCCACCGTCAACGTGATTGCCGCCGTGATCGCCTGGCTTGCGATTGGCTATGCCTCGCGGCCCGCTGATAAAAGCCATCCCTTTGGGCATCACAAGGCGGAATATCTGTCGGCGGTTATCGAGGGGGTGCTGATTGTCGTGGCGGCGCTGCTGATCGCGCGTGAGGCGATCGGAAGTCTCGATAATCCTGCTCTGCCAGAAGCGCCGGTGCTCGGTCTCGGCATCAATGCCGTTGCGGCCACCGTCAATGCGGTCTGGGCCCATGTGTTGATCACTGCGGGCAAGCGCCATCGTTCGCCGGCGCTCTCGGCCGATGGCGAGCACATTTTGTCGGATGTCATTACGTCCGCCGGCGTTCTGGTCGGATTGCTGCTGGTGCTCGGTACGGGATATGCCATTCTCGACCCTGTCATGGCGCTGATCGTCGCCGTCAACATTCTCTACCAGGGTTGGAAGGTGATCTCTCACTCCGTCAGCGGATTGATGGATCATGCCGTCGATGCGGATGAGGAAGAAGCGATCAAATCGGCGATCGCGGCCAATGCGGAAGGTGCGCTCAACGTCCATCATCTCCGGTCGCGCAAGGCGGGGCGGGCAATCTTCATCGATTTCGACATGGTGGTACCGGCTTCGATGACGGTGGCGGAGGCGCATGACATTTGCGACCGGCTGGAAGATGCGATCCAGGTGGTACTCCCGACGGCGCAATGCGAAATCCATGTTGAGCCGGAAAGCGAAAAGGCGCATGGAGTGCGCGTTCAAATGCAGATGTAAGGAAGCTTTTGATGTCGACGACTGATGTTTCCGGGCTGACCATGCTCGGCTCGACCACGCACACGGCGAGGGGTCCGGATGAAGCGATCCTGGAGCGCGTGCCGACCGAAAACGGCGCGATGGATTACTTGGTGCGGTTCGTGTGCCCGGAATTCACTTCGCTCTGCCCGATGACCGGCCAGCCGGACTTTGCCCATATCGTGATCGACTATATGCCCGGCGACTGGCTGGTCGAGTCCAAGTCGCTGAAGCTCTTCATGCATTCGTTCCGCAACCACGGCGCCTTCCACGAAGATTGCACCATGGATATCGCCAAGCGGCTGGTCGACCTGCTGTCGCCGAAATGGCTGAGGATCGGTGCCTACTGGTATCCGCGCGGCGGCATTCCAATCGATGTGTTCTGGCAATCCGGCAAACCGCCGGAACATGTCTGGGTGCCCGATCAGGGCGTGCCGCCCTATCGCGGACGGGGCTGAGCTCAGCCGAAGATCAGGGCTGTGCCGCCGAGAGCGGTTGCGGCACCAAGCAGGCGCGTGACGATCTGGTTGCGTCCGCCGAGAAACATCCCGATGCCAACGCCGAGTGCGTGGAGCAGAGCTGTCGCGGCCACGAAACCCAAGCTGAATGAGATCGCTGTTGCCGTGCCCAGCTCGCCGCCATGCGCATGGCCGTGGAACAGGGCGAAGATGCCGAGGATTGCCGCACTTGCCGCCACGGGCACCCGGACAGCCAGCGCCACAAGCAGGCCAAGCCCGATGACCGAGGCCAGGATGCCGGGCTCGACGAAGGGTAGGGGGGCGCCGACGAGCGCGAGCATGAAGCCGATTGCCATGACCGATATGAAAGTTGCCGGAACTGCCCAGCGCGCCTTGCCACCAATCTGAGTGGCCCAGAGACCGACGGCGATCATCGCCAGCATGTGATCGGCGCCTGAGAGCGGATGCGTTAGGCCAGACATGAATGAGCCGTGTTCGGCGGGGTTGAGATGCGCGAAGGCCGGCGCGGTCATGGTGGCAAGGATGGCGGCTGATATCGAAAGGCGCTTGAGCATTCTGTTCCCCTGGCATGTCGCTTGCGGTTCCCGGGCAGGAACCTTCGTCTTATCGTCAGGCGTCAATATGTGTCGATACGTCGTTTGACGCAACGCCATATCGAGCTCTTTCAACCAGTTCCGCCGGCGGCCGGGGATTGCGGCATTTACCCTGAATTCAGCGGTTTCCCTTAATCGGAGAATGTTGCATTGTTTTTGCAGCCGAGTCGCCCTATCTCATGGGCATTCGAATGGAAGTTTGGAGAATTGGATGCTCGACGACGAAGACGACGATGACGACAAGCAGAAGAAGAGCGAAGCCCCGCTGGGCAAGGACATGGAGTCCAATCTCTTCAAGTCGCGTTCCATTTTCATCTATGGCACGATCACGCAGGAGCTGGCCAACAAGGTCTGCGCACAGCTGATCGCGCTTGCCGCCGCTAGCGACGATGACATCCGGATTTTCGTCAGCTCACCGGGCGGCCACGTCGAATCCGGCGATGCCATCCATGACATGGTCCGGTTCATCAAGCCGAAGGTCTGGATGATTGCGACGGGCTGGGCAGCGTCCGCTGGCTCGTTGATCTTTGTCGCGGTTCCGAAAGAGCGGCGCCTTTGCCTTCCCAATACGCGCTTCCTGCTGCACCAACCGTCTGGCGGCACGCGCGGCATGGCGTCGGACATCGAAATCCAGGCTCGCGAGATCATTCGCATGAACGAGCGGCTGAACCGGATTTACGCAGCGGCGACCGGCCAGCCGGTCGAGAAGATCGCCAAGGATACCGACCGCGACTATTGGCTCTCCGCGCAGGAGGCTATCGATTACGGGCTTGTTTCCCGTATCATCACATCGCAAGCCGATATCTGAGACAAGGCGAAATCGCCACATTTCGGTACTACCCCGGCCATCAAGCCGGGGTATTTCTTTTTTGTTTTCAAAGCTCTGCGATTGTGCCCTGCACGCCTTGCACGGGCGGCGGAAACCGCTTAGCATCCCGCCCGTTCCATTGCAGCATGCTGGGAGACTTTTCATGCTAAGTTCAGAGGGCTTCCAGGCCGGCGCGTGCCGTCGGGGAAACCCGGTATCCATCGCAGGCCTCAGGGCCTGGTTCGCCGCCTGCCTTTTCGCGCTTTCCCTCATGCCTCTCAATGCCCATGCCACGGATGTTCCCTTGACGCTCGATGGCGGAATTTCGGCAACGCTCAACATGCCGGATGCTACGCAGCCGGTGCCGGCGGTGCTGCTGCTGCACGGGTTCGGAAGCTCGAAGGACGAGGTCGGCGGCATGTATGCGCGCGTCGCCACGGCGCTGGCGCAGAAGGGCATTGCATCGCTCCGCATCGATTTCGCCGGCTTCGGCAAGAGCGACGGTGACACGGGCTCGACCACGATCGATGCGCAGCTCGATCAGGCGAAGGCCGCCCTTGCCGTGCTCAAGGGCACCAAGGGCGTCGATCCCAACCGAGTGGGCGTGCTCGGTTTCAGCCTTGGCGGCGGCGTCGCGCTGCTCGTCGCGTCGGGTCAGCCGATGGATGTGAAATCGCTCGTGACATGGTCGTCCGTCGGCGATTTCCAGGCCGATATGCTGGGTGCGCTGGGCCAGAAGGCGTTCGATCGCGCCAAGGAAGATGGAATCGTCGGTCTCGATCTCGGCTTCCGCACCATCGCCCTGAAACAGAGCTTCTTCGACAGCCTCTCGGCCTTCAAGCTCGACGACGCCATCGCGACCTATCCCGGCCCCTATCTGACGATCACGGGCTCCAAGGATTTCTCGGCGCAGTATTCCGATCGTTTCGTCGGTCTCGCCAAGAACCCGACCAAGGAAGCGATGGTCATCCCTGATGGCGACCACATCTTCGGCGTGCTTGGCACCGACCAGACCATGGCCGACAGCGTGATCACCAAGACGGCCGAGTGGTTCGCAGCCACGCTTTGACTTGAAGGCATCATTCTCGTATTTCCAGACGGCGGCACATGTGCCGCCGTTTTCATTTTCAGCATTCCCGCCGCCGGATATCAGCCATGTTCAAAGACCTTTCGATGCAGAGCCTCGTCATGGGCGTGCTCACCGCATTTGTCGGCTTCGCGTCATCCTTCGCGGTCGTCCTGCAGGGGCTGAAAGGCATGGGCGCCAGCGATGCCCAGGCGGCCTCGGGGCTGATGGCGTTGTCGATCGCGATGGGGCTTTGCGGCATCCTGCTCAGCCTGAAGACGAAGATGCCCATTTCCATCGCCTGGTCGACGCCGGGCGCGGCCTTTCTCGCGACTTCGGGTTCGCTGGAAGGCGGGTTCGCGGTTGCGGTCGGCGCCTTTCTCGTCACTGCTGTGCTGATCGTCGCGGCCGGGCTTTTCAAGCCGTTGAACCGGGCGGTATCGTCGATTCCCGCTCCGCTCGCCAATGCGATGCTGGCGGGCGTGCTGATCGGGCTTTGCTTCGCACCGGTCAAGGCGGTTGCCTTCAATCCCTGGTTCGGGTTGCCGATCGTAGTCGCCTATTTCATCGGCGGCGCGATCAACCGTCTTGCCGCGATTCCCCTGGCTCTTGTGGCTTTCGTGTTTGTCATCGCCTTCGGAGTCGATATCCCCGACGGCGCGTTCGCCAATGTCGGTCGCGCGATCTGGCCGTCGCCGGAACTGGTGGTGCCGCAGTTCAGCCGGGAAGCGGTCATGTCGATCGCGCTGCCGCTCTTCATCATCACCATGGCCGGGCAGAACATTCCCGGCATCACGGTGCTACGGGTCAATGGCTACGAGCCGGCGCCGGGACCGCTGTTTACGACAACCGGCATCTTCTCGCTTCTCGCGGCGCCGTTCGGCGGGCATGCGGTCAATCTTGCTGCGATCACGGCCGCCATGTGTGCCGGCGAGGACGCCCATCGCGACCCGGCGCGACGCTACACGGCAGCGGTTATCAACGGCATCTGCCAAGTGATCCTCGGCCTCGCCGCGGGTGCGGTGACGGCCTTTGTGGCGCTGTCGCCGGCGATCCTGATCGAGGCGGTCGGCGGGCTTGCGCTGATCGGCGCCTTCTCGGGGTCGGCCATGGCGGCGTTCAAGGAACCGGAGACGCGCGAGGCTGCGGCGGTGACATTCCTCGTCACCGCTTCGGGCATTGCTTTTGCCGGCGTGTCGGGTGCGTTCTGGGGATTGCTGGCAGGCGGCGTCGTGATGGCGTTTGCAGCTATGGCCAAGAAATTTCGCGGGCGGGCGTGACGGATATTGCCTGTTAACGTTCTCCCCGCTATAGAAGCCGCATGAATACTTCCGGCGCGGACATTTCCAGGCATATGATGACGGCTTCCGCCGCCCATTGCCGTGCGCTGTCGTCGCTGCTTCTTCTCAAGCTTACTCGCGGTTGCCGGGTCCACTGAGGAGCGCCCGGCGGCCGAAACCGCCGCAGGCGCAAAATCGCTCCTTCTCCATCACCCGAATTTTCTGAAATTGTTCGGTTGCCCGCGATTTACTGTCGTCAAAACGATCCAGAGACAGTATCAGCGAAGCCGACTGCCTGAAGAGCGAAGACGCGACCATGATTATCAAGACCCACTCCGTAAACAACGGCATGCCCGATGCCGCGATCAAATACCAACCCTATCCGCAGATCGGCCTGAAGGACCGGACCTGGCCTGGAAATGTCATCGCGACGCCGCCGGTCTGGTGCTCGGTCGACCTGCGCGACGGCAACCAGGCGCTCATCGACCCGATGGGGCACGACCGCAAGGAGCGCATGTTCAAGCTGTTGCTCGACATGGGCTTCAAGGAAATCGAGATCGGCTTTCCCTCCGCCTCGCAGACCGATTTCGACTTCGCGCGCTGGTGCGTCGAAGAAGGCGGCGTACCGGAGGATGTGTCGTTGCAGGTGCTGGTGCAGTGCCGGCCGGAACTGATCACCCGCACATTCGAGGCCTTGCAGGGCGCACACCGGCCGATCGTGCATTTCTACAATTCGACCTCGGAATTGCAGCGCCGCGTGGTGTTTGCCAAGGACGTGCCCGGCATCAAGCAGATCGCCGTCGATGCCGCCAAGATAATCACCGACATGGCCGAGAAGGCCGGCGGCGGCTTCCGCTTCGAATATTCGCCGGAGAGTTTTACGGGCACCGAACTGGACGTCGCGCTGGAGATCTGCAACGCGGTGATCGCCGAAATGCGGCCGACGCCGGACAACAAGCTGATCATCAACCTGCCATCGACCGTCGAAATGGCGACGCCCAACGTCTATGCCGACCAGATCGAATGGATGTGCCGCAATCTCGACAATCGCGAGAACCTGGTGATCTCGCTGCATCCGCATAACGACCGTGGCACGGCGATCGCCGCGACTGAACTGGCTTTGATGGCCGGCGCCGATCGCGTCGAGGGTACGTTGTTCGGCAATGGCGAGCGCACCGGCAATGTCGATATCGTGACGCTGGCGCTGAACCTCTACACCCAGGGCGTCGATCCCAAGCTGGACTGCTCCAACATCGAGCGGATGAAGGACGTCTACGAATATTCCAACCAGATGAAGATCGGCGAACGGCATCCTTACGTCGGCGAGTTGGTCTACACGGCCTTCTCGGGTTCGCACCAGGATGCGATCAACAAGGGCATGAAGGCTCTGAAGGTGGCGAACAAGCCGCTCTGGGAAGTGCCTTACCTGCCGATCGATCCGCAGGATGTCGGCCGCACCTATGAGGCGATCATCCGCATCAATTCGCAGTCGGGCAAGGGCGGCATCGCCTATATCATGCAGGAGGATTACGGCATCAACCTGCCGCGCAACCTGCAGGTCGAGTTCCGCAACGATATCCAGCGCATCACCGACGAGGAGGGCAAGGAAATGCCCTCCAAGGCGATCCATGCGCGCTTCATCGAACGCTATGTCGACCAACCGAATGGCCGCTTCAAGTTCATCGATCACCACACCTATCCGGATGTCGGGCACAAGGGCGTGCGAGTTCTCGCCGCCGAAATAACCGACAAGGGCGAGACCAAGCGGATCGAAGGCAAGGGCACGGGCCCGATCGACGGCTTCGTGAACGCGATGTCGATCTATCTTGGGGTGGATATTTCGGTCGAGGATTATTCGGAGCATTCGCTACAGCATGGCTCGAACGCAGCGGCCATCGCCTATGTCGAGATGAACACGCCGAAGGGCAAGCTTTTCGGCGCCGGCATCAATACCAATATCGTGGCGGCGTCGCTTGAAGCCATCGTCTCGGCGATCAACCGGATGCTCGAAGAGCGTGGCTGATACGGATATGGGCCGAGGGGCGATGTGCCCCTCGGCCCAATTTCCGCAGCCTCTAGCGACGCTTGCGCCTGGGGCGATCCCCGTCCGAAGAGTTGGAATTCGAGTTCGAGGAACTGTTCGAACTGGAATTGGATGAGCCGTTCGAGCTCGAGTTCGACGAACCGTTGGAGCTTGAGTTCGACGAACCGTTGGAGCTCGAATTGGACGAGCTGTTGGAGCTGGAGTTGGACGAACTGTTGCCGGCCAGGATGACCTGGCCGTGCTCAGCCCGGACGAAGCGCTCGGGATCGGTGCGAAGGCCGCCCATGGTCGATGCCTCGACTGCGCCAGCGCTCACGCCGATCGTCGCGACGCCGAGTATAAATCCGAGTTTACTAGGCATTTCATTTCCTTTCATTTCTGATGTGAGCGACGTTTCTCACGATAGAAGAACGGATTTTGATCAAAACTATTCCGCATCGTGAGATGTTTTCGGACCTAATTTTTAAGATTTCCGATTATCTCTGGAATATTTTCGATACCATCCGTCAACGGATTTCGTATTCCGCAGTATTTTAACTTTCTCATTTTCTTCTTTCTGCGTTTCCGGCCGTACTTCTAACTGGCTGATCGTCGATGGCGACTGGCGGGAACCTGTCTCGCTCTCGTAGATCTCGCGCCTGAAAGGGATGACCTGCACCAGCGGGGTGCCCTTGGCCAAGGTGTGGACGCCATCGGCACCTGTCGCGAAGAACGGAAAGTGGATGAGCGATGCGTAGCTATCCGTATCCACCACGCCCGCCAGCACCTCGACGGGCAGGGGCGGCCGGTTCAGGGGCGGCACGAACAGGCAGCTCCAGCCGGGCGGGGTCTTGATCGTCCAGTAATTGTGGAATTTCATCGGCGGCCTGTCACCGAACGGGTGTCCCTTGACTTGATAAGAGCCATGGTTGGAGACCATCACCTTGTCGAATTCCCAGCCGCCATCGACCTTGCGGCCGCCGTCGTCTATCTCCAGCCGAACTGAAGCGGCGAGCGGCAGGACGAAGCCCAGCGTCATCGCATCGAGAAAGGGCATGCAGCGCTTGATCGTCAGGCCATTGTTGGTGGCAGACAAGACGCTGTTGTCGATTGCAGGCAAGTGCCTGAACCAATCCGGCAGCATGGTGCGGGCGGGAGCCGGCTCGGCGATGACGCCGAAATCCTCCGGCTCGCAGAGGAAACTGACCAGCGGGCCGTCTTCTCTCTCGCCGGCCGGGGCGCGCGGGGGACCACGCTGAAGAATAGTGTCGATGATCCTGTCGAGCATGCCGTTCTCCTTTTCAGCACATGGAGAACGCGTGCGGCGGGGCTTTATTCCCCGGCGCACTTGCGAATGAGGCGGCCGATGACCTTGCCGTCGCGCGGCTTGGATTTGCGGAACAGATCGCCGGCCTGATCGAGGCTCTCCTCGCGGAGTTTTGCCTGCTGGGTGCGGATTGCGTCTCGCACAGCCTCGTTTTCCACATTGTCCTGCACGAGGTCCGGCGCGGTCGTGATGGCTTCGTCGAGCACGGAGAGGTCCTGCATGTGGCCCAGCAGATCCGAGAGGCCCTTGGCCTGGCGCTGTATGGAGACCATCGCGGTAGGCCAGAGATCGCGGATCAGGGCCGCGTGCATCCAGCGGTCCTGGCTCCGTTTCCTCAGGTCATGGAAGGCTTCCTCGTGATCCCCCGACGCTGCCAGCGCGATGGCACGCCGGGCCTTCTTGCCGACCTCTTCCCAACCAGTCACCACGCAGTCTGCGCCCTTGCGCGGGCCGTTGGGCAGGCCGAGCCGATCGACATCCGATGCAGCCTGTCTGAGGTCGCGCGATGCATTATGCAATATCTCTGACGCCTCAGTGGACTCTCCCGTCAAGCGCCGGTGGCGGCGTTCGAGGCGCTTGGCGAGCCGGTCCATCAGCATGGCGTTGGATTTCGAGTTGATCTCGTGCTTGAGATACTGGGTGACGTCCATCAGCGCAGCGGCGTCGCGAAGGTGTGAAAGTTCGCGGGCGATATCGCCGAGCCGCTGGTTCTCAGCCTGCTGGAATTCCTTCGCGGATTCGGCGACTAAACGATAAAGCGCGCGGCACTGCTTGATGTGCTTGCGGGCGCCGTGGATCGCGTCGTCGGGGCCATCGGGCATGTCGTCGAGAAGCGATGCGGCGTCTTCCAGCCTGTGGCGCGCAATGCGGCGGACCTGGCTTTCCAAGGATTCGCTGAAGTCGATGTCATATTCCATCGCGCCAGTCCTTTCCCAGGCTGCCTTCGGCGAGCGCCTGATTGGAAAAACGCTTGTCCTTAGTCACTTCGCGCCCGAGCCAGGAGGGCAGGGCGGCTTTTTCATCTTCGCTTTCGAGTTCGACCTCGGCGACCACGAGGCCCTTGAGGTCGCCTTCATAGACGTCGATCTCCCAGACATGTCCTTGATGCTCGACTTTGTAGCGGGTCTTGGTGATACGCCCGCCCTTGGCGAGGTCGAGCAGTTCCCTGGCATCTTCGATAGGCACGTCGTATTCGAACTCGTGGCGCGCCATGTCGTCGATACCGATCTTCAGCGTCAGCCGGGCCTCTTCGTCATTTATCGTGCGGATGCGGATCGAGCGGTTGTTCTTGGAAAAGATAATCGCCTGGCGGAAGGCCTGGCCCCGGCCGGCCTGATCGCGCCAGGTATCCTCGGCGACGAGGAACTTCCGTTCGATTTCCTTCGGCATGTACGCACGCTCCGCCGGATCACTCGCATTAATGCAGGGTTAGCACGGTGAGGCGGTGATGCAAACGGCATAAGCAAACGAAAAGGCCGGGCGATGGCCCGGCCTTGAATCACTTTGCTGACAATCTGCTTTAGAAGACGGAGCGGACATTGCCCTCGAGCTTCTTGGCGAGCGCCTCGTCGGCTGCCGCGATGAAGTAGCTCGTCGCATCCTTCTGGCCGCCGATCACCGTGAAGCCGTCCTGTGCGGGTGCCGCGCCAGAGATGTTCTCGTTCTTCATGAAGTAGACCGCCACGGATTTGCCCGCGCCGTCTTCATAGAAGAGCGCGCCGGTGGGCTGGCCCACGACTTCGACGAACTTGCCGCCACGCAGCTTGTAGCCCTCCGCCGACAGATCCGGCACGGCGAATTTCACCGACGTGACCGCTTCGAGGTAACCGACCAGCTCGCTTTCCTGCGCCGCAGGAACCTCGTCGGCATGGACCGTGTCGGCCGCATAGACCTTGTGGGCGCTCGCGACTTCCGCCAGTGCGACATCGGCCTTGGTAATGCTGCGCGTCGAAACCGGCTTTATCTCGCTATCGGCTTCGGGAGCTGGGAGTTCGAAGGTCAGGTTGCCCATGCCGCGGGTTTTGACTTCGCCGCCGGGCGCTTCGATATTCGATGTCTCGGATACCAGTTCCGGAAGATCGCCGGGAACGCGGTTCTCGGCCACATAGTAGCCGGCATAGGCACCGGCGAAGAGCAGCATCACGGATGCGGCGATCGCCTGCGGAATGAACCGCATGAAGGACGCGACGTTGTTATTCGCTGCCTGGCGCACGGGCGCCGGCTTGGCCTCGATGGCCTTGATCTTGCGGACGAGGTCGAGCGGCACCGGGTCATGCAGCATTTCTTCGAATGCCTTGTTGCCGAAATCCGAACCCATCTTCAATGTTTCGTAGACGCCACGCGCATCATCATTCGAAGCGATCAGCGCTTCGAGCTCGCGTGCATCTTCTTCGCCGACCTGCCCGTCGATAAAGGCAGACAGCCTGACTTCCAAAGGAAGTTCCTTGAAATTCTCCATGCTCATGCCCTCGCTTCCTGTGTGCCGTTGACCATGGCGGCCAACCTCAAACGCGCGGTCGAAAGCCTGCTCATCACGGTGCCAATCGGAATGCCAAGGATGTCGGCGGCTTCCCTGTAGGAGTGCCCTTCGACATTGACGAGGAGAAATACGGAGGACAAGCCCTCCGGCATGGACAGGATCATCTGGTGCAACTGGCCGGCATAAATGGCTTTCTCGGCATTGGCTTCGACGATCAACTCGTCCTGCTCCGCCGCATCGACCGTACCGCCGCCGGTACGCACTTTCCGCTTCCTTATTTCGTCAACCCACAAATTCCTCGTCATGGCGTAGATCCAGCTTTCCAGTCGTCCTTCCCCGTTCCAAAGGTGGCTCCTGGTGATGGCCCGTTCGCAAGCTTCCTGCACCAGATCGTCTGCATCCGATGCATTCCGCGTGAGTGTCATGGAAAAGCGTCTCAGCTTTGGCAGCAAAGTCACCAGTTCACGGCTAATTTGATCTGCCTTGCCTTGGCTATTCATGACCCTCACACATGATGACGTGGTTTGTGGCGTGTTTATTCATTTGCTGTCGAAAATTCCCGTGAGCCCGGAAGGGGCTTCGAGCGGCCCATGGTATGAAACATTTTGGCTTTATTTCGCAAGGGCATAAAAGAAAATGGACGCGAAAGCTCGCGTCCACTTGTCTCTTGTTGTCCTTTTCCCACAGGTTTGCCTGCGAGTAAAGTGCCGGGTCAGTAGGTGCTGCCGGTCTTCAGCGCTTCGTAGAGCGCCTTGTAGGCGTAGGTGTCCTTGCCGCCGCGATCGCGGATCTCGACGAGCTGCACGCGCGCGCCTTCGATGTCGCCCTGAAGCACCAGGCCCTGGCCCATATAGGAGCGTGCGAGGAGGTAATTGCCGTCGAGCGCGATGGCCTTGCTGTAATAGGTCATGGCGACATCGACATTGCCCAGCTTGCGGTTGGTGTAGCCGTAATAGTTCAGGATGCGCGGATCGTTCTGGTTCTTGGCGCGCTTGAGCATATCGAGCGCCTCATCGTACTTTCCGGCATAGGCGTACTGACGCGCAAACAGATAGATCTGGTTGTCATTGAGCTGGCTCGATTTCTTTACGCATTTCTTCGTCGCGTTGTCATAGACCTGGCCTGCAGGGCATTTGTTGGCGTCGCCGCCGCCGCTGCTATCGCCATCGCTGCCGCCGCCGGCGGCGAAGACGGGTGCGGCAAATGCCAGCGAGGCGGTGGCCGCGAGTGCCAGCAGGGTGTTCTTCATCGTCAAGGTGGTCATGGGGGGCTCCTTAGTCCTTGAGTGTTATGAACCTGGGCCGGTCGCGGCCGAGAGGTTGACGAGAGGGTCATACGAAACCTTGAAATGCGCAACCTAAATGTTCGTGATGACCGTTCCAACTTTGGCCGGTTTATTTCAGGCAGCGCTTGCCTTGAGTTAATCAACCGATTAAATTGATACAGGGAGAACAGCATGGACAAGCCAGTATCCGGTGCCGATGTCACACGCATTGCCCTGATCGAAGCCGCCATCCGGCTTTTCGGCGAGCGCGGCTATGACGCCGTCTCGACCCGGGAGATCGCCGACCTGGCGGCCGCCAATATCGGATCGATCGCTTATCATTTCGGCGGCAAGCCGGGGCTCAGGTTGACCTGCGCTCAGCATGTGATCGGCAACATCTCCGCCACGGTGGGACCGGCCTTCCTCAAGCCGCTGCCGCCGCTCAGGCCGGATGAAGCGCTCGACATGATCGAGCGGATGATGAAGGTGTTCTGCAATTTCTGGCTGGTTAATCCCAACAGCGCGGTCTTCGTGAACTTCATCCTGCGCGAACTGCTGGTCAAGGGCGAGGTCTCGGAACTGTTCTACTGCAACTGGATGAAGCCGATGCATAAGCGGTTCTGCGAGCTTTTCGGCATCGCGACCGGCCGCGATCCGGAATCGCACGAGGTCAAGATCGCGGTGTTCTCCTTCATCGGCCAGGTCTTTCATTTCCGGGTCGGGCAGCCACTGATCATGCGGCGTCTGGATTGGGACGAACTCGGCGACAGGGAGGCCGACCACGTGGTCGAGGGACTGGTCAAGAATACACGCGCCATCGTTCTGGCCTACCGGAGTTTCCCATGATGGACCTGATTTGCGGATTGCCCCTGATCGCGGGCCTGTTTGCTTCCTGCGCGCCGGCGCCACCGCTGGCCACCGGCTATGTCGAGGGCGAATATGTGCTGCTGGCACCCGTCGAGGTCGGCCGTATCGAGGCATTGTCCAAGAAGCGCGGCGACCGCGTGACGAAGGGAGAGACCCTCGTCCAGATGGAGGGCGCGGATGCCGATATCGCAGTCCATGAGGCGCAGGCGGCGCTCGAACACGCCCAGGCCCAATTGGCAAATCTGAAAGAGGGCAAGAGGCGCGAGGAAATTGACGTGATCGAAGCGTCGCTACAGTCGGCCCGCGCCCAGGCCGCGGAAGCCAAGCGGGTCTTCGACCGTGAGACGGCTCTTGCCAAGCGGGGGATCAATGCCAAGGCCGATCTCGACCAAGCTTCGACTGGGTTGCTGCAGGCGGATGCGAAAGTCAGCGAGATGACCGCCAATCTTTCGGTGGCAAAGCTGGCGGCACGCCCGATGGAGATCGACGCGGCGGATGCGCTGGTCAAACAGGCCGAGGCCAAGCTTGCCGACGCGAAATGGCGGCTCGAACACAGGCGCCTGACCGTTCCCGAAAATGGCGTGGTCGAGGATGTCGTACGGCGAGTCGGCGAAGTGGCGGGGCCATCGCAGCCCGTGCTGTCGATCCTGCCCGACGGCGCGGTAAAGGTCCGGCTCTATGCGGCCGAGCAATATGTCTCGTCGCTCAAGCTCGGCACCTCGCTGGAAATCCGTTGTGACGGTTGCGCACCGGGGCTGAAGGCACAAATCACCTATATCTCGAACAGTCCCGAATTCACGCCGCCGGTCATCTATTCGCTCGAAAACCGGCAGAAGCTCGTCTACCTCATCGAGGCGCGGCCGGAGAGCGAGCAAAGCGTGCTGAAGCCCGGCCTGATCGTCGATGCGGTGCTCGGCAAATGAACGCCATCGAGGTGTATGGGCTGGTCAAGCGCTTCGGTGACAAGACGGTTGTCGACAACGTCTCCATGACAGTCGCGACCGGGGAGATCGCCGGCTTCCTCGGTCCCAACGGCTCGGGCAAAACGACGACCATCCGCATCATGTGCGGGCTGCTGACGCCGGATGCCGGGTCGGGAAATGTTCTCGGCTTCGATCTCCTGAAGGATAGCCTCCGGATCAAGCGCGAAGTCGGCTACATGACGCAGAAGTTCTCCTTCTACGAAGATCTCTCGATCGAGGAGAACCTGATGTTCGTCGCCCGGCTCTACGGGCTGAAGCCGGCGAAGGAGCATGTCGACCGGACGCTCGAAGACCTGGGGCTCGCGACACGCAGGGACCAGCTTGCCGGCAAGCTTTCCGGCGGCTGGAAGCAGAGGTTGGCACTCGCCGCCTGCATCATGCACAATCCGAAATTGCTTCTGCTCGATGAGCCTACAGCCGGCGTCGATCCGAAGGCGCGGCGCGAGTTCTGGGATGAAATTCACCGGCTTGCCGCACGCGGCCTCACCGTGCTGGTCTCGACGCATTACATGGATGAAGCCGAGCGCTGCCACCGCATCCACTACATTTCCTACGGCAAGCTGCTGGCAAGCGGCACGGTGCCCGAGGTCGTGGCCAATGCGGGCCTTAGCACATTCGTCATCGAGGGGGAGGGGCTCAACACGCTCGCCGATGAACTCGAGGGCAAGCCGGGCGTCGATCAGGTTGCCGCGTTCGGCACGGCGCTGCATGTCGTGGGCAAGGACCACCAGGCGCTGGAAGCAACGCTCGCGCCCTATCGCGAGAAGGCGGAGTTCAAGGTCACACCGGGCGAGACAAGCCTTGAAGACGTGTTCATCCAGTTCATGGCCGGCTCAAGGGATAATATGGGATGAACAGGCTCTTCTCGTTCTCCCGGCTCAGCGCGTTGCTGATCAAGGAATTCATCCAGATGCGGCGCGACCGCATCACGTTCGCCATGATGCTCGGCGTGCCGCTGATGCAACTGATCCTGTTCGGCTTTGCCATCAACAGTGATCCGAAAGGGCTGCCTGCGGCGCTCGTCACTTCGTCGTCGGATCACTATGTCCGGGCGATGGTGTCGGCGCTCGAACTTACGGGTTACTACCGATTCGTGTCGGTCGGTGACAGCGCCGAGAATGCCGAAGACCTGATCCAGGGCGGGCATGTGTCCTTCGTCGTGACCATTCCCTCCGATTTCGCGCGGCGCGTCGATCGGGGCGATCGGCCGCAGATCCTGATCGAGGCCGATGCCACCGATCCGTCGGTCGCATCGGGTGCGATATCGACGCTGTCGACCGTGGCGGCGCAGGCACTGCTCCGCGAACAGGGACAGGAGATCGAGGCGAACGATGCGCAGAAGCACGCGCTCGAGGTCGTCGTCCAGCGCCGCTACAATCCCGAGGGCATCACGCAGTATAACATTGTGCCCGGCCTGCTCGGCGTGATCCTGCAGATGACCATGGTGATGATGACATCGATGGCGCTGACGCGGGAGACCGAGCGCGGCACGATGGAAAACCTTCTGGCGATGCCGGCGAGCCCGTTCGAGATCATGATCGGCAAGATCGTTCCCTATCTGGTGGTCGGCGGCGTGCAGGCGTGGTGGTGCTGGTTGCAGCAAAGCTGCTGTTCGACGTGCCGTTCATGGGCTCATTGCCGCTGTTGCTGGCGGCGGTGCTGATCTTCGTGCTGTCGCTGGTGCTGCTCGGCTATACGATATCGAGCGTCGCCAAGTCGCAGATGCAGGCGATGCAGCTGACATTCTTCTTCTTCCTGCCTTCGATCCTGCTGTCAGGCTTCATGTTCCCGTTCCGCGGCATGCCGGAGTGGGCGCAGTGGCTCGGCGAACTGTTTCCGCTCACGCATTTCCTCCGCGTCATCCGCGCGGTGATGCTCAAGGGCGCCGACTGGCACATCATTGCCTTCGAGGTCTCGATGCTCGGCGTGTTCATTCTCGTCTATGCCGGACTGGCGCTGATGCGCTTCAAGCGGACGCTGGATTGATCAGCATGACGTCGTCATCGCGCACGAAGCTCGTCTTGTCCTCGGTGAGGCTGAAGCGCTCCTTGCGCAGCGACCAGTTGCCCCGCTCGCCATCGATATGGAACAGATTATAGGCCGATGGGGGCTTGCGCCCGCCGAACATCTGGCTGCCGGATGCGATGCCGACGACCGGGATCCTGCCGGTGCGGCCATGGAGCCAATAGGTGGTGTTGAGATGGGTGTGGCCGTGCAGAACGAGTTCGGCTCCATCCATGTGAACAGCCGCCGCAAAGCGTCTTATGCCGATCATCCGCTTGTAGTTCGGTGTGGCGCCCCGGATCGGCGGATGATGAATCATCACGACGCGGAAATAGCCGGCATCGCCGGTTTCCTTCAATATCCGTTCGAAGCGGCGCGCCTGGTTCGGTCCGAAAAAGCCCGACGCCATGAAAGGCGGCGTGGCGGTGGCGGTCGAAACGCCGATCAGTGCGACCTTGTCGCGGAGCTTGAGATAGGGAAAAATGTGGCCGTCGTCGCGCGGCGTGTCGCCGCTCATCCACGGCTTCCAAAGCCGCGCCGCATCGTCGAGCGCACCCGGCACATAAGCGTCATGATTGCCGGGTACCACGGACACCTCGGTCGCCCTCGGGAAGGCGCGCAGCCAGGTTGCTGCGGCATCGAGTTCGATATCGGCCGCGAGGTTGACGAGATCGCCTGTAATGGCGAGGTGGTTCGGCTTGGCTTTGACGATTTCGAGGAGAAGCAGTTCCAGCGTGTTGCCGAAAAGGTTCTTGCCCCTGTTGCGATGCCAGTTCACATAACCCGTAATGCGCTTCGACAGCAGTTCGAGGAAAGTCAGGTCAGGTAATGGTCCGAGATGAACGTCGGAGATATGCGCGAGTGTGAACATTGTCTCGTTGTATGGTGGCCGTGATGAAGGAGCAAGTGGCATGCAGGATGTAACGCCGCCGGAGATGAGCGCGTTCCGCTACCGCGTGCTCACGCGTGTCGCGCATTTCGTTTATTTCTTCATCAAGGGCATGACGATGGGGGTGCGTGCCGCCTGCTTCGACGACCAGGGCAGGATTTTCCTCGTGCGCCATTCCTACATTCCCGGCTGGCATATGCCGGGCGGCGGCGTCGAGCGCCGCGAGACAGTGCGCGAGGCGCTCGCCAAGGAACTGCGCGAGGAAGGCAATCTCGAACTCACCGCTCCGCCGCAACTCCTGCACATCTATTTCAATCGCCGGACCTCCAAGCGCGATCACGTCGTGTTTTTTCGGTGCGAGGTGCGGCAGACCGCTCCGAGGCTAAGGGATCGCGAGATCGTCGAGGCGGGGTTCTTTCCGCTCGATGCGCTTCCGGCTGGAACCACGTCGGCGACGTACCGCCGGCTCAAGGAATTGGCGGGCGAGGCCGCATTCGACGATCTCTGGTGAACCTATTTCAACGCTTTGGCGAGTTCCCCGATATGTTCGGGCGAGATGCCGCAGCAGCCGCCGACCATGTTGGCGCCGGCATCGACCCACTTCTTCGCCCAACCCAGATAGAGGGGCGGCGTGAGATCGGTGCGGATGTCGCTGATCGTTTCGTTGGCTTCGCCATCGTCGTCTTTATTGGCGAAGGCGTTGGCATAGACGCCGATCGCGAGATCGATATTGCCGGCGGTCGCGCGCGCTTCGCGGACCGCAGCTTCCATCACTTCCGGCTGGCTACAATTGAACAGCAGGGCCGACGCCCCGAGCGAGATCGCGTGGCGGGTCGCATCGGTAATTGTTTCGCCGGAACGCAGCGCCGGCTTTTCCGTGCCATTCAGGACGTCATGGGAGTGGTGATCGTCAAGCGTGAAGGACAGCCAGAGCGGCCGGGGGTCATCGCCGAGCAGTTCCTTTACCAGCGTGACCTCGGCCAGCGAACTTTGCGTTTCGGCGAGCCAGATGTCGGCATGAGGCGAGAGGCCCTTGATCAGCACTTCGAGGATCGGCCGCGCCGCTTCAACATCAAAGAGATCCGGGCGGTAGGAACCCATCACGGGCGGGAGCGAGCCCGCGACGCGGATGCCGAATTCGTCGGCGGTCGTGCGCGCTATGCGCCCGGCGAGATCAGCAAGGCGCAGGCCTTCCGTTTCGAAGCGCTCCTGGCCGATATGGAAAGGAACCACGGCATAGGAATTGGTGGTGATGACATCGGCGCCGTTCCGGGCGAAGGCGGCATGTGCCATCCCGACATGCTGCGGCGATTCGATCAGCGCCAGCGCCGACCATTCCGGCTGGCGGAAGGGTGCGCCGCTGCGCTCGAGTTCACGGCCCATGCCGCCATCCAAGATCGTTACCGTCATGCCCAGGCTCCCTTCTGATTGAGCCCGGCTTCTAGCTGTGTCAGGCCGCGAGATCAATGATCGGTCCGACCGGCACGATGCCGTTCGGGTTGATCGTCCTGTGACTCCGGTAATAGTGGTTTTTGATGTGGTCGAAGCTCACCGTCTCGGCGACGCCGGGCACATTGTAGAGTGTTTTGAGATAGGCTTGCAGATTGGGATAATCGACGATGCGCTTCTTGTTGCATTTGAAGTGCCCGACATAGACGGGGTCGAAGCGGACAAGCGTTGTGAATAGCCGCCAATCCGCTTCGGTCAGACGGTCACCGAACAGGAATTTCTTGCCAGCCAGCCGTGCTTCGAGCAGGTCGAGGGTCGCGAACAGCTTGTCGAAATTCTGCTCGTAGGCAGCCTGGCTGGTGGCGAAACCGCATTTGTAGACGCCGTTGTTGACCGTGTCGTAGATCAGCGCATTGAGCTCGTCGATTTCGGCGCGCTGCTCCTCGGGATAGAAATCCTGGTTGTTTCCGGTGATCCCATCGAAGGCGGAATTGAACATGCGGATGATCTCGGAGGACTCGTTGGAGACAACGGTGCCGGTCTGCTTGTCCCACAGCACCGGCACGGTGACGCGGCCGGAATAATTGGGATCGGCCTTGACGTAGACCTGATAGAGATAATCCAGGCCGAACAGCTGGTCGCCGGTGGCGGCGTCGGTTGCCTTGAACTCCCAGCCGTTCTCCAGCATCAGGAAATGCACGACCGAGACCGAGATGTGGTCTTCGAGGCCCTTCAGCTTGCGGAAGATCAGCGTGCGATGCGCCCAGGGGCAGGCGAGCGAGACATAGAGATGGTAGCGGCCGCTCTCGGCCTTGAAGCCGGCCTTGCCGGTAGGGCCCGCACTGCCATCAGCGGTAACGAAATTGCGGAACTGCGCGGCGGAGCGCACGAACTGGCCGCCCGTATCCTTTGTGTCGTACCAGGCATCTTTCCATTCGCCGTTGACCAGCAGTCCCATCGCGTCTCTCCATCTTCTTGTTCCGGCAATGTGGCGATCAAAATGCGCGATGACGAGAGGCAAAACTATGAACGCTGCGTTTTGGCTCTTGGCGGATTGAAAATTTCCTGCTATCGGCGCTTTCACACTCTTTAGAGATAGACCGACGGAATGACCCAGCTACGACGACCGCGATGAACTTCGTTACCGCCCGTGCGTGAACCGCGCGAGCCTTCATCGCACATTGTCGTCTCCGGGAACTGTCCTTTCCATGAAAAAGCATGATCTTGTCTATCTGACCGAAGATGCGTCGCATCACGACGCCATCGAACACATCAACGAAGAAGCTTTCGGCCCCGGCCGGTTCGCGCGCGCCGCCGCCCGCATCCGGGAGCAAGGGCCGCATGACCTGTCGCTGTCCTTCGTCTGCGCCGATCTCGGCGAGACGATCGCCTCGGTGCGCCTGACGCCGGTGCTCGCCGGCGGCGTGAAGGGCCATCTGTTGGGGCCGCTGGCGGTGCGGCCTTCGCATAAGAACATGGGCATCGGCCGCGAGCTCGTGCGGATCGCCGTGGAAGCGACGCGGCGCCACGGCTCCGAGGGCGTCATTCTTGTCGGCGACCCGCCCTATTACATGCCGCTCGGCTTCGAGAAGGTCACCTACAACGCGCTGAAGTTTCCGGCGCCGGTCGATCCCGGCCGCATCCTCGTTGTGCCGATGGCCGATGGGGTTCATGAGCGGCTGAAGGGTGAAATCAGGTGGTGGAATCCCGATCAGGAAGCCGCGATACCGGTCCGCGCTGTCGCCTGATCGCCTACCAGCGCAGGAGACGGCGGCCGGCGAAATAGCCTGCTGTCGTGACGATCGCGATTGCCAACGTGTACCATGTGGCGACGAAGAGCGGGCTGTCATCGGCGCAATGCCAGGCATACATGGCAGCGGCAATGCCGCCCGATGCGAGACCGGCCACGGCGCCCGAAAGACCGGGATTATCCGGCGCGCCATTGCGTAGCGCAATCATGAACGCGACGAGCGGTGCGAGTGCCAGTACCGGAATGAACATCACGCAGAAGCGGGCATTGTTGCCGATCATCCGGGTCCGCCAGCTATCGGCCGGCATCACAGTCATTTCCGCGATCACGGCTGCGGCAACCAGTGCCAGGGGCACCAGCAGAAGCAGGCCGCGTGTCTTCAGCGGTGCCGCAGGGCGACCGATCTGGAAGACCAGGCTCGATGCGGCAATCGCAAGCACCAGCGTCGCGCCGATCTTGAACAAGACGCGGGCAGTTTCCATCGCGTCCGCCATGTCGCGGCGCATGCCTATCGTCGAGATGAGCATGATTGCCGATATCGCGATGCCGGCCACCAGGGCATAGGCCACCATGCGTCCGAGCTTCGTGCGAACGGTCGCGTCTTCCGCCAACAGACCGATCAGATCATCAGTTTTCACGCTCGTTACTCCGGTATAGGGCAGCTAAGGTCTTCAAAGCGCGATGCAGCGACACGCGCACCGCACCTTCCGTCATTTTCAGCCTTTCGGCCGTTTCGCGAATGCCCGCGCCGTTCAGAGAGATCGAGCGGACGATGTCGCGTTGCGGATCGCCGAGACGTTCGAGAAGACGCGCGGCGTCGCGGAGGTCCATCGCCTCGGTCTCTTCGGCCGCTTCCAGCGTCTCGATCACATCCTCGATCGGCACGTTGATATGCCTGCCGCGGCGCCGAAGGCTATCGATCATCTTGTTGCGCACGATGGTCGACAGCCATGGTCCGATCGGGCGCAAGCTATCCCAGGTTCCGCGCTTCAGATGCACCGCCAGCAACACTTCCTGCACGACATCCTCTGCTTCGCTGGCCGGTGCGCGAAACTGCTCGCATCGTCGCTTGGCCAGGCCACGCAGGTGGGGCACGACGGCTTCAAGAAAGCGCTGATAGGCCTGCTTGTCGCCATCGATCGCCGCGCGCATCCACGCCGCCCATTGCTCTTCACGCGCCGAATGATTCACCCGACATTGCCCTCTACGGTCCGATACACGACTTTGTTACATCCCCGTGAAACGCGGGTGAAATGGGAGCACGTCTGCTCCCTTGCCGGCTGTGATAGCTCAAAAATCGGACGTCGGCTATGCGGTCCGATCCACGGTCTTGACCACTCCGGCACAATCATTCGGCCGTGCTGTAACAATCTCCACCGCTCCCTCGTAATCAACATGAAGGCCGGCTCGCGAGGCAGCCTTCGACACGTATTCAGATCCAGGAATCCTGGGGTCCGTCAATCACTTGCCGGCCGATGGAGAAACTGTGCCTAGGGGCAATGTCGCCCGAACACCGAGGAGATCATAATGTTGAAAATCACGCTCGCCGCCGCCGTTCTCGCCGGCGCACTCGCCATGTCCCCACTGGCTCACGCCATGACCATGAAATGCGACGAGGCAACCTTGATGAAAATGGACAAGGATATCGATGGCATGAAGGACATGGCGATGAAGGACAAGGCCATGAAGGAAATGACGATGGCCAAGGATTCGATGAAGATGAACAAGATGGACGACTGCGTGATGCACATGGACAATGCGCACAAGAGCATGATGTAAGTTCGCAGCCGCGAGGAGGAGGGGGGCCTCTCAGGCGGCCCTTCCTTCAAGTCAGGCGACTTTAGCGCCCCTCGCGCCACCAAGTCGAGCCGATCGCCAGTGCCAGCAGGCCCAGGCCCATGAAGCCGGCGAACAGCGGCAGCGACGTCACACCCTTCAATTCCGTTTCATCCGTCATGCGAATGACCATGCGATCGGGATCGCTGACGCGGACCTGGCCGCGTACGGTCAATATCTGCGGCAGCTCGACCGTTCCATTGCCCTGGTCGAGCCGGCGGACGATGCCGCGGCTATCCCTGGCCATCGGTGCCAGCTTCTCGGTGGTCGAAACCATCTGGCGGAATTCCGGTGCATCGACCGCGCCGACATGGACAAGCGTGGTAAAGTCGCCGTTCCTGACTTCGTAGAGGCCGGTCGCGGCGGTCTTGAAAGTCCCGGTGAAGCGGCCCGGCTCGGTCTCGGTAAGGGTCACCTCGCTCGTTTTGCCGTCCGGGGCTCTTACGGTTGCGGACGGGACATTTTTGCCGAGCGTCTGGCGGTTGATTTCGATGTCGCGTCCGCGCGAGTTCGCGGTCAGCGCCTCTTCCTCGAGCGCCGGTTCCTTCATCAGCCAGTGAGCGATGCGGCGGTAGAGATCGACATGCGGGCCACCGCCCTCGAAACCGCGCGCCCAGAGCCAGCCCTGGTCGGACAGCAGCATCGCGACGCGGCCCTCGCCATTGCGGTTGAGCACCAGCAGCGGCGACTTGTCGGGTCCATCCATGAGGATGTTGCCTTCGGGCGGATTGACCGTCACAGAACGGAACCAGCGGCCCCAATGTGGCGGCTCGCTATTGGCGCCCATCAGGCCGCGCGTGACCGGATGCCGGTTGCCGAGGTCCGAAAGACGCGGGAAGAAGGGCTTCTCGTTCATGCCGCCCGTCGGCATGGCCGGCAGCACCGTGGAGAGCGGCGTATAGGCGATCGATTCCGCGCCGGCATGTTCGGGGCCGGAGACGAGCAAGAGCGCGCCGCCTTCCTTCACGTACTGGGCGATGTTGTCGTAGTAGAGGATCGGCAACACGCCGCGATGCTGGTAGCGGTCGAAGATGATTAGATCGAAATCCTTGATCTTATCAACGAAGAGTTCGCGGGTGGGGAAGGCAATCAGCGACAGTTCGTTGATCGGCGTGCCGTCCTGCTTCTCGGGCGGCCGAAGGATGGTGAAGTGGATCAGGTCCACCGAGGCATCGGATTTCAACAGGTTGCGCCAGGCACGCTCGCCGGCATGCGGTTCGCCAGAGACCAGAAGCACGCGCAGGTTCTCGCGGATGCCGTCGATATTCTGAACCACGCGGTTGTTGATCGGGGTCACTTCGCCGGGAATTTCCGCGACCGCGATTTCGAGAATGTTGTTGCCGGCGCGAGGCAGCCTGAAGCGCGCCACGCGGTTCTCGCCGGGCGTCGCGTCCATGCGATTGGTCACCTCGCCATTGACGCGGATGGTGACTTCGGCCGGCGCGGACTGCGCCACGCCATCGTCCACGACGCGAAGCGTCAGCTCCTGCTCCTGGTCGACAAGGCCGAAGCGCGGTGCCTTGACGATCTCGATGCGGCGGTCGAACTCGTCGGGCTTGCCGGTGATCATGCCGTGTACCGGTGCGTCGATGCCGGACAGCTTGTTGTCGCGCGGAATGTCATGCACCTGGCCATCGGTGATCGAGATCACGGCGCCGATGCGGCTCGGCGGCACGTCCTCCAACTCGCTGGCAAGATTGGAGAACAGCATGGTCGAGGGCGTGTCGGAACCGGTGTCCCGGCCCGCATCGATGACGCGCGTCTCGATGCCGCTGAAGCGGCCGAGCGCCGTCTTTAACTGGTCGATCGCGGCGTCCGTCTGTGCCTTGCGGTCGCCGACGTCCTGGCTTTGGCTGCGGTCGGCGGCGATCGCGACGATCGTCGATAGTGGTTCGCGCTCCTCATTGAGGATGACGGGATTGATCAGCGCGCCGACGAGTAGTGCCAGCGCGATGGTGCGCAAGACCATGCCACGCTGGCGGCGATAGAGGCCGAGGCCGGCAAAAGCCACGGCTGCGAGCGCCAGCAAGGCAATGAGGGATAGTGACAGAAGCGGATCGAAGGTGATGCTCATCCTACTGCCCCAGTCTTTCGAGCAGCGCCGGCACATGCACCTGGTCGGCCTTGTAGTTGCCGGTCAGCATATACATCATGATGTTGACGCCGGTGCGGTAGGCCATTTCGCGCTGGTTCTCATCCGGCGGCACCAGTGGCAGCAGCGGCGCGCCGGCATCGTCGATCGCCCAGGCGCCGGCAAAATCATTGCCGGTGATCATGATCGGGGTTACGCCATCGCCCGCGCGTGCCGGACGGTTCGGATCGGCCTTGCTTGTCGAAGCCTCAACCCAGAGCGGGCTGCCGGCATAACGGCCGGGATAGGATTTGAGCAAGTAGAAGCTCTTGGTCAGAACGTGATCGGTTGGCACTGCCTCGAGCGGCGGAATATCGATATTGGCGAGAATGGCGCGGAGGCGCTCGGTGTTCGGGCTCACCGATCCGGTCGCCGAGATCGCCGAAAACTGGTCGCGGGTATCGAACAGCACGGTGCCGCCGGCACGCATATAGGCGTCGATCCGGCTGATCGCCTTTTCGCTCGGCATGCTGGCGGTTGACGAAATCGGCCAGTAGAGGATCGGGAAAACCGAGAGTTCGTCCTTTGCGATATCGACGCCGACCGGGTCGCCCGGTTCGAGCGTCGTGCGATAGTAGAGATAGTCGGTGAGGCCAGCGAGGCCGCGCTCGGATATGCGATCGACCTCGGCTTCGCCGGTGATCACGTAGCCGAGATGGGTCTTGTCGAGGCGGGCCATTAGCTGTTCGTCGCCGGGCCGGCTATCGTCGGCCCTTGCGTGGTCGGGCGCAATGCCTGCCAGACCAAATGCCAACAGTGCGGCAGCAGCGGTAGCACCCAGACGACGGGTGAAGGCGCCGCCAAGCAGAAGCATCGCGAATGTATCGGCAAGCGCCAGCATTACGGCGGCGGTCAGCAGCCACGGCTTGAGCGACATGCTGCCATCGCCGATGAAGCCCGATTCGGTGTAGGACAGATTATCCGGCAGGCGGATGGGCGACAGCGCGTCCTGGCTGTTGACCAGATTGAGCGCCTGGAAACCGTCTTCGCTGCCATAAAGGCCGGGTGGATTGGCGAAGCTGACGCGGGTCTGGCCGATCGCTTCGATCGGCTTTGCCAAGCCCTTCTCGGTCGTCAGCGTGCCCTTGGCGGTCAGCATCCTGAAGGGGGGAAGTATCATCTTCCCCTCGGCCGACGTGGTGGCCTGGGCGGCGGTGGAGGAGATTTGCACGATGCGGCGCAGCATTTCGACGAAATCGCCGGAGAGCGGCAGGTTCGACCAAGAGGACTCGGCGCTGACATGGAAGAGCACGATGCGGCCATTGCCAAGCTTCTTGGCGGTCACCAGCGGCGTGCCGTCGCGCAGGTTCGCCCATGTCATGCTCTGCAATTCGCTTGAAGGCTCGGCGAGAACCTGGCGATTGACCAGCACGCCTTCCGGCGCCTTTAGGCCATGGAACGGGCTCGTTTCGGGATAGACATCGAGCGGCTGCGGCGTAGCCCAGGACATCGAGCCGCCAAGCGCGCGCTCGCCTTCGCGAAGCGTCACGGGGATCAGGGGATCGTCGCCCGGCGCGGTGGCGAGCCGCGGTCCCGCGAAGCGGACGAGCGTGCCGCCACGTTCGATCCACTGCGCAAGCGCCTGTTCAGCGGCACCCGGCATGCGGCCGATATCGGCGAGCATGATCAGGGATGGACCTGTCTGGATCATCGCCGGGATCGAGGTTGCAAGATCGTTGCTTTCCGGCTGCGAAAGGTTGGCATAGGGCGAGAGCGCGCGGGTGATGTAATAGAGCGGCGACAGCAGCGGCTGGCTGCGGTCGCCCACTTCGCCCGAGATCAGCCCGACGCTGCGGCGCTTGAAGCTGTCGTCGAGCAGCCGCACCGCGCCGCCGGTTTCATAGCCGTCGATCGTCAGCCTAGCGAAGTCGTTGCGCAGTTCGAACGGCGCGTCGATCAGGCCTTCGGCAGAGCGCTCGCCCGGTTTGAAGACAATGTTGGTGTTGGCGAGGATATGGCCCTGCATGTCGCGGGCCGAAACAGTCAGGGTCTGCTCGCCCGCCGGGTCGAGCCGCGCGGCGGTGACGCTCATCTGGTCCGATGTGTTGGCGGCGGCTGTGAGTGCAACCGCATCGGGATTGTCTCGGCCGATGACGCGGAAATCGCTTGCACCCAGCGCTGCGAGGCCATCGAGGAACGGCTGGTCCTGCGTAGCGGCGACGCCATCGGTGATGAATGCGAGTGTCGAGGGCTTCGCATCGGTGAAGGCTGTGTTGAGGGCTGATATCACCGACCCACGGACGGCGGGAAGGGGTCTCGGCACGGATGCAGCGAGCCGCGTCAGCGCGTCGGAGGCACTTCCGAACGTGGCATCATGGGTTTCATCTGATGTGAAGACGAGGCTGACTGGCAGGTCCTTGTCGCGGGCTTCCTCGACCAGGAATTCGGCCGTAGCACGGCGGCGGTCGAAGGCCGGCGCGGATGCCCAGCTGTTGTCGAAGACGATCGCCAGCGGACCGCCGGACGATAGCGTCGCAGCATTCGGATTGAGCAACGGGCCGGCGAGCGCGATGATGATCACGCCCGCAAGAACGAGCCGGAGCAGGAGCAGCCACCAGGGGGTCGTCGCCGGTGTCTCCTCACGTTTTCCCAGCGCCAGCAGGATGCGGAAGGGCGGAAACACTTCCTTTTCGGGACGTGGCGGCGTCAGCCGCAGCAGCCACCAGATCAGCGGCAATGCGATGAGCGCGGTCAGGATCAGCGGCGTGGTGAATGCGAGTGCACCCATCAGCGGCTCCCTTCGGTGCGGCCGGGCTGACCCGAGAGATACATATGCACGGAGACGAGGGCCTCCGAAGCGGGGCGCCCGGTGTTGTGCGACACGAAATTCCAGCCGAGATGCCTCAATCCGTCCCGCAGGGATTCTCGACGAGCGAAATAGAGCTGGCGGTATTCGTCCTTGAGCAGTTCGGACCGGCCGGAGAGGAATTTCCTGCCGGTCGCCGGGTCGGAGAATTCCACCCGGCCAGCATAGGGGAAGCCTTCCTCCGCAGGGTCCGAGACCTCGACGACATGGCCGCGCAGGCCGCGTCGGGAGAGGGGTTGCAGCGTCGCGATGATGTCATCAGGCGGTTCGAGGAAATCGCCGAACAGCACGACATCGCTGGAACCCCGGATCATCCCGGTCGGCGGCAGGTCGGAGGAAATGTCCGCATGCATCAGCGCTGTCGCCAGCCGTTCGGCGGCGTTGCGGGCGGCGATCGGTTCCATCACACCCGGGCAGCCGATCCGTTCGCCGGAACGTGCCATAATCTCGGCGGTGGCGAGCATTAGAACAAGCGCGCGGCTTTCCTTGGAGACGAGGCCCAATTGGGACTTGTACATCATCGAGGGCGAAAGGCTGGCCCAGAGCCAGATCGTATGCGCGGCTTCCCATTCGCGGTCGCGGATATAGGTATGGTCGTCGCGCGCCGAGCGGCGCCAGTCGATACGCGACAGGCTGTCGCCATCCACGAAAGGCCGGAACTGCCAGAAGTTTTCGCCGATGCCCTTCTTCTTGCGGCCGTGCCAGCCTGATATCACCGTGTTGGCGATGCGCTTGGCCTCAACCAGACAATCGGGCAGCAGGCGCGCGCGTTCACGCGCCCGGAAAAGAGCGGCGTCCGGTGTCGTGGCAGGGACGGTCTGGCCAATGGGTGCCAATGTCGGGCTTGTCTTTCCTTTATCCGGCCTGTTAGCCGGCCCTGAGGGGAGCCACGAGTTTTGCGATCACTTCCTTCATCGTCACGCCATCGGCGCGCGCAGCAAAGGTCAGTGCCATGCGGTGCTGCAGGACAGGGCCTGCCAGTGCGATGACGTCATCGACGGATGGAGCGAAGCGGCCTTCATAGAGTGCGCGGGCACGAGCGGTCAGCATCAGGGCCTGGCCGGCGCGCGGTCCCGGTCCCCAGGCAACCTTCTGGTCGGCGAATTCATTGCCATTGCCGGGACGGGCCGAACGCACGAGCTTGAGGATCGCTTCGAGAACGCTTTCGGAAACCGGCATGCGGCGGATCAGGGTCTGGATCTGCTGCAGGCGCCTGGCGTCGATCATGCCCTGCACGGATTGTTCGCGGACACCGGTCGTTTCGAGCAGGATGCGTTTTTCAGCTTCGAGATCCGGATACTCGACGTCGATTTCAAGCAGGAAGCGGTCGAGCTGCGCTTCGGGCAGCGGGTAGGTGCCTTCCTGTTCGAGCGGGTTCTGGGTCGCCAGAACATGGAACGGTTGCGGCAGCGCGTAGGGCTGGCCGGTGATCGTCACATGATATTCCTGCATCGCCTGCAGCAGTGCCGACTGGGTGCGGGGGCTGGCGCGATTGATCTCGTCGGCCATCAGGAGTTCGGTGAAGACCGGTCCCTTGACGAAGCGGAAGCTGCGCTTGCCTGCGGCATCCTGGTCCATGACTTCCGAGCCGAGGATATCCGACGGCATCAGATCAGGCGTGAACTGGATGCGGCTGGTCGCGAGGCCGAGAACGGTGGCCAATGTGGCGACGAGCTTGGTCTTTGCGAGACCGGGGACGCCGACCAGAAGTGCGTGGCCACCTGACAGCACCGCGAGCAATGTCTGCTCTACCACGGCTTCCTGGCCGAAGATCGCCTTCGCGGTTTCAGTCTTGATGCGCGCGATATCCTCAAGTGCCTGCTCGGCTTCGGCTGCGACAGCTGCCTCGTCGATCGTGCCTTCCGCCGGTGTCATTGCACCCATGAAAACCTCCGGAAATAATAAGCCGCCGAACGAATCGGAATTTCAGCTTGTCTAAAGCCTCTTCTCAACCTTACAGGGGTATCCACAACAGACAAGCAGCTTTCCAATCAAGATTGCGTCACCCATATTGATGGTGATGAGGACAGAACAATGGCAGACGGCGAAATAAGTGCCCTAAGGGATGCCGGACAACTGGCGGCGTTGATCACGCGGGCGGCTGATGACACCAACAACAAGACCGGCTTGCCGCCCGTGGACCGCTGGAACCCACCGTTTTGCGGCGATATCGACATGGAAATCCGTGCCGACGGAACCTGGTTCTACATGGGCACGCCGATCGGCCGCCAGCCGCTGGTCCGCCTGTTTTCGACCGTGTTGCGGCAGGACGACGACGGCAAGACCTATCTCGTCACGCCGGTGGAAAAGGTGGGGATACGCGTGCAGGACGCACCGTTCCTCGCCGTGGAGATGGCGGCGAGCGGCGAGGGCGCCGATCAGGTTCTCACATTCCGGACAAATGTTGGTGATGTTGCGGAAGCCGGGCCGGATCACGCATTGCGGTTCGAGATTTATGGCGAAAACCACGAATTGAAGCCCTATCTTCATATCAGGGGCAATCTGGAGGCGCTTGTATCGCGACCGGTCATGTACGATCTGGTGGAACTGGGCGAGCAGGTCGAACTGGACGGCGTGATGATGTTCTGCATACGCTCGGGCGACAAGCTTTTCCCCATCATGGCCGCCGATGAGTTGGAAGCCCTTTCGATATGAGCATATTCACAGCGTCAGATTTTCGCCTCCGCGCCGAGAGGCATGCCGGCGGCAATGCCGAGGACTTTTTAGAATATGGCGACTATCGTCTAAACTCCCGGCTGCATCTCGGCCTCGAGGGCATGAAGCTCAGGGACGCCGCCGTGCTGGTCGGCATTGTCGAGGATGATGAGGCGCATGTCATCCTCACCAAGCGCACCGACGCGCTCAGAAAGCATTCCGGCCAGATCGCCTTTCCCGGCGGCCAACTCGATCCCGGCGAGAGCGCCGAGGTGGCAGCGGTGCGGGAGGCCGAGGAGGAGATCGGGCTCGCCAGGCACTTCGTCGATGTGATCGGCGCTTTGCCGGCGATACCTGTCCTGTCCGGCTTTCGCATCACGCCCGTTCTTGCGACGATCCGGACCGGCTTCACGTTGAACCCCAGTCCGGATGAGGTCGAGCATGTGTTCCAGGTGCCGCTCGCCTTTCTCATGAACCCTGGCAATCATGAGGAAGACGTCTGGAAGACGCGAGGCCTCAGTCACAAATTCTATGTGATGCCCTATGACGGCTGGCGCATCTGGGGCATTACCGCCGGGATCATCCGGTCGGTTTACGAAAGGCTATATGAATGACATCGGTCGCCGGCGAGGGCTGGTTCCAGGACCCGGGGCTCCAGCGTATACTCGCACTGCTCAACCGGGATGGTGGCGAAGCGCGCGTCGTGGGCGGTGCAGTGCGCAACAGCCTGATGGGCATTCCCGTATCCGACATGGATATCGCGACCAGCCTGTTGCCGCAGGATGTGCAGGCGCGCGCCGAAGCTGCCGGTATCAAATGCGTGCCGACCGGCATCAAGCACGGCACGGTGACGCTGGTGGTCAATGGCCATCCCTTCGAGGTGACCACGTTACGCCGGGATGTTGAAACGGACGGCCGTCACGCGCAGGTCGAATTCACGACCGACTGGCGTGCCGATGCCGAACGGCGCGACCTCACCATCAACGCACTCTATGCCGATCAGTCAGGCCTGGTGCACGACTACGCCGGCGGGCTGGAGGACATAGAGAAAGCCAATATCCGCTTCATCGGCGACGCCGCCGAGCGGATCGGGGAGGATCATCTCCGGATTCTCCGGTTCTTTCGCTTCTTCGCATATTACGGGCGCGGCCGGCCGGATGCTCAGGGCATCAAGGCGAGTGCTGTCGCCAAGGAGAAGATCAGGACGCTTTCGGCCGAACGGGTCTGGTCGGAGATGAAGAAGCTGCTTTCCGCCGCCGATCCGTTCCGGGCGCTGCTGTGGATGCGGACGGCGGGTGTGCTCACCGTGGTCCTGCCCGAGACTGAGAAGTGGGGCATCGACGCCGTGCCGGCCCTTGTTATTGCGGAAGGCAAGTTCGGCTGGGCGCCCGATCCGATGCTGAGGCTCGCCGCGATCGTGCCCCCGGATGGTGAGCGCCTGATGGCGATGGCGGATCGGCTGAAGCTGTCCACGGCAGAACGCTCCTACGTGAAGGCGTTTGCGGACCATCCCACGATACCTGATCCGATATCAGGGCCGCAATTCGACGCGATGCTCTATGCGAACGGAGCGCTCGGTGCAGAGGTGAATTTGAAGATTGCCCTTGCCAATGCGACCGCCAAGGCTGAAGGAAATGCGGAAGAGTTACCGCGCGTGGCGCGGCTCAATTCTCTTCTCGCCCAGGCCATGAAGTGGCAAAAGCCTGTCATGCCCGTGAAGGGCGCCGATCTTATCGAAGCTGGGTTCGAGGCAGGACCGCTGATCGGCGAAAAGCTCGCGACTCTCGAAAACCTGTGGGTTTCCTCGAATTTCAAGCTATCGAAGGATGAACTCCTGGCGAAGCTCAAGCATTAGCCTCGCCGGGAAACGTTCAGTTCCTCATGAAATCAGGCAGTGCCCAGCAGTCGAAGCAGGCAGAGCCTTGTTCGTCGCGCGCATGAGGTGAAAGATTGTCATTGTCGGCTTCGACCGGCTTCTGCCGCTCGAACCAGGAGATGCGCTCGATGAAACTCAAAGTCGAGGGATCGACGGCACTGCCGGTATCCAAAGCGGATGGGGCACCGTCACTAAATCTTTCCATGATCAACTCCTCCAGTTTCTCAGGAACTGGCGAATCATAACACGGTTTGCATTAGAAAGACACGATGGAGCTTGGTTTCACACTGTTTTGAACGCCATCGTGCTGCGGTACGTGCCTCATGGCCAGCGCACCACCGGAGGCAACGAAGACAGGATTGCCTCGACATTGCCTCCCGTCTTCAGGCCGAATGTCGTGCCCCGGTCGTAGAGGAGATTAAACTCGACATAGCGCCCGCGGCGAACCAATTGCTCATCGCGTTCGGCCTCGGTCCACGGCTGGTTAAAGCTACCGCGCACGATCTTGGGATAGACCAGCGCGAAGGCGCGGCCGACATCACGCGTGAAGGCGAAGTCGGCATCCCAACCGCCTTGTTCGGCAGGCGAATGCTGCCAATCGTAGAAAATGCCGCCGACGCCGCGTGGCTCATTGCGGTGCTTGAGGAAGAAATACTCGTCGCACCAGGCCTTGAATTTCGGGTAGTCGGCAACCGGATGGCGTGAGCAGGCGATCTCCAGCGCGCGATGAAATAGCAGCGTATCCGGATCCTGCTGGGTGCGACGTCTGTCGAGCACGGGGGTAAGGTCGGCGCCGCCGCCGAACCAGTGCGACGACGTGACCACCATGCGCGTGTTCATGTGCACGGCAGGCACGTTGGGATTGACGGGGTGGGCGATCAGCGAAATGCCTGATGCCCAGAAGCGCGGGTCTTCGTTCGCGCCGGGCATCTGGCCGCGGAATTCTGGCGAGAATTCGCCATGGACGGTGGATGTATGGATCGCAGCTTTTTCGAAGACGCGGCCTTCCAGTGTGGACATGGTGCCGCCGCCACCGCGACCCTCGTCCCGAAGCCATGGCTTCCTGACGAACTTTCCGGGCTGGAAATGAGCGAGTGGGCCAGCGAGCTCGTTCTCCAGCATTTCGAATTCCGCGCAGATCGCGTCGCGCAGGCTTTCGAACCAATGCCGGGCCTGCTCCTTCTTCGCCTCGATGTCCTGGGGCAAGCCTTTTGGTAGGTCCGGTCTTTCCATTTTTCCGTATTTTCCATCCGAAGTGATCCCGCGAGCCTGTTAGCAACTCAGCCCCGGCAGCGAAAGGGAAAATCAACCATGATGGCAAACAGTCGATGAGATGTTGGATTTTGCACGCCGCATTAAAAGTTTACTAAAAGATCGGGTCTAGACCGGGCATGTGCCGGTACCACAACGTTTTTCCCGGCAAACTTGAGGAAGTTATGTGTCGCCCATATGCGACAGGTTGAACGCAGTAGCCATACAAGGCAAAATAGCGCCAACTGAGCGGAAATGTGATGCTGTTTGATTTATTTGCGAGATTCAGACCGGACCAGGGCAGCAGCCATGCTGCCGGCCGTTCGTCCTCGCCCGACGACCTGCTGCTGTCGACTTCCGACAAGATCGATGTGATCCAGGCGCTCGCCAGCTATAATGCGCGCCGTGTGAAGCAGATGATCCTGGCGATCAATGCGCTGATCGTGCTTTCCATCATCAACAACGTTCTCTTTGATCGCGGCCTGTGGCTGAGCCTCGCGGCCGGCGCCGTTTTCTGCGTCCTCTTCGTGGCACGCCGCTATTACGACACCGATCGCCCGTCCGCCGCGCAGTTCATCTTCTTGTGGACGATTTTCGGCGCCGTCAGCTACATAACATGGGCTGGAGACGGCCTGCGCGACCAGATCATCCTCGGAAATTCGGTCTCTCTGGTCTTTGCCGCGATCCTAGCCACGCCGCGCCACTTTGTCGTGATGTATGCGGCCGTGCTGCTTAACACGATCGCGCTTGGTCTCGCCAACGAATTTGGCTGGGTCGACTATTCCGGCTTTGCGTTCGACTGGTCCAATGTCGGCGATGCCGTGATGCTTTACTCGGTTACCGCAGTGACCGTCTTCATCCTGGCCTACGACATGCGCCAGCTGCTGTCGCGCTACAACAAGGAATACCGCAAGGCGAAGGCATCCGAGGACGAGATCTTCCGGCTCGCCAACCACGACACGCTGACCGGCCTGCCGAACCTTTTCATGGCAGAGAAGAAATATCGCGACGAGATTTCCGGCCGCGACGGTCCGAAGGCCACCGTGCTGAT
Organism: Rhizobium sp. TH2; assembly: GCF_024707525.1. Lineage (NCBI taxonomy): Bacteria > Pseudomonadati > Pseudomonadota > Alphaproteobacteria > Hyphomicrobiales > Rhizobiaceae > Rhizobium > Rhizobium sp. TH2. Next base: position 3,633,834 of record NZ_CP062231.1, on the reverse strand, counting down.
GATCGGCCTTGATAATTTCAAGGCGGTCAACGACTCACTCGGCCATGTCTTCGGCGACGGCGTGCTGAAGGCGATCGCGGCGCGTCTTGCCGATGTGGCGAGCGACGCCTTCCTTTTCCGCATCGGCGGGGATGTCTTCGGCATGATGAGCCTGTCGGCGATCACGCCGGAGCAGGTCGAGGCGCTCGCAGACAGCGTCCAGAAGCGGGTTTCCGCGCCTTTGGAAGCCGGCGGGCATGTGATCATGATGACCTGCTCGGTCGGCGGCGCGATCAGGCTCGACGGTTCGGTGAACTTCGAACACCTCAGGCGCGAAGCGGATATCGCGATGTACCGCGCCAAGGGCGTGGGCGCCAACACGTTCAAGCTCTTCGACGAAACCATGAACAACAAGGTCATGGCATCGGCCTCGCTCGCCGCCCAGCTCAGGACCGCGATCGAGAAGCAGCAGTTCAAGCTCTATTTCCAGCCGAAGATCGAACTGGAGACCGGTCGGATCAAGGGTGCGGAAGCGCTGCTGCGCTGGTTCCCCGATGGCGACAAACCGGTGCCGCCGGATGTATTCATTCCTGTCGCCGAGGACACCGGCATCATCATCGAGATCGGCGAATGGGTGATCCAGGAAGCATGCCGCGAATGCAAGCGGATGCAGGGGCTGGGCTACACCGACTTCGCGATCGCGGTCAACATCTCGGCGGTCCAGTTCAAGCGCGGTAATCTTGAGGACGTTGTGCAGAATGCCCTCGACGCAAGCGGCCTTTCGCCGGAATCGCTGGAACTCGAACTGACGGAGTCGCTGCTGCTCGAGGACGAGTTCGACATCAAGGGGCAGATCAGCCGTCTCTCGGCCAAGGGCATTTCCTTCTCGGTCGACGATTTCGGCAAGGGCTATTCCAACCTAGGCAATCTCGGCAAGTTCGATGTCGCCACGCTGAAGATCGACCAATCCTTCGTTTTCGCCATGTTCGACAGCGCCCAGGATCTGGCGCTGGTGGAAGCCATCGTCCGCATGGCCAAGGCGCTCGGATTGAGGATCGTTGCCGAAGGCGTGGAAACCCAGCGTGCCGCTTCGATGCTGTCGCTGTTCGGCGTCGATTCCGGTCAGGGATATTACTGGTCCAAGCCGCTGCCGATCGACAACTTCATCGGCTATATCGATGCGTGCAAGGACGGCAAGGCAATGTCCGCCTAAGCGGCAAAGCCGGTCTGTCGTAGCGCCTCCCCAGCAATCATCGCCGCCGACATTGCAACATTGATCGATCGCTGGCCGGCGACCATCGGGATGAGCACACGGCCGTCGGCTTGGTTATGGACGGCGTCGGGAACGCCGGCACTTTCCCGGCCGAACAGCAGGATATCGTTCTTCTTGTACCGGAACTCCGTATAGATCTCAGCGGCCTTGGTCGAAGCCAGTATCAGCCGGCGGCCGGTGCCACGCCGCCACTCCTCGAAATGGCGCCAGTCAAGATGCCGCGTTAGCGCGACGGTCGCGAGATAATCCATGCCCGCTCGCTTGAGATTGCGGTCCGATAGGTCGAAGCCTGCCGGCTCGATGATCTCCACCGTGAGCCCCAGGCAGGCGGCAAGCCGCAGGATCGTACCAGTGTTTCCGGCTATGTCGGGCTGATAGAGGGCGATGGAGAGTTCAGGCATTGGTTGGTTCCGTGGTGATGGAGGCCGCTACCGCATCTGTGCTCAATTCGCAACATTTGCAGCCTCAAGCTGTTTTCTCTCGATAAAGATCAGAAACGGGTCTGGCGTTTGGTTGAAAACGGGTCTATCCAAGGCCATCTCTAACGCGAAGAACAAGGAGGGTAAAAGATGGATAACATTGCAGCTATTCGCTTCCTCCGCCGGATGATGCCACGAGCGTCCTGAATCCACGGATCCTTCGCCTTTCCTAGATTTACCGGTTTTATCCTGACGGCATTTGCCTTCGCCGCCTGCATTCTACCGGCCAATTTCCTCAAGAGCAGCATTGGCGGCTCTTATCCGGAGAATTCCTTATGTTCGCCTGGTTTGAGAATCGTGTGAATCCCTATCCCTCCGAAGAGCCCCAGCGGCCCCCGGAAGGGCTGTTCGCATTCATCTATCACTATTCGCGCCCGGTCGTGGGCTGGCTTGCCGTGCTGACCGTGATGACCGCCGCGATCGGCGTCGGCGAGGTCATGCTGTTCAACTTCCTCGGCCAGATCGTCGATTGGCTGTCGAAGGCCGATCCGAAGACTTTCCTGCAGGACGAGTCCGCCCGGCTGTGGGTCATGGCGCTGTTCACGCTGCTGGCGCTGCCTCTGCTGGTTTTCGCCCAATCGATGGTCATCCATCAGGTGCTGCTCGGCAATTATCCGATGATCGGCCGCTGGCAGATGCATCGCTACCTGCTGCGTCAGAGCATGACCTTCTTCGCCAACGAATTCGCGGGCCGCGTTGCCACCAAGGTGATGCAGACGTCGCTCGCCGTTCGCGAAGTGGCGATGAAGGTGCTCGATGTCTTCGTCTATGTGCTGAGCTATTTCATCACGATGTTCGTGGTGATCGGCAATGCCGACTGGCGGCTGATGCTGCCGCTCGGCGCCTGGGTGGCGTTCTATTCGTGCCTGCTCTGGTACTTCATTCCGAAGATGCGGACGATTTCCCAGCAGCAGGCCGACACCCGCTCGATGATGACGGGCCGCATCGTGGACAGCTACACGAACATCGCGACCGTGAAGCTGTTCTCCCATGCCGGCCGCGAGGAGATCTATGCGAAGGAAGGCCTGAACGCGTTCCTGATGACCGTGCACCGGCAGATGCGCCTGGTCACGACCTTCCATGGCCTGGTCTATGCCAACAATGCTGTGCTGACCTTCACGGTCACGTCGCTTTCGATCTGGTTCTGGATGTCCGGTTCGATCTCGACCGGCGCCATCGCCATCGCGATTGCGCTTTCGCTGCGCGTCAACGGCATGTCGCAGTGGATCATGTGGGAAGTCTCGGCGCTGTTCGAGAATATCGGCACGGTCTATGACGGCATGGCGATGCTGGTGAAGAAGCAGGACATTCGCGATGTCTCGGGTGCAGGTCCGCTGGAAGCCAGGGAAGGCCGTATCGAGTTCGACAAGATCGGTTTCCACTACGGCAAATCGGGCAAGAGCGTCATCGACTCGATCTCGCTTTCAATCCAGCCCGGTGAAAAGGTCGGCCTGGTGGGACGATCGGGTGCCGGCAAGACCACGCTGATGAATGTGCTGCTCAGGTTCTACGACCTGGAGTCGGGCGAGATCCGCATCGACGGACAGGATATCAGCAAGGTCGAGCAGGATAGCCTGCGCGGCAAGATCGGCGTGGTGACGCAGGATACGTCCTTGCTGCATCGCTCGATCCGCGACAACATCGCCTATGGCAAGCCCGATGCGACGGACGCCGAGGTGATCGAGGCCGCCAAGCGCGCCAATGCCTGGGAGTTCATCGAGACGCTGGTCGATCCGAACGGCCGCAAGGGTCTCGATGCGCAGGTCGGCGAGCGCGGCGTGAAGCTCTCCGGCGGCCAGCGGCAGCGCGTGGCGATCGCACGTGTCTTCCTCAAGGACGCGCCGATCCTGGTGCTCGACGAGGCGACCTCGGCGCTCGATTCCGAAGTGGAAGCGGCGATCCAGGAAAACCTCTTCAAGCTGATGGAAGGCAAGACGGTGATCGCCATCGCCCACCGCCTGTCGACGCTGACCGAGATGGACCGGCTGATCGTGCTCGACAAGGGCGAGATCCACGAGCAGGGCACACATGACGCCTTGGTTGCGAGCGGCGGCATCTACGCCGATCTCTGGGCACGCCAATCCGGCGGCTTCATCTCCGACGATGCGGAGGAAGGCGAGCAGGTGGTGCTGGCGCCCAAAGCGCGAAACGAAGACGATGAGGAAGAGGCTGATGTCGCGGCCGAGTGAATGAAACGCCGGGGTGAGAACCCCGGCGTTTTTGCAGTAGCGGGATGAGCGCCTGTTATTGTTTGGCGGGTGCCAGCTCATCCTCGATATGCACCCTGACAATGTCCTCGAACGACTTGTCCGCCGTAAATCCGAGGCCTTCCGCTCTTGAAGCATCAAACCGCGTCGCCCAGCCTGCCACGATGCGCATGATCATCTCGTCGGGCTCGCGGCGGATGAGTTTCACGGCATCCTCGCCCGCGATGTTGCGGAGCGCTTCGATCTGTTCCTCAACCGTGCAGGAAACGCCGGGGAGGGTGACGTTGCGGCGGGGGCCGAGGCGGGCGGTATCGAGTTCGGCGGCGTGGACCAGGAAGCCGACGGCGGAGCGCGGTGAGGCGTGCCAGTGGCGGACGGTGTCGGACACCGGCAGGATTGCCTCTTCGCCATTAAGCGGTTCGCGGATGATGTTGGAGAAGAATCCGGAGGCGGCCTTGTTGGGCTTGCCGGGGCGCACGCAGATTGTCGGCAGGCGGATGCCGATGCCGTCGACGAAGCCCTTGCGGCTATAATCCGCCAGGAGCAGTTCGGAAATCTCCTTCTGCGTACCATAGCTGGTCAGCGGCGTATGGTAAAATTCCTCGGGGATCGTCTCGGGGAAGGGGGCGCCGAAGACCGCGATCGACGAGGTGAAGACCAGCCGCGGCAGATAGCCCTCGGCGGCATTGGCCGTCCGGATTGATTCCAGCAGGTGGCGCATACCGTCCATGTTGATGCGGTAGCCCTTGTCGAAATCGAGTTCCGCCTCGCCGGATACGATCGCCGCGAGGTGGAAGATGATGTCGGGCCGGGCCGCGACCAACTTGTCGATCTCTTCGCGCGACGAAAAATCGCCCGAGAGAATCTGGACATCGCCCTTGAAGCCAGCGGGTGTATCGGCCGGGAAGACATCGGCGAGGATCATTTGTTCGATGGCGTTTCCGCGCACGCTACCGTCCTTGACCAGTCGTTGAGTGAGCTTGCGGCCGACCATGCCGGCGGCTCCGATAATGGCAATACGCATAAGACCTCCCGTCAGATTGTTGTCAAAGTGATGGGGGAAGTTCGCCCAGCGGGCAAGTGCTTTTGTCGCCCGAAAAGACTGGTGGCAATCCACCACACTTTGCCACGGGCGGGAATCCGTTTAGTGATGTGGTCATGTTTCTTACCCGCATCCTCAGACGCTTCGAAACCTGGATCGATCCCTACCGCAAGACATCAGGGTTTCAGCCGCCGGCAAGCGCGCTGGGCTTCCTGTGGTTCTATGTCTCCCAGGCCAAATGGATATTTCTCGCGATGCTCGTTGTCGGCGGGCTCGTTGCCATGCTGGAAGCGTCGCTGTTCTGGTTCACGGGGCGGCTTGTGGACATCCTCGACGCGACCCCGCGAACGGATGGTTGGGCCGGCCTGATCCGTGAGCACGGTCCCGAACTGCTGGTCATGATCCTGGCGGTGGCAGTCGGCCGCTTTATTGTCGTCGCGCTGACGGCGCTGCTTGAAGAGCAGACCGTGGTGCCGGGCTTCTTCAACCTCGTCCGCTGGCAGTCCCACGCGCAGATTTCGCGCCAGTCGATGACCTTCTTCCAGAACGATTTCTCCGGCCGCATCGTCGCCAAGGTCTGGGCGGCGGGCCAGGCTTCAGGCGATCTCATGGTGTCGCTGCTGCAGGTCGCCTGGTTCATCCTGGTTTATGCGATCACCACGCTCTCACTGGTCAGCAGCCTTGACTGGCGGCTTGGTCTGGTCATTCTTGCCTGGTTCGTGTCATTTGCCTTCCTCGCGCGCTTCTTCGTGCCGCGCATCCGCAAGCATGCGCGCGAGACGGCAGAGGTCTCGTCGATGCTCAACGGCCGGCTCAATGACTCCTATGCCAATATCCAGACGCTGAAGCTGTTCGGCCGCGAGGAGGACAATGATCGCTATATCAGGGATGGCTTCGAGCGCTTCTACGCCTCTGTCGTGCCCTTCACCCGTTACCTCACTGGCGTCCGTACCTCGCTTGCGATGCTGTCGGGCCTGATGATTGCCACAGTGGCGGTGCTCACGGTCAAGCTATGGCTCGACGGCGAGATCAGCACCGGCGCCGTGGCCTTCACGCTGGCCTTGGTCCTGCGCATGAACATGCTGCTCGGCCGGATGATGACGCAGTTCAACAGCATCATGCGCAATGTCGGCACGATCCAGAACTCCGCGGATATGATCTCGCTGCCGGTCGGGCTGGCGGACAGGCCGAGCGCCGGCGAACTGGTGTTCGAGGAACCGTCGGTCAAGTTCGACAATGTCACGTTCAACTACGGCCGCGGCACGGGCCTGATCGAGAACCTGACGCTCAATATCGCGCCGGGCGAGAAGGTCGGCATCATTGGTCGGTCGGGTGCCGGCAAATCGACGCTGGTCAATCTGCTGCTGCGTTTCTACGACGTCGAAGGTGGCCGCATCCTCGTCGGCGGCAAGGATATTCGCGATGTGCGTCAGGAATCGCTGCGCGGCCGGATCGGTATGGTGACGCAGGATACGGCGCTGCTGCACCGCTCGATCCGCGACAATATACTGTTCGGCAAGCCGGATGCCACCGACGAGGAACTGATCGAGGCGGCGCAGGAGGCGGAAGCCAACGAATTCATTCTCGGCCAGCAGGATTATCGTGGCCGGACGGGGTATGACGCCCATGTCGGCGAGCGCGGGGTGAAGCTCTCCGGCGGCCAGCGCCAGCGCATCGCGATCGCACGCATGCTGCTCAAGAATGCGCCGATACTCGTGCTCGACGAGGCGACCTCGGCACTGGATTCGGAAGTCGAGGCCGCAATCCAGCAGAACCTGGAAAAGCTGATGAAGGGCAAGACGGTGATCGCCATCGCCCACCGGCTATCGACAATCGCCAGCCTTGACCGGCTGGTGGTGATGGACAAGGGTGCGATCATCGAACAGGGCACACATGCCGGGCTGCTTGCGAACGGCGGTCTTTATGCCGAGCTCTGGGCGCGTCAATCCGGCGGGTTCATTGCGGCGGATAGATAGGACCTTAGCGGGGTTCGGCGCCGTCCAACATCGCTTCGATGGCGCTCCGCAAATCGGCGAGTTGTCCGCTTGCGTGTATCTGCCAAAGAATTTCTGCATCAATGCGGTGATACGCATGTCGTAGATGGTTGCCGATATCCGCGATCTGCTTCCAGGGAATCGCCGGAAACTGAGTCCTGTAATTTTCAGGAATGTATCGAGTTGCTTCACTCACGATCTCAAGAAAGCGTTCGCAGGCAGCCCGCTTGATCTTGTCGGCCACAAATTCCGAATAGTTCATGCCATCAAAAATCAAGTTCAACTGCTCTATTGCGTCCAGAATGTCCGCAAGCCGGAGGCGGGTCCGCTGATCCATCAAAATATCTCGACGATATCTTGGCGGATCTCCTTGTTGAACTGCGCATCGAGGCTTCTGCGCATGACGGCGTTCACCTTGACCCCCGTCGCCTCAGTCAGCATGTGCTCGATCCCGATCAGGTCGATAAGACTGAACGACGCCTTGGGTTCGACGTCGATCAATATGTCAAGGTCGCTCTCAGCGCTGGCCTGCCCGCGTGCCTGGGAACCAAAAACCGCCAGATGCGATACGCCCGCGTCAGACAGCGCAGGCCTCACATGTTCAAGCTTCGTCTTCAGTTTCTCATCGAGCATGTAAATGATCATAAGAGATCAGCGTGGAAATGAAAATGCCAGTTAGATGGGTTCATTGCGGGGGATAGCTGAGGGTGATGTCCTGCCACCAGATCTCGGCCATCAACCCGTAGTGGTTAGAGCCGAAGGTTTCCGGCAGCCTCTCGAGCTTCCGAAACCGCAGCGGATCGGCGACGAAGATATGGTCGATCGCCATACCGACTGACGCTGCATCGACCGGCCAGGTTTCGGGTTCCTTATTCGCTGTCATCAACTGAGTTTCCGACACGAAGCGTCTGACGTCGCGCGTCAGGATCGAGGCGTTGAAATCGCCGGCGACGATTGTCGGGCCTGCATGCACGCCAGCGAAATCGGAGATGAATTCCGTGATCTTCTTCAATTCAATGGCAACGATATTGTCGAAATAGGGCTTCGTCAGATGCACATTGGCGAAGTTGATGCGCTTTCCGTCGATATCGATCGACGCGAGCAACAGCCTGTCGCGATAGATCGGGCTTGCCGTTTTCACTTCGCCAGCGCCCAGCGGCCGTTTGGACCAGAGCGACGAGTCACAGGTGATCGTCTGCGCGCCGCAGCCGAGCCGGTAGGGATATGCGACCTTGATGCGATCGATATGCGGCCCGAGCGGTGCCGACTCCTGGATGAAGATGACGTCGGCGCCCGAGGCGATCATGTAGTCGGCGATCCTGCCGCCGTTGTCGAATGAATTGTCGCCCATGATGTTCATCGACAGCACCTTGAGCTGCGGCGGCCAGCTTTGCGGCGGCAATGGCTGGTCCTGGCGGAAGTCACCGAGCATCGTGTAGCCGTGAATGCCGATCGCAAGCGCTGCGATAACGAGAAGACTGGCCACGGCACTGCGATGAAGAAGCCACGCGAGCGCGGCGATTGCCGCGGCGATTGCCGCACCCTGGATCTGGAAGCTTGCGAATGTCGCGAAGATCCAGTGCCCGCTCACATAGCGGCCCGAAAGCGCCAGGATGAGGAGGAAGGCGCAGGTGCCGATGATGGTCGAGAGGTTCTTCATTTCGGCAATGTCCATGGTTGAGGCACAAAACCGGCTAACACGCCCGAACAGGGCATGCAAACGCCAGCGGCGGATTTGAAATGATTGGTTGAATTTGCCTCATCGGAGCGCCAGGAGAACGGCGCGATTGCAGGCCTTCCGGTCCGGCGGGTGGCTGGATCGCGCGACCCGCGCGCTCCTCGCTGTTTTCCCGCGACATTGTGCCCACATCCCCTTGCCAAGGCTGGACATAATCTGCGATCAAGCTTAGAACGCGCCCGAAAGTAGGGGAATCTGTGGCCTGAATATGGCTTCAGGCGAACTGATCTTGAGGGACTTACGTTAATTCGCGCAAAGGATGGTAATGCCGTGAGCGGACACGACACGACAAGTGGGGCAGGGGGCGGTCCGACCCGCCGCGATTTTCTCTATCTGACGACGGGTATGGCGGGCGCCGTGGGCGCGGCTGCAGTCGCCTGGCCGTTCATCGACCAGATGCGCCCGGATGCATCCACGCTCGCGATGGCTTCCATCGAAGTCGACGTCTCGGCGCTCGAGCCGGGCATGTCGCTGACCGTCAAGTGGCGCGGCAAGCCGGTGTTCATCCGCAATCGCACGCCGAAGGAAGTCGAGGACGCCAACAAGATCGACGTCTCCGAACTCAAGGATCCCTTGGCGCGCAACGCCAACGTCGCTGCCGATGCGCCTGCGACCGGTGCCGACCGCTCTGCCGGCAAGGGCAAGGAAAACTGGCTCGTGATGATCGGCGTCTGCACCCATCTCGGCTGCGTACCGCTCGGCGAGTCCGGCGAATTCGGCGGATGGTTCTGTCCCTGCCACGGCTCTGTCTATGACACAGCCGGGCGCATCCGATCGGGTCCGGCACCTGAGAACATGATCATTCCGGTATCGAGCTTTATTTCGGACACCGTCATCCGCATCGGTTGATAGAGGGGACAATTTATTATGAGTGTTGATCATCAATCAACCTACGAGCCGCGGACGGGCATCGAGAAATGGGTGGACTCGCGTCTGCCGCTTCCACGGATGATGTACGATTCCTTCGTCGCCTACCCGGTGCCGCGCAATCTGAACTTCGCCTATACATTCGGCGCGATGCTCAGCGTGATGCTGGCCTTGCAAATCCTCACCGGGATCGTGCTTGCGATGCACTACGCATCGGATGCGAGCCTGGCTTTCGGTTCGGTCGAGAAGATCATGCGCGACGTCAACCACGGTTGGCTGCTGCGCTACCTGCACGCAAACGGCGCATCGTTCTTCTTCATCGCAGTCTATCTCCACATCGCCCGCGGCCTCTATTACGGTTCGTACAAGGCGCCGCGCGAAATCCTCTGGATCCTTGGCGTCGTCATCTACCTCCTGATGATGGCAACGGGCTTCATGGGCTACGTGCTTCCCTGGGGCCAGATGTCCTTCTGGGGTGCGACCGTCATCACCGGGTTCTTCTCGGCCTTCCCATTGGTCGGCGAGTGGATCCAGCAGTTCCTGCTCGGCGGCTTCGCGGTGGAAAACCCGACGCTCAATCGGTTCTTCTCGCTGCACTATCTGCTGCCCTTCATGATAGCGGGCGTTGTCGTGCTGCACGTCTGGGCGCTGCATGTGGTCGGCCAGACCAACCCGACCGGCGTCGAGGTCAAATCCAAGACCGACACCGTGGCCTTCACGCCCTATGCGACGATGAAGGATGCGCTCGGCGTGATGATCTTCCTGCTGGTCTATGCCTGGTTCGTCTTCTACATGCCGAACTTCCTGGGCCATCCGGACAACTATATCGAGGCCAATCCCCTGGTGACCCCGGCGCATATCGTGCCTGAATGGTATTACCTGCCGTTCTACGCGATGCTGCGTGCGATCACCTTCAATGTCGGCCCGATCGACTCCAAGCTCGGCGGCGTGCTCGTGATGTTCGGCTCGATCATCATCCTGTTCTTCCTGCCCTGGCTCGATACGTCGAAGGTTCGTTCGGCGGTCTATCGTCCCTGGTACAAGCTGTTCTTCTGGCTGTTCGTGGCGAATGCCATCATGCTCGGTTGGCTGGGCTCGCGTACGCCGACCCCGCTCTTCACCATCATGTCGCAGCTCGGCACGCTTTACTACTTCGGCTTCTTCCTGGTCATCATGCCGGTTCTTGGTCTGATCGAAACGCCAAGGCGGCTTCCGAATTCGATTACGGAAGCTGTTCTTGAAAAGACCGCCACGGCTTGAGGGAGAAGACCAATGAAGAAACTTTTAACTGGCTTCGTCATTGCCCTGACCCTTGCGGGGGCCGGCGCAGGCGTTCTCAGCGCGGCGGAAGAGGCGCATGACCTTGCCGCCGAAGTGAAGCATGCCATGCATGAAAGCCATTTCCCGGTGCTCAAGCCGGCGGAACAGAAGTGGTCCTTCGCCGGTGTGTTCGGCAAGTATGACAAGGCCCAGCTTCAGCGCGGCCTGAAAGTCTACAAGGAAGTCTGTTCGGCCTGCCACGGCATGAGCCGCGTTGCGTTCCGCAATCTCCACGACCTCGGCTATACCGAGGCGCAGGTGAAGGCCTTCGCGTCCGAATACGAAGTGCAGGACGGACCGAATGATGCGGGTGAGATGTTCACCCGCAAGGCGGTTCCATCGGACTACTTCCCCTCGCCATTCCCGAATACGCAGGCCGCGGCGGCGGCCAATGGCGGCGCCCCTCCGCCCGATTTCTCGCTGCTGGCCAAGGCGCGCGGCGTAGAGCGTGGCTTCCCGCAGTTCCTGATCGACATGATCCCCGTCGTCGGCGGCTACCAGGAAGGTGGCCCGGACTATATTCATGCGCTGCTCAACGGCTATGTAGAGCCGCCTGCCGGCATCACGGTACCGGAAGGCACGCATTTCAATCCGCACTTCAACGGCGGCATTGCGCTGAAGATGGCCAAGCCGATTTCGGATGACCAGGTCACTTACGACGATGGCACTCCGCAGACGGTACAGCAGTATTCGCACGACGTGGCCGCATTCATGATGTGGGCCGCGGAGCCGAAGCTCGAAGACCGCAAACGCACCGGCTTCATGGTGCTGATCTTCCTCCTCGGCCTCACCGCCCTGGTCTGGATGACCAAGCGCGCGATCTATGCGGGCAAGGATCACTGATCAATCTTGATCGAATCAGGAAAGGCGGCCCAGTGCCGCCTTTTTTGCTGTCAGGCGATGGGCATGTTGCTATGGTCGCGCCGTCTCAACCATGGAATTCGATATGAGCACCGTTAGGGAAAGCCTGCTTGCCGCCATCCGGACCATTCCGGATTATCCCAAACCGGGCATCCTGTTTCGCGATATCACGACGCTGCTCGGCAATCCGCAGGCTTTCAGGCGTGCGATCGATGAACTCGTTCATCCCTATGCCGGCCTGAACATCCACAAGATCGCAGGCATCGAGGCGCGCGGCTTCATTCTCGGTGGCGCCATGGCGCATCAACTGTCGGCCGGCTTCATTCCCATCCGCAAGAAGGGCAAGCTGCCGCACGACACAGTGCGCATTGCCTATAGCCTGGAATACGGCATCGACGAGATGGAGATGCACAGGGATGCGGTGAAGCCCGGCGAGAAGGTGATCCTGGTCGACGACCTGATCGCAACGGGCGGGACCGCGGAGGGTGCCGTCAAGCTGCTCACGCAGATGGGCGCGGATATCGTCGCGGCATGTTTCGTGATCGACCTGCCGGAACTCGGCGGGCGCAAGAAGCTGGAGGCGCTTGGCGTGACCGTGCGCACGCTGATCGAATTCGAGGGGCATTGAGAGACACGCTTGGCGATTGCGCGCTGATCATTGAAGATCAGACGAGGCGCTGACGAAGGTGAGGCCGGCCCCGGCGATCTCAAATGGCGTGGCAGGGCGGGCCCGCCGATGCGAACGGCCCCGCAACTTCTGTCGCGGAGCCGTCCGTGGGGGATGCGCCCTGCGCGCCCTGTGTCAGCTCACGAAATCGCCGGGGTCGAGCTGCACCTTCGTGAAATTCTCGATGGTGAGTTCATCGCCTTTGAACGAGATGACCAGATTGCCATTCGCCTCGCGCGCGTGAGACATTAGGACGTCGATATCACGGAGCCCCTTCCAGCCCACGAGGTCGAGGTAATCCAGGCCGTCCTGGAAATACTCGATCGTATCGTGCCCATAGCCGGTCTTGAAGACGAAGGTGTCGATGTCTGCTCCACCGATCAGCCGGTCATCTCCCGCGCCGCCCGCCAGTATGTTGTTTCCGTCGCCACCAAAGAGTACATTGTCTCCCTTGTTGCCGCTGACCGTGTTGTCACCGTTGTTGCCTCGGCCAATGAGATCTTTCCGGCCGGTCAGCTTAAGCGTCTCAAAATTGTCGGGCAGTTCGTAGCTGACGGAGGAAATCACCGTGTCCTCACCGTTGTTTTGAGCCTCGACGATCGGGATCAACGGATCATCGATAACAAAGGTATCGTTTCCTTCGCCTCCATGGACTTGTCCGGTCACCGTGCCACCGCGACTATCGAACGTGTCGTTGCCGCCATATAGAAAGGTAGCTCCATCGATCAAGCCGCGGTTCGTCACATGCTCGATGGTGCTGCTGCCGAGCAAGGCATAGGTTGGAGAGACGATCGTGCCGAGATTCTTCACCCAGTTCTCCGAGCTTATGGTCGCGCCACCGATAATCACTCCGAACTCGTCGCCGACCAATTCGCCAGAACGCCCGTTGACGAACCGGCCGTTCTCGGAGTTCTGAAGCACGACGCTGACGCGTGCGGACGTCACATCGCCTTGATTGACGATGTGGGAGCCCGGCGCCGATACGAGAATTCCAATTTCGTCGGCGGTGATGTCGCCGGCACTCTTGAGCGATTGATTTCGCCCCGTCATCAAGAGCGCGATCCTCGACGTGACGTTGGCGCCCTCTAGTATTCTTATCGACGTGTCGTTGGCCGATCCCTGGACGCCGACAAGGTCTGCCGAGATGTCACCACCCAATACCAGTTCACTTCCCCTAGCGTCAGGTTCGATCGTGATCGCAGTGTCATCATCGACGACCACCGATTGCGAACCGAACACGATATCCCGGTTCGGCTTGTCGAACTCAAAGCCCTCGGCATATGTGCCATTGTACCTTTTCATGACCGATCCTTTCGCTTTCATCCGAACTCAAAACGACAGCGTCGCCGCGCCGGCCTTGATCTCGGCATGCATGGCGCTGGCGCCGATGATGATCACGCCGTCGATGAGGTCGGACTGCTCGTAGCCGCGCGACTTCACGCAGGGCGGGCAGGCCCAGATGGTGCCGCCGCGTTTCATGAAGTCGTCGATCAGCGCCGCGAGCGGCTCCAGCGGGGAAACGTGGGTCATCCGGTTGCCGCCCTTGCGGACGAGGTCGATCGCCGTGCTGGTGAGGAAAAGCGAGACCTTGAGGCCCGCCGTGATGCCGCCATTGGCGATGGTCAGCGCGACGGACGAGAGTTCGGAATCGATGCCCTTGGTGAGGAGCACGACGAGATTTTCGGTGGTGTTCTGCATGGTTCTATCCTTCCGTGTGTTCATGCTATGAGGGAAGGGTAGGAGAGACGTCAGGGAAAGTCGTTGGCCGGAGGTCCATGAGTGTTGACCGAAATTCCAAATGTGGGTGAGGGGACCTACGTCGACCTTCTTTCGAGCGTGCTGGAATCGGTCCGGCTATCCGGCTCGCTGCAATTCTGCTTCATGCCATCGGGCGACTGGCAGACCGACGCCAAGCCGTCGCTCGCCAATCTTTCCCCGTCGAACACCGGCGTGATGCCCTTCCACATCATGGCGGAGGGCACATGCTGGTTGAGGATCGAGGGCGACGAAGTCGTTCTCCATGCCGGCGACATCGTCGTGTTTCCGTTCGGAACCGGTCATCAACTGGGTGCCGGCAAGGATGGACGGCTCATCATTCCGACCGGAGATTTGCCGCAGAAGCCGTGGGCGCGAACGCCGGTGCTGCATTATGGGGAAGGGCCGGATCTCGTCCGGCTGCTCTGCGGATATCTGCATTGCGAAGTACTGGATTTCGCGCCGTTGCAGCGTGTCCTGCCGAAACTCGTTCACATCAGGACGACAGGCCAGGCGGAACTGGCATGGCTTTCCAGCATGGTGCGCCAGATCGTTCGCGAGGTGGACGAGCCACGGCACGGCAGTCAGTCGATGATCGAGCGGATGACCGAGCTGACCTTGATCGAAGTCCTGCGTCACCAGATGTCGGATGCCGAGAAGAACGTGGTGCAGACGCTTCCCGTGATGTCGGATGCGGTTCTCTCGCGCTGCCTCAATGCCATTCACCGCAATCCCGAGCGTGAATGGACATTGCGGGAATTGGCCTCGATCTCGGCCGTATCCCGCAGCGGCCTGATCGAGCGCTTCCAGACGGCGCTCGATACGTCGCCGATGCGATATCTCCGGGATTGGCGGCTTTACCTCGCCAGCGTCCGGCTGCGGAATACATCCGATTCCATCACCCGCGTGGCGATCGAATCCAATTATGGCTCCGAGGCCGCGTTCAGCCGGGCCTTCACGCGGGCCTATGGCCTGTCGCCCGGTGCATGGCGGCAGCAGGGGAACGGTTGAGTGTAAGCCGCGAGGGTCTTTCCCGTCAGGGATGCGGTGTAATCGCGAGGATCGTTATCACATCCTTGCCCGGCCCATAGACCCAGAAAATCCTGTAGGCGCCTGGTGTGTTGTTTTCCGCATAAGCTTCGAAGACATCTTCGCCGTTGGGTCCCGAAAGCGAGGAATATTTATGCGTGTTCAGTCCAGGGTGACGTGGATTGATTTGAAGATATCCGAGCGCCTTCCGGACCGACTTCAATCGCTTGGCCAGAGCCGGATTATCCTCCAGTTCGCCGAGATCAAGGTCCGCCTGATCAGCAAACAGGAGTGAGAACGGCATCAGTCCTGGTCTTCGACAAATTGTGTGAAGTCGCCACGGCTTCGAAGCCTGCCTTCCGACAGATCGGTCATTCCTTTGCGGACTTTGTCAGCCGCCACCGGATTTTGGAAGAGCCAGGCTTCCCTTGCCGGGATTTCCTTATACGGATCGAGCGTAAGCCTGCCGTCGTCCTCTTTCGAAATGACGAAACTACTGATGCCCTTTGCCAGTGGGCCGAGCGTGATCCGGCCCTTGGAGTCGGGTCGGACGACGATCTGGCTGCGGGCGATCTTCTTGGCGGGTGCCATCGTGGATCTCTTCCGTTTCAGTCGTCACTATAGGCTTGAGTGGGAAATCTATCAAGTGGGAAACTACTCAAACTCCACCACGCTGGCCTCCACCGTGAAGACGAGGTCGCCCTTCTGGTTGAGGCCTTCGTAGCTGATCTCGACGATGTTGCGGCCCGGCCGGTAGGGTACCGGGCGGCTACGGGTGAAGCGCATGGAATAGGTCACGGTATCACCGGCATAGACGGGCTTGAGCCACTTCATGTTCTTGAACCCCGGCGAGGGGCCGATTTTCGGCGGCACGCCGCCGGCCTCGATCACCGCCTTGGCCTGGCGCTTGATGGCCTCGACATTGCATTTCATCATCGCCGCCGAGATGTGCCAGCCCGACGCGCAAAGGCCGCCCAGCACCGAGTTCTTCGCCTTTTCCGCATCGAGATGGAAGAATTGCGGATCGAATTGCGAGGCGAATTCGACGATCCTTTCGGCGGTGAATTCGTAAGTGCCCATCTCGATGGCCTCGCCCACCATCATTATGTCCCTCAGCATCATGCGAAAACTCCTTCCCGCAGGCGGACCATGAAGGGATGCTCCATGGTCATCACCATTTCGCCGCGCTGGTTCGTGGTTTCATGCCGGAGCTTGACCATGCCGAGGCCGGGCCGGGATTTGAGCGCGCGGGATTCGAGCACGGTGATCGTACCGCCCAGTGCGTCGCCGGCGAGCACGGGCTTGCGCCACTCGACGAAATCCACGCCGGGGGAGCCTTCGCCAGCGGTGAATTGCAGGATCGTATCGAAGAACTGGCGCATGGCGATGGAGCATGTATGCCAGCCGGAAGCGGACAACCCGCCGAGAATGCTGGCCTTGCCGGCCTCTTCAGAGAGGTGAAAAGGCTGCGGGTCGAAGTCCTTGGCGAATAGGACGATTTCATCCGCCGTTATTGTCCGGGGCGTGTGATGGAACGCGCGTCCGGGCGTGAAATCTTCGAACCAGTACTGGATTTCGGGCATTTTCGATTGCAACTTCAATTCAGGAATGATCTGGCGGAGAAAAGATGTTTCGGGGAGTTCGCGCAAGTGAAATTTGACTTAAGCGATTGGGAAAACCGCAAGAGATTGCTCCTGCCGGTGCTGGACGATGCGGCTCGCGAGGGGCTCGTCCAGGGCGATGCGACAGCCCGGCTCGGGGAGTTTTTGCTCGGCCGGGGAGTCAGTGTCGGTACGCCGGTTTCTGCTCCGGTGGTGGATGGTTTGGGCCTCGATACGCCGCGCGCCAGCGAACCTGCTTCGACTGTCGAGGAAAGCGAGGCGCCTCGCTTCATCCGTGGCTTCCACGATATTCTCATCACGATCGGCATCATTGTCGGCCTGCTCGGGCTGGGCGGGCTCGCGACCGTCTATGCGGTGATCCCCGCCGCCATCATCCTCGGCGAGGTGCTGGTCCGGCGCCAGCGGCTGGCGCTGCCGGCGGTGACGCTGACGATCGCCATCGGGATTGCGTCGGCAATTGGGACCACGCCGATCTGGGAGGATATGTCTCCTCGATTCGACGAATGGACTCCCGTTGGCATCGCGGCGACGACCTCGGTCGTCACCTTTCTCTTCTATTGGCGCTACAGGGTACCGCTGGCGCTGGCGGCGGGTCTGGTGACCCTGTTCGCATCGGTCATCTATAGTGCGGCGCTGGCGACGCGAGCTTTCTCCGGCGATGCGACGCTCTATGATCGTCATCCACTGATACTGGTATTCTTCCTCGGATTGTTCGCGCTCGTCGTCTTCGGCACGGCGCTGAAGTTCGATTTCGCCGATCGGAACCGCCTGACAAGGCGCTCGGATGTCGCCTTCTGGATGCATCTCGCAGCGGCGCCGGCGATCCTCTACACGATCATGGCGCATGTCTATCTCGGCGACAAACAGGGCTGGTTCTCGGCGGAAACAAGTGCCGGGCAGGCGGCAATGGTCGTCGGGGCGGTGCTGCTGCTGATGCTGATCGGTATTGTGCTGGACCGGCGAGCGTTCGTCACATCGGGGCTGCTGTCCTTCGGCTACGCCTTCAAGGTACTGCTCACCGAAGGCGGATTCACCAAGATTTTCGCGACCACCGACACGCTGGCGTTCCTGACCCTGTTGACGATCGGCGTGGTCGTGCTGGCGCTGGGTATCGGCTGGCAGCCTCTGCGGCGGGTGATCGTCGGCAATCTGCCCGATGGGCTTCAAAGCCTGCTGCCCGCGGTGCGCTAGAGCGCTTCATTGTTAAATGGAATCAGTTCTGTTGGCTTAAACGGAGTCGGATGGTCGATCGGCCGGCGCGCGTCATAGCCAAATCTACGGCCAAGCCGGCCGATCGATCAGGCGGCCCGTTTCAGCCAACCCGAAGGGCCGGGCATCTTTCCGCCAGTCCCTGCGGCGTCGGTCTCGGCCGTACCTAAGGGTACGACGCTCGCCCACCGCCTTGGTCCTGACGAAAACCTGCTCCGGCAGAACTGCTTCCATTTAACAATGAAACGCTCTAGGCGGCGATCGAGGCGCTTGCCGGCTGACTTCTGAGCTTGTCAGCATCGATCGGGATATCGTCTGCCCGCACGATGACATCGGAAAACAGCCTGAACAACTCGCCTGGTGTACGGACGCCGGCGATACTGTCGGGGAAGTGCAGGACCGAATTGTCGCCAAGTCCTGTGAAAGCCGATGCTTGCGGTCCCTGGACAGCGACGGGCTCGAAAAACCGGGGCGTGAAAAGCTCGAGATATTGTCCGCCATGCCAGCCGGCAAGCGCCTCGCGGAACTCGCCCGTGATCTGGTCGAAATCGGCGCGCCTGCGATAGAGGCCGCAATTGGCCGAGAAGGCACGGACGAGGTTTTCCTCGAAGCCGTGATGCTGCATGCCGATCTTGTGCGATAGCCAGTGCTGGATCAGGTAGATGCAGGCGGTGACGCCGTGCCACGTCCGGAAGGGTGTGCCCTCCATCCATTCGGCGTCATTCATGTTCCAGCCATGCTCGGCAAAGAAGATGCGCTGGGCTTCGCGCTCGGCGGCGACATTGCCGATGGTCACCGAGTTCGACAGCGGGCAGGCGCCTAGAATAGAGAACGGCCGGGAGGAGTGGATGAAATTCTCGCCGAGCAGGATCGTCTTGAAGGCCATCTCGTAGTCGACGACCGGGAATTCGAAATGGCGGCCATTGCCCATCAGCTTGATCTTGTCGAGCAGCCCACGCGATAGCGCACCGTGATAGATCGAAAACCCGCTCAGCGGCACATGGCTGGCGGCTTCCCAGAGAAAGGCCTTGCGCATGAGCGAGGCCTTGGAAAGGCGGGTCACCTCCGTGCCGAGGGATATGCTGACGGGACGCGGCGCCGCACCTTCGACCGGCCAGACGAAGTTGGGGCCAGTCCAGGCGATTGCGTCGGCCTTGGTGGTCTTTTCGAGATTGGTGATGAAGGCCGCGAGATCCGGATCGATATAGTCGTCGTCGCCGATGAAGGCCACGTAGCGCCCGGTCGCGGCCGATATCGAGCGCTCCCAGTTTTCCATCATCGGCAGCGCCCGGCCGGTGGAGGCGAGATAGCGCACGCGTGGATCGCGCATCCGCTCTGCCATGAACCCGTCCATGACAGCGGCGGCGTCGGAATTGTCGGCGAAGACAAACTCGACATCGGCGCGCAACGACGCCATCAGCGACGCGATGGTTTGCTGGAAATAGATCTGCCGGTTGCGCGAAGGCACGCAGATGGAAAGGGTGGGCTCGGACATTTCGGCTCTCGTTTCGCCGAGAGCCTATCCGCCAATCCTTTCGCGTAGCTTTATGTGCTGAGAAGTCTTCTCAGGTATTGAACCGGAAATGGATTACATCGCCGTCTGCGACGACATATTCCTTGCCTTCGTCGCGGGCCTTGCCGGCTTCCTTGGCGGGCACTTCGCCGCCGAGGGTGACGAAATCGTCATAGCCGATGGTGAAGGCGCGGATGAAGCCGCGTTCGAAATCGGTGTGGATGACGCCCGCCGCAGCCGGCGCCTTGGTGCCGCGCGGGATGGTCCAGGCGCGGGTCTCCTTAGGGCCGACCGTGAAATAGGTGATCAGGTGGAGCAGGTAGTAGCCGGCGCGGATAAGTTGGTCGAGGCCGGCTTCGTGCAGGCCCAGCGCTTCGAGGAATTCTTTCGACTCTTCGTCGGGAAGCTGGGCGACTTCCGCCTCGATCGCGGCCGAGATGGTGACGCATTCCGCGCCCTGTTCAGCGGCCATCTTCTCGACGGCCTTCGTGTGTTCGTTGCCGGTGGCGGCATCGGCTTCAGCGACGTTGCAGACATATAGGACCGGATGCGAGGTGAGCAGGTTCAGGCCCTTGAGAATCTCGATCTCGTCGGCTGCGAGTGTCTTGAGCAGCAGGCGGGCGGGCTTGCCGTCGTTGAGCAGCTTGACCACGGCCTCCATGATCGGGAGCTGCGCCAAGGACTCCTTGTCCTTGCTGGAAGCACGCTTGCGGGTCTGATCGACGCGGCGCTCCAGGCTTTCGAGGTCGGCGAGCATCAGCTCCGTCTCGATCGTATCGGCATCGCCAACCGGATTGATGCGGCCTTCGACATGAGTGATGTCGTCATCCTCGAAGCAACGCAGCACGTGGACCACGGCATCGACTTCGCGGATATTGGCGAGGAACTTGTTGCCCAGGCCCTCGCCCTTCGAGGCGCCGCGCACCAGGCCGGCGATATCGACGAAGGAGATGCGGGTCGGAATGATTTCCTTGGAACCGGCGATCTTTGCCAGCTTCTGCAGGCGCGGATCGGGCACCGCCACTTCGCCGGTGTTCGGCTCGATGGTGCAGAACGGATAGTTGGCGGCCTGCGCCGCCGCCGTCCTGGTCAGCGCGTTGAAGAGAGTGGACTTGCCGACATTCGGCAGCCCGACGATTCCGCATTTAAAGCCCATGGGAGTGATGCTCGGTTCTATTGATCTCGTTGTGCCCCTGCCTATGGGCAATGGTCCCGTCAAGGTCAAGAGACCACGGCGAAATATGAGTGCCCCGGGCGCCCGCACGCAGAAAGGCATTGACTGCATGTGGCTGCCGGCGCATAGCGAATTCCAGCGGCACAGTTTCCGTGCCGCCCTTCAAAAGGACAACCCCGATGAACCCCGACAGTCGAAGTTCGGCGTCAATAATCACGCCTGTTCCGGCAATGTGATCTCTGAGGGGTCGCTCTCAGGACAGGCCACTGACCTGTCAAGGAGAGTTACATGCTGCGCATCTACGCACGCGAGGCCGATCATCTGGCCCTCGTCGAAGCAATGGCTTCGTTTTCCAAACCCAATACCCAGGCGGCCGCGCAGGTACTGAGCCGGCCACAGCTGCCGGTCTGGTACGATCTCGTCAATCCGCAAGCCGCCGAAAACGGGGCGGTGGAGGCACGATTTGCGATCTCCATCCCGACCCGCGACGAGATGGAAGAGATCGAGCTATCCGCGCGCCTCTATTACGAGGATGGTGCGGACTTCATGACCATCACCGCGCTGACCGGGCTGGAGGGCGATGATCCCAGCAAGACGCCGATTACCTTCGTGCTGAAGGATGCGTGCCTCGTGACCATTCGTTATGCCGAACACAAGCCGTTCGACATCTTCGCAAGCCGGGTGCAGCGGTCGAATGGCGTTGGGGCATCTTCCGCTGCCGGCGAATCCGTGATGATCGGACTGCTCGAAGCCTTGATAGACCGGATGGCGGATACGCTCGAGCGGCTGGCCAACGAGATCGACGGCATTTCGCGCGACGTGTTCCGCAACAAGGCGGCCAATGCCACCAAGAAGACGCGCGATCTCCAGTCGCTGATCGAGCAGATCGGGCGGAAGGGAGATTTCCTGTCGATGGTGCGTGAAAGCCTTGTCAGCATCGCGCGCCTGACCGCCTATCATCTGGCGCTCGAAACCGACGCGCGCAAGATCTCCTAGGAGTCGCGGCAACGCATCAAGCTGATCCAGCGCGACGCCGGTTCGCTCGGCGAGCATGCGGCGTCGCTGTCGGCCAAGATCAATTTTC
Source organism: Rhizobium sp. TH2 (assembly GCF_024707525.1). NCBI lineage: Bacteria > Pseudomonadati > Pseudomonadota > Alphaproteobacteria > Hyphomicrobiales > Rhizobiaceae > Rhizobium > Rhizobium sp. TH2. Next base: position 3,612,021 of record NZ_CP062231.1, on the reverse strand, counting down.
TGCTCGACGCGACGCTCGGCCTGATCAACCTCGAACAGAACCAGATCATCAAGATCTTCACGGTGGCGTCTGTCGTCTTCCTGCCGCCGACGCTGGTCGCCTCGATCTATGGCATGAATTTCGACGTCATGCCGGAGCTCAAATGGGTGTTGGGCTATCCGTGGGCCATCCTGCTGATGCTGCTCTCGGCGGTCATGCCGTTCCTGTATTTCAAGAAGCGCGGCTGGCTCTGACGAGACCCGAGCGGAAGTCACTTGAAAAATCCGCGTTTGCGGTGCAATATATCGGTCGGCGCGGGCTCCTGATATGGTGCCCGCGCCAGCTCTTTCAAATCCTTACATCCATTGTCATCGCGGGACCGACGCCGATGAGCCAAGACGACATTGTCATCACACCGAAGACCAAGGTCATTCCCAAGGTCGATAAGCCCAAGCTCTACAAGGTCATTTTATTCAACGACGACTATACGCCGCGCGAATTCGTCCAAATGATCCTGCAGGCGGTATTCAAGACCGGCGACGCCGTCGCCTACCGCATCATGATCACGGCGCACCAGAAGGGTTCGTGCGTGGTCGCGGTCTATGCCAGGGACATTGCCGAGACCAAGGTCAAGGAAGCGATGGACTATGCCAAGGATGCGGGGTTTCCACTGATGCTTACGGCGGAGCCGGAGGAGTAGGCTCAGGTCGGCCGAACTTTGTGCAAGATCGTTTGGACCGCGTTCGACAAGAGCGTGTCCAGCCTTGAAAAGTGAGAACCAATCTTGCCGTGGGTCGTATAGTTGGAGCAGCCGAATCCGCTGTCCATTCCGTCCAGTTGGTCGCCGAACCAGCATTCATTGTACCAGATCACATGGTGACCGATGACGGCAACCACCCACGCCATTTGCGGACGGTACTTGTACGGGTCGGCTAGCCATTGTTCTGGATCGATCCTGATGAATTCCCAGAATTGCTTTTGGGAGGGCGACATATCGAGCCAGCCTTGATTGACGATGTCCCAGATGCGGGCCTCGTCTATTCCGGGCATTGGACTATGTTCGCTCATTTCCGCTTCTTCTTCTCGCCCACGCCCAGCGCCTCGGCCGTGATCCAGAACACTTCGCCCTGGCTCTCCGCCGTGTCCAGCCAGAAGAAGTCGAGGTCGGGATATTCCTCTTCCAGAATCTCGCGGCCGGTGCCGATCTCGCAGATCATCCCGCCACCCGGATTGAGGTGCTTGGGCGCCTGCGAGAGGATGCTGCGGACGAGGTCGAGGCCATCGGGGCCGCCGTCGAGCGCTATGGCGGGCTCGCGCCGGTACTCCTCGGGCAGCACCGCCATTTCGTCGTGATCGACATAGGGCGGGTTGGTGATGATGAGATCGTAGGTCTTGCCCTTGAGCGGTGCGAAAAGATTTCCCTGGTAAAGCGTCAGGCGCTCCGAGAATTCGTGGTCCGTGACGTTGATCCTTGCGACTTCCAACGCGTCGGGCGACAAGTCGACCGCGTCGACTTCGGCATTGGGAAACAAGCCAGCCGCGATCACCGCAAGGCAGCCGGAGCCAGTGCAGATATCGACCACGCTTTCGACGCCGAAGCGATCAGGAAGATAGAGCGACTCTTCCTCGCCGCCATATTCCGAAAACAGGATCTCGCCGATGAAGGAGCGCGGCACGATGACCCGTTCGTCGACATAAAAGCGGATGCCCTGGATATAGGAACGGCCGGTGAGATAGGCCGATGGCTTGCGGGTCGTCACGCGGGCATCGATCCGCTCAGTGAGCAATCTGCGCTCTGCCGTGGTCAGCCTGGCATCGAGAAACGGGTCGAGCGTGTCGATGGGCAGGTCGAGCGAATCGAGCACCAGGAATGCGGCGTCGTCGGTCGCCGTCGTGGTGCCATGGCCGAAGCTGAGCTTCGCGGCCTGGAAGCGGCTGATCGCATAGCGCCAGAAGTCGCGAACGGTGAAAAGCTCATCAGCGATTGAAATCTCTTTCATACGTTCCTCCATCTGGCGGGCCATCGATACATGCGGTTCGCGAAAATTGAAACCGGGGCTTTAACGCAATTTTGCCGATATCCGGTTAGATTCCAATCATGCAGGTTCTCGTTGGCCTTTGGTACTATCTACTAGCCGGTATGTGCTTCGTGCTTTTCGGCGCGGTGGCCCATGTCTCGCGCGCCGTCTTCAACGTCTATCCGGACAGGCTTTCCGACAAGCCCTTGATGGATATGGCGATCAGCGACGGCTACGATGCCGACGACTGGGTGTTCGGTACCGAGTATGACGAGGCCGGGTATTATAAGCTCGACAGCGGCAGGAACCTCAAGATCGCGGTGCTTTCCTTACTGGTGCTCGGCTGGGGCGCGATGCTGCTTTCGACGGAGATCGCGCTTGCCTTCGCCCACGCTGCGGATGCGGTCTTTGCCTGGGTGGGTGAGCTTTTCGTCCGCCGTCTCGGCGAGGCCAGATGGTAGTGAGATCGGGTATCGCGGCGATCCGCGATACCTCCTTATAGCCTGAACACCCTGACCGCGTTGCCGCGTTCCAGATCCTTGCTTGCCATGAAGAGAGATGCTTTCACATCCTGTTCCCGGCGCACCGCCAGCAGGTCGAGCATGCCGGCGAGCCGCCTGATGGCGAGCGCCTTGTTGCGGTGCTGGGAACGCTCATCCCGGCAGACGACCGTGATGCCGCTCGGCATGTGGGTTGCCCGCACGGCGCTGTCGGTCGTGTTCTGGTGCTGACCACCCGGACCGCCGGCGCGCAGCGTCTCGAAGCGCAGGTCCTCGATGCGGATATTCTCCGTTTCGGGTTCGAGCGCCGAGAGGTCGATCGGCTTGACGCCGACGAACCAGTTCTGGCGCTTGTGACCCGGCCTGATCCGGCTCTTGAAGATGAACTGGACCGTACCGTGATAGCGCCGCGCGAAGGCCTGCGCGCCATCGCCGCTGAGCGTGACGATGGCCGATTTCGGGCCGTGCGCGTCCGGCTGCGGGCCGAGCGCGATCTCGGAGCGAAGCCCGCCGTTCCAGGCTTCGACCTTGAGGATTTCGATCAGTTCGGAAAGGGCGGCCCGGCATTCCACCGGACCATTTCCCGAGGTCAGAAAAAGTGACGTCTCATCCATTGTTACGCCTCCTTGCGAATGTCCGCTCGCGCTTCCAATCGAGCGCAGGCGGGGCCTCTTCCATTCTTGCTGCCTTGTAGGTCACCAGCGGTCGCATGGTGGCGACCGGCTCGATCAGCCCGAAGCTTGCGAGGTCGGCCACCACCTTGCCGGCATCCTTGTAGGCACCGGCAGCTTCTTCGATCACCAGGTCTCGGTCGTCGCAGATCGCGATGCCGCCCCATTCATTGGTCATCAGCGCCTCGCGCTCCGACCGGTTGGCGCCGGCACGACCGTGCATCGATTTGCGGTCGTACTTGCGCCCGGCGCCATGCGAGATGGCTTCGAGCGAGGCCTCCACCCCATCCAGTGCTAGCACCAGATGGCTCAGTGTGGCGCGCGAGCCGGCGACAGGCGCGAGCGCACCGGGCGCGACATGCGCCGCGCCCTTGTAGTGCACTACGCCGTTGCCGGTGAGCTGCACGAGATTGTGCGGTACGTCGGCCACGAGCCTCAGGTCGGCGCGGAGCGCCGTGGCGGCACGCTCGGCAATCATCTGCCGGTTGAGGCTCGCCCAGGCGAGTGCCGACTGATGATCCAGCATGTAGGCCACGGCCGCTTCCGTGCCGATTTCCAGCCCTTCGGGCATGGAGCCGTTGGCGGCGATCACATCGCCGAAGACGGATGCGCCGAGTGCGCGCGAGCCGGAATGGACAAGCAGGTAAAGCCGCTGCCGGTCCACGCCTGCGCCATCCACGGCGTCCTCAACGGCCTGCAATTCACAGAAGTGATTGCCGCCGCCGATCGTACCGAGTGCGCCGGTGAAGTAATCGCCCGCCATGCCTGATGCTTCGAGGCGCTCGGCGGGGTCGCCGAGTTCGATGTCCTCGAGTCCGCGCAACTGGTTGGCAGCCTTGTCGATCTTGAGCTTCCGGAGGGGAAGATCGAGTTCGAAGAAGGACATGCCGCAGCCGATATCGTTGCCGACAAGCTGGGGATAGAGCCGGTCACTGCGTGCCGCCATGCCCACCGGGCCGTATTTGCCCGGGTGGAGGTCGGGGAACGCAGCGACCGACATCATGCCCGCCAAGGCCGCGACATCGTGGAGCTGTTTCTCGGCCGCGCCTTCGATCCAGGTCGCGGAGGAGTAGAAACGTGCAATCGCGCGGTCGCGCGAAGACGCGTCAAAGGGGATTTCGCCCCCTGAAGGATTGCCCATGATTTTGATTTCCGAATACGGATTGACGTCCGGCCATGGCGGCCAGTTCAGAACAAAACGATGCTCAGCGTATCAAACGCTGATCAGCCGCAAAGCCCCGTAGGGCGGCTAGCAATAGTGCTCATTGCGCGCTCCTGTCTCGTAAATCAGGGGCCGAATGGCCCGGATGTCGCGTATTAGTCCCGATTTGACGAAATGCAAACCCGTTTTATTCAAAAATGGCGCTAGGCGGTCGGTTGTTGCCGAACTGCAACGGTGAGGCGAGGCGGGAGCTGGCTCAATCGCCCTTGCCGAGCAGCTTCTTTAACATGGCCGCCATAGGGCCGGTTGGCTCGACAGTTGGGCGCCCTGGCCCACGCGCTTGCCGGATATGCGACTGCGCCTTGGGTGCCGGCTTCTCGGCCTTCGGGGCAGGGGACTGGCCGACCAGCTTGTTCATGAACTGGCTGCCATCGCCGGTGAACAGAAGTTCGACATTGCGAGCGATATCTTCCAGCAGAGGTTCAAGCCACTCCTGATCGACCTTGTGGAAGTCGCCGAGCACGTGACCGCTCACCATGTCCTTGACGCCGGGATGGCCGATGCCGAGGCGGACGCGCTTGTAGTCGCGGCCGACATGGGCATCCATCGACCTGAGCCCGTTATGCCCGCCATTCCCGCCGCCGACCTTCACCCGCACCTTGGCGGCGGGCAGGTCGAGTTCGTCATGGAAGACAATGACGTCGGCAGCTGCGAGCTTGTAGAAGCGCATCGCATCGCCGATGGCGTCGCCCGAGAGGTTCATATAGGTCTGCGGCTTCATCAGCAGAACCTTCTCGGTCCCGATCGTGCCTTCGGAGATTTCCGACTTGAACTTCTTCGACCAGGGCGAAAAGGAATGCGCGCGCTTGATCGCATCGAGCGCCATGAAGCCGATATTGTGCCGGTTATCCTGATATTGCCGGCCGGGATTGCCGAGCCCTGCGATAATGAACACGAAAAGCGCCTCGTCTGTTTAGGCGTCTTTCAAAAACGCAGATTGAGGTTGGTGTCAACAGCGCGCTTACTGGCTCTTGGTGTCGAGACCGTATTTCTTGATCAAGGCGGCTTGCGTTCCGTCGGCGATCAGCTTGTCCAGACCCGCCTGCATCCTGGCGATATCGGCGTCGGGCACCGACTTGTTGCAGGCGATCGAATAGATCTGTTCGGAGAGCACTAGGGTCGATTCGATCTTGGCGCCTTCGCTCCGGAGCTTTCCGTAATAGTCCTCGGAAATCGGCATCAGGTCGATGCGGCCGAGCATCAGCTTCTTGAGCGTCAGGTTGAAATCGGCGGCGAGATCAAGCTTGTCGAAGCCGTGTTTCTTCAGGAGGTCAGCCGTGAAGTCATCACGCTGGGTGCCGACGAGATAGTCCTTGGCTTCGTCGATGGTCTTCGGAGCGATCTTCGAGCCGGCCTTGCGGATCAGAAGCGTCCGGCCGGCGAGCAGGGGTTCGATCCATTTGAAATGGGGGTCGCGCTCCTCGTTGTGTGCGGCGGTGAAGACGCAGTGCAAGGGCTGCCTCTCGGCCAGTGCCAGCGCCCGCGCCCATGGCATCATGTCCATCGAATAATCGAGGCCTGCATCTTTCATCAGTATTTCCACCTGGTCGACCGAGGAGCCTTTGTACTTGCCGTCTTCGAGGAAGGCGAAGGGTGGATATTCCTCCGTTACCAGATGGATGTCTTCGGCTTGTGCGACGGAGCCGAACAGGAGACAGGCAGTCACAATCAAGTATCTCATGGTGTCCCCGAGGGTTGTTGTCATGCGGATTTGACTGCCGGCAGGGACGCGTTCCCGAGCGTGGCATATTTGGCGATGATTTCCAGCGCCGGCAGCGGGCGGCTGAAGAAGTAACCCTGGCCGGCATCGACGCCCATGGCGGCAAGCGCGTCGCGCTGCTCCTGCTTCTCGATGCCTTCAGCCACGACGATGCAGTTCATCTGGTGCGAGATCGTCTTGATACCTTCGACCAGCATGCGGCTCTTGCGGCGCGAGGTCTCGTCGTCCTCGGTCAGGGAGCGGATGAAGGACTGGTCGATCTTGACGATATCGACGGGGAAGCGGTTGAGGTAGCTCAGCGACGAATACCCGGTGCCGAAATCGTCGAGCGCAATGCGGAAGCCGGATTTGCACAGCGCTTCAAGCACCTGCTGGATCACCGGATTGTGGTGCATCAGCACGGCTTCGGTGATCTCGACGACGATCTGGGAGGGCTGGACGCCCCATTTCATCAGGACAGCCATCATCCGGTCGAGCATGGCGGGCTCGAATTGCAGCGGCGAGACATTGACGGCGATATAGGCGTCGCTGAGCGCCGCGTGCTTCGAGAAGCTCGCGAGCCGGCTGACCGCTTTTTCGAAAATCCGTTCGCCGACACGGCTGATCGAGCCGGTCTCTTCGGCGATCTGGATAATGCCCGCCGGCGGAATGATGCCTTCGATCGGATGGACGAGGCGCATCAGTGCTTCGAAGCCGGCAACGCGGCCGGTCTGAAGGTTGAAGATCGGCTGGAGATAGGCGTCGAACCAGTCCTCGCGGAGCCCGGCTTCGATGTTCTTTTCCATGAACGCGCGGTTTCGCGCTGCATTTGCGAGATCCGGGTCGAAGAAGCGCGTGCCGTTCTTGCCCGCCTTCTTGCGCGCATACATGGCGAGATCGGATTTCTGCAGCAGTTCGGCGGCGTTGGGCGCATGTTCGGGATAGAGCGCGATGCCGATGCTGGCGCTGAGTTTCACGATGCTGCCGGCGACGTCCATCTGCCGTTCGACGGCCGTGCTGATGCGGGCGGCAATTTCGAGCGCCGCCGTCTTCGCCGATCTGGCGCTGACGAGAATGGCGAATTCGTCGCCGCCGAGACGGGCGATCGTGTCGGTGGTCCTGAGCTGCGTGCCTATGGCCGCGACCACGTTCTTGAGAACCTCGTCACCGGCCGCATGCCCCAGATTGTCGTTGATCCATTTGAAACGGTCGAGATCGACGAAGAGGCAGGCCAGTTCGGATTTCTCGAGGTCGGCGATGCGGATCTTGTCCTCGATCGCCATCTCGAAGCCCTGCCGGTTGAGGAGGCCGGTCAGGTGATCGGTTATCGCCTGGAGATGGTTCTGGCGCTCGGCCGCCTTGAGTTCCGTCACGTCGGTCATCACGGAAAGCGCGAGCGATGTCTCGCTGGCGGCTTCTTCCATTGTTGCTTCCATGATCAGCACGTCGATGATGCGGCCGTTGGCGCAGCGGAACTTGAGCGTGACGCCGTGGTCGAGATGGCCGTCGAGCGAAATGCGCCTGCGCGCGCCATAGAGGATGCGGCATTCGGGTTCCAGCAGACTTGCGAATGGCCGGCCAATGACCGCCGGGCGAGTATGGCCTGTCGCCAGCAGCCAGTAGTCGCTGACGGCGATGAGATTGTCGTCGGCATCGACCGAATAGAGCATGGCCGGCGTACGGTTGTAGATTTCCGTGGTGCGCGCATGGGCCCGCTTTAGCTCGTTCTCCTCGCGCGCGAGACGTTCCTGCATTTCGTTGAAGTTGGCCGCCAGCGCGCCCATTTCGTCGTCCGCGATCCAATCGACATGATGGCGGAAGCCCAGCCTGCGCGTCGCCTCGATCGCCGCGGTCAGCTTCAGGAGCGGCTTGATGACCATCTGACGGTTGCCGATAATCGCGGTGACGAAAATGGCAAACACGGCGATCAGGAATATCGCGATGAAAGCGAGGTCGCCGCGATAGTCTCCGGTGAACATCGATTGCGGCGCGAGATGCATTTCCAATGTGCCGACCGTGCGCAGCCCGCTTATGGACTGGTAGGTTACTTCGGCGGTTAGAACCTTGCCTTCGGGCTTGTGGGCCTGCCCTTCCGGTACGGATACATCGATTTCGCCCGAGACGTCGCGAACATGCACGTCGGTCACGGAGCGACCCGTCGCAATGGCGCGGGCGATCTGCTTCACGCTTTCGGTATCGAAATCCCACAGCGGCTTGCCGAGCGCTTTCGCGTTGGCTTCGAGCACGATCTCGCCGCGGTCGAGAGCGTCTTTCTCGTACCGGCTTGCGGAAAGTTGAAAAAACAACACGAAGAGTGGGGCGACGAGAAGCACGAGAACGGCAAAGATGATGGCGATGAACCGCTTCTCGACAGAATGGGCCAACATGTGGGCGCCGTCTCACTCTCTACCAATCGCTCGCCGAGCACCGAAATGACGATACTCACGCTACGGATCTCCGGGTTTCGCGGCAGTGACTATAGGCGTGCGAGTCTTAAGATGTCGCTAAATCTCGAACCGCTAAAACGGCAAAGCCGCCCGACCCAGGGGCCGAGCGGCTGAGAATGCATGCGATGTGGCCGGACAATGTCCAGCCGCGGATCAGCCTTCGGCTGCCGGGGTCGCTTCTTCTTCGCCCGTCGTGCCGCCAGCCGGCGAGACGATCGTTGCGATGGTGAAGTCACGGTCGCCGATCACGGGCGTGACGCCCTGCGGCAGCTTGATGTTCGAGATGTGGATGCCGTCGCCGATCTTCAGGCCCGAGAGGTCGGCCGTGAGGAATTCGGGGATGGAATCGGCCGGGCAATGCAGCTCGACTTCGTGGCGAACGATGTTGAGAACGCCGCCGATCTTGATGCCGGGCGACTTCGCTTCGTTGATGAAATGCACGGGCACTTCGACATTCACCTGGGTGTTGGCACCCACGCGCAGGAAATCGACATGCATCGTGAAGTCGCGGACGGGATCCAGCTGGTAATCCTTCGGCAGAACCGAAATCTTCTTGCCATCGACATCGATGGTGGCAACGGTGGTCATGAAACCGCCGGAGTGGATCTTCAGTGTCACTTCCTTGCTGGGCAGGGAAATGGCAACAGGTTCCTGCTTGTCACCATAGATGACCGCAGGAATAAGGCCTTTGCGGCGAAGTTCACGGGAGGACCCCTTACCAACCCGTTCGCGCAGCTCGGCCTTGAGCTCGTAAGTATCGTGGCTCATGGCTATTCCTTTCAAGTGTTATGGAGAATTCTCAGTATCAGATGACACTGGGAACCGGCATGCCATAGACATACCTCCGCCGTGCCTCCAAGGGTGTCTGGGCGGATGCGGGCTCATAGACCAGATGTTCCGGGAATGCAAGGCGCCATGTCCGCGAATTTCCCAGCCGGGTCAACCGTTCCTGTGGTATCCGCCTCACCCAGATGCGGCATTGACGGGGCCGGATCGTCGGGGCAATCTCCCGTCGAACAAATCATAAGCCGGACAGGCACCTGGAGGTCCAATCATGCGCAAGGCGCTTCTTTCCACCGTCGCGACGCTCGCGATCATTCTACCTTTTCATGCGCAGGCAGCGGAAATCGACCAGGCCGGCGCCGACCAGATCAAGGAAAAACTGACCTACTATCTGCCGAAGGACATTGTCGATACCGGCTTCCTCAAGGTCACGCCCGCCGCCAATCGCTACGAACTTTCCGTCGATCTGATGCCGCTCCTGAAGGACGTCAAGAAGGACGTGTTCACGATCAACGGCCTCAAGCCGTTCGTTCATTACCTGACGCCGCAGGACGGCGGCATGTGGAAGGTCGAAGTCAACGACAATTTCGACGTCAACGGCAGCTTTACCGCCGAGGGCAAGAAGCAGGATTTTACCTACAAGATCGACAGGATGGTGTTCGACGGCGTGTTCGACCCGTCGATCAGCTATTTCACGACAGGCAAGTACAGCATCGACAAGGTCAAGATGACCACGACGGGCGGTGAGGCCAATATCGACATGTCGATGGACACGATGTCCGCCGACATGAAGGGCGAGAAGGTTGCCGAGGGCATCGTCGATCTGTCCGGCACGATGGCCATGGGTAATCTGACCGAGACGATCCTCGACAAGACCAACAATGTCGTCATCTCCGCCAACTCCATGACCGGTACGATCGAGGCCAAGCGCCTCGGCATCAACGCCTTGCGCGATCTGCTCGTCTTCGGGCTCGACCTCGTCAAGGCCGACGTGCAGAAGCTTGACCAAGCCCAGGCCGACAAGCTCAAGACGCTGATCAAGGCCAACGTTCCCTTCACCGACAAGTTCGACGAACAGCTCAAGTTCGACGGTGTCAAGGTCAGCGCCCAGGGCATCGACGTTTCGGTCGAAAGCTTCACCTATGGCATCGGTTTCACCGGCCTCAAGAAGGATGCGAGCGCCCGCTTCAACATGGGCATGACCAAGCCGGTCATTCCGGTGAGCCTGTTGCCGCCGGGGACGGAAGGCGCGGTGCCCGAATCCGCCAATTTCGCCGTGGCGATCAGCAATCTCGATCTCGAAGGCGTCGTGAATTACATGGTCGAGCATGCGGACTTCACCAAGCCGGAGCCGTTGACCCCGGAACAGTCCGACGCGATCAGCAAGATCGTTCTGCCCGATGGCAAGATGCATATCGAGTTCACGGACGTGTTTGCCAAGAACGCCGTCTATGACGTCTCGCTGGCCGGCAACATGCAGGTCAATCCCGACGACAGCAGCAAGCCGGTCGTCGATGTAACGATCACCGCGCGCGACCTCGACAAGACGATCAAGTACCTTCAGGACAATGCGAGCAAGGTGCCGGAGTTCGGCCAGGCCTCGTTCATGGTGCTGATGATGAAGGGCTTCGGCAAGGCCGAGGGTGATACGACTGTCTGGAACGTCAAGCTGGACGAAACGGGCAAGGTGATGATCAATGGTCAGGAAATGAAGATCTGATCTTCATGTCGAACTGATCCAACGGACGCCGGGCCACGAGTCCGGCGTTTTCGTTTGCACCGTCAGGGCCGTTGACGCTGCCTTAACTTGCCCGCAAATAGCAACGTTAGTGATCGCCAGCTTCACAGGAGAGTCTTTCGTATGAACGCAGCCCTTCGCAATGTCCTTGGCTTCACTGTCGCGCTAGTGCCACTAGCTTCATTCGCCGCCGAGATCAGCGAACCGGAGGCCAAGCGGATCGAGGGCGCAATCTCCTCGTCGCTGCCGGCGGCGATGAGAAAGGCCGGCGCGGTGACGGTGGCGCCTTCGAGCGATCATTTCGATGTGACGCTTGATCTCGCCGGACTGCTGGCAAAAAGCACCGCGCCCTGGACGGTCAAGGAAGTGACGCCCATCGTTCACGCGCTCACATCAGGCGCCGATGGGCTATGGGATTTTTCCACCCAGGGCAGCTTCAAGCTCGCGACCGAACTGCTGGCCGCGAACCGGACAAGCGCCTTCCAGCTGTCTATCGGCGAGCTCCGGGACAAGGGCAAATTCGACCCGCGCATTCCCTTCGTTCGCGAAGCCGATATTTCGGTGAAGGACGTGATGTCCACGATGCGTTCGAGCCAGGATACGATCAAGGCGGGCATCAAGGACCTCTCCGTGAAGATGCGGTCCACGGACGTGAGGGCCGGTGTGCTGGATGTCGTGTCCGACTATGCCGGCAGCGGGCTTGCGCAGACATTCGGCACATTCCCCAATCCTGAGGTCAAGATCACCGGCGAAACGCTCGAAGGCCAGTTGAGCGCCAGGAGCTTCGATGTTGCGGGCATTGCCAAGTTGATGGCCTTCTGGCGCGTCGAGGGCAGGCCACAGGATATCAAGTCTCTCAAGCCGGAAGAACTCAAGGAGCTTTCGTCGATCGTCGGCACGCACAAGCCGTTCGTCGATGGTTTCGGCGGAAAGACAATGATTTCCGGTGTCAGGATAAACTCTTCCGGCAAAACCTTCATGGTCGAAAAGCTGGCTTATGACTGGTCTTTCGAGGACATGGCCAAGGATGGCGCCGTTGTGTTTGGCGCGACCGCCTATAATCCTTCTGTCACACCGGGCTTCTGGCCGGCGGGTCTGGAAAAGGCGCTGCCCAAGGAGATGGCGGTTCACGCGCGCTACTTCGGCTTCAAATTCGAGCCGGTCTGGGAGGCGCTTTCGAAGCCAGACATGGCCACGCGTGACACCGACATACGCAAAGTGATGCTGCCGGACGGGCGGGTCACCATGCAGTTTTCCAACACCTATGCCCGTTCCGAAGTTTACGACTTCAGCCTTGAAGGCTCGCTGTTTATGCGGCCAGGCCGAGATGACGATCAGTCCGAAGCCGATCTGACGATCACCGCGAAGGACTTCGACAAGACGGTGAAGTTCCTGCAGGACAATTCCAAGACGGTGCCGATCTTCGGGCAGGCGTCATTCTTCGCACTGATGGCAAAGGGCCTTGGCAAGACCCAGCCGGACGGCTCCATGCTGTGGAATGTGAAGGTGGACGAGCGCGGCAAGATCACCATCAATGGCCAGCCGCTGCCGGTGTGATCTAAAGCGCGTCGCAATAATGCGTCACACGCCTTCGCAGCTATCGCTGCGAGGCCCGGATGGCTCTCGTGCCTCAAGGCGGATTGACTAATATATGCAGGGTGAATTCGACCAAATGCCAGCTACCAATGCGGTCGCGCCGTGTTATGGTCGTGGTGCGGAATGCGAGCACGATGCTTTGGGAGGAGCGAATGCTTGAAGAGAACCAGCATGCGGACAGGGTCTATGCTCTGGCCAACGAGAAATCCGGACCGGCAGCCTCGCCGATTACGGCGTCCTGGCGGCGATGTCTGACCAGGCATGGGCTTGCGCCTGAGGTGGCGCATCCGCCCGTGCGGCTGATGGATGCCGAATTCCAGGACGTGCTCGGCCGTTCCGGCCATGTCGTCGAAGAGGCGTCGCCTGAACTCGACTGGCTGTTCGGCATGGTCGGCAAGGCCGGCTGCTGTCTCGTGTTCACCGATAGCGAAGGCGTGGTGCTCGACCGCCGGGGCGTTGCCTCCGAAGACAAGGAATTCAAGGATCTGGGCCTGTGGATGGGCGCGCTCTGGAGCGAGGCGAGCGTCGGCACCAATGGCATCGGTACCGCACTTGCCGAGGGCCGGATGGTGACCGTGTTCCGCGACCAGCACTTCCTCTCCGCCAATATCGGCCTGTCCTGTGCGTCCGCGCCCGTGCGCGACCACAAGGGTCGGATCGTGGCCGCGATCGACATCTCCACCGCGCGCCGCGATGCGACCGAGATGGTCATGCCCATGCTTGCCCAGGCGGTGAGGGATTCGGCCGCCCGCATCGAGATCAATCTCTTCCGGCGCGCCTACAAGGATGCGCGCATCGTGCTCGTCCAGTCCTCGTCGCATGCGGGCTCTGCTCTGCTGGCGGTGGACCGCGACGACATGGTGCTGGGCGCGACCCGGGCGGCACGGCTGGCGCTCAAGCTCGACGACCACATGATCGACAGCGGCATGCCGGCGGCCGATCTTCTGCATGAGCATCTCGATGCCGAGGGCAGGGATCTGCTGGAGGCGGAACGGGCGGCACTTCGCCGGGCGCTCTCACGCAACAACAACAATGTGTCGCTGACGGCGCAGATGCTCGGCATCAGCCGTGCCACGCTGCACCGGAAGATCAACCGGCTCGGCATGCACGGGTGATTGATCCCGAGGCTCTAGCTATTCGTGCCGAACACGGCCTCGCAGGCGTGATCGACGATCGAGAGCTTGGCGGCCTGGGCGCCGGCATATTCCTCGCGGAAGCCGCGGGAGACCCACATCACGGAATGTCCTCGGCGGCCCTCCCAGCCGATCGAGCCCATGCTTTCCGCCTCGCGCAGCTTGCGGGCGAGATGGGTGCGGGAGAGGTTGAGCCGGTGCGCCGTTTCCACCGTCGACACGTTGCCGACCGCGACCCGCTCGGCCGACATCGGGGCGTTCTCCATATTGGTGATCACCCAATCCATCACGAGGCCGCCATTGTCGAGCCAGGTGAAGAGCGAAAACGTCTTCTCGGGATGGCGGACCGCGCGCGCGGTGACCAAGCCGTCGGAGATGATCGGCTGCATTTGCGCGATCACGGACGGGTCCCGGTCGAAATTTGCAAGGCGCTCACCGCCCACAAGGCTGTCGAGGTTCGCCAGGTGAATGCGTAGCCATCCGGTGATCGCCATCAGCACATGCGGTGCCGGTGCCAGCGGGCGGAGGCGCTTGTCCTCCGGCGAGGGAAGCATTTCCACATACTTGTACTTGATCATTTCCTTGAGATAGGAATCGGCCGTATTCCGGCTCGCGATGTGCGCGTTATCGACTGTCTGCAGGAAGGTCGTGATGTGAAGGCCTGTGCGGCCGCCGCTTGTCATACCACGGAAATAGAGTGCAAGCCCGACATGGGACATCAGCCAGCGCTGCTGGGTGGCGAACACCGCCGCCAGCCGGGCATCCTGCTGGAACATTCCCACCAGAGACGCGGACTGAACTTTGATATGGGCATGCAGTTCAGGGTGAAGGAAGATTTCGTCTCTGCTGAGCGCCAAAGGTACCTCCCGGCGCTGTCGTCGACGCCAGGATCAATCAAACAGGCTTGAGACCGATTCTTCAAGGCTTGTGCGATTGATTGCCTCGCCGATGAGAGGCGCGGTGCTGATGACGCGTATGTTGCGGGCGGAGAGAACCCGGGTCGGGGGCTGAATAGAGTCGGTGGTGACGAGTTCACGCAGCTGCGACGAGGCGACGCGATCGACGGCGCCGCCCGAAAGAACACCATGCGTGATATAGGCCGTGACGCTGGCAGCACCTTGTGCCAGCAGCGCGTCGGCGGCGTTGCAAAGCGTGCCGCCGGAGTCGACGATGTCGTCGATCAGCAGACAGTCCTTGCCCTCGACGTCGCCGACGATGTTCATGACTTCGGACTCTCCGGCGCGTTCGCGACGTTTGTCGACGATGGCCAGGTTACGGTCGTTGAGGCGCTTGGCAAGCGCCCGGGCGCGCACCACGCCGCCAACATCCGGTGAAACAACCACGACGTTATCAAGGTCATAGGTCGCCTTGATGTCGCGGGTCAGAATCGGCACGGCGAAGAGATTATCGGTCGGAATATCGAAGAAGCCCTGGATCTGACCTGCGTGCAAATCGAGCGTGAGCACGCGATCGGCGCCGGCTTCGGTGATAAGATTGGCGACCAGCTTGGCCGAGATCGGCGTGCGGCCCGACGCGCGGCGATCCTGCCGGGCGTAGCCGAAATAGGGGATGACCGCGGTGATGCGCTTTGCCGAGGACCGGCGCATTGCGTCGATCATGATCAACAGTTCCATCAGGTTGTCGTTGGCCGGGTAGGATGTCGACTGGATGAGGAAGATATCCTCACCGCGCACGTTTTCCTGGATTTCGACGAAGATTTCCTGATCGGCGAAGCGCCGGACGCTGGCCTTTCCAAGCGGTACCTTCAGGTACGCACAGATGGCCTCGGCCAACTGCCGGTTGGAATTACCAGAAAATACCTTCATGTGGGTCCGCCTGATTTCATGCAGGATGGCGCTCTAATACCGCGCTGCACCGTGATTGCAAGGGGATAGCCGGATTTTCCTGTTGGGAAACGTCGATGAGGTGCGAATGGTCGCAGTTTGCGCGCTCAGCCCTGCGTCTGTTTCCATTTCATATATTCGGCGATCGTGTTGACGCCGATCTCCTGCATGACGGTCGCGGGGACCGAAGCCCAGGCGTCGCCGCCCCCACCGGTCACGTTTGCCTGCCCCTGGATGCGATGCAGCCGGCCACCGGCATTGTCGAGCACATCCCAGACATAGACGACTGTTACCTTGTCGCCATCGCTGAAGGCGCTGAGATAGCCCTTCAATACATGTTGCGCGGTCTGGTCGCTCGAGCTCTTGATCGTCAGCCCATTGCCGCGTGCCGAGACGCCGAGTTCCTTGGAGAGCGGCGTCACGGCCTGCACAGGAGCACCGATGATCGGCAGGAAGCGGATCGAGCCTTCGGTGGCCTTCGCCGAATAGAGGCTGGCGACTTTCGTGTTGTCGGCATCCGTCTTATAGAGGTTGGCGCCGAGATTGCCGGTTTGCTTGGCCTTTGTCTCGGATGGATTGTCCTGGCCGCTCTCGATCGCCTGGGCCTGGGCCTCGAGCGTATTCTGCGGCGAGCGCACGGTCGATGTCTGATCCGGCTCGGAATCGATCATTGGCTTCCGGTCCTGCGGAACCTCGGCGACCTCGGTCTGCTGATCCACTTGTGTTGGCTGGGTCGTCTGGCTGGCGCCGGGAATTTCCGCCTGCGGCGTGAGACCGTCGGTGTTGCAGCCAGCGAGCAGAGCCATGAAAACAGCCGCCGCCAATGCGTGATAAACGCTGCGCATCATGAAAGGCTCCAACCCCGCCGACACCCCCGACGGCCCGGAAGTATCGTTCCTTATCCTTGCGCGAGTCAATCGTTCCGGGGCCGGGGTGGAATGACCGGCCTAACTCACACCGAAATCAGGTCGAGACTATGGCGTGACAGGCTTTTCACAGGCCCGTCAGTGATCAGGTAAGTCTGGCCGAGGGTCATGGCGGTGCCGGTCTCGGAATCCATGATGATCATGTGTACGAAGAGCGTCATGCCTGGCAGGATCGGCTCGGGATTGCCGGCATGGAACATCTGGTGCTCCATCCATGAGGGCGAGAAGCGCGCGCCCACCGAATAGCCGCAGGCATTCAGCCTGTGCTTGGCGAGACCGCGCTCGTCCATGATCCGCGCATGCGTATCGAAGACGGTGCCGAAGGTGTTGCCGGTGATCAGCACGGTTTCGATCGCCTCGATCGCATCGCGCGAGGCGGCATAGAGTTCCTTCTGCCGGTCGTTTGGTGTGCCGACGATGACTGTCCGCATCATCGGCGCATGGTAATGTGCATAGACGCCGGCCCATTCGAGCGTCAGTTGATCGACGGCATCGAGATTGCGCCGTCCGGCCTTGTAGCGGCAGAGGAGCGCATCGGCGCCGGAGCCGATAATGAATTCGTTGGACGGATAGTCCCCGCCGCCTGCAAAGATCGCACCCTGCATTGCTGCCAGGATATCGGCCTCGTTAGCGCCCGGCTTGGCGAGCCTCAGGGCTGCATCGAGGGCGTCGTCGGAAAGTGCCGCAGCCTTTTCGGCATATTCGATCTCGGCGGCACTCTTCACCAGCCGAAGCTTGGAGATGATGTAGGAGGCGTCGGTCGAGGTGCCGAAGGATGTGAGTTGGTGGTCCAGCCTGCGGGCATTGAGGCCCGTCAGGCCGTGGGTGTCGTATTCCACGCCGATCTTGGATCCGAGCAGGTCGAGATCCATCAGCAGGTTCTTGAGGTCCTGCGCCGGGTCGGCATTGGTCCGGTCGACCCAGATGCGGATGTCCTCGATGATGGACGTGTGCCTGGCCTGCCGGAGGTCGGCGGAACGCGTCATCAGAACCATCTGGCCATCGGCCTTGACGACGAGGCACTGGAAGAAACAGTAGCCGAATGTGTCGTAGCCCGTCAGCCAGTACATGCTTTCCTGGGCGAAGATCAGCAGGGCATCGAGCTTTTCTTCCTTCATCCGCGCCTTGACCAGTTCCAGGCGGGAGGCGAATTCGTCTCTCGAAAAATGCAGCGCCATTTAGTCCTCCCGTATCATTATTGCTGAAACCTGCCGTCCGTAGTCCGGCTCGTTTCTATGTGTCGTGCGGCGATATGAGAAAAATCTCTCTTCGTCTGCATAGGTGCAGACATCGACATTTTCCGCCCGGACGCCCGCCTGTTCAAGCCGGCTGATCGTCAGGCCGGGCAGGTCGAACATGAAGTGTTCCGGTTTTTCGGATGGCGTGAAGAACCGCGCCCAATCGGCGTTGCGCTCGATGAACCTGGCATGGAACTCGGGGCCGACTTCGTAATTGGCTTTGGAGATCGATGGGCCGAGACTGGCCGCGATGTTTTTGCGTCTCGCGCCAAGTGTTTCCATCGCGGCGATTGTGTTCTCGATCACGCCGTCGAATGCGCCCTTCCAGCCGGCATGGGCGGCACCGATGACGCGGGCAACCGGGTCGGCAAAAAGGATCGGCCCGCAATCGGCGGTCAGCACACCGAGCACGACGCCCGGCGTGGCCGTTACATGACTATCGGCCTTTGGCCTCTCGCCGTCGCCGACCTTGTCGATGGTGACGACGTCAGGCGAATGGATCTGGTAGAGCGTGGCGAGATCGCCAGCGCCGGCGCCGAACCAGCCGGCGACACGCGCTCGATTTTCGCGGATACGCTCGGGTTCGTCATGCGAACCCAGGCCGACATTGAGACCGGCGTAAAGACCTTCCGATACGCCACCCGCCCGCGTGAAGAAGCCATGCGCAATGCCGGTTCCAGCATTCTCGCTCAGCAGGGGACTCTGGATCGGGGAGGGTCGCGCGGCTGATATCATCGAGGATCGGCCTTTCGAAGTCTGGCGCTGGGCACGCGGCGAAGCGGTCATTGCGGCGGGATGTTGCAGAAGCATATGGAAGGTGTCAACTCAATCGATAAACTGTGCCAACTGCACATCCGGGCTTGAAACCGACATGACCTTGAAAAGTTCACCCATCTGGTTCGGGGCGGTTCCGGCGAGCCTTTCAACGGCGGCCTGAATTTCCGCCTGTTGCTTCGGGCTCTTGCCGCGACCAAGCGCGCCCGCGCGTTCGAGGAGGCCAAGCTTCAGCAGGAACTCGCCCTGCGTCATTAGGCCGTTGACTGCGATGGAGCGGCTCCGGGCGATTTCCGCCAGCGACTGGAAATCCACATGGCTCGTCAGGTCCGCCTCGCCAGGATGAGCGAGCGGCGGGTCGAAAGTGTGTTTGAAGACGGCCTGCAGCGTATCGCCGAGCCCCGTGGCCAAGTGGCCGTAGTCGATAATCAATGCCGTGCCGCCGGCGTCGAAAAGCCTGTCCGACAGCAGTTGCATGATTGCCATGCGGGCCGGTGCGACTTCGGCGATCGTACCGGGTGCGGCAGCTTGGTGCCCGGCCGGCAGCAGGGCCGGATCGACGCCCGTCACCCCGGCGGCAAAGGCGAGATTTTCTCTCTCATCGACGCCAACCAACCGCTCACGAAAACCGTTCGCGGTTTTGACGAATTGCCGGATCGGCACCGCGTCAAAAAACTCGTTGGCCACGAACAGGAGGAAGCCGGGTGGAATCGTGTCGAAGCTCTCGTGCCATGCCAGCTTTTCCGAGTGAGATGCCAGCGTGGTCTGCTGGATACTGCGAAGAGCAGGGCTGGTCTCGACCAGATGCACGGTTGCCGCGTCATAGAGTTCCGGCGCCAGTTGCCTTACGGTGCGCAGGATATCCGCCATCATCGTGCCGCGACCAGGGCCGATCTCGGCGATGCGGAGATTGCGGCTCGGCCTGAGATGTTTCCGCCAGGCTTCGACGAGAAAGACACCGATCATTTCCCCGAACAACTGGCTGACTTCGGGCGCGGTGACGAAATCGCCGCCCCGGCCAAAAGGATCACGCGTCTTGTAGTAGCCATGTTCAGGGTCGGCGAGACACAGCGCGAAATAGTCGGTGACGCTGATCGGGCCGTTGACCGATATGATCGCCTTGATCTTATCCGCAAGCGGCGTGGTCATGCGGCGATGGCCATCCGGTTGGCGCGCCAGATCGCCCACAGGCCGAGCAGCAGCATGGGGACGGACAAAACCATGCCCATGGTCATCCAGCTTGTACCAAGGAGATAGCCGACCTGCTCATCCGGCACGCGGACGAATTCGACGGCGATGCGGCTGATGGCATAGAGGCTCACGAAGGTTCCGGCGACGAGGCCCGGCCGCTTGAGGGCACTGAGCCGGAAGACCATGATAGCGAGCACGATGCCGGTCAGCAGACCTTCGAGACCGGCCTCGTATAGCTGGCTCGGATGACGCGGGAACATCTCGTCCCGGAAAAGCACGGCCCATGGCAGGAAGCTCACGCTGCCCCAGAGCTCGCCGTTGATGAAATTGGCGAGCCTGACCAGAAACAGTCCGGTGACGCAGACGGTGCTGACGACATCGAACAGCGACCACATGCTGATGTCGCGCTTGCGGGCAAACAGGATCATGGCGATTGCCGTTCCGGTAATGCCGCCATGGAAGGACATGCCGCCGTGCCAGACTTGGAAGACGCGCAGGGGATCGGCGAGATAGACGGGAAGATCATAGAACAGGATGAAGCCGATACGGCCGCCGACCACGATGCCGATCGCGGCCCAGAGCACGAAATCATCGATGTCGAGCAGCGACATCGGCGGTGCGTCGTTCTTCCACAGCCTCGGCGTCGATATGATCCTGCGCGCATAAAACCAGCCGAGCAGGATGCTGACGACATAGGAAATGCCGTACCAACGGATATCGACCGGCCCTACGGAGAAGGCGATCGGGTTGATATCGGGGAAGGGCATGTAGGCGAGGATCTGAATGAAGGGGGCCAACGGCATGTCCGGATTCGGGCTGAACTTTCGGCGGCTTATAGCACGATATGGGACGGCGGACAGGGCATTCAAAGGCAGCCGGTCACGCAAAATGCCGCGCGTTCCGATTTTTCCTTGCAACGGCCGGAGGCGCGTCCTACCTCAATTCCACGACCAACAATCTCCAGGGAGACACGCCATGGCCGATGGACCGAACCGCATTCTTGACGATTTCGCCAAGCTGATGACCGATGCCGCCGGCGCCGTGCAGGGCGTGGGCCGCGAGGTCGAAGGCGCATTCAAGGCGCAGGCAGAGCGCTGGCTCAACGGCATGGACCTCGTCAAGCGCGAGGAATTCGAGGCCGTGCGCGAAATGGCCGTCAAGGCGCGCGAAGAAAACGACGCACTTGCCGCCCGCCTCGCCGAACTCGAAGCGAAACTCGCCGCTTCGAAGCCCTGAGCGGGAGTTCTGGAGGGTTATCCACAGCTGCGAAGCGCGGCGGAAAAGAAAAGTTTCCGCCGCCTCAAAGGCCTGAAAAGCCATATGCGAGAGTCGGTTACCATTCAAAATTGAATCAATTTATGAATCCGGCTGGCGGACTATCACCAGCTTTTTGGCGTGACGGGACTGGTTTCGTGAATCCGCCGTTATACACTGATTTTACAAGATGATTCGAAGCGGATGCGTAAGTTCCGGGCAGGCTAGGACGCCTACTATGCCCATATCGGTTCGCGGATCATTCCATTGAGTTTCCGGTAATCTTCCGGTCGCGTTTGGTCTGTTTCCGGGCGCGATGAGGCTATGATTCCGTTTTTAGGTGCCGCATGAGCCTTTTTGACTTGAAAGCCGAACGCCAGTCCCATCCCGTGGACATGATCGAATTCGTCGCGGATACCAATGACTGGTCGTTCGAGCGTCCCGCGGATGACGAGATCGCCATGACGGTCGAGGGAAAGTGGGCCGACTATCAGGTCTCCTTTTCCTGGATGGAGGAATTCGAGGCGCTGCATCTTTCCTGCGCCTTCGATCTCAAGGTTCCCGACAGCCGGATGAATGAGGTGATCAAGCTGATCGCCCATATCAACGGTGATGTATTGCTTGGCCATTTCGATGTCTGGCAGCGCGCCGACATCGTCATCTTTCGGCAGTCGCTGTTGCTCTCCGGCGGTGTCGAGCCGACCGGCCGGCAGGTCGAGGTGCTGCTTTCGTCGGCGCTCGATGCCTGCGAAGCTTACTATCAGGCATTTCAGTTCGTCGTCTGGTCCGGCATGGATGCACAGTCCGCCGTCAGCGCCGTGATGTTTGAAACCGTGGGGGAAGCATGAGTCTTCCACTACCCGGACCCATCGTCCTTATCGGTGCTGGGAATATGGGCGGTGCCATGGCGTTGGGCTGGATCAAGAGCGGCATTGCCGCATCTTCGATCATTGCCGCCGATCCCAATCCGCCCGAGGCGATGAGGGTGCGCTTCGGTGAAGCCGGCCTCAATATCGTTTCCGCCGCGCCTGAGAATATCAAAGCCGGCGTGATCTTCGTGGCAGTCAAGCCGCAGGTCATGGAAGCCGTGCTTCCGGACTATCGCAAGCTGATCGGTCCGGGGACGATCGTCATTTCTATTGCCGCCGGCAAACCGCTCGCTTTCCTCGAAGCGCAGCTTGGAGATGCCCCGATGGTGCGCGCCATGCCGAATACGCCGGCAATGATCGGGCGCGGCGTGACGGGTGCATTCGCGAATGCCCGCATCAACGACGTGCAGCGCAAGCTCGTCCATTCGCTTCTCGAAGTATCCGGCCCCGTCGAATGGGTCGAAAGTGAATCCCTCATCGATGCCGTCACCGCGCTTTCGGGCTCGGGGCCGGCCTATGTGTTCTACCTCGTCGAGTGCATGGCGGAGGCAGGCCGAAAGCTCGGTCTGCCGGCGGACCTCGCCATGCGTCTCGCACGGGCAACAGTGTCGGGCGCTGGTGAACTCATTCACCAGTCGCCCGACGGCGCTGCCGTCCTGCGCAAGAATGTCACGTCTCCCGGTGGCACGACCGCGGCGGCGCTCGATGTGCTGATGGCGGAGGGTGGCATGCAGCCGCTTTTCGATGCCGCCATCAAGGCTGCCCGCGACCGGGCGGAAGAACTCGCAAGGTAAATCCATGCCGGATCAGATCAGCTACGCCGATTTCGAGCGTGTCGATATACGTGTCGGCACGGTGGTGGAGGCATCGTCCTTTCCCGAAGCGCGCAAGCCGGCGATCAAGCTGGTGATCGATTTCGGACCGGAAATCGGCCTCAGGAAATCCTCGGCGCAGATCACGGTCCACTATACGCCGGAGAGCCTCGTCGGCCGTCAGGTGCTGGGCGTCGTCAACTTTCCGCCGCGCCAGATTGGCCCGTTTCGTTCGGAGGTTCTTACCTTGGGCTTTGAGGACGAGAGCGGCGCGATCGTGCTGGCAGCGCCCGGCCAAAAAATTCCCAATGGACGGAAGCTGCTTTGACTCAATTTCTCCCAGTTTCGGCCTCAATCTCGGATCAAGTCACATGATCGGGGAGAAGGGGATAATGCCGCTCAACGGGATCCATGAGCGCTTCCGCGTGTCATGCCTGCCGAAGGCTGCGCTGGTTGCCGAGGAATGGGGCGCTACCCATGTCGTGTCACTGATCGACCCGGCACTCGCCGTCGAGCACGTGCCCGTCATCAGGAATGCCGAACATATCGTCGCGCGGCTGCGCGATCAGGAAACGCTTGAGTTCACCGATCATTTTCCCGAGATCGTCGAGAGCCTGTTCGAGACCGTGCGGCCTGCTGTGGAGAGCCCGCATTCGCGCATTCTCGTCCATTGCCATGCGGGCGTGTCCCGCTCGACAGCCTTCTGCTACGCCATGATTGCGCATCGGGCAGGGCGCGGCATGGAAAACGAAGCCTTCGGCGCCTTCCTCTCCATCGTCAACAAGCCCTGGCCGAACCGCAGGATCATCGAGATCCTCGACCGGAAATGGCAGTGCGACGGCGCTTTGCTCAGACCGCTCGACGCGATGCGTGAGCGCTATCCAAACAGGATCAAGGCATGGGACCGCTACAACATCAAGCGGCGCTTTTTTGAACTCGTGCCGCATGAGGTTTACGGGCGGTAGGTCAGGCGACCCTCCTGGGCAGCCGGGCGATTGCATCGCCGGAGCGTTCCGCCGCAAGCCGCAGTTCATAATTGGTTTGCAGGTTGAGCCAGAACTGCGCCGTCGTGCCGAACCAATGTCCCAGCCGTAGGGCGGTGTCTCCCGTGATACTTCTCTTGCCGTTGATGATCTGACTGATGCGGTTCGGAGGCACGTCGATCTGGCGCGCGAGTTCGGCGGCAGCGACGCCAATTTCCGACAACTCGTCGCTCAGTATTTCACCAGGGTGGATAGCGGGGCGCTGGTTCATTGTTTCATCCTAGTGGTAATCGACGATCTCAACTTCTTCCGGACCTGGCATGTCATTTCGCCAGACAAAGCATATACGGTATTGTTCATTGATCCTGATGCTAAATTGGCCGCTTCTGTTGCCCCTTAGCGCTTCCAGCTGGTTGCTCGGCAATTGCCTCAGTTCATCAAGCCGCGTCGCGGCGTCAAGAATGTCGAGACGCTTGTATGCCTGCTTGGCAAACCCTTGGAACTCCCGGACGAACGCACCGTTCGCAAATGTCTCCGTGCGTTTGTCCCGATAGCTTTGGATCATTCAGAGATAATAGCGAATTGACGCGATACGTCAAGCGTCACACCGGTACCCTCACTGTCGCCCGCAATCCACCCATCGGGCTTTCCGACAGCGTGACATTGCCGCCGTGGCCGCGGGCGATGTCGCGGGCGATGGCGAGGCCGAGGCCGGTGCCGGAGGCGTCGAGATTGCGCGCTTCGTCGAGCCGGAAGAAGGGTTTGAAGACCTCCTCGCGCATGGCTTCGGGAATTCCGGGGCCGTCGTCGTCGATTATGATCGTCAGGAAGCGGGCGGAATTCCTAGCCCCGATCCTGACAGTGGCCGCATGCCGCCAGGCGTTGGCGGCCAGATTGGTCACGAGCCGCGTGAATGCATTCGGCCGGACCCGGACTTGGGATGGGCCTTCGATCGACGAGGTGAGCGTCTTGCCGTGCAGCCCTGCGGTCTGTTCGAGCTGGCTTAGCAAGCTTTCAAGATCGAGATCGCCCTCTGCCTCCTCGGACTGGCCGCGTGCGAAATCGAGATAGCCGTCGAGCATCGCGTTCATGTCGTCGACGTCCCGGTTGAGGCTTTCGAGATCCTTTACGTCCTCGGCGATGGCCAGTTGCAGCCGGAATCGGGTGAGGATCGTCCGCAAATCGTGACTGACGCTCGATAGCATCGCTGTGCGCTGTTCGATCTGGCGCTCGATGCGCTCACGCATCTGCAGGAAGGCGATGCCGGCGCGCCGGACCTCGACCGCGCCGCGTGGATAATAGTTCTCGGCGATCTTCTGTCCCTTGCCGAAGCTTTCCGCCGCGCTGGCGAGCGCCAGGATCGGCCGGATCTGTCCGCGCAGGAAGAGGACGGAGATGACGATCAGCACCAGCGAGGTGCCGAACATCCATATCAGGAAGATATGAGTATTGGAGGCGGATGTGCGATCGCGGCGCGTCACCACGCTCAATATGCGATTATTGTCGATGACAACCCGGATTTCGACCTCTTTCTCGGCGAAACTGGTGTTCAGCCAGAAAGGACGATTTATCTGGTTGTTGATCTGCCGTGACAGCGTTTTATCAAGGATCGAGAACAGCGGGATGGGTTTGCGCGGCGGAAGCTTGCCGCCCGGCACGAGCTTGATCGTCAAGCCCATGCGCTCCTCGGCAATATGGATGATCCGCGCTTCGTTGCCGGGCGTCGTGTCGAGCATGTCGATGATGGCTGCGATGTCGCGCGTCACGGCGGCGGAGAGGCGGTTGGTCACCATCTGCCAATGACGTTCCATGAAGACGAAGACCAGCACGGTCTGCAGGATCAGCATCGGCAGTACGATGATCAGCAGCGAACGCGCGAACAGGCCGCGTGGCAGGTTGCGGCGGAAAAACCGTCCGACCTCGAAGAGCGGAGCTTTCGGCTTCGGCTCTTCGATTACGATCGGCGGCAGTTCCGTGTCGGTCATCCGTTCTGGTCCAGTGACAGCTTGTAGCCGATCCCGCGCACGGTCTGCAGCCAGACCGGATTGCCGGGATCTTCCTCGATCTTGCGGCGCAGGCGATTGATCTGCACGTCGATCGTCCGCTCGCCGACATCGGCGCCGGTGCCCGCAAGTTCGTGGCGTGCGATGGTCTGGCCGGCATTTGCGGCGAAAATCATCATGATGTCCTGCTCGCGACCGGTCAGGCCGACGAGGCTTGCGCCCCGGCGCAATTCCTTCTTGACCAGCGAGAAGGTGAAGGGGCCGAAAATCAGCTGATCGATCTTGGGCTTCGATGGATTGACCGAGCGCTTGAGGATGTTGTTGATGCGGAGCACAAGTTCGCGCGGCTCGAATGGCTTCGGCAAGTAGTCGTCGGCGCCGGCTTCGAGGCCGGCGATGCGCGATTCCGCCTCGGCGCGCGCGGTCAGCAGGATGACGGGGATGTCGCGGATTTCCCGCAGCGATTTTGTCAGCGCCAGGCCGGTTTCGCCGGGCATCATGACGTCGAGCACGAGAAGATCGAAATCGAGGCCTTTGAGCTTGCGGCGCGCTTCGGCGGCATCGGCCGCCACGGTGACGCGAAAGCCCTTGCCGCTGAGGAACTTCTGCAACAGTTCGCGGATACGGGTGTCGTCATCGACAATGAGAAGATGCGGTGCATCGTCCGGCATCGGCTCAAGCTCGGTCATTTCCTTCCTCCATTGTCGCGCATGCCCGCGAGGAAGCGCACGACATCCTCCCGCATATCTGCCTTGGCTTCGCCGAATGCATGGCCAATGCGGCGCGATTGCGGCCTTGCCAGATCGAGCGCCAGTTCTCGTCCGGCCCCGGTCGGGTAGAGGTGACGCTGCCTGCGGTCCTCGGTTCCCTCGACCTGGGCAATATAGCCCGAGTCGACCAATTGCTTGAGCACTCTCGCCAGGGATTGCTTGGTTATCTTCAGGGTATCGAGAAGGTCGGCCACCGTCATGCCGGGATTGCGATTGACGAAGTGGACGACTCTGTGATGTGCGCGGCCGAACTCCTTCTTCGCCAGTATCGCGTCCGGATCGGAAATGAAGTCGCGATAGGCGAAGAACAGGAGTTCGATGATTTCGAAATCTATCGCGCCATCGCTCGTCATCGGCGTGCGGACGATGTCGCTGTCATCTGCCTTCTTTTCATGCTTTGCGGTCACGCGCGTTCCTGTTTCGCTCAAATGCAATAAGTCAGCTTCGTTGACATAATTTAATGCCCCTGATAGCCTAATTTCAATCTTGAGGACAGATACGATCCACCGATCGCCGCTTCTTCCCCAAGCTCCGTCTCCCTCTTCGCCACCTGCTGCGGACCGGCCGGACGGAAACAAAACCATTTCAAAAAGACGCTCTTCCAAGCGCCGCGGAGGCTACACTATGGCAGTTCCTTTTGACCAGCTAGACGGCCAGATCTGGATGAATGGCGAGTTCGTGCCGTGGAAGGACGCCAAGGTCCACGTGCTGACGCATGGCCTGCATTATGCCAGCGCGGTGTTCGAGGGAGAGCGGGCCTATGGCGGGCGGGTGTTCAAGCTGACCGAGCACAACGAGCGCCTGCACACATCCGCCAACCTGATGGGCTTCAAGATTCCCTATGCGGTGGAAGAACTCGACGCTGCGACGATCGAGCTTTTGAAACGCCAGGGTTTCGCCGACGCCTATGTCCGCCCGATCGCTTGGCGCGGGTCGGAGATGATGGGGGTCTCGGCCCAGAACAACAAGATCAATGTCGCGATCGCCATCTGGCAGTGGGGCAGCTATTTCAATCCGGCTGAGAAGCTCAAGGGCATCAAGCTCGATCTCGCCGAATACCGCCGTCCCGATCCGATGACCGCGCCCTCGAAGGCGAAGGCTGCCGGCCTCTACATGATCTGCACCATCTCCAAGCATGCGGCCGAAGCCAAGGGCTATGCCGATGCGATGATGCTCGACTATCGCGGCCGCGTTGCGGAAGCCACGGGCGCCAACATCTTCTTCGTGAAGGATGGCGTCATCCATACGCCGGATCCGGATTGCTTCCTCAACGGCATCACCCGCCAGACGGTGATCGAGCTTGCCAAGCGTCGCGGCATCCAGGTGATCGAACGCGCCATCATGCCGGAAGAGCTGCCTGATTTCAGCGAATGCTTCCTCACCGGTTCGGCGGCCGAAGTGACCCCGGTTTCCGAGATCGGCGGCAAGTACAAGTTCACGCCGGCGACCATCAGCGAGACGCTGATGAACGACTATATGAAGGAAGTCTACCCGGCAGCTGCGCAAGCGGCCGAGTGACATTTCAGACACAACGATGCATCAGAGCGGCCTTCGGGCCGCTTTTTTGTTGGGCGGGCATGAAACTGTATCCTTGGTAACAGCGTTGGCGAACAAATTGGCGGATAAGAACGTCAAGTTTGCAGAGCGGCCCATGTGTCGCCAACCAAGGGACAACACAATGAACGCCGCCAACGAAACCGCATCCGTCGCCCACCAGCTTCGCCCTCTCGTCATGATGGTCGCTGCCTTCAGCTTTGCCGTCACGGCGCTGCTGGTGACGACCGCGAGCCTTGGCGCATCGCCGATCAACTCGATGGAAATCGCAAGCCTCGAGCAGTAAATCAGAGCGGCGCGCATTGCACGCGCCGCTGCCGAGGGCGTCAGGCCGTGGCCGGAACCTTGTCGAGAAAACCGACGACGTGCTTCATCCGGCCATTTTCCAGCATGATCACGTCACTGCCTTCGATCACAGGTTCCGCACCATCCGGACCAAGCCCCCATGAGAAGCGGACGAAGTCGCCATGCCCATCAGGCGTATTGGTGAGCTTGAAGCGGAAGCCCGGGAAGCGATCCTGGACCGCGCCGACCAGCCCGATTAATTCATTGGCATTCGTCGCTGCCATCAGCGGATCGTGATAGGTCGGCTCTTCCGCCCAATGGCTGGCCAGCAACGCATCGCGCGATGCGGCATCGGCAGCGTTCCAGGTTGCGATATAATGGTTGGCGATTTCGTGAGCGCTGGTCATTGTCTTTTCCTCTTTGTCTCTGTTGACGTGAGCATCATCATGACTGGAGGGAATGATCTCAATTACCTGTGAGGTAATGACAAAGCGAAAACCCCGGCCTATATCCGCCTGAGACAATATCAGGACACGCCATGGCCAAGCTTCAAGCCGGGATCATTCCCGTTACCCCGTTCCAGCAGAACTGCACGGTGCTCTTCGACCCTGAGACGCTGGAGGGCGTGATTGTCGATCCCGGCGGCGACGTCGAGGTGATCCTCCAGACGATCAAGGAGAACGATATCAGACTCAAGGAGATCTGGTTGACTCACGGTCATCTAGATCACGCCGGGGGAGCCCTCGACCTCAAGGAAGCCCTCGGCATCGAGGTGATCGGCCCGCACAAGGACGACCTGCCGCTGCTGCAGAGCATGGAAGCCAGCGCCGCGCGCTTCGGCGCCGACATGAAGATCCGCAACATGGTGCCGGACCGTTTTCTCGAAGAGGGAGAGACGGTTTCCTTCGGCGAGCATGTTTTCGAGGTCTACCACACGCCCGGCCATGCGCCGGGTCATGTGATCTACTTCAACCGCGAGCAGAATTTCGCCCATCTCGGCGACGTGCTGTTCAATGGATCGATCGGGCGCACGGATCTACTTGGTGGCAATCACGAGCAGCTGCTTGAATCCATCCGAACCAAGGTTCTGCCCCTGGGCGACGATGTGGGCTTCATCTGCGGCCACGGTCCCGGCAGCCGCATCGGTGACGAGCGTCGCTCGAACCCTTTCCTCGCCGGAATATGAAAATGCCGGGGGTGAAAGCCCCGGCATTCGTATGGTCATATCACGATGATCAGCCTGCCTTGCAGAAGTGCCGCTTCTGGTCGTAGCCCAGATAAGTGCCATTCGACGAATTGAACGACGCGTAACGGTCGGCGCAGTAGCGGCGCCATTCCGAGGTCCAGGGCTTCAGGTTGCCGGCATCGGCATAGTCGCGGCTGTTGTTGTCGCGACGCTGGCTCTGGCGCTTGGCGGGCTTATCGGGAAAATAATCGCTGCGGTCTGCCTGCTGGTCGTCCTCATAGCCGTCGCCCTGCGGCTCGACATAACGGTCATCCGGGGCCGCATATTCGTCATCGATCGGCGCCCGCTCGCGATAGACCGGGCGATCGTAGTCTTCATCCGGATCGACATAAACGGTCTCGCGATCGTCGTAGATCGGATCCTCGTCAACGACGACAGGTGCGTCCTCGTAGACGACACGCGGCCGCGAGGCGGCGATCAGGCCTCCGACGACGACACCTGCAGTGACGCCGGCGATGACCGCATTGCCGCGCCAGTGGCCGCGATGATGCTTGCGCCAGTAGCGGTCGCCGGCGGATGCGAACTCGACGGTGCTGGCGACGACGGCCAGTGCCGCGACCGACAAGATAAGGGTCTTGGAAAATTTGTTCATGGTCTTCTTCCCTGCTTGGGGAGGCGCTCGGCCTCTTGGGATCGGACGCTATTGCCGCAACCATGAATGACGGCTGAACGGAAAATGACCTCTTTGTGGCAGCGGATTTCCGGGGCTCGAAAGCAAAAACGCCGCCCGCCGGCAAAAGCCGGGGCGGCGTTTCACTCCGTCAGGAGGAATTGATATCAGCCGGTGACCTTGAGGTTCACCGCCTTCGGACCCTTGCCGCGGCGATCCGGCTCGGTGTCGTAGGTGACCTTCTGATTTTCGGTCAGACCCGTCAGGCCGGAAGCCTGGACTGCGGTGATGTGCACGAAAATGTCGGAGCCGCCCTTATCAGGTTTGATGAACCCGAAGCCTTTGTCGGCATTGAAGAACTTAACGGTGCCGGTGTCCATTTCACTATTCCCTATCATCGCCCCCCGACGCGGGAAGGCATCAGTCGTCAAAGCCCTCGAAGGGCGTAAGCAGGCAGATGTCGATAAGGAAAGTCCTGTATATCGTGCCAGGCTGGCGGTTTCCCGTCTGTCTGACACCCGGAGCTTATTGCGCCTCCGGCGCGCTATTCTCAAGGTTCTTCCCGTTGTTCGCAATTGCCCGAACAGAGGTAAGGTGATGGTTTTAAGGGGTTTTGGCAAGCGAAACTTTCTTTCCGCGCCCAATTTTGTGATGTCATGGCGCACAAAAGCAATCTGCCGCAATTATAGGCAGACGCGGTTTCTTCGGAAATGTAATCTTTATTTCAGATTAGCGAACTACGCCGCGTTTTTTCGTAAACTCTGGTACGAATTCAACCAGTAACATTGCAATGAAGATCAAGGCGCAGCCGAAGTACCCGAGCGGCGGGATCCGTTCGTGGAGAAACAGTGCCCCGAAGAACGCGCCGAACAGGGATTCACTGGCGAGAAAGATCGCGGCCTGCGGTGCCGTGGTCCAGCGCTGGCCGACCACCTGCAACGTATAGGCAATGCCAGACGAGACGACGCCTGAATAGAGTATGTGCGGCGCGGCTTCCTTCAGGCCTTCCCATGTGATCGGTTCGACGAACGCGGCGACAACCAGCGCACCGGCGCCGGTGACCAGGAACTGGATCGCCGAAAGCCCGAGCGGACGGTCGCTGCCGGACACGAAGATCCCCACGAGTAGCACCTGCATGCCGAAGCAGAGCGCGCAGAGGATGATCCAGAAATCGCCGACCACCAGCCGCGAAAGCTCGCCGCCGCTGAGGTAGAAAATGCCCGTCAGCGCCAACGCCGCCGCCGGCCAGATGACCCAATGCGGCAGCTTTCTCAGGATGAGCACGCTGAGCACCGGCACGATGATGACATAGAGGCCGGTCAGGAAGCTTGCATTGGTCACCGTCGTGGTGAGCATGCCGATCTGCTGGGTCACAGCGCCTGCGAGAAGGGCCACGCCGCAAAGGCCGAATGTCAGGCCGGTCTTCAGCGACAGCGGCTTCGCAGACTTGCGATCCTCGCGCAGTGCGAACGGCAGCACGACAAGAAAGCCGATCATGAAGCGGATGCCGACGAACCAGAGCGGCCCCATGCTCTTCATCGCCAGATTCTGGCTGACGAAAGCCGCGCCCCAGATCGCAGCGGTGAGCAGGAGAATAAGATTGGCCTGTATGCGCGTCATAGTATCGAGCTTCTCGGAAAGACGAGGGTGATGGCAAAGCCATAGGCAGTTCGTCGCGCCTTGGCAATCGCCAAATTGCACGCTTGGAGAATTGGAGAAGGCCATGAACCCAAGGGGATTGTTTGCCGCCGCTTGCCTTCTGTTTGCCCCGCTTGTCCCCGCTGGCGTGCAGGCATGGACGGGGAAAGACATCGACAAATGGAGCACGTCCTGTACCAGCGGATTGACCTGCTCGCTACGCTATGAAAATTTCTATGAACAGTTCGGTGCCTTCGAATTCCGGCGTTCGGGCGCACTCAGCTCCGATGTCGAGCTTTGGCTGCCAAAGCCGCAGGGCTTCAGCCGCAATCTCGACCCGGGCGGCGTCTTTCGCCTCGCCGTCGATGGCAAGGAGGTGCTGCGGCT
Source organism: Rhizobium sp. TH2 (assembly GCF_024707525.1). Classification (NCBI taxonomy): domain Bacteria; kingdom Pseudomonadati; phylum Pseudomonadota; class Alphaproteobacteria; order Hyphomicrobiales; family Rhizobiaceae; genus Rhizobium; species Rhizobium sp. TH2. Next base: position 3,579,851 of record NZ_CP062231.1, on the reverse strand, counting down.
TTCCCTTCAGCAACTGAAGTTCGATGTGGAGTGGGGGAAGTTCGTGCTCACGGATAGGGCTTCCGTGCAGATATTGCTTGAGGCGCTGAAGACTGGTGCGGCACTGCAGCTGTCCTATGAGGGCGTGACCGGCAAATTTTCCACCGATATGAACCTTGCCGGTTTTCGGGGTTCGCTGTTCTTCATCGACGATGTCCAGGGCAGGCGGGGGCGAAACGATGCGCTCCTAGCCGTCGGCCAAGCTGTGCCGGAAGGGCCGGATTCGAAGGATATTGAATCGATAGATGACATTCCGGCCTCGATCCGGGCGGACTTCACCGCTCCGGGCGGCAGTTGCACCGAATCTTTCGCGGCTGACGATCTCAAACGATACAACGGCTTCGATATCTCCATCTCGGGAATCCGTCTGGTGCTCGTGCCATGTGCCGATGGCGGGGCTCATAATCAGGGATATGTTCTCTATCGGGGGTATTACAGTGGTACTCTCTCACGAATATCCTTTCCCGACATTGCGGAGGGCAAGCCAAGTGTCTCGGAAGTCGAATACAATGTCGATTTCGATCCGGTGACAAGGATCATGACCGCATTTCTAAAGGACAACAGCATGGGCGCGTGTGGCGTGTGGCACAAATGGGAACTGACGTTGGAGGGCCATCTGGTGCTGTTGGAAAAGCGCTCGTCGGAAGATTGTGACGGCGGCTACGGCGGACCGGAGAGTTTTCCCTTGGAATGGCCGGTCGGCGGACGGCCATAGCGGCATCATAGGGTACGTGTCTCGTCGATGTGAAGGTCGCGGCTGTCGATGAGGCCTGGTCCGGCCTCAAATTCGTATTCCGCAAGGAGATCAGGGCGATGCTATGAGGCGTCGCCCGCGCGGCTGATCCTGAGCAACTGGCCATCGGCTTCATCAGTCGTCACGAGCAGGGACCCGTCCGGCGCCATGATGATATCGCGCAGCCTGCCGAACTCGTTGTCGATGAACCGCTCCTCGCTTGTCACCTTGCCCGTCGCATCCCGGTCGAGGCGGGAGATCAGGCCGAATTTCAGCGAGGTGACGAGGATGTCGTTCTTCCACTCGGGAAACATCTTGCCGCTATAAACAACCAGCGCACCCGGCGCGATTGATGGATCCCAGTAGTGTGCCGGCTGTTCGAGGCCGGGTGCGGAGACGCCGACGCCGATCTTGCGGCCGTTGTAATTCTTGCCATAGGTGATCCGCGCCCAGCCGTAGTTGAGCCCGGCTTTCGGCAGGTTGATCTCGTCGCCACCTTGAGCGCCGTGTTCGGCGGTGATCATGCCCGATGTCAGGGGATCGAAGACGAGGCCCTGTGCATTGCGATGGCCCTTCGAGAAAATCTCGGGCAGGGCCTTGCTGCCATCGGCGAAGGGATTGTCCTTGGGCACCGAGCCATCGGGGTTGATCCGCATGATGGCCGCCGCGTGATCGAAGAAGTCCTGGCCGCGTTTCATGTTGCCGCGATCACCGATGGCGAAATGGAGCGTGCCATCAGTGCCGAAGGCGATGCGCGAGCCGAAGTGCCGGCCTGTTGTGCCGACCTTCCTCATCCGGAAGATCGTCTTCACATAGGTCAGCGCGCGTTCGTCTTCGGACAACCTGGCGCGTATCACACCAGTGCCCGCGCCGCCGTCATAGGCGAGCGCGGCGGTCAGGAAAATCGTCCGGTCTTTGGCAAAATCGGGACTGAGGGCGACATCGAGCAACCCGCCCTGGCCGCGCACGGCGATTTCGGGCAGGCCTGTGATCGGTTCGGAAAGCGTACCGTCGCGGATGATCCGAAGCCTTCCCGGCCGCTCTGTGACGATATAGGCACCATCCGGCAGCACTTCGACAGCCCAGGGATTCTCCAGACCGGAGGCCACGACATCGACCTTGATCTTGACGTCCTTCGTCGTGAATTCTTCGGCTTGCACCGCGCCAGCCAAGACTACGGCAAGAGCCGGGAGAGCGAGTTTCAATAGAGTGGACGACATTGTCTTCCTCCTGCCTTGAACCAGCGCAGGTTTCCGGCGAACTGCGGCCAGAACATGTCAGGGATTCGCGCCAGCGACGGAACGGCTTCACTATCCGCGATATCCGGATCAACAATCCGTTATCGTCGTCGTGCAGTTTCCTGATCCGCAGATCAGCGCGTGCGCTTGCCGAATGTGGCTGTGCGCTTCGGAGCCGCAGTGTAGGCGATTGGTGCAGGTTTCGGCATGTGGACCGACGGGTCGTAGCGTTCGAGATCGATCCTGGGCCTTACATCCTCGCGCGGCAGTTCGCCGGTCTCGGGGAAGTCGGCGTTGAAATGAGTGGGGGCGAGTTCCGGTCGCGCCAGGGCATAGCCCTGCAAAAGAGGAACGTCGAGATTGTTGCAGATATCGACCTGGCGGATATCCTCGAGGCCTTCGAAGATGGCGAGGATGCCCTGTTCGCGAAACTGGTTGACCATCACGCGCAACAGCGCTGAACCGGCGGAATTTTCCAGGAATTCCTTCACCCAGTCAGCCTCGAACTTCACATAGTCGGGCTTCAGGAGGTTGAGGCGGGCGATGTCGCGCTCTTCGGCACCATATTCGTCGATGGCGATGCGGAAGCCGTGATGGCGCAGTTCCTGCACGAAGCGGGACAGCATGTCTTCCGAGTCGTTTTCCTTCTGGGCGATCTCGCAGACCACGCGGTCGGGGCTCATGCCGGATTCGAGCGTCGCGAGCTTGATGTGCTCGACCTCGCGCCGGATATCGGCATTGGTGACGAAGACGCCGGGCTGGAAATTTAGGAAGAGCTTGGCGCGGCGGCGGTTGAGCGCGCCGGTATTGAAGATATGCAGCGAGCGGCAGAGGCTGTCGATCATCGCACTGTCTTCTCTCGCCACGCTCGAGAAGAACTCGCCGGGACGAACGAATTCGCCATTACGCATCGGACGGATAAGACCCTCGAACGCCTGGAGCGTCAGCACGCCCTCATGATCCTGGCTGAAAATCGGCTGGAGCGCGGAATGCAGGGTATATACGCCGTAGTCTGCGACCCATGCATCCTCTTCGTCACGCCGGAGATTGGAAAAGATGCTGCTCATGTGCCCTTCCGCAACAAACTGCCCAAGGCACAATCATAAGGGGTGAATCATTACCGTTGGCTTAAGCAGGCATCAAGATTCTTCATGAAAGCGAGGACGTTGAAGGGCATTCCTTTCTTGATCGCGTCCACGCCATCTCCTATAAAACCACCGCTTACACCGACCCACCCTTACCAAGGAAAACTTTAAATGGCCTTTCTTGCCGATGCCCTTTCCCGCGTGAAGCCCTCTGCAACCATTGCCGTTTCGCAGAAAGCGCGCGAACTGAAAGCCAAGGGCAGGGATGTCATCAGCCTTGGTGCGGGCGAGCCGGATTTCGATACGCCCGACAATATCAAGAAGGCGGCGATCGACGCGATGAACCGCGGCGAGACCAAATACACGGCCGTTGCCGGCATTGTCGAACTGCGCGAGGCGATCGCTAAGAAGTACAAGCGCGAGAACAATCTCGATTACACCGCGAACCAGGTGATCGTCGGCACCGGCGGCAAGCAGATTCTGTTCAACGCCTTCATGGCGACACTCAACGCCGGCGACGAAGTCGTCATTCCGGCGCCGTACTGGGTGTCCTATCCCGAAATGGTGGCGCTTTGCGGCGGAACGCCTGTCTTCGTGCCGACGACGATCGAAAACAAGTTCAAGCTGCAGCCCGCCGATCTCGACAAGGCGATCACGCCGAAGACCAAGTGGTTCATGTTCAATTCGCCCTCCAACCCGTCGGGTGCCGCCTATTCGCGCGACGAGCTTAAGGCGCTGACCGATGTCCTGATGAAGCATCCGCATGTCTGGATACTGACCGACGACATGTACGAGCACTTGACCTTCGACGACTTCAAGTTCGCGACGCCTGCCGAGGTCGAGCCAGGCCTTTATGACCGCACGCTGACGATGAACGGCGTGTCGAAAGCCTATGCCATGACCGGCTGGCGCATCGGCTATGCCGCGGGTCCGTTGCAGCTGATCAAGGCGATGGACATGATCCAGGGCCAGCAGACCTCGGGTACCAATTCCATCGCCCAGTGGGCGGCGCTCGAAGCGCTGGAAGGGCCGCAGGATTTCATCGTCAGGAACAAGGCGGTGTTCCAGGGCCGGCGCGACCTCGTCGTCTCGATGCTCAACCAAGCCAAGGGCATCAAGTGCCCGACACCAGAGGGTGCATTCTATGTCTATCCGTCCTGCGCTGAGCTGATCGGCAAGACGGCGCCGTCGGGCAAGGTGATCGAGACCGACGAGGATTTCGTCTCCGAACTGCTGGAGAGCGAAGGCGTCGCGGTGGTGCACGGATCGGCCTTCGGGCTCGGCCCGAATTTCCGCATCTCCTATGCGACGTCGGAGACGTTGCTGGAGGAGGCCTGCCGGCGTATCCAGCGTTTTTGTGGCGCTTGCAAATAGGGGCAGCCGACCATCTTTCGCGTCGTTTCGCAGGGTGATATTGTCACCCTCACCTTTGTCAAGTCGGGAATGTTGGCGCAGAATGACCATCTCAGTCGTTGATGACGAAACCGGGCAGCCCGAAGTCCGGGATTCATTTCGCCAATCGGAGATTCGTTATCGCCGTCTCTTCGAAGCGGCCCATGATGGCATTCTCATTCTTGATTCCGTCAGCCGAAAAATCACCGACGCCAATCCTTTCATGGATCATTTGCTCGGCTACCCGCACGAGGAGTTGCTCGGCAAGGAACTGTGGGAAATCGGCTTGCTCAAAGACGAACAGGCGAGCCATGCGGCGTTTCAGGAACTGCAACTGAAGGGGCACGTTCGCTAAGACGATTTGCCGCTCGAAACCAAATCGGGCGACAAGCGGGAAGTCGAAATCGTGGCCAACCGTTACGATGAAGACGGCAAGCAGGTCATTCAGTGCAACATCCGCGACAACACCGAGCGCAAGCGGAATGAAGAAGCGCTGCGCGCGAGCGAAGAACGCTTTCGCGCTTTGTTCGAAGTGGGCCCCACTGCCATCTATTCCTGCGATGCCTCAGGTGTCATTCAGGAATTCAACCATCGTGCCGCGGAATTGTGGGGCCGCACACCGGCACAGGGGGATACCGACGAGCGGTTCTGCGGCTCATACAAATTGTTCCGTCCGGACGGAAGTTTTATGCCCCACGATCAGTGCCCCATGGCCGAGGTGATTTCTGAAAAAATGTCGGTTGCGCGTGACATGGAAGTGATCATCGAGCGACCCGACGGTTCTCGGGTTACTGTCGTCGTGAACATCCGTTTGTTGAAGAACGAACGAGGAGCAATCACGGGAGCCATCAATTGCTTTTACGATATTACCGAGCGCAAGCAGGCTGAAGAGCGCCAGCGATTCCTCATGGACGAACTCGCGCACCGGAGCGGAAATCTGCTGGCTGTGATTCAGTCGATCGTGTCTCGCAGTCTGACCGGGACGCGACCGCTCACCGAGGAGCGTCAGACGCTTGCGGGTCGCTTACAGGCGCTCGCGCGGACTCAATCGTCGCTCACGGGTGGGGGCTTCGGTGCGCCGGTTGCCAAGATCATCCGACTCGAGTTCGAAGCCTTCTCTAACCGGGTCATGGCTATTGGCCCGGATGTGACTCTGAACTCCAGGGCAACGCAGACCTTCGCGCTTCTCGTGCACGAGCTTGCCACCAATGCCGTCAAGTACGGCGCGCTATCCCAGCCGGAAAAAGGCCAAGTCGATATCCGTTGGTCCCTCGAGGGCGCGGGCAAGGAGGCAAGGTTCAAGTTTCAATGGCAGGAACGCGATGGCCCGCAGGTGATCCCTCCGACGCGCCAAGGCTTCGGTAGCGTGCTGCTCGAAAAGGTTGTTGCACAGGATTTTGGCGCGGAGCCAAAGATCAGATTTGCGCCTGAAGGCGTCAGCTATGAGATCGATGCACCACTGCTGGCCATGACGGTCCATAATCCTCCTGTCGCAACTCAGCGATAGCAGGTGGCGGATGTAGAGCCGGTCGTCCCGCTGATCTGGATTTGCGGTCGATCCTCTGACCGTCGGGGCCGAACACAGGCAAGCCGAAATTCAGGGCAAAAAAAAGGGCCACGGCAAGTGCCGGGCCCTTATAGTTTTGAAGGTGATTTAAACCTCCAGAGGGGAACAGCTGATGCGGCGGCACTGGGAGGAAAACCGCCATGTGCATCAACTGAGTGCGATATGGGTGTTTTTTGTGCAGGGCACAATGTACGCTGACGCATGACTGATATGCAGTGGGTGCATGAACTCCTAATATTCAACCTAAGCACTTATAATACTTGAGAGTTTCGGGAAGCTTCGAAATCCAGAATTGGCAAGCATCAATAATAGTACTGTTTCATTGACCGGATGAATGAGTCGATGCGGAAAAATCGGCGGAAATAGGCCTGATGTTTCGCTGCATTTGCGGAGATCGGAAAATACTCAGAAATTCCAGTTGCGCGCCTTGGCTACTATGAAGTCACGGAAGACCTTCAGCTTGGCGGCATTCTTCATTTCGGCCGGGTAGCAGAAATAGGTGTCGAAGGACGGCACATCCGCACCTGTTACGAGCTGCACGAGGCCGGGATCGCGGCCGACGATGTAATCCGGCAGCATGGCAATGCCGATGCCCAGCAGGGCGGCGCGCTTGATCGAAGTGAGGCTGTTGATCTGCAAGACCGGCACGCGTGGATCATCGTCGGGGCGGGCGGCCGTCTCCAGCCAGTTCACGTCGAGCAGGTAGTTGGGTGCGGGCTCGCCGAAGCTGATGATCCGGTGATTGTCGAGGTCCTCGAGCGTCTGCGGCTCGCCATAGCGGCTGAGATAGGAGGGCGCGGCATAGACATGCATATGCACCGTGAACAGCTTGCGCTGGATGAGGTCGGACTGCTGCGGCTCGCGCAGGCGGATGGCACAGTCCGCATGGCGCATGTTGACGTCGATCTCCTCGTTGTCGAGGATCAACTGGATCTGCATTTCGGGGTAGAGCGACAGGAACTCCTGCACCTTGTCGGTCAGCCAGCCCTGGCCGAGGCCGACCGTCGTGGTGATCCTCAGGCGGCCGGTCGGCTTCTCGGTCGTCTCGGTCAGCTGCATCTTGACCATTTCGAGCTTCATCAGCACGTCGTGCGCCGTGCGGTAGAGCAGCTCGCCCTGCTCGGTCAGGATCAGGCCGCGGGCGTGGCGGTGGAACAGCTTGGTATTGATGTCGGCTTCAAGTGCCGAGACCTGGCGGCTGATAGCTGACTGCGACAGATGCAGCTTGTCGGCGGCATGCGTGAACGATCCGGCCTCCGCAGCGGCATGAAAAATGCGCAACTTGTCCCAGTCGAGCGCCATCTTGTTCCCGGTCCCCTTTTATGCCGCTGTTATTCCGCGGCTTGTGCAACATGCAAAACACCGGCCAGGAAGCGTTCGGCTTCGAGCGCGGCCATGCATCCCATGCCGGCGGCCGTGACTGCCTGGCGGAACGTGTCGTCGGTCACGTCGCCAGCCGCGAACACGCCTTCGATATTGGTCGCGGTCGAATCCGGCGCGGTCCAGATGTAGCCGTTCGGCTTCATGCGGAGCTGGTTCGCGAAGAGTTCGGTCGCCGGCGCATGGCCGATCGCGACGAAGATGCCATCGATCGGACGCGCGGTCACTTCGCCGGTCTTGGTATTGCGGACCTTGACGGCGTTGACGGCGGCAGGAACCGGCGGATAGAGCTGTTCGCCCGTGATCTCGGCGATCTCGCTGTTCCACTCGACCTTGATGTTCTCCTTGGCGAAGAGCCGCTCCTGCAGGATCTTCTCCGAGCGGAACGAGTCGCGCCGATGCACGACCGTTACGGACTTGGCGATATTGGACAGGTAGAGTGCTTCCTCGACGGCGGAATTGCCGCCGCCGACCACGATCACGTCCTTGTTGCGATAGAAGAAGCCGTCGCAGGTGGCACAGGCGGAAACACCAAAGCCCTGATAGGCCTTCTCGGATTCGATGCCGAGCCACTTGGCCTTGGCGCCGGTGGCGATGACAATCACATCTGCGATCCAGTCCTGGCCCGAATCGGTCTTGACATGGAAGGGCCGGCTGGAGAGATCGACATTGGTCACGAGGTCGCTGACGATCTCGGCGCCGACATGCTTGGCCTGGCCGAGCATCTGCTCCATCAGCCACGGACCCTGGATCGGGTCGGCGTAGCCGGGATAGTTCTCCACGTCGGTCGTGATCATCAACTGCCCGCCTTGTTCCATGCCTGCAATCAGCACGGGGTTGAGCATGGCGCGTGCGGCATAGATCGCCGCCGTGTATCCGGCCGGTCCCGATCCGATGATCAGGACTTTGGTGTGACGAGCAGACATTTCGTAGATCCCTGTGATTCCAGTCGCGCAAGCCATGCGCCGATGTGATGCTTATCTATGATCGGAGTGCATGGATATTCAAGTGCGGCACGCATTCGTGAACTGTCAAGTACGACCTTTTCCCCGGGTTACGTGACACTCCGGTACTTTCCATGCCCGGCTTTCTCGTTTAAACGATTTGGCCGGGGAAGCCCCGCGGAAAAACAACAGCCTTGAGCGGGACCGACTGGAGGAGAAATGCAGGCTCTCTTATCCTTGAGCAGCGCCATCGATGCCGTATCGAAAAAGCTTGGCCAAATCGCGGATTACCTGGTTCTGTTCTGTGCGCTGATCAGCGCCGGAAATGCCATCGTGCGCTACCTGTTCGACTATAGCTCGAACGGCTGGCTGGAGATCCAGTGGTACATGTTCGCAGGCATGGTGCTTCTCGGCGCATCCTACACATTGAAAATGAACGAGCATGTCCGGGTCGACCTGGTCTATGGCTGGGTCAGCGACCGCATACGGCTGTGGATCGACATTGTCGGCATTATCGTCTTCCTGCTGCCGGTGGCGGCTTACTTCACCTATGCGTGCTGGCCATTCTTCTACAGCTCTTTCGTAGAAGGCGAGATGTCGTCCAATGCCAGCGGCCTGATCCGCTGGCCGGTCAAGCTGCTTCTCGTCGTCGGATTCGGCTTCCTGTTCCTGCAGGGAATATCGGAACTGATCAAGCGCGTGGCTGGCCTCATCGGCGTCGTCAAGATCGACACCCACTACGAAAAACCGCTGCAGTAATGCCGGACGGGGACACATTCTATGTTTGATTTCGGTATCATACCGCCGCTGATGTTCCTCGGCATGATCATCTTCATGCTGTACGGTTTTCCGGTGGCCTTCTCGCTCGCGGCCGTCGGCCTGTTCTTCGGCATTATCGGCATCACCACCGGCCATTTCACCGAAGCCTTCCTCGAAAACCTGCCGTTCCGCTTTTACGGCATCATTTCCAATGAATTGCTGCTCGCCATTCCGTTCTTCACCTTCATGGGCGCGATCCTTGAACGATGCGGGTTGGCGGAGGATCTGCTCGAAGGTACTGGAAAGCTCTTCGGCGGCATCCCCGGCGGCCTGGCCTTCGCGGTGATCCTTGTGGGCGCAATTCTCGGCGCCATCACTGGCACCGTGGCGGCCTCGGTCATCACCATGGGCATGATTTCGCTGCCGATCATGCAGCGCTACGGCTATGACATGAAGCTCGCCACCGGCGTCATCGCAGCCTCGGGCACGATCACGCAGCTGATCCCGCCGTCGCTGGTGCTCGTCGTTCTCGCCGACCAGCTCGGCCGTTCGGTCGGCGACATGTATGCCGGCGCGATCGGCCCGTCGCTGCTGCAGATCGGCATCTTCATCCTCTATATCGCTGTTATCGCGATCTTCCGGCCAAAGATGATGCCGCCGCTGCCCAAGGAGGCGCGCGGCGACCTCGATGCCAAGCTGATCTTCAGGGTGCTGATGGGCATGATCCCGTCGATCGTGCTGATCTTCCTGGTGCTGGGCACGATCTTCATGGGCATCGCCACACCGACGGAAGCCGGTGCGCTTGGCGTCGTGGGCGCGATGATCCTCGCGGCCATCAACGGTAGGTTCACACTGCCGCTCATCCGCCAGGGCATGGAATCCACGATGCGGATCACCGCCATGGTGGTGTTCATCCTGATCGGCGCTACGGTGTTCAGCCTGGTGTTCCAGGGCATGAGCGGCGGCCGCTGGATCGAACACATGCTGTCGGGCCTGCCGGGCGGCGCGATCGGCTTCCTGATTTTCGTCAACATCTTCATCTTCATCCTGGCCTTCTTTCTCGATTTCTTCGAGATCGCCTTCATCATCGTTCCGATGCTGGCGCCGGTGGCTCATTCGCTGGGGATCGATCTCGTCTGGTTCGGCGTGCTGATCTGCGTCAACATGCAGACCAGCTTCATGCATCCGCCGTTCGGGTTCGCGCTGTTCTACCTGCGTGGCATCGCGCCACCTTCGGTCAAGAGTTCGGATATCTATCTCGGGGCGCTGCCATGGGTGGGCTTGCAGATCGTGCTGGTGGCGATCGTGATCTTCTGGCCGGAATCCGTCACCTATTGGCTCGACAGCGGGCCGACGGTCGATCCGAATACGATCGACATCAAGATCGATCTGCCGACCCTGGGGGCCGATCCAAACGGCGGATTGCCGGGCTTTACGATGCCGGAGCCTGCGAAATAGGGCCATCCCCAGGCAAAGTGATGTGGGATTTGCCTGGAACATAAGGCTGCTTTTTGTCACGAGCGCTCTGGGCAACCGGAAGGCAGGGATAGTAGAACTTGGCATCCGACCGGCCATTTCGCCGCCAGGCGATAAAGCTTCTTGCGCGCGTCCTACTCGGAGGCCGGCGGGCGCATTATCATTCCTGGCTGCCGTCGCTCACGATCGCGGGACGGAGCGGAGGCCATCCTGGAAAAGTGAAATTTCGTGGTGGGATCGACTTTCCCTTGCGCGATATTTGCAGCCTGTCGGAGCGTGCAGGTGAGAGGATCGTCATCATCGGCTCCGGTCCTTCGGTGAAGGGCGCGGAGCTGTCTTCATTGCCGGAGCGCAGCGCGTTGCTGTTGAACGGCGCGATCAGCCTGATCGGACAGATCCGTGAGCCGCTGGCGGTGGCGATCGAGGACGAGCGCTTCGTCTGGCGTCATTTCGGCCTAATGCGCGAAAGGATGACTCGACGGGAGGTGCCATTGCTTTTGTCGCCCGGCGTGATGCGCGCAATCTGCGAACTGGACATCGATCTTCTTCGCGACAGGCCGATCATCCTGATCGACGATATCCGCAAACCCTATGGCCTGCCTCGCCGCGACAAGGCGGCGCTTACAGGTTTCGATTTCGTCGTGCTCGAAGCCGAGGCAGGGTTCTCAGCCGATCCAGACCAGGGCGTTTTCCAGGGTGGCTCGGTGGCCATCTCGGCGCTGCAATTCGCACTCGCTACGGGCGCCCGCGAGATCGGGTTTCTCGGCGTCGATATAACCAATGCCAACGCGCCGCGTTTCTACGAGAAAGAGGGCAATGTTGCCTATTCCGGGATCGCCGGAGCCGAGGCGCGCATCCTGGCGCATATCGGACTGGCGCGCGATGCGGCCGAGGCGATGGGCGTGCGGCTTTCCAACCATTCCCAGGTATCGGCGCTCAGATCGATCGGCCTCGATTACCGGCCTTTGGACCAGACCGTTTCATAGACGTTCGAGAGAGCCTGCACCTCGTTGGCGATCGCGAATTTCTGACGCACATGTTCAAGCGCATTGGCGCCGTGCGCGCGGGCCAGATTAGGATCGGCAAGATAGGGTTCGATTGCGGCCTTGTAGGCGCCGAGATCGCCGGTGGGGACTACGGCCCCGGTCTTTCCGTTTATGATCAATTCGGGATAGGCGCCGACGTCACCGGCGATTGCCGGCACGCCGGACGCCATTGCCTCGAGCGGCGTGAGGCCAAAGCCTTCGGTGCGCGACGGCGCGACGTAGAGGGCAAGTTGCTGGTACCAGGCGGGCATATCGTGGTTCTCGTCAGCCAGCAGCAGTCTGTTTGAAAGGCCGGCTGCTTCGATCTGCTCTTTCAGGTCGTCGGCGAATCCTTGATGTTCCGGCGTCACCCGGCCCACCGATACGCCGCGCCATTCGGGATAGATTGGCAATAGCGCGATCAGTGCATCGACGAACAGATCGGTGCCCTTCTGATGCCGGACGCGACCTGCGCAGCCGATCACCAATCCAGAGTCCGGTTGGCCTTCAGGCGCCGGATGAAATCTCTCCGTATCGATTCCATGCATCACCACTGTGTGGGGCACATCGAGGTAGGCGCCGCCGCGCGCGCTGGTCGCGATGACGTGATCCATCCTTGAGATCAGCCATTTCGTATAGCGTGTATGGCGACGTTGCGAGGCGGAGGTGAAGATCAGCTTCAGCTTCATGCGCAGCACGTCGCGCAGCACGATGCCCGCCAGCATTTCGACATTCCGGCGCGCATGCCAGATGCGCGGTCGGCCGCTGGCAAGCGGCTTCCACAGCCCGGCAAGCTGGCGATACTGCATCCTGGGAAGATCATCCGGCAGGCCGGGACCGAGCGTCGCGATCTTGACGCCCGCCTCGATCTGCCGGGGAATGAGCTGGATGATCGTCGAGGTCACGCCGGACAACCGCTGCTTGAAATGCGGGGCAATAACCTCGATGTCATCAATTCCAGGCAAGGGCGATCAGCCCCAGTTGACCGCCACGATCTCATAGGCCTTGGAGCCGCCGGGTGCATTGACCTCGACGGAATCGCCGGCTTCCTTACCGATCAGGGCGCGTGCGATCGGCGAGGAAATCGAAATGCGGCCTTCCTTCACGTCGGCTTCCTGGTCTCCGACGATCTGATAGGTCTTTTCCTCTTCGGTATCCTCGTCGATCAGCTTGACCTTGGCGCCGAACTTGATCTTGGAGCCGGACATCTTGGAGAGATCGATCACTTCCGCGCGGGCGATATAGTCCTCAAGCTCGCCGACCCGGCCCTCATTGTGGCTCTGGGCTTCCTTGGCGGCGTGATATTCGGCATTTTCAGAGAGGTCGCCATGTGCACGGGCTTCGGAAATCGCCTCGATGATCCGCGGACGCTCTTCCTGCTGGCGCCACCTCAGTTCCTCGTTCAGCTTCACAAAGCCGCTCTGTGTCATCGGTACCTTTTCGACCATTTCATTCTTCCTTGGCATTCGTGCCCCATCCAATCGGGCACAAAAAGAAAACGGCCCCAGAAGCGCGAACTTCTGAACCGTCAATAAAATTCGTGTTTTGTTTATATAGCAGAGTCCGGGTGGAAAATGCGAGCATTTTTTGCTGCGTGCCGCCCGTGGATCAATGTGTCCGGCGCAGCAGCGCCTGGGGCAGGGGCGTTTCCCGTCCGCCGAGAGACCCTGCGAACTCGGCCATTATATCGGCGACTTCCTCCGGTTTCTCGACATGCGGAATGTGGTTCACATGATCGAGCACGACAAGCGTTGCGCGCGGCAAGAGCGACCGGATGTGCTCGCCCTGGGCAAGCGGGGTGACGCTGTCCTGCCGGCCCCAGACCAGCACGACCGGAGGATCGAACTTTGCGAAATTGGCTGGATCGGCAGCCAGCGACCGGCTTTCGTCGGCATAGAGCGCTCTGGCCAGCCATTTGGCGGTTTCGCTACTGGTGTTCGTCAACACGAAGGGCTGCTGGTAGAGCGCGATGCGCCTGGCATCGACGATCCGGTCGTCATAGATGAAGTCGCGCAGACCCTTGCTGGTCATCAGCGGATTGGTGAAGGTCGAGGCGGTGAGCGCGCGACCCAGGACGGGCGCATCGAACAGGCCGGCGATCATGCTTGAGCCGCCGGGATTGTCGAGTCCCAACGCTGCATCGAGCAGCAGTAGGCCTTCGATCCGGTCCGGGGCGGTAAATGCAGCCTCAAGCGTTGCGCCGGCGCCGAAGGAATGGCCCGCGAGAACGAAGGTCTTGAGGCCGAGTGCATCGGCAAAGCCAAGGACAAGACCGGCCTGCGCCGTGCGGGAATAGTCACCATTCCCAGGCCGCTCGGAAAAACCGAATGGCGGCAGGTCAGGCGCGATGACATAGAAGCCTCGCTTGGCCAGCCTGTCAGCGATCTCGTACCAGGTGTCGGACCAGGCGAGTGTGCCATGGATCAGCAGGATCGGCGTGCCGGTGGACGGTCCCCAACTCTTATAATGCATGTCCAGCCCGGCTGCCTCGACATAGGTGCCCTGGTGTCCGTGACGCCCCGGCTCGACCGTCTCGCGAAGGAAAGCCGCGAGCGAATGCCAGGCGAGCGCCGCACCAATCACGACCAGAATCGTCGCGGCGCTCAGCCCGGCGAAGCGTCGAAGACGCGATGGAATCGCCTTGGGCATACCTTGAAGTTCCCCATGCGCATTCGCTTACCCTACCGCATACGCCTTAAGACTCTCCTTCGGTCGGAAACAACGGCTGCTTGTGCCAAGGATTTGCTTGCTTGCAGGCGTATTGCTCGTAGATTGATGGCCTTGGCAGCGATGGGGAAAAGATATGCTCACAGTCCTCCTCTATATCGTCGTAATCCTGCTGGCCGTCGCCGTCGTGGTGCTGACATTCGCGTCGACGCAGCCCAACGCGTTCTCGGTCAAGCGCTCGGCCGAGATCAAGGCTCCCGCCGACACGGTCTTCGCGCTGATCAACGATTTCCGGCAATGGCCGAAATGGTCGCCCTGGGAAAAGCTCGATCCCCATCTCAAGCGAACGCTCTCCGGCACTGAGGCCGGACGCGGCTCGGTCTATGAATGGGAGGGCGACAAGAAGGTCGGCGCGGGGCGGATGGAAATCCTGGATTCCGTGCCGCCCTCGCGCGTGGATATCAGACTGTCATTCCTCAAGCCATTCAAAGCCGAGAACCGTACGGTATTTACCATCACGCCCGTCGGCGGTGCATCGCAGGTGTTGTGGGAAATGACCGGCACCAACAATCTCATGTTCAAGATCATGGGCATGTTCATGAGCATGGACAAAATGGTGGGCGGTGATTTCGAGAAAGGCCTCGCCGCGATGAAGGCCGAAGCCGAGCGCGGCCTGTTGACGGAATCCTGACAAGTATAGCGCCAGGGGTTGTGGATCGCTGACGACGCTACAAGGGCGAGGCTCGGCTTCCGAGCGAAGCCGATCATTGCATTAGCGCGTCATAAAATCGTCTTGTTGCTCCTGAGGTTTGCTGTTAACAGCGGAAAAACAAGCGCGTGATGTCGCAAGCCCCCCGGAAGAACCGATGCAAATCTCGACCTTAAAATTGTTGCGCAATGCGGCAATTTTCCTGAGCCTTTACGGGCTTGCTACCGGCATTCTCTACCTTTGTGGCGCCCCGACGCGCATCGCCGCGGTCGCCGGCCTCGCCATTCCTGTTATGGCAATGCCGGTCTGGGGATTTGCGATCCTCTTTCCGCGCTGGGCCTTTATCGGCTATGGACTCTACTTTCTTTGGGCCATGCTCTGGGTCGCTGATTTCTTTTCCGCCGGTTTCGTCATGGCGCGCTACAGCCTGAGCCTCGAGTCGCCGGTGGTTATCGAGGCGCTCTCCAATACAAGCCTGCTTGATGTCAGGGAATATTTCGACGACTCCTGGATGCTGATCGTCGTCATTCTGGTGCTGACGCCAGTTTTGGCCTGGCTGCTGACGGCTTTGGTCCGGATATCCGCAAGGAGCTTCGGCCCCGTTCGCTGGCACCGGGCTTTCGTAATGCTGGCTGGTCTGGTCCTGATCGTGCTGCCTCTCGCCTATCACGGCAATCCTGTCGTCGCGCGCGCCGACCCCGCGTGGCGCTGGATCAAGTTTTACCAGAAGTATCAGAACGAGCAGAACTATCGCGTTCTGCTGGTCGCCTCGCGCAAGGACGCGGAGAAGCGACTTCCCGCCTGGAATCCGCACATTGCCGCCAAGGATCCGAAAACCTTCGTGCTGGTCATTGGGGAAAGCTCCAATCGCTCCGATTGGTCGCTTTACGGCTACAAGCGCAAAACGACGCCGAAACTCGACGCGCTGGCCGGCGAAATGCTGGTTTTCCGCGATGCTATCTCTTCCTGGGGCAGTACCAACCGGGAAGTCACTCGCATTTTCACCATTGCCGACCATGAAAACGATAACAGTTGGCGCGCGGAGCCAGATGTCTTGGGCCTTGCCAAGGCTGCGGGCTACAAAACCTTCTGGCTCACCAACCAGAATGGTTTTCTGATCAATACCGTTTTCGCCCAACAGGCGGATCAGTTCACGATCGTCAATAGCGGTCTCGGCCAGCGCAGCGATACCAGCCTTGACGAGAAACTGCTACCGGAACTCGACAAGGCGCTCGCCGATCCCGCCGAGCGCAAATTCATCGTGCTGCACACGATCGGCTCGCATCAGCATTACCAATTGCGCTATCCGGAGAATTTCGCCGTCTATGATAATGCCGACGACGAGGTCGCGCACGAAATGGCCGCCAAATGGAGCGGGCTTGCGGTTGCCCGCAACCATTACGACGACACCATCCGCTACACCGACTTCATCCTTTCCTCGGTGATTTCCAGGCTCAAGGCCGACAAGGTGAAAAACAGCGAAATGCTTTTTCTTTCCGACCACGGTCAGGAAGTTGGCCAGTTAACGGATGTCTGGGGCCACCAGCTCTTTCTGGAATCCGGATTTACCGTGCCAGTGATCCTATGGCTGAAGGATAACCCCGCCCTACTGGCAAAAAAGAGCGAATTGGAACAGCGTCCTTACCAGACGGACCAGATCGATTGGACCATTCTGTCGCGGCTCGACATTACGACCGCATTCGATCGGCCGGAATACGACGTGACCGGCGATGGTTTCAAGCCGTGGCAGCGCATGATACGAGGACGGCCCTATGTTCCCGGCGTATCGCATATTGTCATGCCCAAGGACGCCACCCTGCCTGAGGATGAACTGCGCGAACTGAATTGATGATCCATGATCGAAACAGCGCGGCTCCGTCTATGAATGGGAAGGCGACAAGACGGTCGGTGCGGGGCGGATGGGAATCGCGGATTCCGTGCCACCCTCGCGCATCGATATCAAATCGCCATTCCTCAAACCATCCAGGGCCAAGAACCCCTAGAGATAGGATGTGATCTTCGGCGAGTTTGGCCAGTTGTAGTTCAGCCCATCCGCATAGTGGATCGGCAGACTTGCGAGTTCCTCCGGCGCGACATCGTCCAAGCAGGCAACATTGATGGAGACGAACGCGCCGCCGATCTGCTCGACATAACCGTCACCATAGGCGTGCAGGCCGCAGGTCTTGCAGAAACGATGATGGCCGCTCATCGTACCGAACTGGTAGTCGTTGGTGTCGGTCTCCTCGCACAGAAGACGGAAGGCCTCGGGCTTGACATTGGCGCCCCATGAGCGCGACTTCGAGCAGAAGGTGCAGTTGCAGCGGCCGGTGCCGGCAGCGAGATCGACATCGACTTCGTATTTCACTCGGCCGCAATGGCAGCTTCCGCGATAGGTCTTCAGCATGGCGTCCTCCATTGGTTTGATGGAGAGATACTAGCGCATAATGCTGTCACAAAATGGCAGCATCGTCTTGGAGAAATAATTTTCAAATCGCTCTTTACCTCAACCTAAGTTGAGGTTGTATTCATGTTGCTTCAGATTCCCGGAGGTTCGGAAGGAAGCAAGAATGACCGTGCAAAGTGAGCTCATTGATAGCGACATCCCTGTTGCGGAGGAGGGTGCCGACGACGGCTGGCGTGATCTTCTTAGGCCGAAATACTTCATCTCGACGATCATGTTGTGCCTGGGTGTGGCTCTCTTCGCTTTCAACGAATTCTTCGTTTCGGTCGCCTTGCCTTCCGCCGTGGCGGAGCTCGGCAAGCCATGGCTGCTTGCCTGGGCGTTTTCGCTGTATCTCGTGTTCGCCATCATCGGCGGTGCTATGGCCGCCTATCTCAAAGGCCGCTTCGGGGCCAGGTTGACGCTCGTGGCAGCTTCGATTGTCTTCCTCGTCGGAACCATCCTTGCGAGCCTTGCCACGAATTCCTCACATCTCGTCGTTGGGCGGCTGTTACAGGGCTTCGGCCAGGGCATCACGATCGCGCTCTGCTATGCGCTGATTCCAGTCCTGTTTCCCAAGTCGCTGGTGCCGAAAGTATTCGGCGGCCAGGGTATTGCCTGGGCGGCGGCTGCCTTTGGCGGACCATTGATTGCAGGCATCCTTACGCAGTATGTGTCCTGGCGGGCAGCCTTTGCATCGAGCCTGCCGGCAGCGGTGCTCTTCATCGTGCTTGTGCTTTTCCTCGTTCCACGCCAGCCAAAAGCCGATGAGAACACTACCCCTGTGCCGCTCGTTCGGCTTATCATGATCGGAGTGGGCATTCTGGCGATCTCGATCTGCGGCCTGACGGAATCGCGACTTGCCATCGTGTCGCTGCTGGCTGCGGCCGCTGTATCGTTCTTGGTTTTCCTGAAGGCTGATAAGCGGAACACCCACACGCTCTTGCCGCGAGATGCCTTTTCGCCGCGCGCCCTGCCGGGTGCTGGCTTGTGGATCATTCTGCTCATGCCCTTTGTGGGTTCAGCTGGCGCTGTCTATCTGATGTATGGGCTACAGGGCATCTGGGGTCTGAAGCCGGCGGAAGCAGGTCTTGCAAGTGCGATCCTGGCTCTGGCCTGGAGCTTCACCGGGATTCTGGTGGCCAGCATCAAGTCGGTTGAAACGCGCAATCGGCTGATCGTGCTTGGGCCGCTTCTGCTCGCAACAGGCACCGGAGGGATCGTCACGGCTGTCACGCTCGACACGTTGTGGCTGGTCTATCCGAGCCAAGTCGTGGTGGGCGCCGGGTTCGGTGTGAGCTGGGGAACGCTCAGCCAGTTGTTGATGGACCGCGCATCCGAGGCGGAGCGCGACAAGACCTCGGCGCTGCCTCCGACGTTGCAATCGACAGGCTATGCGATTGGTGGCGCTGTCTTCGGGCTGCTGGCAAATGTTGCGGGTCTTCGCGAGGGCCTTACTGGCGAAGACCTTCGCGGCGTGCTCGTGCCGGTATTCGTTGCCGCGTTCGCAATGGCACTTGTCACCTTGGTCTTCGGATGGCGGACGGTGGTTTCGACGTCCGCCATTCCATCAGCGAAAAGCGTGCCTTAGGCGAAATAAGCCTGCAACGGCTTGATATCCAGGCTGCCGGCCTTGAGTGCCTTGATCGCCTCGGCGGCGGAAAGGGCGCCGGACATCGTGGTGTAGTAAGGCACCTTCTGCATAAGCGCGGCGCGGCGGAGCGATTTCGAATCCGAGATCGCCTTGTTGCCGTCGGTCGTGTTGATGACGAGCTGGACCTGGCGGTTGCGGATCGCGTCCTCGATATGCGGACGGCCTTCCAGCACCTTGTTGATCTTGGCGGACTTGATGCCGTTCTCGATCAGGAAGCGCTGGGTGCCGGCTGTCGCCAGAACCTTGAAGCCGATCTCGTCGAGCAGGCGGATTGCCGGCAGAACGCGTGGCTTGTCGTCATCGCGTACCGAAACGAAGACCGTGCCGGAGCGGGGCAGTTCGACGCCGGCGCCGAGCTGGGCCTTGGCGAAGGCCAAGGCGAAATCGGTATCGAGGCCGATGACTTCGCCCGTCGAGCGCATTTCCGGCCCAAGCAGCGTATCGACGCCCGGGAACTTTGCGAAGGGGAACACGGCTTCCTTGACCGCGATGTGCTTCAGCGCGCGCGGGTCGGGCCGCTCCGGCACATAGGCATGGAAGGCGGTGTTGAGCGTTTCGCCGGCCATGACGCGGGCGGCGATCTTGGCGATCGGGGCGCCGATGGTCTTGGCGACGAAGGGAACGGTGCGCGAGGCGCGCGGATTGACTTCCAGAATGTAGATCACGCCATCCTTGATGGCATATTGGACATTCATGAAGCCGCCGACATTGAGCGCCTTTGCCAGCATCTTGGTCTGGCGCTCGAGCTCGTCGAGGATTTCATTGCTGAGCGTGCGCGGCGGCAGCGAGCAGGCGCTGTCACCCGAATGGATGCCGGCTTCCTCGATATGCTCCATGATACCGCAGATATAGACGTCCTTGCCATCCGAGAGGCAGTCGACATCGACTTCGATCGCGTTGGTCAGGTAGCTATCGAACAGCAGCGGGTTCTTGCCGAGCAAGGTGTTGATTTGGCCGGTCTTGTCGTTGGGATAGCGGGCCTTGATGTCTTCGGGGACAAGCTCGGGAACTGTGTCGAGCAGGTAGGTCTGGAGCTGGCTCTCGGAATGGATGATCTGCATCGCGCGGCCGCCGAGCACGTAGGACGGGCGGACGACGAGCGGGAAGCCGATTTCGGTGGCGACAAGGCGTGACTGTTCGACCGAATAGGCAATGCCGTTCAGCGGCTGCGTGAGGTCGAGCTTCATCAGGAGCTTCTGGAAGCGGTCGCGGTCCTCGGCGAGATCGATCATGTCGGGCGCGGTGCCGAGGATCGGGATGCCGGCACGTTCCAGCGCGTCCGCGAGCTTGAGCGGCGTCTGGCCGCCGAACTGGACGATGACGCCGAGAAGCTCGCCGCGTTCCTGCTCGATCTTGAGGATCTCGATGACGTCTTCGGCCGTCAGTGGCTCGAAATAGAGCCGGTCGGACGTGTCGTAGTCGGTGGACACGGTTTCCGGGTTGCAGTTGACCATGATCGCTTCGAAGCCGGCATCCTTCAGCGCGAAGGCCGCATGGCAGCAGCAATAGTCGAACTCGATGCCCTGGCCGATGCGGTTCGGGCCGCCGCCGAGAATGACGACCTTCTTGCGGTCCGAGACTTGCGCCTCGGAACGGGCGGCGCCGACGAAGGGCGTCTCGTAGGTCGAATACATATAGGCGGTGGGTGAGGCGAACTCGGCGGCGCAGGTGTCGATGCGCTTGTAGACAGGGCGGACGTTGAGACGATTGCGGATCTCGGCCACTTCCTTCGGGCGCTTGTTGGTCAGCGTCGCGAGGCGGGCGTCGGAGAAGCCCATGGCCTTGAGCATCCGCAGGTTCTCGGCATCCTCGGGCAGGCCGTGCTCACGGATGCGGGCTTCCATATCGACAATCGACTTGATCTGGGCGATGAACCACGGGTCGATCTTGCAGGCGCCGTGAACTTCGTCCTCGCTCAGGCCCATGCGAAGCGCCTGTGCGACCTGCCGCAGCCGGTCCGGCGTCGGCGTGCCGATCGCGGCGCGGATTGCGTTGTGGTCGTCGCTGTCGCCGAGGCCGGGGATTTCGATCTCGTCGAGGCCGGTGAGGCCGGTTTCCAGCCCACGCAGCGCCTTCTGCAGGCTCTCCTGGAAGGTGCGGCCGATGGCCATGACTTCGCCGACCGACTTCATGGCGGTGGTCAGCATCGGCGAGGCGCCGGGGAATTTCTCGAAGGCAAAGCGCGGGATCTTGGTAACGACATAGTCGATCGAAGGCTCGAAGGACGCGGGGGTCGCGCCGCCGGTGATGTCGTTGTCGAGTTCGTCGAGCGTGTAGCCGATCGCGAGCTTCGCGGCGATCTTGGCGATCGGGAAGCCGGTGGCCTTGGAGGCGAGTGCCGAGGAGCGCGAGACGCGCGGGTTCATTTCGATGACGACCAGACGGCCATCGGCCGGATTGACGGCGAACTGCACGTTCGAGCCGCCGGTCTCGACGCCGATCTCGCGCAGCACCGCGATCGAGGCGTTGCGCATGATCTGGTATTCCTTGTCGGTCAGCGTCAGCGCCGGCGCGACCGTGATGGAGTCGCCCGTATGGACGCCCATCGGATCGATGTTCTCGATCGAGCAGATGATGATGCAATTGTCCGCCTTGTCGCGGACCACTTCCATCTCATATTCCTTCCAGCCGAGCACCGACTCTTCGATCAGCACTTCGGTGGTGGGGGAGGCATCGAGGCCGGAGCCGACGATCTCGAAGAATTCCGAGCGGTTATAGGCAATGCCGCCGCCGGTGCCGCCGAGCGTGAAGGACGGACGGATGATGGCGGGCAGGCCGACGAAATCCATTGCCTGGGCGGCAATCGCCTGGGCATGGCTCATATAGCGCTGCTTACGGTCGCTCTCGCCGAGGTTCCAGCGGTTTTCCAGCGCGTCGAGCGCGACGTCGAGCTCGGCGCCCGACAATTCGGACTTCAACTTGGCGCGCTCGGCTTCATGGCTCTTGCGGTCGAGATCCTTGATGTCGGTGGCGTTGGCGAGCATCGATTTCGGGGTTTCGAGACCGATGCGCTTCATGGCTTCACGGAACAGCGCGCGGTCTTCCGCCATGTCGATGGCATCGGGCTTGGCGCCGATCATCTCGACATTGTAGCGGTCGAGCACGCCCATGCGGCGGAGCGACAGCGCGGTGTTGAGCGCAGTCTGGCCGCCCATGGTCGGCAGCAGCGCGTCAGGGCGCTCCTTGGCGATGATCTTGGCGACGACTTCGGGCGTGATCGGCTCGACATAGGTGACGTCGGCGAGATCGGGGTCGGTCATGATCGTGGCGGGGTTGGAATTGACCAGGATGACGCGGTAGCCTTCTTCCCTGAGCGCCTTGCAGGCCTGTGTGCCGGAATAATCGAATTCGCAGGCCTGACCGATCACGATCGGGCCGGCACCAATGATGAGGATCGATTTGATATCCTGGCGCTTCGGCATCTATGCTTCCATCTCAATGGCCTGCGGCAAGAGCCGGCATTCGGTTCTGGGAACCGGCCGGGCGCAGACTGCGGGTGTGTCAAGGCTAGAAGCGGCTTATAGGGAAATGATCCGCCGAACGAAACCCCGCAATCGAAGTTTTTTCAGCAATTCACGACATTTGGATTCGGTGCGGCGGCTAAGGCACCACCAGCACTTTGACCTCGCCTGCGCGGGCCGGATTGCGGACGACCTCCGGAGCTTCATTCAGCGATACGCGGCGTGAGATCAGCTTCTCGACATTGATGGCGCCCGACGCCACAAGATCGGCGGCGCGGCGATGGACGAAGGGGTTGATGAAGGAGCCCAGCACACGAAGCTCGCGGAACAGGATATCGAAGGGCTCGATCTGCACCTTGGCGCCCTGCGGCATGACGCCGAGGATAACCACGGTGCCGCCCGCCTTGGCGAGTCGCGTCGTTTGCTCCACGGTTTCCGCCACGCCGGCGCATTCGATGACGACATCGACGCCGCGGGGCACGAGGCCGTTTGGACCAGTGATTGCCTCGATAATGTCCGAAGAGGAGGGATCGACGCTTGCCGTTGCGCCCAGTTCTTCGGCGAGCCGGCGTTTTGATTCCTGTCGGGTCGAGAGAATGACGGTTGTCGCGCCAGCCAGCCGGGCAAGCTGCACGACCAGGAGGCCGATCACGCCGCCGCCGAGGACGACCACGGATGAACCCGTCCTGATCTCGGCCATATCCACGCCGTGAAGGCAGCAGGCGAGCGGTTCGCAGAAGGCACCATGCATCGGGTCGAGGTCGAGCGGAATGGAGAAAGCCTGCTTTTGCGGCACGATGACATATTCGGCAAAGCCGCCATCCCGGTGGATGCCGATAGCCTGCAGATTGCGGCACAGGTTGACGCGTCCGGCCATGCATTGGGGGCAGCGGCCGCAGGAAATGTTCGGGTCGCCGGTAACGCGGTCGCCGATCTTGAAGCCGGTCACGTCGGTGCCGATGGCCTCGATGATGCCGGCGAACTCGTGTCCAATGGTCACGGGCGGCTTGGACGGAAACTCGCCAAGCAGAAGGTGACGGTCCGTGCCGCAGACGCCGCAGGCCTCAACCCGAACCAGCAGATCATCCGGACCGGGCCGCGGCTTTTCCACGTCCCGCACGAAGAGATTTCCGACGGATTCGAGCCGCATGGCCTTCATGAACGTTCCTCCCAAGATGCTCCGCCCTGATTGGAGCGGGAAAGCTGCAATGGGTCAAGCCGCCTTGGATGCGGTCGCCATAAATGAAAAGCGGCGGGAAAATCCCGCCGCTCATGCGTGCGAATATTTGGCCTGGTCCTAGAATTCTTCCCACTCGCCGCCGCTTGGTGCGGGGGCGGCAGGGAAAGCTGCTGCCAGCTTGTTGCCGAGCGCGCGGGCAGGGGAGGCGGCAGGCACTGCGCGGGAGACGGCTGCCGGCGCGATGCGTACCGGGGCCGAGGCCGGCCTGATGGCCGCCGGTCTTGCTGCAACAGGCTGCGAATGCCGGACAGGTTCCACGCGGGAGTGCGCGGTGCGGCCGCCGAGATTGAACTGGCCAAGGCGGCTCGACAACGAGGTCACTTCCGTCGCCAGCGTATGGGCCGCGGCATTGGTTTCCTCGACCATGGCCGCGTTCTGCTGGGTTCCCTGATCCATCTGGTTGACGGCCGTGTTGATTTCCTGGAGCCCGATGGACTGCTCACGTGCTGCCTGGACGATGGCCTGGACGTTGCTGTTGATCTGCTGGACTTCGACAACGATCATTTCCAGTGCCTGACCGGTCTCGCCGACAAGGCTGACGCCGCGCTTGACGTGATCACCCGACGAGGTGATCAGGCCCTTAATCTCCTTCGCCGCGTTGGCCGAGCGCTGGGCAAGTTCGCGGACTTCCTGCGCGACGACGGCAAAACCCTTGCCGGCTTCACCCGCACGGGCTGCCTCGACGCCCGCGTTCAGTGCCAGCAGGTTGGTCTGGAAGGCGATCTCGTCGATGACGCCGATGATATTGGAGATTGACTGCGAGGAACGCTCGATCTCGCTCATCGCGGCCACGGCATTGCGAACGACTTCACCGGATTTTTCGGCGCCGTCCTTGGTCTTGGCAACCAGCGAACCGGCTTCCTCGGCGCGCGTGGTCGAATCCTTGACCGAGGTCGTGATCTGTTCGAGCGCGGCTGCGGTTTCTTCCACGGAGGCGGCCTGCTGCTCGGTCCGGCGCGACAGGTCGTCGGCGGCGGAGCGGATTTCCTTCGAGCCCGATTCGATCGTGGCGGCATTTTCCGAGAAGGAGACGAGCGCTTCCTGCAGTTTTTCGATCGAGCCGTTGAAGTCGTTGCGGATCTGCTCGAGCGCGCCGGTGAACGGCTTGTCGAGACGGATCGTCATATCGCCGTCCGAGAGCTGCTTGAGGCCGCCGGCGAGTTCGGTGACCGCGAAGCGCACTTCCTCCTCCTGGGCTGATGTGATGCGGGCGCGATCGGCGCGCTCCTTTTCCTGTTGGGCCTGATTGGCATGTGCCTGTGCCTCGAGTTCGACCTTGTGGCGGTTGTTTTCGAGAAGCATAGCGAGCGAGCGGGAAAGATCGCCGATTTCGTCCTTTTTCTCGGCGTCGGAGAGCACGACGTCGAGATCGCCCTTGGCGATTCGGTCGGTCTGGCCGATGACATTTGAAATGCGGGCGATGAAGCGGCGCGAAATCAGCAGGCCGAGGCCCGCGAGCAGAATGGCAGCAATGGCGGTGACGGCTGCAGCCATCCAGGCCATGTGATAGAGACTGGCAAAAACCGTTTTCTTCGGGATGGAAACTACAGCGTACCAGTTATTTTCCGCCGTCAGTTTGACGGGATAGGCGACTGACATATAGGTCGTGCCGTCGGAAATGGTTGCTTCATTTTCGACGCCGGGGTTGGCAATGAGCTTGTCCCAGCCCTGGGCCATTTCGCCGGCGTCCTTGATCGACTTGCCGGCGAGTTCCTTGACGGGATGCGCCAGGATGCTGCCGGAGCCGGTAACCAGGCTCAGGAAGCCGTCGCCCATCGGGCGGATGGCAGCGAGGGCCGTGTTGGCGCTTTCGAGCGAGATATCCATGCCAGCGACGCCGACCGCCTTGCCGTCGATCATGATCGGCGAGACGAGCGAGGTGATCAATTGCGGCTTGCCGTCAATGGGATAGACATAGGGCTCGATAACCACGGACTTCTGTTGATCATGAGCAAGAATGTAATAGTCGCCGGCGCCGGAAACCGTGTAATCGAGCAGCGGCTCATTGATGATCTTATCGCCGCTCTTGACCCAGTAAGGAACATAGCGGCCGGTCTTGTCGTGGCCCTTCTTGCCGACGAATTCTGCATCCTTGCCGTCGAAGGCATTCGGGTCCCAGCCCGTCCATACGCCCAGCGCCATCTTGTTGTCCCTGAGCAGCGTCTCCAGCAGTCTGTCGGCATTGGCGCGATCGGTCGCGCCGCCGAGCTTCATCGCGGTGAGTGTGCTCTTGAGATTGTCGACGGTCTGCATCCCCTGCGCCATGGATTTTTCGATGCTGAGTGCGTTGTTACTGGCGATCTGGCGCATCTGCTCCAGGCTTGCTTCCTCGGAATCCTTGTAGGCAATGGTGAAAAGCACGCCCGCCGTTGCCAGCGTCGCAACCAGCCCGGAGGCTGCGATTGCAAAGATGTTCCGACCGGTTGCAGATTTGAAAAGCATGAGATGTCCCCCCAGGAGATCGGTATGGCGTGCGTTTTTGGGAATGTGGGAAATGAAACGACGGGAAGCGTCGGCAATCCGGCAGACTCATTCTGCTGCCGTGAGGCTAATCGGTGAGAATTAATGAAAGATTGAAATAGTTCTATGGTTTTTGACGTGTAAATGCGGGAATTCTCGTGGGTCCAGCCGATGTCGGACCTCACCGCAACCAAGCGTGGCATTCAGCGCTCTCAACTGTCGCAGTTCCGCGTTTTGCGAAAGCCGGCCGGAACTCCTAGGGGTTCTTCGCCGTTCCTGCACACCCTGGCCATCGTCGGGCTTTACAAGCTTGTCTCGCCCCCGGCTCCGGGTCTATAACCGGCCGGCACACGGAGAGGAAAACCGCTCATGGATCTGAAGGACAGCAGGGAATCCGACAACGTCGAAGACGTGCGCGGAATGGGACGTGGCCCCGGGCCAGGCAGTGATCCTTTCGGCCGGCGCGGGATGAATATTCCCATCGGCAACATGCGCGGCGGCAGCATCGGTTCCATCGTGATGATCGGCATCGTCCTGCTTGTTCTGCATTTCATGGGCGTGGATGTCATGTCTCTATTGGGCGGTGGTACCGACGCGACAACGTCACGCCCCAGCGACAGCCAAAGCGTGCAGACGCAGAATTCCAACGATGAGTCCTCGGTGTTCATCCGAAAGGTGCTCGGCGAGACGGAAGATGCCTGGAATGGTATTTTCGCGGCGAGCGGTGAGAAATATGTCGAGCCCAAGCTGGTGATGTTCAGCGGCCAGGTTCCCTCGGCCTGCGGCACCGCGAGTTCCGCGTCAGGTCCGTTCTATTGCCCCGTCGACCAGAAGGTCTATCTCGATACGGCGTTCTTCGATGAGATGCGTCGCCAATTCAAGGCCGATGGCGACTTCGCCCAGGCCTATGTGGTCGCACATGAGGTCGGACACCACGTGCAGAATCTCACGGGTGTGCTGCCGCAGTTCAACCGCGCGCGGCAGTCGATGAGTGAATCGCAGGCCAATGAAATGTCGGTCAGGGTCGAGCTTCAGGCGGATTGCTATGCCGGGATCTGGGGTAAATACACGGACCAGAAGGGTATTCTCGAAAGCGGCGACCTCGAAGAGGCCCTCAACGCCGCCCACCAGATCGGCGACGATACGCTGCAGAAGCGCTCACAGGGCTATGTCGTGCCGGACTCCTTCACGCACGGAACGGCGGCCCAGCGCGCCAAGTGGTTCCGCCGCGGTTTCGACACGGGTAGGGTAGACGCCTGCAACACATTGTCCGGCCCGATTTGAGCCGGGCCGGCCGCTGCGAAAACATGGCTGGAAACGCAGCGGCCGACCCGGTTCTGTCACAGCACGAAATCTCTTTCGCGCAGTGACAAGAGGCGGTCGAACTGAATGGCAAAGTCTGCACTGCCGTCTCCGTCGACATAGAGCGTCGTCGTATCCCCGGAGACCTGGAAGTGAAGCGCGCCCGCCTTGCCTGAAAACGCGGCTTCACCAATGAAATCGAATGCATCGCTGGTGCGTGAGCCGCTTTCCGCATCGATCGTCTTCAGATTTGTCCGATCACCGGCAGCACCATCAAACGCAGATATGATATCCATCTCACGCAAAGTCGAGGCCTCGACGGCC
Organism: Rhizobium sp. TH2; assembly: GCF_024707525.1. Classification (NCBI taxonomy): domain Bacteria; kingdom Pseudomonadati; phylum Pseudomonadota; class Alphaproteobacteria; order Hyphomicrobiales; family Rhizobiaceae; genus Rhizobium; species Rhizobium sp. TH2. Next base: position 3,551,956 of record NZ_CP062231.1, on the reverse strand, counting down.
TTGTGCACAAGAATATCCTTGCCCTGTTTGCCCGAGAGCATGTCGGCGCCCAGGCCGCCATCGATCCATCGCCGAGAGCATCGCCGCCGGGTCAACATATGCGGCAATCCTGCCACCCCGGTTGCAATTTCCTTGGCGCGGCTTGATGTGCCGCAATTTTTCCATTAGAAGGCGGCTTGTTCTTTTTATGTTCCGCAATTCTACGCGCGGGTAATTCGGACGTTTGCCATGATCGATGAAAAACGCGCCCGTCGCGGGCTCGCGCTGGTATTCTTTATTCTGCTTTTGGACATGATGGGGATCGCCCTCATCATGCCCGTCATGCCGGCCTATCTTAAGGAACTCACCGGCGCCGACGCGACCCAGGGCGTGATGGAAGGCAGCTGGCTGTTCATCGTCTATTCGCTGATGCAGCTATTGTTCGGCACGTTCATCGGCAACCTCTCGGACCGCTTCGGCCGCCGCCCGATCCTACTTGCATCGGTCCTGACCTTCGCGATCGACAACCTGATCTGTGCCATGGCCGGGAGTTACTGGATCCTGTTCGTCGGCCGCGTGCTGGCCGGCATTTCGGGCGCGAGCTACGCGACGGCCTCGGCCTATGTCGCGGATGTATCCACCGACGAGACGCGCGCCAAGAATTTCGGCCTGGTCGGCATTTCCTTCGGTGTCGGCTTCACGCTTGGGCCGGTGATCGGCGGCTTGCTGGGTGAATTCGGGCCGCGCGTGCCCTTCTATGTCGCCGCCGGATTGGCGTTCCTCAATTTTGTCGTCGCGGCCTTCCTGCTGCCAGAGACGCTCGCGCCGCATCAACGCCGCAAGTTCGAATGGAAGCGCGCCAATCCGCTCGGCGGGCTGCTGCAACTCAGGAAATATCACGGCATCGGTTGGATCGTGACCGTCATGTTCCTGTTCTGGCTGGCGCATGTGGTCTATCCGGTCGTCTGGCCATTCGTCTCCGATTACCGCTATGGCTGGGGTCCGCTGATGATCAGTCTGTCGCTCGGTGCCTTCGGCATCATGAGTGCCGTGGTAATGGGCTTGGCTTTGCCACGGATCGTCAAGCGCTACGGTGAGTGGAACACATCGGTCATCGGCCTGGTCTTCTGCGCCGTCGGCTTTCTCGGCTATACCTTCGCCTGGCAAGGCTGGATGGTGTTCGTGGTCATCCTCGTCGCCTGCCTCGAGGGTATTTCCGACCCGGCGCTCAGGGCGATCACCTCGGCCGGCGTGCCGTCATCCGAACAGGGCGACCTGCAGGGAACGCTGACGAGCCTTTCGAGCGTTACCTCGATCGTCGGGCCTTTGATGTTTTCCTATATCTTCGCGACCTTCTCCGGTCCGGGCGCGACTGTTCATTTTCCTGGCGCACCCTATTTCGCCGCCGCCCTGATGACGGCGGCGGGCCTCGTGATCTTCGTGCTCAAGGTGCCGCATTGGCGCGGCACGGGCGAAATGGCGGCTGCAACCCATCACTGAAGGTGATGGTGGTTATGAATGTTTGAGTTGAGTGGGCTTCCAAAGGTGGCTTTGCGGGATGTTCTCCCTTATCAGGTCGGCTTTGTGAGGAGACAGGTGCCGTGATGGCCGAGATTGCCGAAAGAAATGCGCTCGTGGCGAAAGGAAGTGGCTGGAAAAGCCATTTCGTCGAGACGCTGGCGCTCGGCCTGCCGCTGATCGGCGCGCAGCTCGCGCAGAACGGCATCCATGTCACCGATATCGTGATCATCGGCCGTATCGGCACCAACGAGCTTGCGGCAATGGTGCTCGCCGCGCAGTTCTATTTCACCATCTTCATCTTCGGTTCCGGCTTTGCGGCCGCCGTCGTGCCGCTCGCCGCGCAGGCCTTCGCGCGTGGCGACATACAACAGGTTCGCCGCGCGACGCGTATGGGCCTGTGGGTTGTGATGGCCTTCTCGGCGCTGACCATGCCCATCGTTCTTCTTTCGGAACCCGTGTTGCTAGCGCTGGGCCAGAACCCACATGTGGCGCGGCTCGCGTCGAGCTATCTGCATATCGCCGGATGGAGCATGTTCCCCGCGCTTGGCTTTATGGTGCTGCGGTCGTTCCTGAGCGCGGTGGGCCGCGCCGGCTTTGTACTCTATGTGACGCTGATCATCCTCGTGGTGAATGCGGCCTTCGCCTACGCGCTGGTTCTCGGCCATTTCGGCATGCCGGCGCTGGGGCTGCGGGGCGCGGCGATTGTGGCGCTCGGCGTCAACATCTTGAGCCTCGTGCTGACGATCTGGTATATCCACACCAAGGCCGATCTTCAGCGCTTCGAGATCTTCGTGCGCTTCTGGCGTCCGGATTGGCATGTGCTGAGGGAGGTCTTCAATCTCGGCCTGCCGATCAGCTTTACCATTCTCGCCGAGGTCAGCCTCTTCACCGTTGCGTCGCTGCTCATGGGATGGATCGGTACCGCCGAGCTTGCCGCGCATGGCATTGCGCTTCAATGCGCATCGCTTGCCTTCATGATCCCGCTCGGCCTGGCGCAGGCGGCCACCGTGCGGGTCGGCGTTGCCGCCGGTGCGAACGATCGCGAGGCGCTGATGCGGGCGTCCTGGGTCGTCGTGATAATCTCTGCTGGAATCGCGGTCATTGGCGGGCTGGTTTTCGCCGTCTTCCCGTCTTACTTCGCAGGGCTTTTTCTTGACCGGACGAAAGACGACGCGGCGACCGTGCTGGGCCTCGCAACGACCTTCGTCATTGTTGCCGGTGTCTTCCAGCTGGTCGATGGCCTGCAGGCGATCGGGGCGGGGTTGCTGCGCGGCATCAAGGACACCCGCATACCGATGCTCTTGGCCCTGGTTTCCTATTGGGGAATCGGCTTCGTGCTGGCTTACGTGTTGGCATTTCCGCTGGGTTGGGGCGGCATCGGCATCTGGCTCGGCTTCGTTTTCGGCCTGCTTGCTGCGTCGTTCCTGCTGCTGGGGCGGTTCGTCATTCTCATTCGCCGGATGGAGGCCTGACGCTGGTCCATCGGTGTGGGCTCGGTTGGCGTCACACAAAGGAGTTTCGCGATGCCGGATTTTGTCATTCTCCTGACCATTGCCGGGGCGCTCGCCATCGGGGCGATAAGCCCGGGTCCGAGTTTTGTCCTTGTCTCAAGGGTCGCGGTTACCGCCTCCAGGCCCAATGGGCTTGCGGCCGCGCTCGGCATGGGCGTCGGTGGTGCCACGTTCGGCATGCTGGCGCTTGCGGGGCTGAGTGCACTGCTCCAGCAGGTCGAGTGGCTGCATCTTGCACTCAAGATCGGCGGCGGGCTCTATCTCGTCTATCTCGGCATTCGCATCTGGCGGAGCGCCACGACCCCGCTTGTCGTCGATGACATGGCTGAGGGCAGGAAGAGATCGGCCGCTCGTTCGTTCTGGCTCGGACTGGTGACACAGCTCAGCAATCCGAAGACCGCGATCTATTATGCAAGTATTTTTGCGGCTCTTCTGCCGGCGAAGCCCGCTCAAGGGTTGTTGTTCGCATTGCCGCCGACGATCTTCCTGATCGAGGCCGGCTGGTATGCGATCGTGGCGCTGGCCTTTTCCTCCAGCGGTCCGCGCGCGGCGTATCTCAGGTCCAAGACCTGGGTGGATCGGGTGGCCGGCGCCGTTCTCGGCGCACTCGGCGCGCGCCTCCTAGTCGACGGACTTCCATCCCGTGCCACATAAAGAGAAGGGAGGCCTGAGCCTCCCTTTCGTCTGTCAGCGTTCGGCCAGTGCCAGTTCGCCCTTCTTTTCCTTGATCAGGTTAAGGAACCTGCGGAAGAGGTAGTGGCTGTCCTGCGGGCCGGGCGATGCTTCGGGGTGGTGCTGCACCGAGAAGACCGGTTTGCCTGATACGCGCAAGCCGCAATTGGTGCCGTCGAACAGCGACACATGGGTTTCCTCTACGCCTGATGGCAGCGACTTCGACGAGACGGCAAAACCGTGGTTCATCGAGACGATCTCGACCTTGCCCGTGGTATAGTCCTTGACCGGATGGTTGGCGCCGTGATGGCCCTGATGCATCTTCTCGGTCTTGGCGCCGAGCGCCAGGCCGAGCATCTGGTGGCCGAGGCAGATGCCGAAGAGCGGGATGTCGGTGCCGATCAGGTCCTTGATGACGGGGACGGCATAGATTCCGGTCGCCGCCGGGTCGCCGGGGCCGTTCGACAGGAAGATGCCGTCGGGCTTCTGCGCCAGCACTTCCTCGGTGGAGGCCGTGGCGGGCATGACGGTGACCTTGCAATCGAGGCCGGCAAACAGGCGCAGGATGTTGCGCTTGACGCCGAAATCGAGGCAGACGACGTGGTACTTCGCTTCAATGTCAGCGAGTTCCGAATAGCCTTCGTTCCAGACCCAGGGCTTCTCGCTCCACCGCGAGGACTGGCCCGAGGTTGCTTCCCTGGCGAGGTCGAGGCCTTCGAGCCCGCTCCAGGCCTTGGCTTCCTGCTTCAGCACGTCGATATCGAAGACGCCGCTCGGATCATGCGCGATCACGGCATTCGGCATGCCGTTTTCGCGGATCCACGATGTCAGCGCGCGCGTATCGATGCCGCAGAGGCCGATGATGCCGCGCGCCTTCAGCCAGGCGTCGAGATGCTTGGCGGCGCGGTAGTTCGATGGCTCGGTGATGTCGGCCTTGAAGATCACGCCGACCGCGCCGCGGCGTGCAGCCGGCGTCAGGTCCTCGATATCCTCGTCATTGGTACCGATATTGCCGATATGCGGGAAGGTGAAAGTGACGATCTGGCTGAGATAGGATGGGTCGGTGAGGATTTCCTGGTAGCCGGTGAGCGCCGTGTTGAAACAGACCTCGGCCTGGGTTCGGCCCGTCGCACCAATTCCCTTGCCTTCGATGACGGTGCCATCGGCGAGTACGAGTAGGGCAGTGGGCTTTTCCCGGGTCCATCCTTGGGTCATGGTTCTCCATTCCGGCGCGGCTCGCGATATTGCGGGCGCCATTTGCTCGCGAAAAAAGGCGCACGGATCATCATCCGGCGTTGCCAATTTTCCCCATTGTTCTGGTTGAGGCCGGAAAATAGTGAATGACGCTTTCGGGGTCAATGTGCAGCGCACTTTTCTCACTTATTAAAAGACAAGCGATTTCAATCGATTATTGAATCCGCGTTGCATTTTTCGTAGGCCGGGGTCATAAGCGCGTCACAATTAGGAGAATCCCGCGATGCGCGACAAGCTGATGGATGCCGTGAAAGAGGCCATGAAGGCCAAGCAGCCGCACCGGATTTCAACGATCCGCATGATGCAGTCCGCCATCAAGGATCTCGAGATCGCCAACCGCACCAAGCCCGACCCCACGACTTCGGACGGCGACATCGCATCGCTGCTTTCGAAGCTGGTCAAGCAGCGCGAAGAGTCCGCCAAGATCTATGACGAGGGCGGCCGGCCGGAACTCGCCACTAAAGAGCGCGAGGAGATCGCAATCATCGGCGAATTCATGCCGAAGCAGCTGTCCGAAGCCGAAGTCATCGAGATCATCAAGGGCATCATCACCGAGACAGGTGCCGCCAGCATGAAGGACATGGGCAAGGTGATGAGCGCGCTCAAGGAGCGTTATCCCGGCCAGCTCGACTTCGGCAAGGCGTCGGGGCAGATCAAGTCGCTGTTGAGCTGATATCGGCGCTGATCGATTGGCAATCGGTTGGGGACGTGGTTATATCTTCTCCCTAACAAGGCTCCTATATATCCATGCGTTTTTCGAACCAGTTTCTGGATGAGCTTCGCGACCGCGTCACGATCTCGGACGTGATTGGCCGTCGCGTGACCTGGGACCGGCGCAAGACCAATACGGGTAAGGGCGATTACTGGGCCTGCTGCCCGTTCCACGGCGAGAAATCGCCAAGCTTCCATTGCGAGGACCGCAAGGGCCGCTACCATTGCTTCGGCTGCGGCGTGTCGGGCGATCATTTCCGGTTCCTGATGGAACTCGACGGATTGCCGTTCAACGAGGCGGTGCAGCAGATCGCCGACATGGCGGGCGTCGCGCTTCCCGCGCCCGATCCTGAGACCGAGCGGCGCGAACGCGAGCGGCACAATCTCTTCGACGTGATGGAACTCGCGACCCGATTCTTCCAGGATCAGTTGCAGACGGCGGCCGGCGCGAAGGCTCGCGCTTATCTTCGTGATCGCGGTCTGACCGGACGGACGATCGAGACGTTCCGGTTGGGATACGCGCTTGAGAGCCGCAATGCACTCAAGGAGCATCTCGCATCAAAGGGCGTTTCCAGGGATCAGATCGAGGCCTGCGGGCTGGTCGTGCATGAGAATGTTCCGGTCTCCTACGACCGGTTCCGCGACCGCATCATGTTTCCGATCCTGTCGTCGCGCGAAAAGGTGATCGCTTTCGGCGGTCGGGCGCTATCATCGGATGCGCCCGCGAAGTATCTCAATTCGAACGAGACCGAGCTCTTTTCCAAGGGGCAGGTGCTCTACAATTTCGCGCGCGCCCGCCGCGCGTCGCAGGGTGCGGATGGTGCCGGTACGATCATCGCGGTCGAAGGCTATATGGATGTGATCGGGCTGGCACAGGCCGGCGTCGAGAACGCCGTGGCACCGCTCGGCACCGCGCTGACCGAGAACCAGCTGGCGCTGCTCTGGAAGATGACGCCGGTGCCGGTGCTCTGCTTTGATGGCGATGGGGCGGGCATGCGTGCGGCCTCGCGTGCGGTCGATCTGGCACTCCCGCACTTGAAGCCCGGCCAGTCGCTCCGCATTGCGCTATTGCCCGATGGCAAGGATCCGGACGATCTGGTGAAGATCGAGGGCCGTGCGCCGTTCGACAAGGTCATTGCCGAGGCGCGGGCGCTCGCCGACATGGTGTGGCTCCGCGAAACATCGGGCGCGACCTTCGACACGCCGGAAAAGCGCGCCGAACTCGAAGCACGGTTGAAGCAGGTGACGCAGGTGATCGGCGATGAAAGCGTGCGCCGGCACTACCAGCAGGACATGCGTGACCGGCTCTATGCGTTCTTCCAGCCGAGCCAGCAAAGCCGGGATGCGCGGCGGCCCTTCACGCCACGTGGCCAGGGCCAAGGGCAGGGACGCGCCCCCGCCGCCAACAATCCCGGCCGATCGGCGCCCATATCCGACCGGTTGGCGCGAACCGGCATGGTCACCGGCTACGGCTCGCTGCCGTCGCTGAGGGAAAGCGTGCTGGCACTGACGATTGTCAACCATCCCGCACTGTTCTTCGAGGATTACGACACGATCCGGCAGATCGAATTCGAGAGCCGTGACATGCGCCGCTTCTGGCAGGCGATGATGGGGATTGCCGCCGCGAGTGGCTCCGATCTCACGCGCGAGGAACTGTTGACGGCGCTGGAAACTCAAGGGTTCGATACCCTGCTTGCCGGCCTCGACAAACAGATACGCTTCGCGCGTCTGTGGACCGCGACGGAGCATGCGGCAATCGAAGACGCACGCGAAGGCTATCTGCAGGCGCTGTCGCTGCATATGCGAGCGCTCGCACTGGCGCGCCAGCGCCGCGAGATCGAACGCGAACTCGCCGACGCCACCGAACGCGGCGCCGAACGCGAGGTCGAACAACTGATGCTGTCGCTGAAGGAAGTGCAGCTCGAAGTGGCTCGCCTGGAAAACCAGGAAGCGCTGGTCGATGGCTTCGGCGTGATGTCGGGCCGGGTCAAAGGGCCGGCCGGCGGCGGGCATTGATCCCGCCGTTCTCAACAAAGACTGATGATCAGCCTTGGCGTGCCTTGCGGGCGGCGTAGCGGCGGTCGCGTTCGGCCTTGCGGGCGGCTTCGTCTTCGATCACGCGGGAGATTCGCTGCTTGTCGGCTGCTTCGCGTTGTTCGGCTTCGGCGCGGGCCTCGGCTTCCAGCTGAGCAAGGCGCTCGGCCTCGAGACGCAGCAGTTCTGCCTGCTCTTCGGCCTTGACGCGTTCGCGCTCGGCGCGGCGTTCCTCGCGCGCGGTCGCGATGGCCAGGCGTTCGGCCTGCTTGGCCTCACGTTCAGGGGCGGATTCGCTCTGTGCCTTGCGGAAATTTTCCAGCAGTGCCTTCTTGGCATCGGCCGCGACCTTGCGGCGGTCGTGAAGTTCGTTGTCGCTCTTTTTCAAATCTCGGTTCCATTGAGGCGTTCAGCAGCCACGGGCCTTTGGCCTTGCTGCATCATGGTCAGGGTTTGCGGCCGCCTTTGGTCGGCTTGGGCGTTTCGGCCGCCGCCGCCAGATCGCTGGCTTCCTTTGCCTTGCGCAATTCGCGCAGGCGCATCGTCTTCTCGTCGCGGGCTTGAACAATCGCGTCGTCTTCGGAGACGATCCGGCTACGTGCCATGAATTGCGATTGAGTCTTGCCGAACGCAGACTCGGCCCGTTCGCGGGCTTTGCTGGTGGATTCGGTCAATATCTCATCCTGTCGGAAATTGCAAAAAGCCAGGCATGGTGCCTGGCTTTGTCTTTAGATCGATCCCACGCAATGCCAGTACATTCGTGGTCAGAGGCGAGATCGGATCTTGATCAAGCAGCGCGAAGCTGAGTGGCGGACATCTTGCCCGACTTGTTGTCACGCTCGAGTTCGTAGGAAAGCTTCTGGCCTTCCACGATTTCGCGCATGCCAGCACGCTCTACGGCGGAGATGTGGACGAATGCGTCTTCGCCGCCGTTATCCGGCTGGATGAAGCCGAAGCCCTTGGTGGAATTGAACCATTTAACTGTGCCAGTGGCCATAATGAACCCTTTCATAGCAGATTGAATTTCCGGCACGCGGGAATGCGCGACAGATTGTGTAGCGATGTTTGAAGAGGGTTCGGCAACTGCACCTGCCAGGGTGCGATAACAAAAGCTCAGCAAGCAAATATCGGTGCTCCATATGTAGGCGCTATGACCCCCGAAAGCAACCGCTAGTTTTTGGATGAGCGTATTTTCTTCAGGAAATTGAATACTATGGCTCTGAACAGCCTGTAAACAAGCCGGTTGATGGTCCTTGTCAGAAGCCGCCGCCGGCCTGTCGCGCCTGACATGGCGCAAGTTGCCACATCCGGCTACCCTCCCGGGATTCATCGTTTTCATGAGATTCCCAATGCCCATTACGCCGACGTTTATCACCGAACCCGCCCGTCAGATCGAAGTCATCCGCCAGACGGATGTGCTGGTGGTCGGCTCGGGTCCCGGGGGGCTGGCGGCCGCACTCGCTGCGGCGCGAGCTGGCGTCGAGGTCACGCTTGTCGAGCGCTTCGGCTGCTTCGGCGGCAATATCACCGTTGTCGGCGTCGAGGGCTTTGCCTGGTACCGGCATGAAGCGACGGTCGAGGCGAACGGCATCGGCTGGGAGTTCGAGGAACGCGCCAAGGCGATGGGAGCCGCGGTGCCGGAGAGCCAGTCGCTGTCCTACGAACTGGATTCCGAAGGCTTCAAGCTGGTCGCCGACCGTCTGGTCGAGGAAGCCGGCATCCATCCCATGCTCCACCGGCAGTTCGTGGCACCGCTCATGAATGGCGATGCGATCATCGGCATCGTCGTCGAATCCAAGGCGGGCCGGGAGGCGATTCTGGCCAGGCGCGTCATCGATGCCACGGGTGACGCGGATGTCGCGACGCGCGCGGGTGCCGCCACGTTCAAGACGCCGGTCGAACAGATGCAGGCGGCCTCGGTGATGTTCCACCTCGCGGGCGTCGACAAGAAGAAGTTCATGGAGGGCATCAGGAGCGATCCGCAGACATATTCGAGCTGGTCGACCGGCGAATGGCAGATCGAGACGTCGGGCAAGGAAGACGAGATGTTCTCGCCCTTCCTCGCAAAACCGTTCGCCCAGGCGATCAAGGACGGCGTCATCCCCAAGCACCTCAACACCATCGCCGGGACCTGGGGCGCGATGCATGACAGCGGCGAGCTGACCTATATGAACCTCGTCCATCTGGCGGGCTGCGACGGCACCGATCCCGACAGCATGACCATCTTCGAGATCGAGGGCCGCAAGCAGGCGATGCTGGCGATCGAGGCACTGCGCCGCTACACACCGGGTTGCGAGGGCGCGCGGTTGAGGAATTTCGGCATGTCGATCGGCATCCGCGACACCCGCAAGCTCGATGCGGTCTACAATATGACTGAAAGCGACGTGCGCAACGAAGGCCGGTTCGAGGATACGATCGGCATCTATCCCGAGTTCATCGATGGCTATGGTGTGCTGATCCTGCCGACCACGGGCCGCTATATGCATGTTCCCTATCGCTCGATGCTGCCCAAGGGCGTGAAGAACCTGTTGGTCGCCGGCCGGGCGATCGGTGGCGACCGGATCGCGCATGCCGCGACCCGCAACATGGCCTGCTGCGCGGTCGCGGGGCAGGGCGCGGGTGTCGCTGCGGCGATCTCGGTGAAGGATGGCAGCGATTTCGACCGTGTCGATATGCCTTCGGTTCAAAGAGAGCTTGAACGGCAGGGCGTCCGAATCTACTGAGAAGCTCAAACAAGAGACTTTGAGCAGGGAAGCCGTCGATGAAGAGCGCAATCGTCCTGGGAGCCGGCATGGCTGGTGTTTCCACCGCTTTGGCGCTTCAGGGTCGCGGCTGGGCGGTCACGCTGGTCGATCGCAAGGCGCCGGGCCGGGAAACCAGCTTCGGCAATGCCGGCATCATCCAGTCCGAGGCCGTCGAACCCTATGCGATGCCGCGGTCGATTCGCGAGCTCGTCGATATTGCCTTCGGCCAGACCAATGACGTCTTCTACGCCTTCCGCGAACTGCCATTCCACATAGGCGCGCTATTTCGCTACTGGTGGCATTCCGAGGAAGGTCGCCACCGCGCGGCCGCCATTGCCTGGGCGAGCCTGATCGCGCAGGCGACTTCGACGCATGAAAAGCTGATCGAACGCGCCGGCGCCGGCAATCTCATCCGGAAATCCGGCTTTCGTGTGCTTCATCGTACCGTGGCTGAACTCGAAACTGCCTTGAAGGATGCCGAGCGTAAGAAGGAGGCCTATGGCATCGGCTATGCTGCACTCTCGGCAAGCGAGATGGCGGCAGCCGAGCCGGCGCTCAAGACCGGCGGCGCGGGCGCGGTGCACTGGCTCGATTCCTGGACGGTCAGCGACCCCGGCGGGCTGGTCGAGTCCTACGCCGATCTCTTCCAGCGATCGGGTGGCAGGTTTGTCCATGGCGATGCGGCAACGCTGCGACGCGTCGGCGCGGGCTGGACCGTGATGACGGAAGAAGGACCGATCGAGGCGGAGCACGCCGTCTTCTCGCTTGGCCCATGGTCATCGGACACGCTGAGGAAATTCGGCCACCATTTTCCCATGGTCTACAAGCGCGGCTATCATGCGCACTACCGCTCGCCGGAGCAGCTTAACGCGCCAGTCATGGACAGCGAGAACGGCTATCTCCTGCTGCCGATGCTGGCTGGCACGCGCATCACCACCGGTGCGCATCTCGCGCGTTTCCATGCCGGCCCGGCCTATAACCAGCTCGAACACGCGGAAGAGGCGGCGAAGGACCTATTCGATCTCGGCCAGCGCATCGAGGACAAGCCGTGGCAGGGCACGCGGCCCTGCATGCCCGATATGCTGCCGGTGATCGGTGCGTCCCAGCATGAAAAGGGCCTGTGGATGAATTTCGGCCACGGCCATCAGGGATTCACCCTCGGACCTGCGAGCGCTGATGTGCTGGCGACCATGATGGATGGCGGCATGCCTGCTATCGACATGCGGCCCTTCCGGCCCGATCGCTACTGAAAACGATATCCTTCAAACGGCAGAAATCCGGCGTCGCAAATGCAGCATTCGGGCTTGGCTTCTGCTATACCGCTTCGACTTGACAGGCCAAGAAAGCAGACCCGATGACCTCACCCTTTCTCCAGCATCTCAGAACCGAACTCGATGGATTGAAATCCGCCGGGCTTTACAAATCCGAGCGTGTCATCACCTCCAAGCAGGCGGGTGAGATCCAGGTCGCATCCGGTGCGAAGGTGCTGAATTTCTGCGCCAACAACTATCTCGGCCTCGCCGACAATGAGGAACTGGCCGAGGCGGGCAAGAAGGCGCTCGACCGCTACGGCTACGGCATGGCCTCGGTGCGCTTCATCTGCGGCACGCAGGAGGAGCATAAGCAGCTCGAAGCGCGCATTTCGCAGTTCCTCGGCTTCGAGGACACGATCCTCTATTCCTCGTGCTTCGACGCCAATGGCGGCCTGTTCGAGACGCTGCTTGGCGAGGACGATGCGATCATTTCCGATGCGCTCAACCACGCCTCGATTATCGACGGAGTCAGGCTCTCCAAGGCCAAGCGCTTCCGCTACGCCAACAACGACATGAAGGCGCTGGAAGAGGAACTCAAGAAGGCCGAGGGCAGCCGCTTCAAGCTGATTGCCACCGACGGCGTGTTCTCGATGGACGGCATCATCGCCAATCTCGGCGGCGTCTGCGATCTGGCGGAGAAATACGATGCGATGGTCATGGTCGATGACAGCCACGCCGTCGGCTTCGTCGGCAGGCACGGGCGCGGCTCCCCGGAGCATTGCGGCGTCGAGGGCCGCATCGATATCATGACCGGCACGCTGGGCAAGGCGCTGGGTGGCGCTTCGGGCGGCTATACCTCGGCCAGGCGCGAGGTGGTGGACTGGCTGCGGCAGCGCTCGCGGCCCTACCTGTTCTCCAACACGCTGGCGCCGGTCATCGCGGCCGCTTCGCTGAAGGTGTTCGACCTGATCGAGCATGGCGACGCGCTGCGCGAGCGGCTCTATGACAATGCGGCGCTGTTCCGTACAGAGATGACCAAGCTCGGCTTCACGCTGGCTGGCGAGGGGCACCCTATCATCCCGGTCATGCTCGGCGACGCGTCGCTGGCGCAGGAAATGGCATCGCGGATGCTGGAGCGCGGCGTCTATGTCGTCGGCTTTTCCTTCCCCGTCGTGCCGAAGGGCCAGGCGCGGATCAGGACGCAGATGTCGGCGGCGCATTCGCGTGCCGATGTCGAGAAGGTGATTGCCGTGTTTGCCGAGGTTGGCAAGGAATTGGGTGTGATTTGATGTCGAACATGATGCGAGCGCTCGTCAAGGCGAAGCCCGAAATGGGCCTCTGGATGGAAAACGTGCCGGTGCCGGAACCGGGGCCGAACGATGTGCTGATCAAGGTGAAGAAGTCGGCGATCTGCGGCACCGATGTTCATATCTGGAATTGGGACACTTGGGCGCAGAAGACCATTCCCGTGCCGATGGTCGTTGGTCATGAATTCGTCGGCGAGGTGGCCGAGGTCGGCTCGTCCGTCACCAAGTACCAGGTCGGCGAGCGGGTTTCGGGAGAGGGGCATATCGTCTGCGGCAAGTGCCGCAATTGCCGGGCGGGCAGGGGCCACCTCTGCCATTACACCAAGGGCGTGGGTGTCAACCGGCCGGGTTCGTTCGGCGAGTTCGTCTGTATCCCGGAGCACAATGTCGTGGCGATCCCCGATGACGTGCCCGATGAGGTGGCGGCGATCTTCGATCCGTTCGGCAACGCGGTGCACACCGCGCTCTCCTTCGATCTCGTGGGCGAGGACGTGCTGGTCACGGGCGCAGGCCCAATCGGCATCATGGGCGCCATGGTCGCCAAGCGCTCGGGTGCCCGCAAGGTGGTGATCACCGACATCAATCCGCTCAGGCTCGAACTCGCCCGCAAATGCGGCATCGATTATGTGGTCGATCCCTCGAAAGAAGACCTCAGGGATGTCATGACCTCGATCGGCATGAAGGAAGGTTTCGACGTGGGGCTGGAAATGTCCGGCGCGCCGCCCGCATTCCGCTCGATGATCGATTCGATGAACAATGGCGGCAAGATTGCCATTCTCGGCATCGCGCCGGATGGCTTCGGCATCGACTGGAACAAGGTGATCTTCAAGATGCTGACGCTGAAGGGCATCTATGGCCGAGAGATGTTCGAGACCTGGTACAAGATGATCGCCTTCGTCCAGGGCGGGCTCGATGTCAGCCAGATCATCACGCACCGGATCAAGATCGACGAGTTCCGCGATGGCTTCGAGGCCATGCGGTCGGGTAATTCCGGCAAGGTGGTGATGGACTGGAACTGACGCTGCGGCGATCAGAGTTCCCAGAGCACCGTGCCTTGGATCGGTTCGTCGCCATTCGAGAGATTGAGGATATTCTCGATCTCGAGATTGTAGCCCTGCTTTGCCGCGGGATCAGGATTCTCGTCGTAAATCCGCTCTACGCGGTAGCTCTCCTCGGCATAGAAGAAGGTGATGGTGGTTTCGCCCTTGTAGCCATCGACCGTAATCACGAGATCGTCGCCGGACCGCTGGAACATCAGGTCGCGCATGGTGATGGTCCAGCTCTTCTCGGTATCGGCGAAGCGGAGCTTGTCGTGGCCGTCCCTGTCGTCGATCTTGACGGAACTGTCGGCCGTGATCTTGTATTCGTCATTGCCGATGTCGTCGACAGTCTCAACGGTGCCGCGCCCGATCTCGTAGTAATCGTCGCCGTCGCCGCCATTCATTCGGTCGTTGCCTGTGTTGGAGAACAGCCTGTCGTTGCCGTTGCCGCCCTTCAGGACATCGTTGCCCGATCCGCCGATGATGATGTCGTTGCCTTCACCGCCGCTGATGACATCGCTGCCGCTGTCACCGAACAGGAAATCGTCGTCCTCGTCTCCGAATATCTTGTCGGAACCCCCGCCGCCGCGAATTTCATCGGATCCCTCGCCGCCAAGGAGCTTGTCGTTTCCGCCCTTGCCGGAAATGATGTCGTCGCCCTCCAGCCCGAGGATCTGATCGGCAAGGCGGGTGCCGTTCAAATCGTCGATGCCGGCCGTGCCTCGCTTCGTTTTCATCCTGGGCCTTCGATCATGCGGGTTGGAACTTTCCGCCGCGCGAGGTCTTCACCATACGGGCGTGCAAAATTCGTTCTCGCATGGGAAGTTTGCCGCAAGCTTTCGTCGGGCGTATCGGCTCACGACCTTGTCTTTTGCGATTCGCACCCTAAATAGGAGGCAAGCCGCAGAAGTGAATGGTAACCCGCAGGAATCAGGCTAATTGTCGGTTTTTGAGCTTATTTGCTTGACGAGACATAAAATTGCGGGAATCACCAATTCAGGCAACACTCGAGAATAAATTCATTGCAGGTTGGATAGGGTACGGGACGATCTATCGCTGGCTTCGGCAAGCGCCGGTTTCGACTGATGAAACGGCGCCGCGATTAATCGGCTCTTAATCCGTCATCCTGTTAGTTCGTCGCTGTTGATTCGCGTGCCGTCAGGCGGCAGGTCATATCCACAGCTTCGTATATCGTTATTGGCGTAGAGAAAGTCACAAACTATGGCAACAAAAGTCAAAGAAAACGAAGAGGCGGAAACCGAACGCGAAGGCGCTCCGGACGGCCCGCTTCTGGACCTTTCTGATGACGCCGTCAAGAAGATGATCAAGACCGCAAAGAAGCGCGGTTACGTCACTATGGACGAGCTCAACGCCGTGCTTCCTTCGGAAGAAGTGACCTCAGAACAGATCGAAGACACGATGGCGATGCTGTCCGACATGGGCATCAACGTCGTCGAGGATGAAGAGGCCGAGGAGCAGACGCCGGAAGAGCCCGACAGCGACGGCGATTCCGAAGGCGAGAGCGAGGGCGGCGAGATCGCGCCTTCAGCCGGCACTCAGCTTGCGACCACCAAAAAGAAAGAACCGACCGACCGTACCGATGATCCGGTGCGGATGTATCTGCGCGAAATGGGTTCGGTCGAGCTGCTCTCGCGCGAAGGCGAAATCGCGATTGCGAAGCGCATCGAGGCCGGCCGCGAAACGATGATCCAGGGCCTCTGTGAGAGCCCGCTGACCTTCCAGGCGCTGATCATCTGGCGCGACGAACTGAACGAAGGCACGACGCTGCTGCGCGAGATCATCGATCTCGAAACCACCTATTCCGGCCCGGAAGCCAAGGCGGCACCGCAGTTCCAGAGCCCGGAGAAGATCGAGGCTGACCGCAAGGCTGCCGAAGAGAAGGAAAAGGTTCGCCGCGCCCGTTTCGGCGGCGACGGTGACGACGACATCACCAATGTCGGCGGCGAGGGCATGAACCTCGAGGAAGAGGAAGAAGACGAGGACGAGAGCAACCTGTCGCTCGCGGCCATGGAAGCGGAACTGCGTCCGCAGGTCATGGAAACCCTCGACCAGATCGCCGAGACCTACAAGAAGCTCCGCAAGCTGCAGGACCAGCAGGTGGAAGCCCGTCTTTCCGCTTCCGCCACGCTCTCGCCAGCCCAGGAGCGCCGCTACAAGGAGCTCAAGGACGAGCTGATCACGGCGGTCAAGTCGCTGTCGCTCAACCAGAACCGCATCGACAGCCTTGTCGAGCAGCTCTACGAGATCAACAAGCGCCTCGTGCAGAACGAAGGCAAGCTGCTGCGTCTCGCCGAGAGCTTCGGTGTCGCCCGCGACGAGTTCCTCAACCAGTATATGGGCGCCGAACTCGACCCGAACTGGATGAAGTCGATCGGCAATCTCTCGGCACGCGGCTGGAAGGACTTCTCCCGCAGCGAGAACCAGACGATCAAGGATCTCCGTCTGGAAATCCAGAACCTCGCGACGGAAACCGGTATCTCGATCTCGGAATTCCGCCGCATCGTACAGATGGTTCAGAAGGGCGAACGCGAAGCCCGCATCGCCAAGAAGGAAATGGTGGAAGCCAACCTTCGCCTCGTCATCTCGATCGCCAAGAAATACACCAATCGTGGCCTGCAGTTCCTCGACCTGATCCAGGAAGGCAATATCGGCCTGATGAAGGCGGTCGACAAGTTCGAGTACCGCCGCGGCTACAAGTTCTCGACCTATGCGACATGGTGGATTCGGCAGGCGATCACCCGTTCGATCGCCGACCAGGCCCGCACGATCCGCATTCCGGTGCACATGATCGAGACGATCAACAAGATCGTCCGTACATCGCGCCAGATGCTGCACGAGATCGGCCGCGAGCCGACCCCGGAAGAACTGGCCGAGAAGCTCGCCATGCCGCTCGAAAAGGTGCGCAAGGTGCTGAAGATCGCCAAGGAGCCGATCAGCCTAGAAACGCCGGTGGGCGACGAAGAGGATTCGCATCTCGGCGATTTCATCGAGGACAAGAACGCGCTTCTGCCGATCGACGCGGCGATCCAGGCGAACCTCCGCGAGACGACCACGCGGGTGCTGGCATCGCTCACGCCGCGCGAGGAACGCGTGCTGCGCATGCGCTTCGGCATCGGCATGAACACCGACCACACGCTCGAAGAGGTCGGCCAGCAGTTCTCGGTGACCCGCGAACGTATCCGCCAGATCGAAGCCAAGGCGCTCCGCAAGCTCAAGCATCCGAGCCGGAGCCGCAAGCTCAGAAGCTTCCTGGATAGTTGAGATGGCCCTGGTTTGAGTCCGGTAGAAACGGCGGCCCTTGTGGCCGTCTTTTTCATGGGTTCATGTTTGCCTGGCACGCATCCAAGGCGTAAACTCCCGTCAGGTGCGGATGAGGAACAGTGCCTGTGAGGCGGCGCTGGTGAGGAGGATTTGCCGTGACCACCTATATCATGCTGTTGAACTGGACCGATCAGGGCGCTCGCACGCTGAGAGACTCCCCCAAACGCCTGGATGCTGCCAAGAAGGCGCTCGAGGCCATGGGCGGCTCCTTCAAGGATTTCTACCTCACCATGGGCGATTGCGACATGGTGGCGATCTGCGACGCACCCGATGATGCCGTCATGGCCCGGTTCGGTCTGACGCTCGGTATGATGGGCAACGTCCGGAGCCGGACGATGAAGGCGTTTCCGGAAAAAGCCTATCGCGAACTGATCGCAACGATCAATTGACGAACCAGAGGCTGCTGCGGGATCTCAGGCTGGATGCATCGACCGGGCGGTTTTCCTGACCGCCTGAAGACGATCCTACGCGTTGTTTCTGGCGGCTCAATATGGAAATAATTCAATAAATACAGAAATTTAGTTCGTTTTCACCTATGTGAATGCTTGCTGAACGAGTGGTTCCAAATCCATTCAGCCTCCTCATCCTATTGTCACCTCAACGCTTCAGAGCGGGACGAAAACCGGCCCCTGGAACGTACGAAACAAGCAGGATTTCAGGAGAGCTAAAATGACCTCTATGTTCACAAAGATTGCAGTTGCCGCAGCGGTTACCCTTGGCGCGTTCGGCGCCACGTCCCAGGCCAATGCCGGCAGCGTCGATGTCATCGTCAAGACCCCGCACGTGGTCGTGAACCCTCGTATCGTGATCAAGCCCGCGCCGCGCCGCGTGGTTGTCGTCAAGCCGGCGCCGATCGTCGTGGTCAAGCCGGGATATGGCCGCTGCCAGCCTGGCCTCGCACTTGCCAAGGCGTCGCGTAACGGCCTCAACAAGGTGGCGATCAGCCGTATCGGCCCGAACCGCGTGACTGTTTCCGGCAAGATCCATGGCGCATGGGCGAAGATTTCCTTCGCCAACGTCCGCGGCTGCCCGCGCCTGTAACAGGAGCGCTGCGGTCCATCTGTCGCCCCAATTCGCGATGGACCGTCTTCCTCCATGGCTCGTTGCCATGGAGGAACAGGCGGGCGGACCAAGAAGTTAGGGCAGGGCCTGTGAGTGGTGTCTGGCCATGTCCGAGAGCCGGTTCGCTGAAAAGCGAGCCGGCTCTTTTTTGTCTATTCGGCGATCGCGAAGGTCACGCTGACATTGACGACATAGGTATTCTCGCCAGCCGCGATGGGCACCGCATCGGCCGCTTCCTTGGCCATCTGCATCCGCATCATCGGCTGCGGATCGGCACCACCGACGCTTTCGCTGATCTCGACGACGCGGCCGAGTTTTACGCCCGCGGCATCGGCGAGCGTCTTCGCCTTGGCGGCGGCGTTCTTGACGGCCTCGGTCCGGGCCTCTTCGAGCGCCTTTTCCGGGTTATCGTTGGTGAAGCGGATGTCGCCACCCTGGTTGACGCCTGATGTGACCGATTGGTCGAGGATCGCGCCGAGCTTGGCGAGATCACGCACCCGAACGGTCAGGCCATTGGTGACGGTGTAGCCGTTGAGAATGGGCAGCTTCGGCGTGCCGTCCTCGTTCTGCGGATAGCTGTATTGCGGCTGGATGGCGAGGCCGGACGTCTGCAGGTCGCGGTCGGCAATCCCCTGGTCTTTCAAGGCCTTCATGACCGATGTCATGGCGCCATTGTTGATATCGAGTGCCTCGCGCGCGGTCTTGGCTGTCTCGGCCACGCTCAGCGTGACGATGGCAAGATCGGGCACGACCGAGGCATCGCCCTGGCCGGAAACCACGATCACCGGCTCCTTCTTGTCGGATGCGTGGGCGGAAGCCACCGATAGCGGCACTGCCACGACGGCGAGGGCGGCGAGCGTGAGACGGAACGGGTAGACGGGCATGGTTTTCCCCTTGAGTTGCATGAACATACCTCCTCGCAATCGATTGTGCGCCTTTTGCGGCGGCGGCTTGCCCGCCTCCGATTTTTCCGCTAGAGCCTTCGCCACGTCAATGACCATTGCATCGCGCCCGCACGAGGGCAGAGTGGGCCTGTAGCTCAATGGTTAGAGCCGGCGGCTCATAACCGCTTGGTTGGGGGTTCGAGTCCCTCCGGGCCCACCATCACGCTTTTAGCGTTTTGATTTCCTTGCAAGTATGCGTATTTTAAAGTGTTTTTCGCCTGTGTTGGTCCAAACTTGGCGTTTGCTGCTGGGCAGCTTAGGCCTTGGCGTAGATTGACCTTCTGGCGTCGCCCGCTGCCTCGCTCACAATTCCGCTGCTGTCGCACGTCGCCGGTCGCATTTCATAACTGAGACTTCAATCTGATTATCTCGGCGAGGGCGTCTTTTTCGCGTTGCCTTACCTTTTCAAGCTCCATTTTGAGTGCAGAAATTTCGATCGAATCGTCCTCCCGCGCGGTGCCATCAATTCGAACCTTGTCACCATCTGCAATCGATGCATGAGCGGCTATCGCCTGCTCATCCGTCATAGAACCTGGTATGAATTTGCGGAGCTTGTCGACCAGATATCCGGCATCGTAGACGAGTCGTGGAAACGACAAAAAATGGATTGGAATGTCGGCCGCCACCAGTTTCTCGACCAGATTGAAGAAGCCGACCGCCAACAACTGCGCTTGGTCGCGAGGATCGATCGAGACGAGCACGCCACCGGGTGTGTAGCCCCAAGTCGTCCACGCGGACGGCTGCTTGAGCATCCACGGAGACTTCGCATGGATCGCCGCTACCTCCTGAACACACCTACTTGTCGCCGCGTCCATCAGGTCGCGCACCGGAATTATAACGCCGTCTATAATGATGTCGTTCCGCGCCAACAGAGGCTCGATGAACTCGGTCAACGAGGGAGATTTGACCACATAAGGCGCTGGCTGTGGCGCGCCCTCAACCAACACGTCCTCGAACCCCGCGTTGACGCCTTCAAACCAGGACGCGCTTCCACCACGTCTCCCGATGTGAGTGTCCAGCCCAACTTCATGCAGGAAGCGTACGAGAAAGCTGGTTCCGGCCCGGCCAGTGCCACCGATCAATAAGTGGTTCGACACGTGAGCCCTCTCAGATGAAATTGTTCGTGAATTGCAGCGCCGTGACCGATTCGCGCGTTCGCTCCCACACGTCATCTTTCACACGAAGAGCCTCTTCATACACCAACTGATCAAGCCGATTGTAGCTCCTGATCATTTCAAGCTCTTCTTCGGTTGGAGCCTCAATGTGCCGATCGACTTGATTGACGCGCTCCAGCGGCAGAGGCTTCCTTTCATAGACCGCTTCCAGTCTTCCAAGCACCTCGCCGAGATCATCGGCCACGCCAATGATGTTTATTTTCTGCAGTACCGCGAATGCTTCTTCAAGAAGCATGTCTTCGGTCCAATCGCGCCAGGGCTCGTCTCGCCTTCCCGCAGCCGTGTGATCATGGACGAGCATCCATGTCATGAGGTTGTCGATCGCCCAAAGATTGAACTTGTTGACAATGAAGTCCGTCAAGCCCGGTTCCAGCACTTCATTCGCCACAAAGAAGTTATACGTTGAAAGAACGCGCTTAACCGGGTCCCGGAGCACTGTCATCGTGATCGTGTCTTCCGAAAGACGGTGCGCCAGATTGGGCCCGGCGTGACCGGTAAGCATGCTGGCCGACGCCAACTCACCATCACTGACCCGGAACAAGGGCGCGGAACTCTCGAAATCGATAATTTTCTCGCCGGCAAACAAGCTCCGGATGGATCTTGAAACAGAGCCTCCGGCCGTCTTTGGGATGTGTGAAAAAAATAAAGGTCTACGCATCTTTCAAAACCTTCGGGGAGTGTTGGGCGATTCCGAGGTTGCCATTGGTATGAGCTACCCGTACCGATGAGCCGTCCGCCAAGCTAATAGCCACTTTCACATCGATTTGCCGATCAAAGACCAGCACCGTACCCCATCCCCATCCAAGGAATTGTTTCATGCCGTACAACAACACTTGCTGCGGGGTATCCGCACCAAGGGTCTGTGTTCCTACCACGTCATTCAAGTCAATCGGCAGCGGCAAAACATAGTTGCTTTCGTCATGCTTCAGAAATGAAGGAGTGTGCGCTTTCGTCAAAAAAGCAAAGCGATCGTCGACAACCACGAACACTAGACGATCGAGGATCGGGCGCCCTTTTACGGCATCAAACCTGTAGCAGAACTCGCTATCCGCCTCATCGTCTGCCTCTTTTGTCGGGCCGGGAGTCGGCGTAAGATGCGCTTCTAGCTCTCCTCGACTGAAGAGTTTGACGTAATGGTATGACGCGGCATCGCCTCTATAGTGCAGCCTACCTGAGATCTTCAATGGGCTCGGATGGTCGAATTTATGCTCCATTTGCGGATGTTCTGGTCCCGCAATGTCGGAGCGCTTCTTGACGCGAACCAGAGATCTCTCCAGGCTCGCAATCATATCCCCAGCGGGGGTGCATACATCCAGTTGGCTGTAAACAATCCAGAAATCGGCATCTACGATGACGTCGAAACCACATGGCTCATCATTGCTGCCTTGTACGTCGACCTCTTGGCTTGCCGTCACGCTAAACAGGGTCTTACCGCCGGACTTGAACAGCACCTCCACGGGCTGCCGATCAGTGGTGTTCCTGCACCAGCCCACGATATGGCGATCACTAGGGGTGGTGGCGCCGAATTCATACGAGGGTGCCAAGTTCATTGTTCGTCCTCCAGGACGGCTGCGAACCGATCCACAGCATTTTGAAGACCCACTGACGCTCTCACTCTTGCCGCTGCCGCCAGTACGTCGATCGACTCAGCCGCTTCTATGATCTCAGGAAGTCGGTGCAAGTCAGCGATGCCACGAAGCACGACCCCCGCGTCGAACCGTTCCAAGATTTCGGCAGTGCCGCCATTGGCCATTGTTATGGGCAAAGCCCCGCAGGAAAGCGCCTCCAGCCCAAGTAGCCCTAGGCCCTCATATCGGCTGAGATCGAGGTAGTGCGAGCATCGTTGAAATAGCTTGCGGAGTTTACCCGCGTTGGCGAACCCATGCTGAACAACTCGCGGATCGTATTCGAAATAGGAACTCACTTCGCCAAAGGCCTCGACAGCGTAGCCGTGGTTCAACAAGATAGGGACAGCAATCCCAGCGAGGTCGCTTCCCTTGTCAGCTCGGCCGGCAAAATGGACCGCTATGGTCTTTTCCGAATTTTTTCCAAGAGGATAGAACTCATTCGGATCTGGGCCATATGGTATTACGTCCGCCTCTCTTTGAGCAACGGCACTGATCAACTCCGCCAAATAGTCCGACACGCAGAGGATGCGATCGGCTTTCTGCAAATCTCGGACGACTCTCGAGCTAAAAGCTCCGCTTGAAAACGCCATTTCCGGGCCTTGTACGAAATGCCACGCTTGGCACCCGAGCATTTGCCTCAGCGCTTGCACATAAGGTGCGGTGTCATGTGAAGTTGCCACTACAATCGACGGTCGCCCGAAGTAACGTAGGACCTCCCCAACACCTTCCATTTCCCGCGCACTGACAGCACGATATTCATACTGCACAGTATCCGCATCTTCGTGATGACGAATGGAGTAGATCCTGGCATTGATCCCTCTGTCCTGCAAACCCTCAACGAACTTGAAGACCGCCTCGACCCCTCCCGCCTTCCGATAATCAAGGGGGAGTACGAACAGGATGTCGCACTCTGGCGGGGTGCCGGGCACAAATCTGCTCGACTTCAGGCTATTCAATTTGGCTGCTGCGGCATGAATTCTAGCTTGGTATATCGGCATCCAGATTGATGAGAACGTTTTGAAGTTGTCACTCCTCAACGCTTCGACGTTGTCGAGCAAATTGAATGAACCGCCACCTTGATGGTAAATCACCATGTTATCGACTACGACACCGCGATAGCCTTTCATGACCATGCGGTAGTACAGATCGCTGTCGTCTCCATAGCCGTTCTCAAACACGAGACTGAAGAGCGATTCGTTGGCGCCCATGGCTTCAGATCGAACCGCCATGCAATACCCAACTGTCGTTTCGGCATCGAGGTATCTTGGGGCGTGCTGGCCAGCGATTTCGTCCATTTCCCGCCACGAGAAGCCCGGCAAATTCTCCACCGCAAGATTTGCGCCGTTGACTGCCCACGGCGTAGCAATTGCCACCTCTTTGTGCCGGCGAAATGGCTCAAGCACTCGATCAAGCCAATTTGGCGGCAGACGTATGTCTGTCGTTAGGAGAACGAAAATGCTGGCATCTGTCCGAGCCTTAGCAAAAAGTTCATTGCAGGTGGTGATGAAGCCCTTGTTTTCGGGATTCCTCGATATGGTAACCCCGGTTGATTGAAAGTTCCCACGCAACTTCCCGACCGCTTCTCGCAGCGTTGTTGCACTGAAACTATCGCCGCAGTCATCGACGAAGCAAATCTCCAAGAGGGGATCGTCGGGCAGAGACCCGTTCAAGTCGTTGATGAGTTTCGTGAAGAGGTGCGGCGAATTATAGACAGGCACTCCGATAGTGACCCGCTCCTTTAATCCCACCGCGGTCGAAGCAGTTCGCCTATTTTTTTTGTAGGGCTCGCGGGGAATCAGTCTGCTGACCAATGCGGTTTCAAGATACTCGCGCGTCCAACTGACGCCATCATTCGCCACGCCGATCGCAGGGGAGCAATCAATGAAACTTGGCAGTTTCTCCCACGGGGCTTCCGCGATGTAGGTTGTAACGACCGCGCCGCCATGGTCAAAATGCAGAAGCTTTTCCGCAGGCTTGTAATACAGACCGCCAAAACTCTGAGTGACCCGGATAGCCTTGGCGGGCGTATCCCGCGCAAGAATCACCACGACAATTGCATTACCAAACGGGACTTGGATGGCGACTGGATCGCTGTGCCCGCTTGCGACATAGTCCCTTGCAACAGCTACCGCGAAATCACTGACTGCACGTAAACTGAACGGCTCTCCCATGCTCGCCCAAAAGGCCTTGGCGGCCATGATCGGAGCGCGCGTGAGGAAGGAACGTTGGTCAATTTGCGTCAATAGCAGGTCGTACATACGGTCCCCCGAAGTGACGGTTTCGGGAGTGCGTATGATATTTGTTCGGCTGGTTCAAGCCTCGTCTATGAGAAGCGTTACCCCTTTCTCAAGCGCTTTCCTTTCACGCGATCGATGAGGTTTGCAATCGAACCCGTATTGAAGATGTCTTCGATCGCGTCGTCAACAATGTTCTCGGCCTGCCAAGGCTCCTCACAGTTTGTTTGGGAGGGGGTTGGAATGCAACGTGGCGGGCACCGACCTAGGGCCGGTAGTTGCACCCAGTTCTCAAAGCTTTGAGCAGTCGCTAAATCTTGTTCCAGCTTTCAATAAAATGCTATTGTTTTTATTATATAAATTATTGTCTATTACCGTCCCTCAGTCCACCATCAAATCACTTGCGCTTCCAGATCAGCGCCGAGCTTATCGCGTAGTTGAAGACCGAGCCGATGATGGCGCCGGCGAGGCCGGCGAGCCAGGCGGTGGCGTGGAAGGAATAAATCCAGCTTGCCACGCCGACATTGCCGAGCGAGCCGATGGAACAGGCCAGGTAGAACATCAACAGGCCGCCGACGAAGGGCCAGCCTGTCAGGCGGGCATCGCGGTAGGTCAGCTGGTTGTTGATCACGAAGTTCCAGGTCATGGCGACCATCACGGCTGAGAATTGCGACCATGCGAAGCTGAGATCCAGGGTCGAGAGCGCGAAGCCGAGCACGAGAAGATGCACGGCAATGCCCGAGACGCCCACAGCGCCGAACATCAGGAACCGGACGGGCAGCACGCCGCCGAACAGTTTTGAGAACATGAGCCCCAGATAATCGACGGTCACCAGCGTATCGAGCTTGCTCTCGCCTCTCCGCCTTTCACGGAAGCGGTAGGAAAGTTCGACGGTCTTCAGCGACTTGCCCGCGGTCCAGAGAATATCCATCAGCAGCTTGTAGCCCTCGCCCGCCAGCGCCTTTGCATGATCCTCGATTGTCTCGCGGCGGAGCATGAAGAAGCCGGACATAGGGTCGGACACCTCGGTTCCCATCAGGGTCCGCGCCATGCGCGTCGCCGTTTCGCTGCCCCAGCGCCGTATGTCGGAGAAGCCCTGTTCCGCCGAGCCGCCTGCCGTGTAGCGGCTCGCAATCACGAGGTCGGCGCCCTGGCGTATCTCGTGCAGCATCTGAGGCAGCAGCGATTCGTCGTGCTGGAGGTCCGCATCCATGACTGCGACGACGGGGGCGGATGAGGACAGGATGCCCTCGATACAGGCGCCTGAGAGGCCACGCCGCCCCACCCTTCGAATGCATCTTACATGGGGATCGGTTGCGCCGATCGATTTCGCGAGCTTGGACGTGCCATCAGGGCTGTCATCGTCGACGAAGACGACTTCCCAATCCAGGTCGGCAAGCACGTTCTTCAGCCGCCTGACCAGTTCGGTGACGTTGTCATGTTCGGAATAGGTGGGAACCACGACGGTGAGTTCGGCAGCTTTTCGCCGAAGCGCCCCGGGCTGTGGTTCGGGCTGTCGGCGCGGCGGGTTGAATTCCGTATCCCGCAGGGCGGGTCCCAACACATCTTCAGCGGCGGTGCCGCGACTGTCTGAAGCCCTGATCTCATCGTCGGTCTGCATCGTTGGTTCGCCCAATTGCCGCTCGCCCGGATAACGGAGAATTCACTCGAAAAGTTCCACCTTGGCCAGCGCATTGCCGTGGTATCGAACGAAGGTTCTGGCGGCCGCGATACGGGATCTTACGATGCTCTTGGGATCGTAGAGCGACACGGAGACCTGGACGAGCCAGACGCGGCCGTGCGTCTTGAGCGCCCGCTCGACAATCTCTCCGTCGGCCAAGATCAGTTTCGGAGCACCGAAGTTGCTGCCATAGGGCCGGGGGAGGTTGCGTTGGGGATAACAGCCGGGAACGCAGACGATGGGTGGGAAATTCGGTTGGCGTCTTGCATAGTAGTCCACGGCGATGATGCCCTCGGCCGGAGCGGCGATGACGACGTCGCCCGGTCGGGCATTCCTGGCGATCTCGGCCACGATCCCCTTCCAATCATCGATCGGCTTGCGGTTCTCTTCCATCGATCGAGTCGCGGCGAGCGCCATGACAATAAGTGCGAGCACCAGCCTTGGCCATTGCGAGCGTGTCGCCGTCACGATGCCGAGCGCGATCACCAGCAACGCCAATGGGACCATCCACACGAACAGGCGCTGTAAATAGATCGGCTTTAGCGAAAAGCTCACGGCCAGCACGGCATAGAGCGGAATGACGAGGATCGCGGCAACTAGCAGGGCGCTCGCCGGTGCGCTTCGGACAAGGCGGAAAAGACCAAGCCCCAGAAACACGATGCCGAGTAGCAAAGCCGGCCAGCTATCTCCGACAAACAGCATCCAGGCGCTGTAGAAATCCCGTGTCTTCGGTTCCAGCCAGAAGCCCAGACCCATGAACGTGCTGGATTGCTGGATGAAGATCGGGACATAGGGCGCCCATACGAGGAGCGCCAAGACTCCGGCCGCAAAGAAGATGGCGAAATTCCTCAGCCGCAATTCGGCCGGCGTGACGATGAGTGTCAGGGCCAGGCCGGACCAGATGCCCAGGGCGACGAACAGGCTGGTATTGTGGAACCAGAGGGTGCAGCCGACCGTCAGGCCGAGGATCAGTCCGGGCGCCATCCATCCACCCCTCTGTTCGGTTACGTCTATGCCGCGCTGCAGGCGTCCGACAAGTATGAGCGCTGCGATGATGGCAACGGTGAAAAGCAGGGTCAGGAGCGAATATGGACGTGCATTCTGCGCCTCGCGGATATTGGCATAGTTCACCGCGAGGAGGGCGGCGCCGAGGAGACCCACGGCTTTGCCGGGCCAAGCGGCTTTCACCAGCCGGCCGGAAACGGCAATAAGGAATACCGTGGCGAGGCTCGCGACCAGCGACAGGCTTCTGAGGCCAAGCTCGGAATTGCCGACCAGCAAGGTCCAGAGCTTGAGCAACGTGTAGTAGATCGGCGGGTGCGTTTCATAGAGCGGCACATCCCGCCAAAGCTCGGTGAAGGATCTGGACGAGAACCATTCGCTAAAGAGTTCATCGATCCAGAGTGACCGGCTGTCGAGCCCCGGCAGGCGGAAGGCCAGCGCGACGAACAGGATCAGGGCGACGATCGCCCAAAAAAAGCGCTCGATCAGCGCGTCAATTCTGTCCTGAGCGTTTTCTGCCACCACACTCAAACTGCCTGGATATGAACAATGTTCCGGCGGATACTCGAAATTGATGTGAAGGTTATGCCAGCCCGATCAAGCAGCGTAGCGCTGCCTCGCAATCGCTATGCACTCTCGCAACAGGTCATCCTGTTCGGAATGGCCTCGCCGATATTGCTGCAGGACCATGACGGAGCAATCCTCGCGCGCTTCCTGCGTGTCTTGAAACCAGGGTGCCTGGACGATTTCGTCGAAGACCAGTTGAACGATCGCAAACTGCGACGGCATCATTCCTGTAAACGGCTGGGCTTGCATTTGAGGCTCCGTTGACGGTGTGGCCTACCTTCCACGAAGGGAAACGAGGGCCGAACTCTACCGCCGTACTCATGAACGTGCCATGAACCATCTGCCGGAGCCGCTCTCGTCATTGTGACCTCGATCGGGGCTATATGAGTATGTGTCACCATCACACGGGTTGCCTATTCCGCTCGCAAGATTACAGCTAGGGTAGAGCGGATAGGTGACGAATCAAGGTGCGACAGGCCTCCAGAATGCAGGTTTTCAACGGCAATGGCTGGACAAATGCCCGTCCCGCCGTCCTGCTCCTTCTGAGCGCCTCGATCCCTATCGTGCTTATTTGCGGCGTGATCGGCTACTACCTCGCCCAATCGCAGAAAACCGCCCTGAACGAAGTGATCGGCGAACGCGCCCAAAGGCTCGGCGCAGCGCTTTCCCACGAACTGGAAACGCATGTGCAGCTTTTGTCGATCCTGTCCGAGTCGCCGCGGCTTGATCCTCCGGTCCAGGCCAAGGAATTCACGGAGCTGGGCAACAGACTCAGGGCCCGCATTCCCGAATGGGAGATGTTTCGCGTCACCGACCTCGAAGGCCGTGTGGTCCTTGCCGTGCCGGAGTCCAAGCTTGTGCGGCCGTTGCAGGCGGTGGTCGATCTTGAGAGCCATAAGCGGCTGGTCGAAACGAA
Source organism: Rhizobium sp. TH2 (assembly GCF_024707525.1). Taxonomy (NCBI): domain Bacteria; kingdom Pseudomonadati; phylum Pseudomonadota; class Alphaproteobacteria; order Hyphomicrobiales; family Rhizobiaceae; genus Rhizobium; species Rhizobium sp. TH2. Next base: position 3,523,379 of record NZ_CP062231.1, on the reverse strand, counting down.
GCGGGCCGTGATCGGCAACGTGACGCTTGGGCCACGGCGTCTGCCCGCCTTTCCAATTCGCGTGCCCGTCATCCGCCAGGACAAGGTTGTCTACGGGCTGGCCGCGGTTATCCGGCCCCACGCGCTCGCCGATATCCTTCGGGCGAACGGGTTGCCGCAAAGCTGGATCGGCTGGATCAGGGATGGCAAGGGACGGGTGGTGGCCACCACGGCCGGCACCGAGTTCATTACGCTCCCGGCCGATGAACTGATTGAGATGGGCGCCTCGAGGGAGGACAGCCTGCCGCTGGGCCGTCTTCACTCAGGCGAAGAGGTGCGGGTCGCAACCATGCCCGTCGAAGGCAGCGACTGGACTGTCAGCGTCGGCATGCCGCTTGCGGAATATCAGCGGATTTCCGCACAGGGTCTCTATGTGCTGATGGCAACAGGCGGCGTGACGCTTTTGTTGTCGGCGCTTGCGGTATTCCTGTTCCTGCGGGAGTTGGACGCGCGGCGGCGCAACGAGGTGGCGCTTGCGAGCTGGCAACGGATGGACGCGCTGGGCAAGCTCACCGGCGGTATCGCGCACGATTTCAACAATCTCCTCATGGTCTTCCAGTCGGGCGCGGAGAGCCTCAGACGCCGGCGCGATGATGAAGTGCGGGTCGGGCGCATTCTGGATGGGATGTTCGACGCTGTGACGCGCGGCAGGACTTTGACCCAGCGGCTTCTGTCGTTTTCCCGGAAATCGAACGAGAGCACTGGGACGACAAGACTCCAGGACAATGTCGGCACGCTCCGAGAAACGCTCGATCAGGCGGCGCAGAGTGCCGTTGAGGTCAGGACCGAATTCGGCAATGACCTATGGCCGGTCAGGGCAGACCCGCAGGCGCTCGAGACCGCATTGATCAATCTGGTCACCAACGCCCGCGAGGCGATGCCCAAAGGCGGCGTGGTCGAGGTAAAGGCACGCAATGTGAGTGACCTTCGTGCTGAAAACCAAAGGCTGGACGGGCCGGGCGTTGCCATCACCGTCTCCGATGAGGGGCGTGGCATGCGCGCCGACGACGTTGCCCGCATATTCGAACCCTTCTACACGACCAAGGAGGACGGCTCATCCGGGCTTGGACTCAGTCAGGTCCATGCCTTCACGGAGCGCTCCGGCGGTGCTGTGGCGGTGACAAGCGCCGAAGGGCGCGGCTCTGTCTTCACCCTCTACTTGCCGCGAAGTGCTTCCGGAATAACATCGGCGCCGGCGCCAACATCCGGCCATACCCATCTGCCCCGCAAGATGCTCGTCGTCGATGATACCCCGTCATCGCTTGCGGTCGCCAAGATGGCCCTTGAAGATGCGGGGGTGGAGGTGATTGCCGTTCCCAGCGGTCGTGCTGCGCTCGCAGCACTCCGGGGCGAGGCCGATATCGATGCTGTCCTGACGGATATCCGTATGCCCGGCATGTCAGGACTGGAGCTCGCCGATTATATCAAGGCGCTCAATCCCGGTATCGCCATCGTGCTGATGACCGGCTTCAGCGAGGCGCTGGAGCAGGGCCAGCGTGTCGAATTGCCAGTTTTGATGAAGCCCTTCACCTCGGCAAACATGCAGGAAGTCCTCTCCGCTTCATGGGCCTCGACGCGAAAACACAATCAGGCGCGGACATGAGGGTTGCGTTCTATTCGCCGCTGAAGTCGCCCCGTCATCCCGTTCCGTCAGGCGACAGGCTGATGGCGAGGTTGCTGGTCGCGGCGCTCGAACGCGCTGGCGCAACGGTCGACATCGTGTCGGAATTGCGCAGCTTCTCGAAGGAGCCATCCGATGAGAGGCTGGCGGCGCTGAAGGAAGAGGCGGCGGCGGAAACCAGCCGGATCGCGAAGGTTTGGCGTGAGGCCGCTCCCCCCGATCTATGGTTCACATATCACCCGTACTACAAGGCGCCGGATCTGTTGGGACCAGCGCTTGCCCGCGAATTCTCCATTCCCTATGTCACTGCCGAGGCTTCGCTTTCGGCACGTCGCGACAGGATGGGCTGGGGCGGGATGCAGGCGCTGGTCGCTAATGCAGTGGCCATGGCGAGCGTCAATATCTGCATGACAGCCCGGGACCGGATCGGGCTCATGGAGATGGTGCCACAGGCCAGGACGGCGGTGCTGCCACCGTTCCTCGATGCCTCCGCCTTTCTCTCGCTGACGCCGTCGCCTGATCCTACGCCGCTTGTGACCGTCGCCATGATGCGGCCGGGTGACAAGCTGGACAGCTACCGCATGCTGGCCGCATCGCTTGCGTTAATCGGCGATCTCGACTGGACTCTGGAGATCGTCGGCGACGGACCGAGCCGGCCTGAGGTCGAAGCGCTGTTCGCCGGCTTTGCGCCGGGCCGCATCGTCTGGCACGGCGAGCGGGACCAGTCCGAGATCGCTGGAATCCTCTCACGTGCCGGCATCTATGTCTGGCCGGGTTGCGGCGAGGCTTACGGGCTTGCCTATCTCGAAGCGCAGGCGGTCGGTCTGCCTGTTGTGGCGCAAGCAATCGCCGGCGTGCCCGAGGTCGTGATCGATGGCCGCACCGGGTTGCTGACCGCGCCGGGTGACGTTGCGGCCTATGCTGACGCCATCAGGACGCTTCTTGTTGACGGTGGACGCCGGGCAACGCTTGCTGCGAATGCCCGGCAATTCGTCGAGCAGGAGAGATCGCTCGATAAGGCGGCGGCAAGGCTCGCGATCATTCTCAAGGAATTCACGGGATTGCCGAAATGACGAACGATCCATGGGCGGAGCTGCGGGCGGAACTGGATCGCTGGCAACAAGCTGGGAGAACGGCCCGGTTCTGGCTGCGCGATGATGATGCTATGGAGCCGACGCCTGAGCTTGAACGACTGCTGGTGCTGGCGGAAAAGCACGGCGCGCCGCTGACCCTGGCAGTCATACCGCAGCATACCGGGGAGGTTTTGGCGCGGCGCCTCGATGCCTGTCGGTGCATCAATGTCGCGGCTCACGGCTGGTCGCACAGGAATTTTGCTGGCGAGGGTGAGAAGAAGCAGGAACTTGGCCCCCACCGCGCCGCCAGCGACGTGCTCGCGGAACTGAAGGCTGCCTTTGAAAAGCTATCCGAACTTTATCCCGGAGCGTTTGCGCCCGTACTGGTGCCGCCCTGGAACCGGATCGCGGCACATCTAATACCGGAGCTCGAAGGCATCGGCTTTCGGGCGCTATCCGTGTTCGGCCCGGAGAAGCGGGCTCCGATCCGGCTCATCAATACCCATGCCGATATCATGGACTGGCATGGAACAAGGGGAGGCCGGGCGGACGAGACGATCCTGGCTGACATCGTCAAGCGTCTCGGCGAAATGTCGGTCTCCGGCGGCACAATGGGACTATTGACCCATCATCTCGTTCACGACGAAGCGGCGTGGAGCTTCATCGACAGGCTGCTCGCCTTCACGCTGCAACACGCGGCTTGCCGATGGGTTTCGCTTCCCGAGCTACTGGCGGACAGTTAAATGAGGTCGAACTGATCGCCTTCGCGGACGGCAAACGCGCCGGGGAAGATTTTCCGGGCGTTCCGGTCGATCATATCAAGCTCCGCGTCGGTCCGGTATGGCGAGTGATGGACGAAGCCCACTTTTTTCGCCCCCGACGCCTTCGCGAGCTTTAATGCATGCTGCCAGCTCGAATGGCCGAAGCCGCGATGCCGCGCCATCTCATCATCGGTGTACATGCTGTCATAGAGAAAAATATCGACGCCCTCGATCAGCGCCATGACGTTGGGGTCGAGGTTGCCACCGGGTTCATGTTCGGTATCCGTGATGATGGCGATCGTGCGGCCTTGATACTCGATGCGATAGCCAACGGCATTGCCGGGATGGTCGAGCTTTCCAGTGCGGATGCCGATGCCGGGCAATGCATCGATCTTATCCCCCATCTTGAAATCCATGAATTTCATATTGGCGCGACAGGCATCGATCCTGATGGGAAACCACGGCGGCTGGATGAACTCGCTGACCATCTGGCGTGTCGTCATGCCATTCGTCATATGCCCGGCCCACATCGTGACATCCGCGTCCGGGCTGTAGATCGGGATGAAATAGGGCAGGCCGATGATGTGGTCGTAATGGCAATGGGAGAAGAACAGGTTATAGTTCGTAATGCCTTCGGCCAGCAGAGCCTTTGACGCCGGCAGTAGCCCGGAGCCGGCATCGAAGAGCAGCCGCTGTTCACCGCATTGAATCTCAACGCAGAATGTGTTTCCGCCATAGCGGTGGAATTCCGGACCGGAGACGGGCAGGCTGCCACGCACTCCCCAAAAACGCACTCGAAACACCCCGTCGCTCTCCTGTCTGCCCGACAAACCCAAATTGCCCCGGTTTGTCGCGCTAATCCTTCAAGTATGCCGATTTATCGAATTCATAACATTAGTTTTCGATTTCCGCCGGAATTTTGCCATGTTAGCCAAAGTGCGACACATAAGCGAGTATGGAATCGGTGGCGTCTTCGAATATGATGAACGCAGCGCGGCCGGTTTGACTGCCGGACCCGGGAAAATCAAAGCATGAAGCCTCCGAGCCATCCGCCCATCGCAATCATCGCGGATGCGCATTTCCATGATCTCGAGGGTGATTACGGCATTGCGAGTATTCAAGCGGCGGGCCGAAAGCTTGCCATGCGGCCTTTCACCCAGGTCTCCCGATCGACGCGGGTGTTCAACGAGAGTACCGCGGCGCTGCGGACCGCACTCGATGATATCGCCGTGCGCGGCATCCATGACGTCGTGCTGCTCGGTGACTATTCGGACGATGGGCAGGTCACGACGCTTGCCGGCCTACGCAAGTTGCTCGACGGATATTCGGCCCGCTACGGCATGCGGTTCTACGCGACGCCTGGAAACCACGACATCTTCGCCGACCATGGCCGCCACCGTGCCAAGGGATTCGCCAATGCCAGCGGCGGCCACGACCTTGTGACCAGCGATCCCGAGCGCGGACGAGGTGAGGATGACGATTCTGTCATCGTCTGGTCTGGCATGCGCTGCATGGGTTATCCCGAGGGGTTGCTGGCACTTCCGGATATCGGGTTTTTCGGCGTGCCCGGTGCGACCCTGTGGGAAACGCCGTTCGGTATTGACAGCGATCCTGCGGCGCGGCGCTATCGCGTTCGCTCCGTTGGCGGAGCGACCCGCGAACTCATGGATGGCTCTTATCTCGTCGAACCCTTCGAAGGGGTCTGGATGCTGATGATCGATGCCAATGTCTTCGCGCCGCTCGACGAGCCACGCGACGGACACGGCTTCGCCGACAGCACCGATGCGGGATGGAATGGGATGCTGCACCATAAGGCTTTCATCCTGGATTGGATGAAAGACGTGTCCCGCCGCGCTCGCGAGCAAGGCAGGACGCTGCTCGCCTTTTCGCATTATCCGGCGCTCGATCCTCTCGATGGTACGCGGGACGATGAACTGGTTCTGCTCGGTGAGACCGGCATGGTCCGGCGCGTGCCGGACGCGGAGGTTGGCGATACGCTGATTGATACGGGAATCCAGGTCCATTTCAGCGGGCATGTGCATGTCAACGACACCGCGTCCCGGCAGACCGCGAGCGGCTTTCTCGTCAACATCTCTGTTCCTTCGCTGGTTGCTTTTCCAGCTGCCTACAAGATCGTGACTGTGCGAAACCGATTGGTCGAGATCGAGAGTGTCGGCATCGGCCGGATGTCACTGGATACAGATCTGATGGCGGAATACCGGCGACAGGCCATGCGTGCCGGAGTGGAAACCGGAGGGATGCTCGAGGTGGAGAACTATGGCGAGTTCCTGCATGCGCATCTTGGCCATCTCGTCAGCCGTCGCCATCTCAAGCGCGAATGGCCTGAGGCGCTCGCGAAGTCGATGCGGACGATGAGCCTTGGGGACCTTGCGCGTTACGCGGGAGCCGGCAGCGATGCTGCGCTTGAAAATCTCGATGGCATCACCGCACTCGATTTTCTTCGTGATTGCTATCGCGTGAGGATGGGCAGTGCGTTTGGCGTCGAGGCGGTCGGGCCTGTTCGCCTCGCGGTCTATGAACAGGTTGCCAATCGCTACCGATCCCTCGCGGAAGGTATGCGCTCCGGGCCGGTGGAATCGTTCCGCCTGCTGTTCAAAATGTATGATCGCTACCTGTCGGGACTGCCGTCGCGCGACTTTGTGATCGATCTCGAGACCGGCGCGATAACAGAGCGCTGAGGCTCACTCAGCCGGCGGTCTTCGCCTGGGCGCGGGCCTCGGTCAGCTCGGTCGTCGTGCGGGTCAGCCTGTCGGCGAGCGAGCGCAGGATCTCGAACATCATGTCGGGATAGTCGGCGAGCAGCTTGAGGAAATCATCCTTGCGGATGCGCAGCGCTTCGAGCGGCATGGCCGCCTTGACGGTCGCGGTCCGGGAGATATCACAGAGAATGGCGATTTCGCCGACGATCGCATTGTCATCGAGTTCGGCAACCTTGATCTGGCCATTCGGGGATTCCGCCAGGATATCGGCCCTTCCGGAAAGTATCACATAGGCAGCGTCGCCGGGATCACCCTGGCGGAACAGGGTTTCACCGGTACGGTAGCTCACGCGGTCTGACGCAAAAGCCAGGAGCTTGAGCTTCGCAGGTGCGACCCGGGAAAAGAGCGGAACCTGCCGCAATGTCTGTACTTCGTCCTTGAGCATCATGATGACATCCGAACTCCAATGTGCCTTGATAGTCTTTCAGGGCTCAATGTGACTATCATGACACAAGTTCCCTGAATATGCCGCCTTTTTCAACAAGTTTCGCGTGGGGGCCATCTTCGGCCAGCTTGCCCTTGTCGAAGACGAGCACACGGTCGAAAAGTTCGGCCAGCGAATTGTTGCTGAGTACCCAGATAATGGATGCGTTCTGTTCTCTCTTCTGGATGAGATCCAGAGTATCGCGGACGATCTGCAACTGCACCCGGTGATCGAGACCCGGCAGCGGGCGATTGAAGACATAGTGGGTGGATTGTCGAATGATCGCGCGTGCCATGCCGAGCTTTTGCCGCTGGACCGATGTGAGGCGGCGGCCGCCTGCGCCGACGTTGTACTCCATGCCGATGGTCAGCGCGTCGTCATAAAGACCGCGGGCTTGCAGCAGTTCGCTAATAATGGTGCGGATACGCTCGGAGCCATCGGTGTGTTTGTGGCTGATCCGGCCGAAGAGCACATTATCCAGCAGGCTGGCGGATGGCGTATATCGTGAAGGATCATAGGGCTCGATCGCGTCCTTGAGATCCTCGGGAAGGCCGGCATGGAACGCCTTGCGGACCTCGACAATCTTTTCCATGAGCTCACGGGTGAGCAGGCCGAAACGGTGCCGAGGCTCGATGTAGAGAAAGCTCAGCCGGATGATCTTGATCTGATCTTCCGGCACGACTTCCTCGAAGCTCTTGCCCTTGAGCCTTTGCAGCAGCACCTGATATTGCGGAATATCATCTGCGGTCATGAAGGTGAGCTGCTGGAAGAACGGATGGTCCGGCGGCAGATCGCTGAAGAGATCGACCGCGTTCTCGGCAATTTCTATGCCCATGTTATACAGGATCACGTCGAGCCCGGTCCTGGCGACCACCGACCGGAAGTAAGGATTCTTGCCGATCGCGGGACCCATCAGTTGCGGGCCGACGGCGGAACCGAACAACAGGTTTTCACCGACGGTCGCTTCGGGATTGTAGGCATCCGGGTCGAAGGGTACGACAAGGCTGCTCAGGTCTTCCTTCTCGAGTTCGTCGCGAAGCGCTTGCCGCATCGTGACCACTCGTTCGGCGAGCCCTGGATAATCGGCGGGATTGACGATGGAACGCATGGAGAGGTCGAGGACATCCTTCGAAAGCTGCACGGCATCGAGCGCGGCGCGCACGGATTTCGGCAGATCGTCCGGACCCTCCGCGCCGGCGGCCTTATAGTCGATCCAGTCGCCCTTGATGTCATAATCGGGATTGCCCGCGAGATGCGCTTCATGCAGTTCCCACTTCCTTTGGGTTTCCGCAGCCCCTTCGTAAAGAGCGGGCTTGAGTGGCGCATGTTTCAGGCCATAGAGCAGGTTGTCCCGGAGCGATCCCTGGAAAAGATAGATTTCAGCGGACGCGTAGGTCAGTTGGCGTCCGGTCACGGAGTCGGGCAGCGCCATGATATCGTCTTTGCCGAACGTGACCTTGCCGGATTCCGGCCAAATGAGCCGGGCAAATGCATCGGCCAGCGCCTCGCCGCCCGCAGCCGCCGTGCCGACGACCGCGACCGTCTCACCCGGCATGATCTGCATCGACACGCCGGACAGCAGTCTCGCGCCACTGTCGTCGATAAGGGAAAGATTGACGGCAGAGAGCGGCTCCTCGCGCGGCGGTACGTCGTCATAGGCGACCTCCTGCATCGTCTTGTCGATCATCTTCTCGACGCTGAACTGCTCGACGACCTGGACATATTTGACCTGCACATCCTGCCGCGTCTGGTCCCAATCGATGAGTTCCTTGAGCGGGCCGGGCAGATCCTTGTAGGCCGTGATGACGGCGACCAACTGGCCGATATCGAGCTGGCCGTTGAGCGCCAGATAGCCGCCAACGACGTAGAACAGGAAGGGTGTCACCGAGGCGAGGAAGTTGTTGATGAACTTGACCAGGAACTTCCACTGGTAGAGGTCGTAGCGGATCTTGAAAATCCGCCCGAGGCGGGCGGCAATATCGGCGCGTTCGTAGTTGGTCGTATCGTAGCCGCGTATCGTGCCTATGCCGTCGAAAATCTCGCTGACCCGTCCCGAGAGTTCGCGCGCCGTCAATTGCCGCTCGCGGCCGAGCACCAGCAGCCTGCGGCGCATGCGGGGGATGATGAAACCCTGGATGCCGACCATGAAGGCCGCAATCATGCCGAGCCAAAGATTCTGCACGAAGATGAAGAAGAGCGCCGTCAGCGCCTGCCCGCCTAGCAATGCGGGGGAGACGAAAGCGTCGCCGGTAAACCCGCCGAGCGGCTCGACCTCGTCCTTGACCATGCTGGCGACTTCGGCGCCCTTGGTCCGCTTGAATTGGCTGGGCGGAAAGCGCAGCACCCGGTCCACGAGTTCGAAACGGATGCGCCTGAGCAGCCGTTCGCCGAGCCGGCCCTTGTAGGTGTTGATATAGAATTTGAAGAGGCCGTTGATGACGACGAGAACCAGGAAAACCCCGCTCAGGGCATAGAGCATGCCGAACCGGCCGAGCTCAAACCCGGAGAACAGTTCGACATTGCCGATCCAGGGCAGGTCGAACGCGATCTGCATGAAGGTCTGGGTCGCGCCGCCGCCCTCAAATCCCTTGCCCTGGATGGGGCCGTTTACGATCTGCTTGGGCAGATCGAACGACATGAAATAAGGGATCATCGAAATAGCGACGACCACCAGGATATAAAGCTGTTGCTTGCTCGTGTGTTTCCAGATGTAGCGGGAAAGACGATTTTCCATCAAGCACTCTTACAATGTATCGGCTGGATCAAGAACAACGAGGCGCCTATCGGCATAGGGCGTATCGACAATCTCGGGATCGTTGAGGCGAAGATCAAGGGTGGTACGGATTTTCACGGTCTTGCGGCCGATGATTTCGGGCACCTGCGACGTTGCCCGCTCAAGTGCCGTGGAATATTCAAGCACGATCACCTTGGCATTGTCCACCAGCGAGAAGAGCCGCTCGCCCAGGGGATTGCTTTTCCCAAGCGGCGTCAGGGAATAGCCGAGGAGCACGAGGCCGTAGCTGTGCCGCGGGCGATCATATTCCACATCCTGAAACTTGCTCGCGATGTGCCGCACCCTGCAGATGTGCCCGTTCAGCAGATATGAATCGTAAGGACCTGTCTTCGGATCGATCGATGTGACCGAGTTCGGGTGGTGCGTCAGGTAATCGGTGATCGGCCTGACATGCCCGCCGATCTCGAGAATATGCTCGCAGCCTTTGAGAAAATGCGCGGCGATGACCTGACGCATGCTCGCACCGATGCCATCGAGATGCGGCAAATCCTGCCCCGGCAGGACGTTGGCCCTCTCGTTCGTCAGTGCTGTCCGCATTGCTTGCACTCCCTGTCCCGCCAGCCTACAACAACCTAATGACGAACGCCATCCAAAGCAGCATGAACGAGACAACCGATTGGCATGAAAACGCTTTCGACCTGATGCGGGGGGTCGCCGCTTATACCGGCAGCCCGCTTCTCAAGGGACTGTCCAAGGTCATGGCCCGGCATCCCGACGCCGATGTCGGCAATGCCTTCAATCACAAGCAGGTCGGGTGCAAGCTCTGGGGCAGGGATGCGCTGTTCGACACATTGGGCGGCCGCTATGGGCGGATTGTGATACTGGGCGGCTGGTACGGCATTCTCGCTTCGATGCTTTTCGATGACGATCGCTTCGAGATCGGAGCGGTCGACAGCTACGACATAGACCCCGGTGTTGGCAGCGTCGCCGAAACCCTGAATGGTGCCTGGGCCGACAGGTTCCGGGCGATCACCGCCGACATGTATCAATTGCCCTATGGCGAACTCGGGGCAGATCTCGTCATCAATACGAGCTGCGAACACATTGCCGACCTTCGGGCCTGGCTGACGTTGTTGCCTCGGGGTACGCGGGTGCTGCTGCAATCGAACGACTATTTCAGCGAGCCGACCCACATCAATTGCGTGCCGACCCTCGATGCCTTCGTCGATCAGGCGGGGCTGAGCGACGTCGCGTTTTCCGACTCCCTGCCGATGAAGAAATACACACGCTTCATGCTGATCGGCACCGTCTAGCGAAGCGGCATTTCGGCCAGGATTTCCGCTGTGCGTCTAGCGCCTTCGAGATCCAGCGAATGGGCCGCTCGGTCTCGGGATGCCAGCATCGCACCGATGGCGGCCGTCATTCCTTCGACGGAAAGGGTTTCTTCCTCCACAACAGCCGCAAGACCGAGTTTTTCCAGCCGCTCGGCGCGGATACGTTGTTCCGTTTCCCCTCCCGCCGTGAACGGGATCAGCACCGAACCGCAGCCGGCGCGAAGGATATCGCAAACGGTGTTGTAGCCTGCCTGCGAGACCGAGACGCGCGCCAGCGTTAGCAGGCTCGCGAAATCCTTGCGGAAACGGACGAGCCGGGCATTGGCGGGCAGCATCGTTTCGACGGCATCGTAATCCGCCTGCGGCAGGTTTGGCCCGGCGATGATGCACCACGTCAGTTCCTCGGGTAGACGAGAAGCCGCCCCTGTCGCAGCCCGCAGCAAGCCATTGCCCACCGCGCCGCCGCCTGCGGAGATGACGATATCGAACTGTTCGGAAGGCGGCACTGGGGGCGAGGCGCTGACCAGGCCGGTATAGACGATTTTGCCCGCGATTCCGTTTGCCAGCGGAAACGTCTCTTCTAGACGCACGAATGCCGGGTCGCCGTGCACCAGTACCCGGTCGAAATAGCGGTTCACCAGATCGACGCTTTCCTGGTCTCGCCCGGGCTTGGCCCGTTCCTGCAGGATGTCACGTAGGGAGCAGGCGACGAACGGCCGATCCGGCATCGATTTGATCTCGTCCAGGAGCGGTATCAGCTCGAACCGCACCTGTCGGCGTCCGAAGGGAAATGCCTCGATCATCACGATATCGGGCTTGGTGTCGCGCAACGCTTTCAGCAGCAGGTCGCGGCGCATTACCTCGAATGCTGCATTGATGGGTTTTCCCTCCGCATCGACAAGACCGGAAAATCCGGCGTCACCCGATGCGATCGGCGGCAGAGCGATATGGTTGACTTCAGGTCCGGGAAATCCATCGACCGGCATGCCCCCGGTGACCATGGTCACGTCGAGGCCGGATGCCGCCATCGCGCGGCCGATGCGGCTCGCGCGCGCCAGATGCCCGATGCCGAGGAGATGCTGGACATAGAACAGCACCCGACGCGGTCTGCGTTCGCCGCTCATGGCGTCTTCCGCCATTCCGCCTCGAAGAGCGACTTGAGCTGGCCGATACTGGTGTGGAAGTCGAAATCCGCCCGCACCCTTTGCTCGGCGGCCTGACCCAGGCGATGGCGCAAGGCCGGATTGCGGATCGCACGCTCCAGTGCCACGGCCAGCGCTTCCGCGTTCTCGGAGGGAACCAGCAGGCCGTTTTCGCCGTCGGTCAGAAGTTCCGGCACGCCTGAAATGTCGGTGGACAGGCAGACCAGTCCCTGGCTACAGGCCTCGACGATGACATTCGGCAGACCGTCGCGATCCCCATCCGGCGTGATCCGGCAGGCAAGCGCGAAGAGATCGCTGGCGCGATAGCTGGCGAGCACATCCTTCTGGTCCATCGCGCCACGCCATTCGAGCCTGTCGGCGATGCCATGCTCGTTGGCCTGCGTCTTCAGCGTCTTGATGATGTCGCCGTCGCCGATATGTTCGAACCGCCAATGGAGGTCGGCGGGAAGCAGGCTCAGCGCCTTGAGCAGGATATCGTAGCCCTTCTTCGGCACGGCACGGCCGACGCTGATGATGCGGGCGGGATTTGCAGGATCGCTGCCGTCACGTGCCGGGCGCTCGCCGTCGAAATGGCCGAAGCGCGCCAGATCGAGCCCGTGATAGCTCAGATGGACATTCGCGCGCGGGCCGCCGAGTCGCTTGAGATGCTCGTAGCCGGTCTTGGTGCAGGTCACAGTCCAGCGATTACCAGACAGTTTGCCGGCGAGCTCCCAGTCGGGCGAGGTCCAGATGTCCTTGGCATGGGCCGAGCAGGTCCAGGGAATGCCGGTCATCATGCTGGCATAGGCGGTTGCGGATGCCGGCGTGTGGATGAAATGGGCATGCAGCCAGCGGGCGCCCTCCGGCCATTCGGCAGCCAGCACCGCGGCCTGGCCGAAGCGGCGGATGCGGTTTCGGGTGCGGTCCTTGGCGAAGTCGCGCGCCAGTGCGCCGAGCGCCCTCCAGAAGCCTGGTTTCGGCAAGGTCTTCAGAACGGCCTTGATCACGCGGCCCGGTTCTTCGTGCAGGTATTCCGGCAGGTAAAGCACTGGCGCCTGGATTTCGTCATGCACCGGATGGCGCTTGGTGTCGGTGGGTCGGCGGAGTGCGACCAGCGACAGGTCGAAACCGGCCCGCTCGAGCCCGAGGATTTCCTGTGCGATGAAGGTTTCCGAAAGGCGCGGATAGCCTTTCAGCACGATTACGATCTTGCGTTTTTCAGGCAAACCGCATCATCCCTTGGCGATCGACAGATGGTCCGGATGGCGCCGGTCGAACAGTCCACCGACGATCTGCGATATATGCGGCAGTCCTTCGAGCCGGATGCTCTCGTGTGCGGTGATCGATGGCGGCTTCCGCACGAGCAGAGCCTTGAGCGCGCCTGCCAACACCATGGGATCTTCCGACTCTTCCGGTCGGAGCATGTCGATAAGGCCGAGCTCCGTGGCGCGCATCGCCCGGATCAGTTGCTCCTCGCGCGGCTGCACGCGCGGCACGATCAGCGCCGGCTTGTCGAAGGACAAGATCTCGCAATAGGTGTTGTAGCCTCCCATGGCAACGACGGCCTTGGCGCCGGCGACCAGCTCCTCCATGCGGTTGTCGAACTCTATGACCTCGACATAGGGTAGGGAGGAAGCCTTCTTGGCGAGCTTGATACGTTTCCTCGCCGGCATGTAAGGACCGAGAACCACCAGTGCCCTTTGCTGCAGGCTTCTGTCTTCCTTGTAGGCATTGAGCACATCACGGACGAGATCGGCGCCATCGCCGCCGCCGCCTGTTGTAACGAGGATATAGTCACCATGCGAACGCCGCGCGATCCGTTCCTCGTTTGGCACGCTGCGCTGCAGGAAGCCTACGAAGTTCATCTTGGCGCGCACGTTGTCCGGCACTTCGATGCCGACAAGCGGGTCATAGAAATCCGGCGGGCCGTAGACCCAGATATGATCGTAGAACTGCGCGATCTTCGGCATCACGTTCTTGCGCTTCCACTCCGCGTCCAGCAGGTGTGGCGCGTCCATCACCTCCCTGAGGCCGAGGATGAGCGTGGTGCCGCGTGTCTTGAGGTAGGTCAGCGTCGACTCGACCTCGCCCTTCATGCCGAGGGGTTCCTTGTCGACGATGAAGATGTCCGGCTGAAAGGTCTCCGCGGTATGGCGGATGATCGCCTCGCGCATCTTCAGCGTCTCGTCGAGATCCCTGTGGCGCTCCATCGATTCATATTCGCCGTTGCGCAGCTTGATCACGCTCGGGATCTTCACGAAATCGACGCGGGCGCGATAATCGAAGGCGCCGGCGATCGTGGCGCCCGAAATGATGAGAATCTCAAGGCCGCGATAATCCTCGACCAGCGCATGCGCGATCGTACGACAACGGCGCAGGTGGCCGAGGCCGAACGTATCGTGGCTGTACATCAGGATACGGGCGTCTTCGACACGCCGGCTCATTTCAGATGCTCCGGAACGCGTGCGGTCACAGTCTTCGCGTCCATGCGATTATCTAGAGCATGCTCTAGCATGTCGAACTCCACTTTCACTTATACGGATCGGCCGCGTCGCGCAGCCCGTCACCGAGGAAGTTGAAGGCCAGGATGACCAGGATGACCGGAATGATCGGGAAAAGCAGCCATGGATAGAAAGCGATGACGCTGACGCTGCGGGCCTCGGTCAGCAGGATGCCCCAACTGGTGATCGGCGCCCGCAATCCGAGGCCGAGGAAGCTGAGCGCCGTCTCGCCGAGGATCATTCCCGGAACGGCGAGCGTCGCCGTGGCGATCAGGTGCGACATGAAGCCGGGCACTAGATGGCGGCCGATGATGCGGCTCGGTTTCGCGCCCATCAGCTGGGCTGCCAGCACATAATCCTCTTCACGCAGCGACAGCAGCTTGGAGCGGACCGCACGGGCTAGGCCCGTCCAGTCAAGCAGTCCGAGGATCGCGGTGATGCCGAGATAGATCAGCATGGGACTCCATGTGACGGGCATGATGGCGGCGAGCGCCATCCAGAGTGGTATGCTCGGGATCGATTGCAGAACTTCTATGATCCGCTGCACGATCATGTCGAATATGCCGCCGTGGTAACCCGCGAGCCCGCCGATGACAATCCCAAGAGTGAAACTGACGATGATGCCGATCAGGCCGATGGTCAGCGAAATCCGGGCGCCGTAGAGGATTCTGGAAAAAACGTCGCGCCCCAGCCGGTCACTGCCGAGCAGGAAGAGCTGGCCGTCCTTAGCCGGGCAGACGACGTGGAAACTCGACTCCACCATGCCCCAGAACTTGACGGAATCGCCCGAGCAGAAGAAGCGCAACGGCTCGACCTTTTCGGGGTTGTCCCGGTAGACGCGCTTCAGAGTGTCCATATCCAGCGTCATATCCCGGCCATAGACGAAGGGGCCGATGAACTCGCCCTTGTCGAACAGATGGATTGCCTGCGGCGGCGTATGGATGAAGTCTACGTTGCGTGTGTGAAGGTTATAAGGCGCCAGGAATTCGACGATGGCGACCACGAAATAGAGCAGGAGGAGGAAGATCCCAGAGACGACCGCCAGCCTGTGGCGCTTGAACTTCCACCACATGAGCTTCAGTTGCGACGCCTTGAAGACGCGCTCCTGCTCTTGGGTCATCCCCTCGATGGAATAGGGATCGAACGGCGCATCCGACACGTAGTGCGTCATGGGCTCGCCGGCGTTTGGCAGTGGCGTGGTCGCTGTCATTTGGTGCTCCCGCCCTGCAGCCTGATACGTGGGTCGAGGAAGGCCAGCGCAATATCCGATATCAGCACGCCGATCACGGTCAGAAACGCCAGGAACATCAGGAACGATCCGGCCAGGTACATGTCCTGGCTCTGCAACGCCTTGATCAGCATCGGGCCCGTCGTTTCGAGCGACAGCACGATCGCGGTGATTTCAGCACCCGATATGATCGCCGGCAGGATCGAGCCGATATCCGATATGAAGAAATTCAGCGACATCCTGAGCGGATATTTGACGAGTGTCTTGAAGGGGTGAAGGCCCTTGGCGCGGGCCGTGACGACATATTGTTTCTGCAATTCGTCAAGCAGGTTGGCGCGCAGCTTCCTGATCATGCTGGCGGTGCCGGCAGTGCCGACGATGACCACCGGTATCCAGATATGTTCCAGGATCGAACTCGCCTTGGCCCAACTCATCGGCTCGGCCAGATATTTCTGGTCCATCAGATGGCCGATCGAGGTTCCGAACCAGATATTGGCGAAATACATCAGAATCAGCGCGAACATGAAGTTCGGTATGGCAATGCCAATGAGACCGATAAATGTCAGGCCGAAATCCGTCCAGCTATACTGGTGCGTCGCCGAATAGATGCCGATCGGGAAGGCGATGATCCAGGTGAAGATGATGGTGAAGAAGGACACCAGCATGGTCAGCCACAGCCGGTCGCCCACCACCTCGCTCACGGGCAACTGGTATTCGAACGAATAGCCGAAATCGCCGTGGAGCATGCCCGCCACCCAGTAGAAGTAGCGAATGACCGGGGGCTTGTCGAAACCGTATTCGGCGCGCAGTTCCGCGATCTCGGCCATGTCGACGTCCTCGCCCTGGGCAGCGAGATCGGCGATATAGCTTTCGAAATAATCGCCGGGCGGCAGCTCGATAATGGTGAAGACCAGTGCCGAGATGATCAGCAGGGTCGGGATCATGACGGCGATGCGCCAAAGGATGTATCGCAGCATCGTCAGCTCTCCACGCCAAGCCAGAAGCTATCCGGCATATAGACGCCGAGATAGCATGTGGGATCGAAACCGAAGAGCCCCTCCTCGGGCACGTTCTGGAGGCGCGCCGAGCGGAGTACGGGCTGGCGTGACGCGTTGACGATGCCGATCGAGAAGACCTGCTCGGAATAGATATCGAGCATTTTAGACCAGATGGCCGTGCGTTCGGCAGCATCGGTGGTCTGCTTCCACCTGCCCAGCAGCTCGATCAGTTCCTTTGCCTCGGGCATGTCAGGCGCCTTGCCCTTCTTCCCGTTCGACAGATAGTACATGCCCCAGACCGGCCATTGCAGCTGCTCGTCGGCCGTCGGTGCGAGCTGGCCGGGATTCATGTCGGCCGTCGGCACGCCGTTGTCGAGACCCGACCACATCGAGACCATGATCTGGCCGGCCATGGCGCGGTTGCGGAAAATGTCGCGCTGCGAGGTCTTGATGAACAGCGAGATGCCGATCTTTTTCCAGTGATCGGTCACCAGTTCGAGCACATCGGTCTCAAGCGTGCTCTCGCCCGCCGTCTCGACGATGATCTGCGCCAGCCGGCCATCGGGCAGCAAGCGGAAGCCGTCCTCATCGCGCTTGTCTAGGCCAGCTTCATCAAGGAGCGCGTTGGCCTTGTCCGGATCGTGGCTTGCCCAGGCGGTCTTGTATTGGGGCTTGAAGAGCGGGCTTTCCGGCAGGATCGTATCGGCGCTTTCAGCGGCCAGACCATAGAAAACAGCCTTGTTGATCTCGGTGCGGTCGATGGCCAGCGACAAAGCGCGCCTCACCCGGACATCCTGGAACAGCTTGCGCCAGACGTCGTCGGCACTGTTGAGGTTCGGCAGCATGGCGAGAAGCGCGCCTTGCGTCTTGGTCCAAAGGCTGACCTTGACCGGATAGCGCTTTTCCGAGTCCTTCAGGAATGCGTAATCCGTGAAGTCGATGCCGGTGAATTGCAGGTCGCTCTCGCCGACGCCGGTCTTGGCAGCAATGATCTCCGAGGAGCTTACATTGAGCAGCACACGGTCGATGTAGGGCAGTTGCAGGCCGTTCTCGTCGATCCGGTGAAAGAAGGGGTTGCGTTCGAAAACGAACTGTTCAGCCGGCGGCGCGGTGGTGTTGCGCCACGGGTCGAGCGTCGGCAGTTCCGGATTTTCCGGCCGGTAGCTGCGCGACATCTTGGTGTGGAGGTCCTTCCAATGCTTGGCGCGATATTGCTTGACGAGCGCGGCAAGACGGAACTCGTCCTGGTACTTCTTGTGGAATTGCTTGAGATAGGCCGCCGGCATGACCACGACGATCGGCTGCGGTGCTGCGAGCTTCGGCAGAAAATCCGGGTTCGGTGACGGCCATGTGTAGCGCACCGAGTATTTGTCGAGCACTTCGAAGACCGGCGGCTTGTCTCCGGCGAGGAGTTCGCGCGGCAGGCCGCCGCGTCGCAGGTCCTCGCTGAGGATGACATCCTCCCAGGCATAACGGAAGTCTTCCGATGTCAGATAGCCGCCGTCGGACCAGCGATGGCCTTCCCGTATCTTGAACGTGAAGATCCGGTCCTCGACGACCTCGAAGCTTTCCAGGACATCGGCATGCAGTTCCAGCTTCTCATCATAGCCGACGAGCCGTGCGTAACCGTTGATCGTCATCAGGCGCGTATCGCGCTGGCTGCCGACCAGAATACGAATTTCGCCGCCATAGCCGCCCGGCTTGCGACCGGTTTTCGCCATGTTGATGAGGCGGGGCTTCTTGGGCAGGCGGTCGATAATGTCGGGCAGGGCTGCTGCTCTCAGGCGCGGCCAGAGGAAAGTCGGTTCCCGTGCGACGTCGGGTACCTGCGCCTGCGCAAGGGCAGGCAGGCAGCTTGATGCCATCAGGCCGAGGAAGGTGCGCCGCTTGATCAATGCTGCAACTCCTTCACGTCGGCGCTTCGTCGTGCGAGCACGAGATGTCCTTCGCCGAGATCGGCAAAGGACAAGGCATCCTGTTCACCTTCGTCGCGGAACTGCGCGCCCCAGTTGCGTGTATCGCGGGCGCCGTTGGTCTTGAGAGCTGCGAAATCCAGCGGCCGGTCGAGGTCTGGGAAGGGCACCGCTGCCAAAAGCGACTTGGTATAGGGATGGATCGGTGTCTGCATCAGCGAATGACGCGGTGCGATCTCGACAATGCGGCCGGCGCACATCACCGCGATCCGGTCGGCCATGTAATCGACGACTGCAAGATTGTGGGAGATGAAGATGTAGGTGAGGCCGAGCTCGCTCTGCAGGTCCTTGAGAAGGTTTAGGATCTGAGCCTGAACCGAGACGTCGAGCGCCGAGACGGGTTCGTCGCAGATCAACAGGTCCGGGTTGAGCGCAAGCGCACGCGCGATGCCGACGCGCTGCCTCTGGCCCCCGGAGAGACCATGCGGATAGCGGTTGAGATGGCGCCGGCTGAGGCCCACCGCTTCGAGCAGTTCGACAACCTTGTCCTGGCGGGTCCTGGCATTGCCGCGATCATGAATCTCGAGCGGTTCGCTGACGATGTTCTGGATTGTCATGCGCGGGGACAGTGAGGCAACGGGATCCTGGAACACCATCTGGATATCCGCGCGCAGCGTCTTGAGTGCGTCCCCCTCAGCGTTGATGACATCGATGGGACTGCCTTCGCCGTTGAAGATGACGGAGCCCGAATCGGGCGTCACCGCGCGCATCAGGATTTTGCTCAATGTCGTCTTGCCGCAACCGCTTTCGCCGACCAGGCCCAGACATTCGCCGCGCATCACGTCGAAGCTGACGCCATCCACGGCGCGAAGCGGGGGCGTCGTGTCCTTGGCGAACCAGTTGGATTTGCGCGTGCCGTAGGTCTTGACGATATCACGAACGGAAAGCAGCACGCCATCTTCCTGGGCGGCTCTCGGCTTTTCCAGGTTCATCAGGCGGCTGGTGTCGACGGGCACTTCGCGGAGCGGTTTCAGGCGCTCGCCCGGTCCCATGTCGAAATGCGGCACGGCAGCCAGCAGCCCCTTGAGATAGGGGTGCGTGGGATTGCGGAAGATCTGTTCGACGGGACCGGCTTCCATGATCTCGCCGTGATAGATCACGACGACCTCGTCGGCGACATTGGCCACGACGCCGAGATCATGGGTGATCAGCAGCATAGCCATGTTGAGCTTCATCTGCAGCTCGCGAAGCAGTTGCAGGATCTGCGCCTGGATCGTCACGTCGAGCGCGGTGGTCGGTTCGTCGGCGATGAGCAGAGCAGGCCGGCAGATTAGCGCCATGGCGATCATCGCGCGCTGGCGCATGCCGCCCGAGAGTTCGAACGGATACATGTCGTAAGCCCGCTTCGGGTCATTGAAACCCACGAGCCCGAGCATCTCCTCCGTTGCCGCGCGGCGCTGGGCGCCCGTGTCCTCGGTGTGGATCTTGAGGACTTCGGATACCTGGTTACCGATCGTGTGGAGCGGTGACAGCGAGGTCATCGGCTCCTGGAAGATCATTCCCATCCGGTCGCCACGAATGGCACGAATTTCACGACCGTCTCGCGGTAACGCCAGCAGGTCGATAGCTCCGGAGGACGATGCGGGATCGTTGAACAGGATCTTGCCGCCGACGCTGGCGGTATTCGGCAAAATGCCCATAACCGCCTGGCTGATAACGGATTTTCCGGAACCGGACTCGCCGACCAGAGCCGTGACCTTGCCAGGCAGGACGCGCAGATCCGCCCGCTTCACGGCATCGACCTTGCCACCAAGCAGGGCGAACGAGATACTAAGGTTCTCGACCCTCAGGAGGTCGGTTGCCGACGCCATGGTTGCTGGCCTTCCATCATTTCACGTAAATTCTGTGTTCCCCGGAAAAATGCTAGCCCACTAAAGAGGCGGAGTCCATTGTCCGGCCACGGCAATTTTTTTGCCAGGGTCGTGATGGTCGAGGGGATAGGAAGCGTTGGGAACGAGATCGGCTAGCGGACCAGAGCGCAGGCAGCCTGGTCGCGCAGCACGTCGGCACAGTCGGGGCTGCGGCGGAAGTCGTCGTAATAGAGTGTCCATTCGGTCGAGCTTGCGGCCCTGTATGGACCGAATTTGAAATACTGATTGTCGCCTAGCGGCGGGTCGTTATGGCCGATATAGCCCTTGATCGTGACCACCCATTTGTTGTTGGCAAAGATCTCGATATGGCCGGTGCCATCGGGGCCCGGCTTGGTCATGATGGCAAAATCGATCCAGCCCGAATCCGGCGACGGCAGCTTGTTGCCGCGATCGATTACAGTGATCTTGTCCGTGCAGGCATTGAATAGCCCGCCGTCTTCGCCTTCCCAATTGCCGTCCGTCGCCACCAGCGCGCGCATCTGGTTGGTTTCGGGACGAAGCCAGACCGGCGTCTGGCCTTCGCCGCATTGTGCCGGCGTGCCTTTCGGCTGGAGCGAGACCGGCGCGAAGTGATTGGCTTCGACCGTGGCGAAGAGCTTGCCTTTGCGCAGCCTCAAGGCCAGGAACGGGCTGAAATCGCCCGGTGCGCCGGGATCGATCTCGCGCTTCCACTGGGCAATCAGATAACGGTGGTCATCCCGAGGGATCGGATCGGCGAATTTTACCGCGAAGCCATACCAGACGGCCTGGTCATAGGGCACGCGCAGCTGCGGTTTTTCCCAGATTTCCGCCCGCTCGGAGCAATCTTCACGATTGATACCACAACCCGGGCGAACGGTGAGCTTCAGCGCTCCGCCGCCGTCAAGCGTCACGTCCTTCTGGAACTCGACCTGGCCGGAGCGCTGCTCGGCATTGTTCTTGTAATATAGGCCGCCGGCGGCCGAGAAATCGGCGCCGTCGAAATTGTCGAAAAGCTTTGCACTCGTGTCCTCTGCGATCGCCTCGGCGCTTGAAAGTACGGACGCTAGAAACATGGCGATCGCGATTGCCTTCTTCATTGCAAGAAATTCGGTCCCGGCAGTGTTGGTTTCTGCTGGCGCGTGTTGCGGTAGAGCAGCATCACATGTTCTGCTTCAGAGCGCACATCGTGTCCATTACTTTCTGCAAGCTCGATGCCGGACATCGTCATGTTGCTTTCGCTCGGCATCAACACCGTGACCTTTTCCTCGACGCCGCGCAGGCGCTTCTCGCCGAGCGTCACCCAGTCGCCGCCGCAATAGGTGGCGAAGGCCTGGCTGGCGATCACCGTCTGGCCAAGCGTCTTGGTCAGGCCCTGCAGGCGCTGCACCTCGTTGACCGCGCCGCCGAAAGCCGAGAAGGTCAGCCGGTCCTTGAGCCCGACATTCCCATACATCACGTTGCCGACATGCAGGCCGATGCCGTAGCGGATCTCGCCAAGGCGGTTCTGCTTGCGGTCGGCATTGAGTTCGGCCATGCGGGCATTGGCCTCCCGCACGGCAGCCATAGCCGCCTGGGTGGCGACCTCGGACGGTTCGCGATGCCTGTCACAGGGGTAGACGGCAAGGAAGCCGTCGCCCATGAAGCTCAGGATCTCGCCACCGTTCTTGTTGAAGGGCGCGGCGATCGCGTCGAAGAAGACGTTGAGGGTGTCGATGTAAACCTGTCGGCCAGACTTCTCGGCGAGCACGGTCGATTGGCGCATGTCGCCCATGACAAGTGCCGCGCGGATGGTCTCGCCATCGCCGCGACGAACCTGGCCTGACAGCACGCGCTGGCCGGCATTGCCGCCGAGATAGGTGGTGACCATGTTGTCGGCGAGCTTGCTAAGCACGGCCATCTTGGCGGCAACCGCGAGGTCGTTCTGAATATGCAGCAGCGCGTCGATGACCTCGTCGCCGAAGCCGCCCGCCGCGTCGGTGGTCCATGATCCGACCATGCCGCGCGTCGTGTCCTCGCCGAAGGATTCGACGAAGGCGAGATAATCCGTGCCGCCCATTTCCTTGAGATCGTCGAAAATGCCGAATTCCGAAGACGTCATCGGATCGATCCGGCGCCTCAGATGCGGCAGGCCGTTGCTCAAAAGATAGAAGTAGGGGCTCCTGATGAACCGGTCCTTCTCGCCGTCACTGGTTGCCGGACGAAAGCCTTCGACGCTCACCCCCTTGCCCTTGATCCAGGTGAAGCCGAGCGCGTCATAAAGCGGATGAAGCATGGAAAAACTCAGATGAACCCGGAGCAGCGGGACGCCAGCGGCGGCCAGTCGCTCGCAAAGACCATGCACCAGCCCTTCGAGGTCGCTGCCGCCGAGGGCCGATTGCTGGAGCCAGTGCGATACACGCTCGATGAGGGATTCAGAAATATTTGCACGGGGAATAATCATTGTTTTATCTGGTCTTTCTGCCAACCAGCGCCAGGCGTCGCGCGTCGAAGCTGGAACATGTCACCCGGCGCAACCGATCGATCGCGTCGCGCTGCAATATAAGTACGCGTCCGAGGCAAAGCCAGTTGCGAGGCCTAAACTTTACGTAGATTTACAAAAATCAATTCTCCGGCACTGGAGCCGGCGCCCTTGACATGGTGCAGGCGAAGCCGCAACTGAAACGTCACAATCCCACGCCGAGAGCCACGACATTGACGGACACGCCTTCCCCTTTCGATACCCTCCTCGCGAGCATTTCCGGGCGTCTAGCGCGCGTCGGCGTGATCGGTCTCGGCTATGTCGGGCTGCCGCTGGCGATGACCGTGGCGCGCAGCGGATTTCCGGTGACGGGCTTCGATATCGATCCCGGCAAGATCACGATGATCGAGGCGGGGCAGTCCTATATCGACGCGGTTTCGCACCAGGTGCTTTCAACGCAGACGTCGTCGGGTCGATTCCGGGCGACCACGGATTTCGCCGAACTTGGGACGTGTGATGTCATCGTCATCTGCGTGCCGACGCCGCTGACCAAGCACCGCGATCCGGACCTCTCCTTCGTCACCAAGACAAGCGGGTCGATTGCCACCGCATTGCGGCCCGGCCAGTTGATCGTGCTTGAATCGACGACCTATCCCGGCACGACGGATGGTGTGGTAAGGCCGATACTGGAGGAGACCGGCCTCAAATCCGGCCGGGACTTCTTCCTCGGCTTTTCGCCGGAGCGCGAAGATCCGGGCAACAAGGATTTCGAGACATCGACGATCCCCAAAGTGGTCGCCGGTGATGGCGCCGAGGCTGCCGTCCTGATGGAAGCCTTCTATGGCGTTGCCGTGACCACCGTTGTGCCGGTTTCCACCACTGCCACGGCCGAAGCCGTCAAGCTCACCGAGAACATCTTCCGCGCGGTCAACATCGCGCTCGTCAACGAACTCAAGGTCGTCTACGAGGCGATGGGGATCGACATCTGGGAAGTGATCGACGCCGCCAAGACCAAGCCTTTCGGCTATATGCCCTTCTATCCCGGCCCTGGGCTCGGCGGTCATTGCATTCCGATCGATCCTTTCTACCTGACCTGGAAATCCCGCGAATACGAATTGCCCACCCGCTTCATCGAACTTGCCGGCGAGATCAATTCCGCCATGCCCAGGCATGTGGTGGATCGGCTTGCCGAAGCGCTCGACATCCGCGCCGGCAAGGCACTCAGCCGGTCGCATGTGCTGGTGATCGGCCTCGCCTATAAGAAGAACGTGCCAGATATCCGCGAAAGCCCGTCACTCAAACTGATCGAGTTGATCGAGGCGCGGGGCGGGCAAGCCAGCTATCACGATCCGCATGTGCCGAAAGTGCCTTCGACGCGCGAGTATGGCCACCTCAAGGACCGGCCATCCGTGGCATTGACGCCGGAAGCGGTTTCCGGGTTTGACGCGGTGCTGATCGCCACCGATCATGATGGCATAGATTATGCCGTGCTCGCCGAATGGGCGCAGATCGTGGTCGACACGCGCAATGCCTTCGGCCGCCGCAAGATCAGCGGCGACAACATCGTCAAGGCGTAGCGACGGCTTTCACCAGGACAGGCGCCTTGCCCTTGAGCTGGGCTGCCGCAAGCGCGTAGCCACCAGCCGCGCCATCGACGAAGTGCATGTGGTCGCGCTGCATCGGGTTGACAACGAAGCATGTCATCAAGGCCGCGTCCTGGCGGTGGATGCCGTAGCGGCAAGCCGCCGATCGCGCCGCGTCTTCCAATCGCTCCTCGATCATCGCCAGCCGGGCCTTGTCGACATCGACGGTCATCTTCAGCCCGTCGTCGAACTTGCGGAAATCGCTGTTGGCGGAGACGTCGCTCTTGTAGCGGCGTCCGTCGAAATCACCGAGCTTCATGTTGAAGTATGCGAGGCCGTTGCCGAGGGCATATTCCATCATCGCTTTCAGCTTCGCTTTCAGCCGCTGGCCTTTGGGCGCGCGTACGCGTGCCTCGAGTTCCAGGCCCGCGCTGGTCAGGCCTGGTGTCGGGCCCTCGGCGGGGACGGGGTGACCGCCGCGTTCCTCGCTTGCGGCGATGGCGACAATGCCATTGATCAGTTCGCGAAATGCGGCGGCGTCCTGCGCCGGGCCAGGGACCGCGATGATCGAGACGATCTCGCCATGGCGCGAAGGGATCGGGCTCCAGCGGCACGATAGTCCGTTCAGGTCTGGTCGCACCGTCGCCGGGGCGGCGGGCACGCTGAACTGGCCCTCCTTCATGCGTGCCTCGGCCCAGCTTGCCCCGCCACCCGCGAACATCGCGTAGGAGGCATGTTCGCTGGCCTTGAATCGAGCGACGAGGACGTCGAGACCTTCGGCGCGGATATCCTTCAGGGGCACGACGGCACCGCGAAGGCTGAGTGCCAGCTCCTCATCCGCCCAGGTTCGCACAGCCGCGATTGCAGCGCGCGCCTTCTCGATGCCGGATGGCGGTACGGCGACGGTCGCGCCATCGCCGCCGAAGACGAAGGGGAGATCCTGGCTTCCGACGGCATTGAGCACGGCGGAAATGATACTGGCGCCGGCCATGTTGACTGATTTGTAGCTGCCGGCCTTGATAGCGCCGGTGGAATCGACGATGTCGCCGGTCACCAGCGCCCAATCGTGGGGCAATGGTCGATAGTTGCCGAGATCGGTGACGCCCCCGAATTCCTCGAAGACCGGTATCTGGCTGAAAAATTTGTCGCTGTCGCTCTCCACCATGCAGGCAATCTAGCATGATCGTCGACGCGATGCGATCACAGTTGCGTGGCGTAGAAAGCTTCTTTTCGCTAGGGGATGAGAAGGATGTCGAACTGCTCGCGATCCACGGGGATATCGACGACCTTTATCCGCGCCATGCTGTCGTCGTTGAAAAAGACAAGGCAATCATCGTAATAGCCAGCCAAAAACGCAACGAATTCTGCAGCCTTTTCAGCGCCGTAAAATTCGGACGTGAATTCGCTATGCACCGGGACGTGACGTTCGAAGAGTGACGTCATGGACCGGCAGGCGATGGGCTCGTAGCCCTCGATATCCATCCAGACAAGGCCGACATCTGCTTCGGCAATGCCGGCGCCTGCCAGAATTGCCGGCACCGGCCTTGCCGGGACCGCCATCTTGATGTCGGCCGCACTGCGAGAATTCGGGCTGCTCTTGCCGTGATTGCTCGGATGCAGGAAGAAGTCGATCTGGCCTTCGATGTCGCTTGCCGCGCAATTGATGGGCACAACGAGTTCATCAAAGCCGTTCTGGGTGATATTCTCAGCGAGAAGCTCAAAATTGCGCGGATCCGGCTCGATGGTGACGATGCGCCCGAAGGCGCCAGTCAGCGCGAAATAGATGGTATGGGTGCCGATATTGCCGCCGATCTCCAGCAGCGTCTTGCCCTCGACGCTCAAGCCCAGCGAATTGAGATGCCGCATAAGCCGGTCGACATGATCGCGATCGAAATGGCCCTTCACGAAGACGCTGCGGCCGAGATAATCGGCAGGGGAGAAGGTGATCAGGTGATCGCCATTGTCCACCGTGATGAAGCGGGTGCGCGCGCCAATTGCCTTGATGAGCAGATCGCGGCCGTAGCGCGTATCGAAAAAGCGGCTGGCGAGCCTGTCGCGCAATCGGCGGAACATCCGGGTCAACTGTCATCCATTCAGTTAAATCACCGTTCGCATTTAGCAAATTGCAGGAATATTGCTACAGGACAAACCGATCGAATAGGTTCGCTTCGAGGAAAGCAGGGCGTCCGCAGTGTCCATTACGAGCACCATTACCAAATCAAGGGTGCATATCGCATCGGGGCTAGTGCTTGCGTTTTTCGTCGCTGGTCATTTCATCAATCATTCACTGGGCATCAGCTCGATCGAGCGGATGGAGGCGGGTCGCGCCGGCTTCAACATTCTCTGGCGCAGCATACCCGGCACGATCCTGCTCTATGGCGCGTTGCTCAGCCATTTTGCGCTGGCGCTTGATGCGCTCTGGCGGCGCGGCAGTCTGCGCATGCCGGTTGGCGAAGCGCTGAAGATCCTGTTTGGCCTGGCGCTTCCTTTCCTGCTCGCCGAGCACGTGATCGCCACCAGGCTGGAATTCTCGCTAACCGGCTATGTCAGGGGCTATACGGAAGTGCTTCGATCGATGTGGGTGTCGAACGGCACGGTGGCGTTTTACACTGCGGCTCTGGTGATTGCCTGGGCGCATGGCTGTCTCGGCATGTGGTTCTGGCTGCGTGGCAAGGTATGGTTCCAGCGCGTAGCGCCCATCTTCCACATGATCGCCGTGATCGTGCCGGTTCTGGCGATCCTCGGCTTCTATTCGGGCATGCATGCCTCTGCACTTGCAGCGCCAACTCCGAACACGGAAGCAGGGCTGCCGCTGCGAACGCTTTACCGCATCATCTACAGTTTCTACGCGGCTTTCCTGCTGGTTATCGCCGGTGTCATCCTCGTCAAGTTCATCCCACAGCGGAACAAGATCCGTATCCGTTATGCCGGCGGCAGGACCGTGGCGGTCAATCCGGGCCTAAGCATTCTGGAGGCGAGCCGGTCGGCGGGCATTCCGCATGTCTCGGTCTGCGGCGGGCGCGGGCGCTGTTCGACCTGTCGCGTGCAGATACTCGACGGGCTGGATGGGCAACCGGCGGTCGAGGCGAGGGAGGTGGCGACGCTCAGGAGCATCGGGGCGGGTGGCGATGTGCGGTTGGCCTGCCAGTTACGGCCCAGCCATGATCTCACAGTGCTGCCGCTCGTCGATGTCGGCTCAACGTTACACGCCGCCCGGCAGGCGCCGAACGCGGTTGCCGGGCAGGAACGCATGGTGGCGGCACTGTTCTGCGACCTGCGGTCCTTCACCCAGCTATCCGAGAAAAAACTGCCCTACGACGTGGTGTTCCTGCTCAACCGCTATTTCACGGTGGTCGATCAGGCGGTGGAATCATCGGGCGGCATGGTCGACAAGTTCATCGGCGATGGTGCCATTGCATTGTTCGGCATCGAGACGTCCTATGCTCAGGCCTGCCGGCAGGCGCTGCAGGCGGCCGTCAAGCTGGCGGAAGGGATCGAGAAACTCAACGCCTCTTTCAGTGCCGAGCTCGATGCGCCGTTGAGGATCGCGATGGGCCTGCATGCCGGGCCGGCCATCGTCGGCCGGATGGGTCACGGCAAGGCCACGTCGCTGACCGCGATCGGCGACACGATCAATACGGCAAGCCGGCTCGAGGGTCTGGCCAAGCAGAAGAATGTCGAACTGGTCGTCTCCGCCGATCTGGTCAAACTCGCCGGCGTCACGTTCCCCGGCCACGAGGTCGAGGAACTGGAAATCCGTGGTCGTGCCGCGACACTGGAGACGTGGATCGTTCTGAAGGCGACCGATATTTCGGCCGCTCTCGCGAATCCGGCCGCGCCAGCGATGGCCTGAATATCAGGCCGAACGGCCGGCCGCGAGGAAGGCCAGCCGCGCCGGCAGTTTCAGCAGTTCGGACGCCTTGACCCGCTCCGGCGTGTAGTGATGCGCCACATCGAGGCAGTTGACCGTGCCGAGCAGTTCGCCGCCCACCACGACGGGGATGTTGACGACGGACTGGCACCCGAGCGAATCGATCAGCTCGTAATCCGGAAACACCTTGGCGATGTCTTCGATCGTATTGGCGACGAAGGACTTGCGCTCCTTGTGGACGATATCGAACCAGCTGTCGTAGCGGATCGGCTTGGTGCCGGAGGAGGGGTAGTTGACCGGATCGGAGGTATAGGCGCGGCGTGCGACTTCGTTCTTCATGTCGACGGTCATGGTAGTGAAGAGCTTTGCGCCGATCACTTTTCGCGCCAGCGTCTCAAGTGCAATCCAGGGCGCGTCGGCGCGCGTATCATTGGCAATTGCTTCGTCGAACGCGGCCAGTGCCGCGGCAAAATCCTCGTTGGTCATTATTTGTCGGTCCTTCATGCTGGCCGTCATTAGTGCGTGACGGCGATATCGATCAGTTCGCGGGAATAGGGGTCGATCAACTCGCCTCGCTTGAGCTGGGCGACGTCGGCCACCTCGACGATGCGGCCATGCCGCATCACGGCCAGCCGGTCGCAGAGGAAGGAGACGACCGGCAGGTTGTGGGTCACCATGAGATAGGTGAGGTTGCGCTCGCGGCGGAGCCGCTTGAGGAGATTGAGAATCTCCGCCTGTACCGAGACATCGAGCGCCGAGGTCGGCTCGTCGAGCAGCATCAGCTTGGGCTCGAGGATCAGAGCGCGCGCGATCGCCACGCGCTGGCGCTGGCCGCCGGAGAGCTGATGGGGAAAGCGGAACCGGAAGCGGCGATCGAGCCCGACCGAAGTCAGCACCTCCTCGACCTTGGTGTCCTGATTGCCGATGCCGTGGATTGAAAGCGGTTCGGACAGGATCGCATCGACCGTCTTGCGCGGATGCAGCGAGCCATAGGGATCCTGGAACACCATCTGGCAGGTGCGCGAGAAGGCGCGGTCGATGCCGTGGCTGCGCTGCTGGCCATAGGCCGAGATCGAACCCTGCCATTCGGGCGCGAGGCCGGCGATCGCTTTCAGCACGGTGGATTTGCCGGAGCCGCTCTCGCCGACAAGAGCAAAACTCTCGCCTTCGAGGATGTCGAGATTGACCCCGTGCGTGATCTGCGTGCGGCCGTAGAAGACGTCGAGATTCTTGAGGGTGAGTGCACTCATGTTCCGGCCCATGCGCTGCGGTCGAGGACGGGAAGTTCCTCGCGGGTTTCATCGAGGCGGGGGACGGCGGAGATCAATGCGCGCGTATAAGGATGGGTCGCGTTCATCAGTTCGCCAGCCTTGCATTCCTCGACGATGCGGCCGGAATTCATCACCACGATGCGGTCGCAATAGCTGGAGACGAGGTTGAGGTCATGGCTGATGAAGATCAGGCCCATGCCCTTGCGCCGCACCAGTTCGTCGATGATATCCAGCACCTGTGCCTGCACTGACACGTCGAGCGCCGACGTCGGCTCATCGGCGATCAGGATATCGGGCTCCGGGATCAGCATCATGGCGATCATCACCCGCTGGCCCATGCCGCCCGAGAGTTCGTGCGGATAGAGCCGCGCCACCCGCTCGGGATCGGAAATCCGAACTGCCTCAAGCATCGACAGCACCCGGGCGTGGATGTCGCGCGCCGCGAGCTTCTGGTGAGTTCGCAGCGCTTCGGCGATCTGTTCCTTCACGGTCATGACCGGGTTGAGCGAGAATTTCGGGTCCTGCATGACCATGGAAATGCGGGCGCCACGGATGGCGCGCATCTGCCGCTCGGATTGCTTCAGGAGATCAATGCCGTCGAAATCCAGTCGTTTGGCGGTGACTTTGCCCGGCGCACGGATCAGCTTGAGGATCGAGCGGCCGGTCATCGACTTGCCCGAGCCGCTTTCGCCGACGATGCCGAGGCGCTCGCGGCCGAGCGAGAAGGAGACGTCGCGCACGACATCGATCGGCCCGCGTGGCGTCGGGAAGGTCACATGCAGGCCTTCGACGGTGAGAAGCGGCGCGCTCAATGGCCTTCTCCGCTTTTCGGGTCCAGCACATCGCGCAAGCCATCGCCCAGGAAGCAGAAGCCGAGGCTGACGATGATGATGGCGAAGCCCGGCATGGTGGCGACCCACCACTGGTCGAGAATGAAGGACCGTCCGCGCGCGATCATCGCGCCCCATTCGGGCAGCGGCGGCTGGGCGCCCAGTCCGATGAAGCCGAGGCCCGCCGCGGTCAGGATGATGCCGGCCATGTCGAGCGTCACGCGGATGATCATCGACGACGTGCAGAGTGGCAGGACATGGCCGAGAATGACCCGTAGCGCTGAGGCGCCTTGAAGCCGAACAGCGGCGATGAATTCCGAATTCTTGAAGGTCATCGTCTCGGCGCGGGCGATGCGGGCATAGCCCGGCCAGGAGGTGATGGCGATGGCGATGATGGCATTTTCGATGCCCGGGCCGAGTGCTGCAACCAGCGCCAGCGCCAGGATCAGCTTTGGCATCGAGAGGAAGATATCGGTGATGCCCATCAGGATGCGATCGACCCAGCCGCCGAAATAGCCGGAGACCGCGCCGATGATCAGCCCGGCGGGCGCGGCCAGCACCGCGACGATGATGACGATCGCCAGCGTGATGCGGGCGCCGAAAACCACGCGCGACCAGATGTCTCGGCCGAGTTCATCCGTTCCCATCCAGTTCGCGCCGGATGGCGGCAGCAGGCGGGCGGTGAGATCCTGCGTCAGCGGGTCATGGGTGGCGATCCACGGCGCGAAGATTGCGGTCAGGATCAGCACTAGGATAATGACGAAGCCGACCATGGCGAGCGTATTGCGCGAAAGCGCACCTGATATGCGGTAGAAACGGCTCAGCCGCGCCTGCATGCGCGATCCGGGGCTGTCGGCGGTCAACCAGTTCTGGACATCGGCAAAAGCCATGGGAAACTCCTACCGTGCGCGGGGATCGAGGATGCGGTAGAGCGCATCCGAGATCTTGTTGATGGCGATGAAGACGGCGCCGATGACCAATGTCGCGCCCAGCACCGCCGACATATCGGCATTGAGCAGCGCCACCGTCAGGTAATTGCCGATGCCGGGCCAGGAGAAGATCGTCTCGATCATCACCGATCCCTCAAGCAGGCCGGCATAGGACAGGCCGCAGACTGTGATCAGCGGTACGAGGATCGGCCGGAAGGCGTGGCGCCAGATCACCAGCCGCTCGGGCACGCCCTTGACCCGGGCCGTCGTCACATATTCCTGTGCCAGTTGGTCGAGCATGAAAGAGCGCGTCATGCGGGCGATATAGGCGAGGCTGAAGAAGCCGAGCACGCTTGCCGGCAGCAGTAGATGCGAGATCGCGTTGAAGAAAATGTCAGTCTCGCCTGCGATCAGGCTGTCGATCAACATGATGCCGGTCACGGGCGTCACCAGCCCATCATAGAAGATATCGACCCGGCCTGGACCGCCGACCCATTTGAGCCTGGCATAGAAAATCGCGAGGCCGACGAGGCCGAGCCAGAAGGCCGGTACGGAATAGCCGAACAAGCCGATCACGCGGATCACCTGGTCCCTGGCCGTGCCGCGATGGCTTGCGGCGTAGACGCCCATCGGGATGCCGAGCACCATGCCGATGATGATGCCGATCGTCGCCATTTCGAGGGTGGCAGGGAAAACGCGCTTGAGGTCGTCGATCACCGGCTTTCCGGTGGAGACCGACATGCCGAAGTCGCCGCGCAATACCGAGACGACATAATTGACGAACTGGACATAGAGCGGCTTGTCGAGGCCCAGTTGCAGCTTGGCGGCCTCATAGACGGCGCGCGGCGCACGGTCGCCGACGACGGCCAGCACGGGATCGATCGGCACGACACGGCCGATGAAGAAGGTGATCGCGAGCAATCCAAGGAAGGTCAACGCGACCGATATCAGGAAGCCTGCAAAACCGACGGCAAAGCGCCCGGCGCGGCCGGTTTCACGCGGCAGCTTGATCGCCCCGGAAAGTGCGGGCATTGTTTCGGGTTCAAATGCCAAGTCCGCGATCCTCTCCGTGATCTCGTCGTGTCGTCATCGATCGGTCCGATTGGTTTCCCGGACCGCTTATCCGATCCTTCAAAAAATTTCACTTGCGAACATACAAAAAATTTTGCTTGTATCAAATAAATTTTACTGGCTTTGGACGGGGAATGGCCAATCAAACCGCAATAGCAATGGAATTCACGCAGCCCAGAGTGGGTGCGCTGATCCGTGCGCGCCGCAGGCAGTTGCACATGACCTTGCAGGAAATCTGCGAGGCCGCCGGCATTTCCATGGGTTATCTCAGCCAGGTCGAGCGCGACCAGGCGACGCCTTCGCTCGGCACTCTGGCGCAGATCGCCCGCAGCCTCGATGTCGGCATGGATTATTTCATCTCGACGCCGAGTATCGAGGATTCGCTGACCCGCGCGGGAGACCGGCAGAAATTCTCGGTCGATGGCTCGTCGATTCTCTACGAACGCATCGCCGCGGATTTCGCCGGCAACATACTGTCGTCCTTCGTCCTCAACATTCCGCCCGGCTACAAGTCCGAAACGGTCAGCCATGAGGGCGAGGAGATACTCTACGTGCTGGAAGGCACGATCAACCAGCGGCTCGACGAGGAAGATATCGTGATGAATGTCGGCGACAGCCTGCATTTTCGCGGCAATCGCCCGCATGCGTGGTGGAACGATTCCGGCGAGCCAGCCAAGGTTCTCTGGACCGGCACTTTACCGCTCTTCCGTGGCCGGACGGCGACGGCGGATTTGACTGTTAAGACCAAAAACAAGACGCCTAAAAAACCTGGGAAAGAGGAGAACGACCGATGAAAATGCTCACCGCCGCGCTGGTCGCGGCATCCATGCTGGTGCCCACCGCCACGACGACGGCCTTTGCCGCGACGCCCGCGGACGCGCTTGTCGTTGCCGCGAACATCGATGACATCGTCTCGATCGATCCGGCCGAAGCGTATGAATTCTCGTCCGGCGAATATGTGACCCAGACCTATGACCGCCTGGTGCAATATGATGCGCCCGACGTGAAGAAGCTGGTGCCTGGCCTTGCAGCCAAGTGGACCGTGGACGACGCGGCCAAGACCATCACGTTCGAACTTCGCGACGGCGCGAAATTCTCCTCCGGAAATCCGGTCCGTGCGGAAGACGTGGTCTATTCCTGGAAGCGCGTCATCGTGCTCAACAAGGCGCCTGCCTTCGTGCTCACCCAGCTCGGCTGGACGCCCGAGAATTTCGATTCGATGGTCCGTGCTGACGGCAACCGGGTCGTCGCCACCTATGCCGGCGACTTCTCCTCCGCCTTCGTGCTCAACGTCCTGGCATCGCGCCCGGCATCGGTGGTCGATGCGGTCACCGTGCAGGCCAATGAAGCCAATGGCGACATGGGCAATGCCTGGTTGAAGGCGAATTCCGCCGGCACCGGTCCCTTCGTGCTCAAGGCTTTCCGCCCCGGCGAAATCCTCAACCTGGCGGCCAACCCGGACTATTTCGGTGGCGCGCCTGATATGAAGTCGCTGATCATTCGCCATGTTGCGGAAGCTGCGACCCAACAGTTGCTGCTCGAATCCGGTGACGTCGACCTTGCCAAGAACCTGACGCCGGACCAGATCGCCAGCATCACCACCAAGGGCAATTTCACCGTCGAGACCTATCCGCAGGCGGCCGTGCACTTCCTGAGCTTCAACCAGAAGACCGAGTCGCTGACCAACCCGGCGATCTGGGAAGCGGCACGCTACCTCGTCAACTACAAGGGCATGACGGACTCCTTCCTCAAGGGCCAGATGGAAGTCCACCAGGCCTTCTGGCCGAAGGGTTTTCCGGGTTCGCTCGACGACACGCCGTTCACTTATGACGTGGAAAAGGCCAAGAAGATCCTCGCCGATGGCGGTGTGAAGACA
Organism: Rhizobium sp. TH2; assembly: GCF_024707525.1. Lineage (NCBI taxonomy): Bacteria > Pseudomonadati > Pseudomonadota > Alphaproteobacteria > Hyphomicrobiales > Rhizobiaceae > Rhizobium > Rhizobium sp. TH2. The sequence continues at coordinate 3,489,050 of NZ_CP062231.1, read as the reverse complement.
CCTGTTAAGGTGACGCTCGACGTGATCAATTCCACGCCGTTCACCGACATGGCGCAGTCGCTTCAGGCAGGCTTCGCCGAAGCCGGCATCAACTTCGAGATCATTCCCGGCACCGGCAGCCAGGTGATCACCAAGTATCGTGCGCGCACGCATGAAGCCATGCTGCTCTATTGGGGCCCCGACTTCATGGATCCGGATTCCAATGCCAGCGCATTCGCCTACAATGCCGACAATTCGGACGACAAGTATGCATCGACCACGACATGGCGCAATGGCTGGGCCGTGCCCGAAGAGATGAACAAGGAAACGCTGGCTGCAAAGAAGGAAGCCGATCCGGCAAAGCGTGACGCGATGTATATCGACCTGCAGAAAAAGGTGCAGGCCAATTCGCCGATCGTGATCATGTTCCAAGCCGCCACCCAGGTTGCCATGGCGAAGAATGTGTCGGGCTATGTCAATGGCGCGACCTCCGACTTCGTCTTCTATCGCCTCGTGAAGAAGTAAAATCCTTCACGGCGAAACGGGCTGCCCGATCTACCCCCGGGCAGCCCATCCCCCGCATCGGTTCAGACGTCAGGGAGGCCGGTTTTGAGTGATCTTCTCGTCCGTGCGATCAAGCAGGCTGATGCCGCCGATATTGCCGCGATCTACACCTTCGAATCCGTCATCGCCAATACCGGCCAGATTCCGCTCAGGGACGGCCAGTTCTGGGCGAATTTCTGGAAAGCCAAGGATCCGAACGGTGTCGAACTCGTCTGCGAGATCGAGGGTCGGGCGGTTGGTCATCTCGGCATCATCACCAGCGCATCGCATCGACGCAAGCATGTCGCGAGTTTCGGCATTGCAGTACATCCCGATTTCCAGGGACGCGGTGTCGGCAACGCGCTGATATCGGAAATGCTCAAGCTGTCGGACAATTGGCTGAATATCGTCAGGATGGAACTGACCGTTGCATCCGACAATCAGCGGGCGATGAGGCTTTACCTCAAGCACGGTTTCGTCGTGGAAGGCGAGGCGCGCTTTGATAATTTCCGAGCCGGTCAGTTCACGCATAGTACGCAGATGGCGCGGATCAATCCGGCTTTCGCGGACACGGTAGCCGCATAATTCCCATTAGGGCGCTGATCCTACTTCTGGGATAAACCGCGCCCGATCCTGCCGCGCAAGCTGAACCAGTGCCTCCGAGATAATCCGGATACGCTCGACGCCGCGCAGATCGTCGTGCACCGTCAGCCAGTAGCTGCGCATGACACTGTGCGCCTTCAGGATCGGCTGCAGGGTGGGCTGGTCGGCGCACATGAAGACCGGCAGCATGCCGAGCGCCGAGCCGCTTCTCACCATTTCAAGCTGGGCGACGATGCTGGTGCTGCGGATCGTCGGGTTGAGCCGGACTCCGTCGAAGACGAGGTAGTCGAGCAGCGGCGTGAAGAGAAGCTGGGGGATGTAGCCGCAAAGCGCGTGCCCTGCCATGTCCTCGAGGCTGGCCGGCCGACCGAAGGCCTTGAAATAATCCGCCGTGCCGAAGAATTGCAGCACATAGTCGGTCAACTTGCGGACGGCGATATTGCCGAATTGCGGCCGGTCGAGCGTAATCGCGATATCCACCTCGCGGGCGGCCAGCGAATAGTTCTGCGGTAGTGCCACGAGTTCGAGCGAGATTTCGGGAAACTCAGCCGCCAGCGCCCCGATCCGCCCAGCGAGATAGCCGACGCCAAGCCCTTCCGGCACGCCGATGCGGACGGTGCCGACCCGCGAACCCTGCATCGATTCGAGCACCGCGAGATCCGACAGCAACCCGGATTCCAGCCGCTCGGCGGTCCGCATCAATTGTTCGCCCGCCGCATTGATCCGGAGGCGCCGACCGGCCCGATCGAACAGGCGGATGCCGATGCGGGATTCGAGGTTGGTGAGACGGCGGGAAACGGTGGAATGGTCGATTTCCAGCACACGTGACGCCTCGGAAACCGTGCCCGCCCGCGCAACCGACAGGAATACCCGGAGATCATCCCAATCCATTTCTATCTTTCCGCACAAGCTATGTGCAAATTTCGGCGTTGCTCGTAAGCCCGTTTGGTAGAACGATTGCGCCGAGGAGACAAGCATGCGCATGGAGGAAAAGGTGGTTGAGCGGATCGAGGGCGATTACGACTATATTGTCGTCGGTGCGGGCACGGCGGGCTGCATCGTCGCCAACCAACTCTCGGCCGATCCCAGAAATCGCGTGCTGCTGCTCGAAGCCGGCGGGCGCGACAACTGGATATGGTTCCACATTCCGGTCGGTTATCTCTTCGCGATCGGCAATCCGCGCGCCGACTGGATGTTTCGAACCGAGCCGGAAGCGGGGCTGAATGGCCGTTCGCTGGCCTATCCCCGGGGCAAGGTGATTGGCGGGTCGTCGTCCATCAATGCAATGATCGCCATGCGCGGGCAGGCGGCGGACTACGACCATTGGCGGCAATTGGGCATGACTGGCTGGGGCTGGGACGACGTGCTGCCGGTGTTCCGCAAAATGGAAGACCATTTCCTCGGCGAAAGCGAGCATCACGGCATCGGCGGCGGCTGGCGGGTCGAGCCGCCACGCCTGTCCTGGCCGGTGCTTTCGGCGGTGCAGGAAGCGGCAGCAGAGATGGGCATTCCCCGCAGCGCCGACTTCAACACCGGCAATAATGAGGGCTCGGGTTACTTCCATGTGAACCAGAAGACGGGCCGTCGCTGGTCGTCGGCGCGGGGATTCCTCAAGCCTGTGCTGAACCGGTCCAATCTCAGGTTAGAGACGGGTGTGACGGTCGAGCAGTTGGTTTTTGACGGCCGGCGCGTGACCGGGATCCGCTTCCGTCAGGGCGGGCGGACAATGACGGCCGGCGCGCGAGGAGAAGTCATTCTCTCGGCAGGGTCGATCGGCTCGACGCAGATATTGCAACGCTCGGGCGTCGGCCCGTCGGATTGGCTGTCGCCGCTCGGCATCGATACCGTCCATGAACTTAAGGGTGTCGGTGGCAATCTGCAGGATCATCTGCAGCAGCGGGCAATCTACAAGGTCCGCGGCGTGAAGACCTTGAACGAGACCTATCATAATCTCTTCAAACGCGGGCTGATGGGCGCCGAATATGCGTTGCTCCGGCGTGGACCGCTGACCATGGCGCCGTCGCAGCTCGGCATATTCACCCGGTCCGATCCGCATCAGGAACGGCCGAACATCCAGTTCCATGTCCAGCCGCTGTCGCTCGACAAGTTCGGCGATCCGTTGCACCGGTTTCCGGCGATCACCGTCAGTGCCTGCAATCTGAGGCCGACCTCGCGCGGTGTGGTCAGGCTGAAGAGCCGGGACCTCGATGCTGCACCGATGATCGCACCGCACTATCTTACGACCGATGAGGATCGGCAGGTCGCGGCTGATGCGATCCGGGTTACCCGCCGGCTCATGAAGCAGAAGTCTCTGGCAGCCTTATCGCCGGAGGAATACCTGCCCGGACCTGCTGTCGGCGACGACGACGCGGCGCTTGCCAAGGCCGCTGGCGATATCGGCACGACCATCTTCCATCCCGTGGGAACGGCCAAGATGGGCTTGTCGAGCGATCCCTTTGCCGTTGTGGACGAGCGGCTTCGGGTGCATGGTCTCTCTGGCCTGCGCGTGATCGATGCGTCCATCATGCCGACGATCACCTCAGGCAATACCAATACGCCGACATCGATGATCGCGATGAAGGGTGCGGCGATGATCCTTGAGGACGCCAAAGGACCGCATTCGTGAAAGAGATTGCCAGCCGAGGACGGCCCGATTGGGCAGGCGCGAGGCAACCGGGAGAGAAGCATGGATTTTGAACGTTCCGAGGAACAGCAGGCGATCTGGGACATGGCCTTCGCCTTCGGGCAGGAGCGCATCGCACCCTTCGCCGGGCAGTGGGAAGAAGATGGCACGATCCCGCGCGCACTGCTCGAGGATATCGGCGCGCTCGGCCTTGGCGGTATCTATGTCTCGGAAGAGGTTGGCGGCTCCGGCCTCAAGCGGCTCGATGCGGCTCTGGTGTTCGAGGCGCTCTCCATGGCCTGCCCGGCGGTGGCGGCGTTCGTCTCGATCCACAATATGTGCGCCTGGATGATCGACCGCTATGGCGCGGTGGAACTCAAGGCGCGGCTGCTGCCCGATATGTGCACGATGAAGACCATCGCCTCCTATTGCCTGACGGAGCCGGGTTCCGGTTCTGATGCCGCCGCGCTCCGCACCAAGGCGACAAAAACCAATGACAGCTATGTTCTCAACGGCTCCAAGGCCTTCATATCAGGGGGCAATTATTCCGATCTCTATGTCGTGATGTGCCGCACGGGCGTGGATGGCCCCAAGGGCATCTCGACCGTGGTGGTGCCGAGCCCGAGCGAGGGCCTGAGTTTCGGCGCCTTCGAGAAGAAGATGGGCTGGAAGGCGCAGCCCACCACGCAGGTGCAGTTCGACAATTGCGGCGTGCCGCTCGACAATCTCGTCGGCGAGGAAGGGCAGGGCTTCAAATATGCCATGGCCGGTCTCGATGGCGGGCGGCTGAATATCGCCGCCTGCGCGCTGGGCGGCGCTCAATCGGCACTCGACAAGACCATCGCCTACATGAAAGAGCGTAAGGCGTTCGGCGGCACGCTCGCCGATTTCCAGGCGCTGCAGTTCAAGGTCGCCGATATGGAGACCGAACTGCAGGCGGCGCGCATCTTCCTGCATCAGGCGGCGTGGAAGCTCGACAACAAGACGTCGGATGCCACCAAGTTCTGCGCCATGGCCAAGCGTTTCGTCACAGATGTCGCCTTCGATGTCGCCAATAGCGCGCTGCAACTGCATGGCGGATACGGTTATCTCGCCGATTACGGCATCGAGAAAATCGTGCGGGATTTGCGCGTCCACCAGATCCTCGAAGGTACCAACGAGATCATGCGCGTGATCGTGGCGCGCCAGATGTTTGCGAATTGAGGCCGGCATGAATTCGAATGAAGATATTTCCATCCGGGTCGAGGGCCGTGTCGGGCGGATCACATTGACGCGACCGAAGGCGCTCAACGCGGTCAACCAGGCGATCGTGGACGGCATGTATGCGGCGTTGAAACGCTGGGAGACGGACCCTGGCATCGCGCTTGTGCTTGTCGACGCCGAGGGCGAGAAGGCCTTCAGCGCGGGCGGCGATCTTGCGTCGATCTACAACGCAGCCAAATCAGGCGACATTGAAAGCGCCAACAGCTTCTGGCGCGATGAATATCGCCTCAACGCCTATATCGACCGCTATCCCAAGCCCTATGTCGCTGTGATGGATGGCATCGTCATGGGTGGTGGCGTCGGTGTTTCGGGTCATGGCTCGCACCGCATCGTCACCGACAATTCGATGGTCGCCATGCCCGAATGCGCAATCGGCCTGATCACCGATGTCGGCGGAAGCTACCTGCTGGCGCGGGCACCCGGCCATATGGGTGAATATCTCGGCCTGACCGGCACGCGGATGAAGGGCGAAGATGCGATCTATGCCGGTTTCGCCGATATCTATGTGCATCGCGCGCGCCTTGAGGATGCCAAGGCCGCGCTGGTCGCGGAAGGCGATGTGTCGGCTCTGTCCCGGTTCGAGGAGGCGCCGCCGCCATCGGCGCTCGCCAGGGATCAGCAGGTTGTCGATCGGCTCTTCGCTGGCGCGTCGGTGCCTGACATCATGGACGCGTTGCGGGCTGACGCCTCGGAGTGGGCGCTCAAGGCACTCAACGCAATCGAAAAAGGCTCGCCGCTGTCGGCGATCATGATCCTGTCGGCCGTGCGCGATGCCGGTTCCTTGGAGCGTGCACTCCGCAACGAATACCGTTTTGTCTCGCGCGTTCTGGAACATGGTGATTTCGTCGAGGGTATCCGCGCGATCGTCATCGACAAGGATCGAAATCCGACCTGGCGGTACAAGGACATCGACGCCGTTCCTGCCGAGCTTATCGCCCTCATGCGGAGCGAGGCCGAGGGCGGCGACCCGGATTTCTTGAATTGAGGAGTGAATACAATGAAGATCGGCTTTTTCGGATTGGGCAATATGGGCGGGCCGATGGCCGCCAACCTCGCCAAGGCGGGCCACGCGGTCACGGGCTATGACGTCGCCGGCACCACGGCCGAGGGGGTGGCGAGTGTTGCCTCGGCGAGGGAGGCTGCGTCGGGCCAGGATGTCGTCATCACCATGCTGCCGAACGGCAAGATCCTGCGTGATGTCTATGACGAGATCGTTTCTTACGGTGCCAAGGGTGCGCTGTTTGTCGATTGCTCGACAGTCGATGTCGAAAGCGCCCAATATGCCCATGCCAAGGCGAAGGCGAGCGGCCTTGCAAGCGTCGATGCGCCTGTCTCCGGCGGCGTAACGGGTGCGGCGGCGGGTACGTTGACCTTCATGGCCGGCGGCGAAGATGAGGCCTTCCAGCGCGCCGCACCCTTATTCGAAATCATGGGCCAGAAGGCCGTGCATTGCGGGGCCGCAGGTGCCGGGCAATCGGCGAAAATCTGCAACAACATGATCCTCGGCATTTCGATGATCGGCGTCTGCGAGGCCTTTTCACTGGCCGACAAACTCGGTCTCGACCGGCAGAAGATGTTCGATGTCGTCTCGACGTCGTCGGGCTTCTGCTGGTCGCTCAACAACTACTGCCCGGCGCCCGGCGTCGGCCCGAAAAGCCCCGCCGACAATGACTACAAGCCCGGCTTCGCAGCCGAACTGATGCTAAAGGATCTGATGCTCAGCCAGGCGGCGGCCGATGCGACCAATGCCGCGACACCCCTTGGCGCTGCGGCCACGGCGTTCTATCAAGCCTTCGTGGAGCATGGTGGCAGGGGCAAGGATTTCTCCGCCGTGCTGCCGCGACTGAGTGAAATGAAGCGTGGAGACCAGCCATGAGCGAACCCCTTGTTATCACCCGCGACGGCGGCGCGGTGCTCGTCCAGATGAACCGGCCGGAGGTGCTCAATGCGCTGAGCTCCAAGGTGATGAACGATCTGGCCGAGACGCTGAAGCCGCTCGACCGCGACCCAACGGTCGGCTGCTTTGTGCTGACGGGTACCGAGAAGGCATTTGCCGCCGGCGCCGACATCAAGGAAATGGCTGACAAGCCTTACATGGATATGTTCCATGAGGATTTCTTCGCCGGCTGGGAAAAGTTCTACAGCCTGCGCACGCCGAAGATCGCCGCCGTTTCAGGCTTTGCCCTCGGCGGCGGATGCGAATTGGCGATGATGTGCGACATCATCTATGCCTCGAAGTCGGCGAAGTTTGGCCAGCCCGAAATCAAGCTCGGCGTCATTCCCGGCATGGGCGGCTCGCAGCGGCTGACGCGGCTGATCGGCCGCGCCAAGGCGATGGACATGATCCTCACCGGCCGGATGATGGATGCCGAGGAAGCCGAACGCAGCGGCCTTGTCGCGCGCGTCTTCGAAAACGACAAGCTGATCGAGGAATCCATGAAAGCGGCCAGGACCATCGCGTCCTATGGCAAGGCGTCGACCGTCGCGGCCCGCGAGGCCGTGGACAGGGCCGATGAAGTGTCATTGCGCGAAGGACTGCTGTTCGAACGCCGCGTGTTCCACGCGCTGTTTGCCACCGAGGATCAGAAGGAAGGCATGGCAGCCTTCGTGGAAAAGCGGCCGCCAAGCTTCAAGGGCCGCTAGTACCGGAGGAGAAATGGCCCAGCAATTTCAATGGCTGAACGAGCCGCCGCATTGGCAGGGTGATGCGGCGTCGCTTTCCCTGGTGACGGGTGACAAGACCGATTTCTGGCGCGAGACTTTCTATGGTTTCATCCGTGACAACGGGCATGCCTGGCTGGCGCCCGTCGCGGGCGATTTTTCGGCGACGGTGACGATCAGGGGCGACTATCAGGCGCTCTATGACCAGGCCGGAATGATGCTCAGGATCGATGAGACGCACTGGATCAAGACCGGCATCGAATTCACCGATGGCCTCATGCATTTCAGTGTCGTGGTGACGCGTGGCGTGTCCGACTGGTCGGTCATACCGCTCCACTCCGCCTCGACGGCGACGGCGGTTTTCGTGCGGCTTACGCGGCATGCCGATGCCGTGCGGGTGCAGTTCCATCTCGGCGACGGCAAATGGCAAATGGCGCGGCTTTGCCCGTTCCCGGCCGATGATGCGATGGTCGGGGTGACGGCCTGCTCGCCGGAGCGGGAAGGCTTTTCGGCGCGATTCGATGACATCTCGGTGGGTCCGCCGATCGCGCGAAAACTTCACGACGACTGACATCCGCTGTGCGTTGCGCGCTGGACCGGTGCGATTTATCGCAGATTGACGCCGGGAAGGGTCGGGAGATATGTATCCGCAAAAGGGGCCGGCTCACATTTCGTGTGTGGGCTGCGGACAGGAATGCGATGAAATCTGGACCGGACGGGGCAAAAACCAAGCCGAGATCGCGTCGCGGCAGCGGGCGTCCGACGCTTTCGGACGTCGCCGATCTTGCCGGCGTCGGCCCGATTACCGTGTCGCGCGCGCTGCGTGAACCCTCGCGCGTGTCGCCTGAACTCCGCGAGCGGATCGACGCCGCCGTCAAGAATCTCGGCTATGTGCTCAACCCCAATGCCCGCGCGCTGGCGTCCGTGCGCGCCGATGTCATCGGTGTGCTGATCCCGTCCGTGACCAACAACGTGTTCTCCGACGTGCTGCGCGGCATCCATGACGGGCTCGGCGATTCCGCGATGCAGATCCAGTTCGGCAATACGCATTATTCGGTACGGGAAGAGGAGCGCCTGCTGCGGGTGTTCCTCAGCCAGCATCCCTCGGCGCTGATCGTCTCCGGCATCGACCAATCGGACGAGTCCCGCAAGCTCCTCGAAACCGCTGGCTGCCCCGTGGTGCAGATCATGGAAACGGGGCCGGACCCGATCGACATGATGATCGGCTTTTCGCATTTCGATGGCGGCAAGGTCGTGACCAGGCATCTGCTCGATCAGGGTTGCCGGCATATCGGCTTCATTGGCGCGCGCATGGATCCCCGTTCGGGCAGGCGGCTCGCCGGCTATTCCGAGGCGATGCGTGAGGCCGGCCTGTTCGACGAGCGGCTGGTAACAACCACGACCTTACCCTCGAGTGTCACGATGGGATCGGCGCTTTTCAGCGACGCATTGGAAAGGATGCCCGAACTTGATGCCATCGTCTGCAATAATGATGACCTGGCGCTTGGCGTGCTGTTCGCCTGCCATCGTGCGGGCATCGACGTTCCCGGCCGCGTCGGCATTGCCGGTTTCAACGATCACGAGATGATGGCGGCAGCTTGGCCGCCGATCACCTCCATTCGCACGCCGCGTTATGAAATCGGCAAGCAGGCGATCGCCATGGCGCTCGCCGAGATCGGTGGCGCGCCCATCGAGAGGCGGGTCATCGATCTCGGCTTCCAGCTCATGACACGCGACAGCACTGCACGTTTGCCGGCATAAAAAACATTTTCAGCTGCGAGACATGACGCTTTACAAGCGTCTTTGGTAGCGCTACCATCTCTAAATGACGCCTGTCGGGAGGAGCCTTCTGGGCGTCATGGACTTGGCGGATCGCATTGCAATGGCCGTTTGGCTGATACTTGCGTGACATCGATGCGCAAGTCCTACCCGTGCGGATGCCTGCTCGTCCCGCCCCGTCCTGCCATGGAAACCATTGGGAGGAATTCAATGTTCAGATCTATCGTCAGCGGCATTCTGGCTGCTGGTACACTCGCACTCATGTGCTCTGTCGCGTCCGCGGACCCCGAAGTCGTCAGCGGCCCGGCAGCCGAGCCGGAGTGCTTCGCGCCTTGGTCGGCGGATACCAAATTCTTCAAGTTCCCGAAGAAAGACGGCCCGTATCGCATCGCGCTCGCTAACGGCTATATCGCCAACACCTGGCGCATCCAGATGATCCAGACCGCGAAGGCCTATGCCGCGCAGCCCGACGTCGCCGCCAAGCTCAAGGAATTCAAGGTCGTCTCGACCGGCGAAGACGTGCCGGCGCAGATCTCGGCGATCAACAACTTCATCGATTCCGGCTATGACGCGATTGTCGTCAACGCGCAGAACCCGACGGCCTTCGGCCCAGTCATCAAGCGCGCCAAGGAAGCAGGCGTCATCCTCGTGGCGTTCGACAACATCCTCGATACGCAGGATGCGATCAACGTCAATGTCGACCAGAAGGGTCTCGGCATTCTCTGGGCCAATTGGCTGGTCAGCCACGTGCCAAACGGTGGCAAGATCCTCGAAGTGCGCGGCGTGCCGGGCACATCCGTCGATACCGACCGCCATAACGGCATCCATGAGACGCTCGATGCATCGGGCAAGAAGTGGGAAGTCGTTGAAGTGCTCGGCAAGTGGGACGATCCGACGGCCCAGAAGGCGACGGCCGACGCTATCGCGGTCCACAAGGCGTTCGACGGCATCACCGCGCAGGGTGGCGATACCGGTGTGGTGCAGGCGATGATAGACGCGGGCCACAAGTTCGTGCCCTTCGGCGGCGAAACAGAGAACGGCTTTCGCAAGTTCTGCTCCAAGCATGCCGCCGACGGCCTGAAATGCTCGTCAGCCGGTACCGGCCCGGCGCAGGTCGCGGTTGCGATCAAGACCGCGATTGCGGCTCTCGAAGGCCAGGTCGTACCGCAATCGGTGAAGCTGCCTCTGGCGATTGTCGAGGATCCGAACTTCAAGGAAGGCCAGGATTTCTACCCTGACCAGTCCGACAACTTCTTCGTCGGCAATTCCTTCCCGACTTGCGGCATCAACTTCTCGGCCCAGGAAATCATGGGCCAGACGAAGGAAGACCTCTAGACCGCCTCAGGGCTCCAACGAAACAGTGCATGCCGCGGGTCATCGCGGCGTGCATTCCGCAGGCATCCGGGGTCACTATGACATTGCAACAAGACAACGCGGCGGAGCCATTCTTCCGCATGAATGGGGTTTCCAAGCGTTACGGCGGCGTACGTGCCCTGGAGAATGCCGATCTTGCGGTCCATACGGGTCGGGTTCATGCCATTCTCGGCGAGAACGGCGCAGGCAAATCAACGCTTATCAAGGTGATGACAGGTGTCGTCGCGCCCGATGAGGGCACGATGCTGATGGATGGCAACACGGTGTCGTTCCGTTCGCCGGCGGATGCGGGATCGCATGGCATTGCCTGCGTGTTCCAGGAACTGTCGCTCATTCCCGATCTCAGCGTCGCCGACAATATCACCATCGCCAATCCGCCATTGAAATTCGGCATGATCGACAAGAAGGCGCAGCGCGCCATCACGCTCGAGGCGCTGGCCCGTGCTGGCGCCGAGGATATCCATCCACGCGCCATGGTGCGCGACCTGCCGCTTTCCCGCCGCCAGATGGTCGAGATCGCCAAGGCGCTGGTCGGCAAGCCGCGTATCCTGATCCTCGACGAGGCGACATCGGCGCTGACCGCGAGCGATGTGACCAAGGTTTTTGCGGTGCTCAAGCGGCTGCGGTCGGAAGGCCTTGCCATCCTCTATATCTCGCACCGCATGCACGAGATCGCGGAACTCGCCGACGAATGCACCGTGTTCCGCAACGGCCAGAAGGTCGCGAGCTACACAGCGGGCACCAAGACCGACAATGAAGTGGTCGAGATGATGATCGGCCGCGAATATCACAGCGTCTTTCCGCCAAAGCCGGTGCGCACCGCGACAGATGCACAGCCGGTGCTGGAATGCCGGAACCTCGGTTGGACCGACCGGCTGAAGGATATTTCGTTTGCCGCCGGCAAGGGCGAGGTCATCGGCCTCGGCGGTCTCGATGGACAGGGCCAGCGCGAACTGCTGCTGGCATTATTCGGCGTCTTGCGCGGCACGACCGGTTCGGTGCTGATCGACGGCAAGCCTGTGTCGCTCAACAGTCCTTCGATTGCGCGTTCGCCAAATATCGGGATGGCGCTGATACCCGAGGATCGCAAGACCGAAGGGCTTATGCTGCCGATGACGGTGCGCGAAAATCTCTCCTTCGCCTGCCTCGATCATCTCTCGAATGGCGGGGTCATCGACCGGACCAAGGAAGAGCAGATGATCGACGAGATGGTCAAACTGTTGGCGATCAAGACTGCCGGTATTGATATAACGGTCGGCTCGCTCTCCGGTGGCAACCAGCAGAAGGTCGTGATCGCCAAATGGCTGATGCGCCATCCCCGGATCATCCTACTCAACGATCCCACCCGCGGCATCGATGTCGGTACCAAGCAGGAGATCTACCAGTTGCTGCGTCGCCTCGCCGATGCGGGTGCCGCGATCGTCTTCTATTCCACCGATTACGATGAGCTGATCGGCTGCTGCGACAGGGTGTTGGTGCTCTATGACGGCAAGGTCGTCAGCCAGCTCGAAGGCGGAGGCCTGACCGAGCGTGCGCTGATCGCCAGCGCCCTTAATGTCGACAAGCCGCGTGTTTTGGAGATCGCAGAATGAGCGAGTGGCGTTACTGGCTGAACGAACAGCGCGGCACGCTGATGGGGCTGGCGATCTTCATCGCGATGTTCGCGGTTTATATCCTCAATCATCCGGTGGGCCTGACCGCGAATGTCGCCCAGACGGCGGCCAACAAGGGCGTGTTGCTGGCGTTCGTCGCCATGGCGCAGGCACTGGTGGTGCTGACGGCGGGCATCGACCTCTCGGTCGGCATGATCTTCATCCTCACCAATTGCATCGCATCCTACATCGTCGTCGGCTCGATCGGCATGACGACGCTCGGCGTGGTCGGCACCTTGCTCGCGGGCACGGCCTGCGGGGCGATCAACGGACTGCTGGTCATCTATGGCCGGCTGCAGCCGATCGTGGCGACGATCTCGACCGGTGCGATTTATTTCGGCATCGCCCTGATCCTCAGGCCGTTCCCCGGTGGCGGCGTCAACGAGGCGCTTGCGGATGCGCTGACCGGGCGTCTGTTCGGCGTGATCCCGGCGAGCCTTGTTCTGCTCCTCGCCGTCGTGCTTGTCGTCTGGATACCGTTCCGAAAATCCGTGTTGGGCCGGGCTGCCTATGCTGCCGGTTCATCCGAACCGGCGGCCTTCATGTCCGGCGTGCCGATCAAGCGCGGTAAGTTCGCGGCCTATTGCCTTGGCGGGCTTTTTGCCGGCACGGGCGGGCTGTTCCTGACCTTCTTCACCTATACGGGGGACGCCGCATACCAGAGCGGCAGCGGCTATACGCTGTGGTCGATCGCGGCCGTGGTGCTCGGTGGCATATCGCTGTTCGGCGGGCGCGGCAGTGCGATCGGCGCGATCTTCGGCGCCTTCGCGGCCCGCACGACCGGTGACATGCTGTTCGTCTTCGATGTCGATCCGCTCTGGCAGCCGTTGCTGCAGGGTGTCGTCCTTCTTCTTGCAGTCAGCATCGGCGCGATCGCGCTGTTCCGCGTCCGCAATCGCCTGGAATGGTTTCAATGAGTGAGATTTCCGACAGCCCCGCAGCCCCGCGTGCGCGCATTCCTGCCTTTCTTCGCAAGGTCGACCCGGCCGTAGCGACGGCCTTCGGCTGCATTATCCTGCTGCTGATCGTCGGCAGCATCTATTCCAGCAATTTCCTGTCGCCGGATTACCTGGTGCAGCAGTTGAAGGTAGCGTCGTTCCTCGGCATTACCGCAGCGGGCATGATGCTGGTCATCCTGCTCGGCCATATCGACCTCTCGGTGCCTTGGGTGATGACCATGGGCGCTATGATGGCTTGCGCCATGGCCGGATACGGCACGACGGGCCATGTGCTGGCGATACCGTTCGGCGTGTTCTGCGGCGCCTTGTTCGGCCTGATCAACGGATTCGGCGTGGCTTATCTGCGCATCCCGTCGATGATCATCACGCTCGCCACCAATGTCGTGGCGCAGGGGCTGATGGTTCTCTATACGGGCGGATTCTCGCCGCAGGACTCCGCGCCGCCCGCCGTGCGCTGGCTCGCCACCGGCTTTATCATTCCCGGCGTGCCGAATGCGATTCTTGTCTGGGCGGCTGTCAGCGCGCTGATGGTGTTCCTGTTTGCCCGAACCTCCTTCGGCCGGTCGGTCTACGGCATCGGCAACAGCGAGCGCGCTGCCTATCTCTCCGGCGTCAATACCCGCCGCATCGTGATGACGGCGTTCTTGATGTCGGGTGCGCTGTCGGCTTTCTCGGGCGTGCTTGTCGCGGGCTATGCATCCAAGGCGGCACAATCGATGGGTGATGCCTATCTTCTGCCGTCCATTGCGGCGGTGGTGCTGGGCGGCACCTCTATCCTCGGCGGCAAGGGCTCCTATCTCGGAACCATCGCCGGCGTGATCCTGATCACGCTGCTGCAATCGATCCTGTCGGTCATGCAGATGCCCGAGGCGGGGCGGCAGATCATCTATGGCGTGGTGATCGTTGCCATGCTGCTGCTCTACGGCCGCAGCCCGGCGACCCGGTGAATGCCATGAAAGTCGGCGGAGATCGGGGACAGCAAAAAGATAGCGCGTGGACGGCAACCGCGGTCGTGGTGATGGGTGTGACCGGCTGCGGCAAGAGCGCCGTGGGAACAGCGTTGGCCAAGGCTCTCAACGTCCGTTACATCGAGGGTGACAAGCTGCATCCTCCGGAGAATGTAGCCCGCATGGCGCGAAGTGAGCCCTTGACCGATGCTTTGCGGGAAGGCTGGCTCCAAGCAGTCGGAGAACGAGTCCATGCCGCCATCGAAAGAGGAGAGGGCGCAGTGGCGGCTTGCTCGGCCCTGAAGCGCATTTACCGGGACAAGCTGAGGGCGAGCGAACCAGGTATCGCATTCATCTATCTCGCGATCAGTCCCGAGGCGGCCCGTAAACGGGTCGCCAGGAGACGCGGCCATTTCATGCCGGCGAGCCTGGTCGACAGCCAGTTCGCGGCGCTCGAACCACCGGATGCGGATGAGAATGCGCTTTCGATCAGCGCGGAAAAACCCATTGCCGAGATCGTCGAGGCTGCGCGAGCCTTTCTGGCGTCACGGCAAACCCAGCCGGCCCAGTGAACGCAACGTCCAGCGCCGCCCATCGCTTCGCAAATCGGCGATGGCGAGGTGCTCGACATCGATCCGGCGGAACGCTTCCGGCGGGGCACCAAGCACGGTGATGACGGCGGCACGCACGACATTGGGATGGGTGGACGCCACCGTATGACCGCGCTCGCTGAAGCGAGCCTCTAGCCATGCGGCGACGCGCGCGAGCAGGTCGGTATGCGATTCACCCCCATGGGGTACGAAATCCGGGTTCTCCATCCATTCGGCGAGGCTTTCGGGTTCGCTTGCCTGCACGTCCGATATGCGCGCGCCGCTCCATCTGCCGTAATTGATATCGGCAAGGGCGCGGTCGACCAGGAAGTTTTCCGAGATCAGTTCGGCGGTCTGCCAGGCCGCATGGGCGGGCGAACTCAGCACGCGGTCCGGCTTGCCAAGCAGCGGGACCAGCTCCCTGATCTTGGGGAGTTCGTCCGGGGCAAGCGGCTCGTCAGCCGGGAAGGCGGATGGCCTGGCGGTTGTCCGGCCGTGGCAGATCAATGTCAGGCGAGTGGTCAAGTCAATCGTCCGAATAGCGTTGTTCGACCCAGGGATCGCCATACATACTGTAGCCGTTGCGCTCCCAGAAGCCGGCCTGGTCGCTGGCGATGAATTCGATCCGATTGAGCCACTTGGCGCTCTTCCAGAAATAGAGATGCGGTATGACCAGACGCATGGGGCCACCGTGCTCGCGCGTGATCGGCTGGCCTTCCCAATGGGTGGCGAGTATCGCGTCCTCGGCGGCGAAATCCGCAAGCGGCACATTGGTCGTGTAGCCATCGTAGCTGGTGAGCAATACGAAATGCGCCTCCGGCTTCGGCATCACCAAATCCAGAAGGTCGCGCGTAGCGACGCCCTGCCATTCATTGTCATAGCGCGACCAGGTCGTGACGCAGTGGATGTCGCTCACCTTCTTACTCTGTTCGAGCCGCTGAAAGGTCTTCCAGCTCCAGGTCGTCTGGTTTTCGACCAGGCCGCGCACATCGAGCCGCCATGTGTCGAGCGGCACATGCGGCTGCTGGCCGAGATCGAGAACCGGCCAATTCTTGACGAGGTGCTGGCCGGGGGGCAGGCGTTCGGCTTCCGGACGCGAAATCTTGCCCGTCAGGAACTTGCCCTCGGCGGCCCACCGGCGCTTCGATGTGGTCAGCTTGCTGTCGGTGGGTGTCTGTTCTTCGCTCAAGCGGCATCTCCTTCGCATTGCGGCGATAGGACATCCGTGCCTAGCTAGTGTCAAGCCGCCCTCACGGCACCATCAAGAGCAGGTGATTTTACAGTGAGCGTGAAACAATGGGATTAGGCGCTGCGTACTGGTGGAATAGACACTCGTCATGGCCCCAGGGAGGATTGAAAAATGCTTTCACGCCGGAATTTACTGAAATCGACCGTGCTCGCGTCGGCCGCAGCCATGCTGGCGGGCGGGCCGCTGGCATTGCTCGATCGGGCATTTGCCGCCAACATCCAGAAGGTCACACATACCGACGACGAGTGGCGTAAGCTGCTCAATGAAGAACAATACCAGGTGCTGCGTCATGAAGCGACCGAGCGGCCGTTCACCAGCGCCCTGCTTGAGGAACACCGCAACGGCACGTTCACCTGCGCGGGTTGCGACCTGCCGCTGTTTTCCTCAAAGACCAAGTACGACAGCGGAACCGGCTGGCCGAGCTTCTGGCAGGCGCTTGACGGCGCGGTGAAGGACAAGAAGGACGAGAGCTTCGGCATGGTCCGCACAGCCAGCGAATGCGCCCGTTGCGATGGTCACCTCGGCCATCTCTTCGAAGATGGTCCGCAGCCGACCGGCCTTCGCTACTGCATGAATGGTGTCGCATTGAAATTCGTCGCCGCGACCGCTTGACGGTCGGCGACAGTCGAAAGGACAAGACAATGATGAAGTCTTCAAAATGGTTCGGCCGTGGCATAGCCTGTGCGATGCTGGTGGCTGCCGGGGCGATCCTCTCTTCGCCGTTTGCCTCGGCGGAGGAGGGGATCTCCATTCCGCCACCGGCACTGGATGAGAAATCCACTGCGACAACTGAAACGGCGATCTTCGCAGGCGGTTGTTTCTGGGGCGTGCAGGGCGTGTTCCAGCATGTCGAGGGCGTGCTCGATGCGACGTCCGGCTATGCCGGCGGCGAGGAAAAGACCGCGATCTACGAAGTGGTCGGCGGTGGCAATACCGGCCATGCCGAAGCGGTGAAGGTGACGTTCGATCCGAAGAAAGTGACCTACGGCAAGCTGTTGCAGGTCTATTTCTCGGTCGCGCACGATCCGACGCAGCTCAACAGGCAGGGTCCTGACTCCGGCACCCAGTATCGCTCAACGGTGTTTCCGATTGGCGCTGAGCAGACGAAGGTGGCCAAGGCCTATATCGACCAGCTCGATGCCGCCAAGGTCTATGGCGACAAGATCGCCACCACGATCGAGCCGGAGAAGACGTTTTACGCCGCCGAGGGCTATCACCAGAACTTCCTGACGCTGAACCCTGATTATCCCTACATCGTCTACAACGACCTGCCGAAGATCGAGAATTTGAAGAAGATCTTTCCGGACATGTATCGCAAGGACCCGGTGCTGGTGAAGGTGTCGGGCTAGGGCCTGTTGACAAAGTCCGTCGTGATTGTGCGATAAGATCGCTCCATGACGGAGGTTTTGATGTCCGGAATTGACCGCCAAATACGACTTCGACTTAGTGTGCAACGCGCATTGCTTGGGCAAGTCTCATCGGCCCTAGCCGCTGTTTCATGCGGCTGGAATGACAACGACATTGTCCTCGAATTCCTGGTCGATCCCGATTTCAGCGATGAAGATCGAGAACGTATGGAGGTGGTCGCATCTGAAGTCGTTGCTGATTTCAGCGATGAGACCGTAACCACTGTTTTCACGTCACCATCAACAGACGGGCCGAGAGTTCCAGTCGCTGAGCGATGGTGGGTTTATGAACGATTTGAGCCAAATGCCATGTCAGTTGAGCGGAAACTGGAGTGGCCTTTCGTTTTGCAGACACTCGCGCTTGTCGACAGTCTCTTTCAAGACAAAGCTTCGTGGCCGGAACTCATCAAGCAGATAAGAGGTGCATCCGGCGTGGATATTTTGACGGCGGAAAAAATCGCACTTTCCCACAATGGATGGCGGCGTTTATGCACCTATCGGATCAATCATGATCCGGAATGCAAGAAGCAAGCCGCGTATCACATCAAAATCCATGGCTCAAGCTCGCTGATTTTATCAGTCGGCGGAAGCTTTCTCGTCGCCGAGCCAGAGCCACACGTGGACTAAAAGGGTTCCGGGACGTGCGACAGCCAGATTTTTGCTGCGGCAAGCGATAGAAACGCTTCGAAGGAAATGCGGGTTTTGTCGTAACGGGTGGCCACCCTGCGGAACTGCTTGAGCCGATTGAACATTCGCTCAATGCGGTTACGGTCCCTATACGCCCTGAAGTCGCAGGAAGGTGGGTCTTTTCGGTTCGCTCTCGGCGGGATGACTGGCAAGATGCCGTGCATCAGCAGTTTTTCGCGAACTGCATCGGCGTCGTAGCCCCTGTCGGCGAGAAACAAACGAGGTTTGCCAACGGGCATCGCGAGAAGCGCTGGAATGGCGCTGTAGTCGGAAGTCTCACCGCCTGTCAGTATAAAGCCGAGAGGACGTCCCTGACCGTCTGCGCGGGCATGGATTTTTGTCGTAAAGCCGCCGCGTGATCGACCAAAACCCTCCTTATGAGTCCCCCTTTAGCGCCCGCAGCCTGAGAATGGCCGCGAACCGTGGTGCTGTCGATCATATGTTGCCAGTCGTCGGTTAGCCCAAGTTCGACGAGCGTTTCCAGAAGTGCGTCCCATACACCTTGTTCCGCCCAGCGACGGAAACGAACATAGACAGAATTTCACTTGCCATAACGCTCGTGCATATCCCGCCACGGACAGCCAACACGTAGAACATGGAGCATGCCGTTGAAGAAGCGCCGGTTGTCATGGGATGGCCGAGACTTGCGACCACGCTCGGTCGGCAACAGCGGTTCGATGATCCGCCATTCTTCATTGCTCAGATCGCCTCGCGCCATGGCTGCCTCCTAAAAAGCAGTCTTGAATCACGCCTCAGCCGATTTGAGAACCCACTTTGTCAACAGGGCCTAGGTTGGTTTCACCAATCTGGCTTGAAGGATGACGACGACGAGCAGGAAGAGGCCGCGGATCACCGATTGCCAATAGGCGGAGAGCGATATCCAGCCGAGCCCGTTCTCGAAATTCAGGATGTTGAAGACCATGGCAAGCAGGAGGGCGCCGGCGAGCGTGGCGCCCACCGAGCCGGAGCCGCCGGTCAGCAGCGTGCCGCCGACGACCACCGAGGCGATCGCGAAGAGTTCCCAGCCCACGCCTTCCGTGGGCTGGCCCGCGCCGAATTGCGACGCGAGGATGACACCCGCCAGTCCCGCAAGCCCACCCGAGATGAGATAGACCAAGAGCAGCGTGCGATCGACCTTCAGGCCCATCAGCGTCGCGGTCGCTTCGCCATCGCCGATCGCCAGAACGTGGCGTCCGAAGGCGTGGCGTTCGAGCAATATCCAGCCGAATATATAGACGACGATGGCGATCCAGCCGGGAATGGGAAAGCCGAGGAAATCGCCCTGGCCGATCTCGGTGAAACCAGTGTCGTAGGAGACCGAGACCGACTGGTTGTTCGCCAGCAGCAGCGCCGTGCCATAAGCCGCGAGCATGGCGGCAAGCGTCGCGATGAAGGGCTGGATGCGCATCTTGGTGATGATCAGGCCGTTCATCAGGCCCACGGCCAGACCCGCGCCGACGCCGCCGGCCAGGCCAGCCCACCAGGAATGGGTCGATAGCATCGCCGCGACGACGCTTGACATCGCAGCCACGCCCCCGACCGATAGGTCGATGCCGCCGGTCATGATGACGAAGGCCATGCCGAGCGCGATCAGCGCGAACATCGAGTTATAGCGCAGGAAGCTCAGGATATTGTACTGCGACAGGAAATTATCGTAGCGCAGAGCGCCGAAAATGATCAGTGCGGCCAGCGCCAGCAACACGCCGAGGCGGGCAAGGTCGCCGTTGGATTTCGGGGCAAAGGGGCCAAGGAAGGTTAGCATGCTGGGACCTCAGGCCTTGTTGGCGCGCTGCTGGATGAAGACGGCGAGGATGATCAGGGCGGCCTTGACGACACGGGCCGCGGCATCCGGCACGCCATTGGCGAGCAATGTGTACTGCATGAGCTGGATGACGAAGGCGCCGACGATCGTGCCGAAAATGTTTGCCTTGCCGCCGGTCAGCAGCGTGCCGCCGACCGCCACCGCCGCGATCGCATCGAGCTCCATGCCGAGGCCGACGAGATTGGCATCGCTCGCCGCGTTGCGGGCGATGACGATCAAGCCCGCGATGCCGGCCAGCCCGCCAGAGATGACATAGACGAGTTGCTTGACGCGGTGGACGGGGATGCCGGCGAGCCGTGCGGCCTTCTCATTGCCACCGACGGCGATGATCTGGCGGCCGACGACCGTGTAGCGGATCAGGGCGGCCGCCAGGATGGCAACCACGATCATCAGCACGACCTGTGCCGGGACGCCGAAGATACGGCCGAGGCCGATATACTGGAATTCCGGGCTCTTGAAGACCTGGAGATTGCCGTTGGTGGCGACCTGGGCGATGCCGCGTCCGGCGATGAACAGCACCAAAGTCGCGACGATCGGCTGGATGCGAAACTTCGTGACGAGGAAACCGTTGAACCAGCCGAACACCATGACCACCAGCACCGGCAGGATGAAGGCGAGGGCAATTGAAGGTCCGACGCTGTCGATCGGGAAAATCTTGCCCATGAAGATCATCGGGGCCAGCGCGCCCGATATCGCCATCAGCGAGCCGACCGAGAGATCGATGCCGCCTGTCGCAATGACCAGCGTCATGCCGATGGCGACGATGACGATCGGTGCGACCTGGGTCAGGTTCACGTAGAGGGTCTGCAGCGCCAGGAAATTCGGTGTCACCACGATGTTGAAGACAAGGAGCAGCAGGAATGCGCCAAGCGTACCGTAGCGGCTGACAAGCTGCAGCGTCTGGCGGCGAGGCGGGGCGTCAGACGCGGTGGTAGATGTGGTATCTGTCATGTCAGTCAACCTGATGGGCCATGGCGGTGAGGAGCGCTTCTTCGCTGAGTTCGGCGCGCGGGATAGCGGCCACACTGCGGCCATCGGACAAGACGGTGACGTTGTCGGCGGCGGCAAGGAGTTCCTCGAGTTCGGACGAGATCATCAGCACCGACAATCCCTCGTCGGCGAGGCTGCGCAGGAGCTTGAGGATCTCGGCCTTGGCGCCGATGTCGATGCCGCGCGTCGGCTCGTCGACGATCAGCAGCTTCGGCTCGGTGCACAGCCAGCGCGCCAGCAACACCTTCTGCTGGTTGCCGCCGGAGAGTTCCTTGATCGGCTGATCGGGCGAGGAGCATTTGACGCCGAGCGCCTTGATGAATTTCTCGGCGATAGCGTCCTGGCGGTCGCGGTCGACAATGCCTGATTTCTTGAGCCTCGGCAGCAGCGCCAGCGTCATGTTCTCGCGGATGCTCATGTCGGGGATGATGCCATCGACCTTGCGGTCCTCGGATACCAGTCCGATGCCGTCCTCGATCGCCGCCGCAGGTTCCGAGTAATGGCGGTGCTTGCCTTCCATTGTCACGCTGCCGTGGTCGAGCTTGTCGACGCCGAAGATGATGCGGGCGGTTTCCGTGCGGCCGGAGCCGAGCAGGCCGGCCAATCCCGAGATTTCGCCCTCGTGAACCTTCAAGCTGACATCGCGGACGCGGACGCCGGAACCCACATGGTCGAGTTCGAGTCGGACGGGACGGCCGCCCTCGCTGCCGGCGGCGCGCTCCATGGCCTGGAAGGCCGCAAGTTCCTTGCCCAGCATGTGGCGTACCAGCGCCATTTTCGGCATGTCGGCCATCGGGCTCACCGCCACCGTATGGCCATCGCGCATGATCGTCACACGGTCGCAAATCGCATAGAGTTCATCCAGCCGGTGGCCGATGAAGCAGACCGAGACGCCTTGCGCCTTCAAGGTCCGGATCGTCTCGAACAGGATGGAGACCTCCCGCTCGTCGAGCGACGAAGTGGGCTCGTCCATGATGACCAGGCGGGCGTTCTGTATCACGGCGCGGGCAATGGCGACCATCTGGCGGGTCGCGGCGCTGAAATCGCCGACCGGACGTTCGACGTCGATATCGAGGTTGAAGGTCGTGAGCACCCGGCGCGCGCCGTCGCGCATGGCGCGGCGATCGAGCAGGCCGAATTTCGTCGGTTCGCGCGACATGAAGATGTTTTCGGCGACCGAGCGCTGCGGGGCGAGGTTGATTTCCTGGTAGATGGTGGCGATGCCATGCGCCTGGCTGTCAGCCGGGCTCGCGAACGATACGTCCCGGTCGGCGAAGGTGATCGCGCCCTCGTCGCGCGAATAGACGCCGGTCAGGATCTTGATCATCGTGGATTTGCCGGCGCCGTTCTGGCCGACCAGCGCCATAATCTCGCCATCGGCGATTTCGAGCGAGGCCGACGACAGCGCCTTCACGCCCGAAAAGGACTTTGTGATCCCCTGCATGGATAGAAGCATCGCTTGGCCCTCCTGTCATCATTACATGCAAAAACCGGCCGGAAAGGCAACGCCAATCCGGCCGGATAGTCTTCGGAGGAGATCAGTATGCGTTGGCGAGTTCCGCCGCGGCGTTGCTGGAGTCGTAGAACTTGTCGGTGTTGATGACCCAAGGCTCGATCGTGTCGCCCTTGGCATAGCGCGCGAGCGTTTCGAACGCCTTCGGCCCGAAGCGCGGGTTGCACTCGACGACAGCGTTGATCTTGCCATCGACGACCGCCTGCACGGCTTCCTTGCCACCATCGATCGAGAGCACGATCACATCCTTGCCGGGCACCTTGCCTGCGGCTTCGAGAGCGGCAATCGCGCCCATCGCCATTTCGTCATTATGAGCATAGATGATGTCGGTATCCGGATGCGCCTGGAGCAGGGACTCGGCGACCTGGCGGCCCTTGTCACGTGCGAAGTCGCCCGACTGGGATGCGAGGATCGTGAAGCCGCCGGCGGCGTTGATCGCTTCGTCGAAGCCCTTCTTGCGGTCGTTGGCGGGCGACGAACCTGTCGTGCCTTCGAGCTCGATGATCTTCGACTTGCCATTGGCATTCTTGGCCAGCCATTCGGCGACGCGCTTGCCTTCCTCGATGAAGTCGGAACCGATGAAGGTCACATAGTCTTCGCCGGCCTTGGCGAGCGACTGATCGACGTTGCGATCGAGCAGGATGACCGGAATGCCGGCCTTCTTGGCGGCCATGACGGCGGGGATCAGCGGCTTTTCTTCGCGCGGTGCGAGGAAGATGAGGTCGACGCCCTGGGCGATCATGGAATTGACGTCGGCGACCTGCTTGGCGGCCGAACCGGCGGCATCGGTGTAAACCAGCTGATGACCGAGCTTCTCGGCCTCAGCCTTCATGCTGTCGGTCTGGGCAATGCGCCAGGGATTGTTGGATTCGGTCTGTGCAAAACCGACCTTGTACTTGTCTTTCTGCGCGAGTTTCGGCAGTTCTGCGAACGCCCTCGTGCCAATCATGGCCATGGCACCGGCGGCCGTCGTGGCCATCAGAAATGTACGACGCGTGATGATAGTCATCGGAATTTTCTCCTCCCGGGTGAAATCGGTCATCCTCATAACCGAATGCGAGCTTTTGCGCTTCACATTCCAAATTCTTGCCGCTAATAATATTACCAGTCAAGCGCTAATTTTATTATCATACAAAAAACGAGGCGGCCCACGCCCGGCATGCGCAGAGGGGGAAATGCAATGACGACAAGCGATGGATCCGCCAGCCGTCTGAGGCGCGGATCGGGCGATCGCCGGCCGACGATGACCGACATCGCCCGCCTGGCCGGCGTTTCCCAATCCAGCGTGTCCCTGGTGCTCAACGAAATGTCGGGCGCGCGCATTTCTCCCGAAACACAGGCCAAGGTTTGGGAGGCTGCTCATAAAATTGGTTATAGATTACCGGGGCTTCGCCATCTGCCGGTGAAAAACCCGGACACCGAGCGCGACAAGATCGCCTTCATCGTCGATGAAATATCGACCAGCCCGCATCCCGTCGTCAGCTTCGACGGCGCGCGCGACTATGCCTTCGATCAAGGCTTCCTTGTCTATGCCCATTCGACACGGTCCAACCCCGAACTCGAGGCGGCAGTGCTCAGATCGGTGCTGCACGACCAGTCGATCATCGGGGTCATCTATGCCACGATCTTCACCCGCAAGGTGCGGCTGCCGCCGGCGCTGAAGGACGTCCCGACCGTGCTGCTCAATTGCTATGCCGACCCCCGCAAGCATATGGCGATCGTGCCGGGCGAGGTCGCGGGTGGCTTTGCGGCGACCAATTACCTCACGTCGCTTGGGCACCGGCGCATCGGCTTCATCAATGGCGAGCCGTGGATGGATGCCGCCATCGACCGCCTCAAGGGCTACAAGCAGGCCTTAGCGACCGCCGATATCGCCTTCGACGAAGCGTTGGTGCGCGATGGTGACTGGCTGCCTCTGCGCGGCTACGAGGCGGCGCGCGATCTGCTCTCACTGGAGAACCGGCCAACCGCGATCTTCTGCGGCAACGACCTGATGGCGATCGGCGTGATGGAGGCGGCATCGGAGATGGGGCTCAGCGTGCCCGGCGACCTCTCGGTCATGGGCTATGACGACCAGGAACTGGCGCGCTATACGCATCCGCCGCTCTCGACTTTGGTCCTGCCCAACTACGAAATGGGCCAGAAGGCGGCGGAGACACTGATCGACATGGTGATCCACCAGAAGACGTTCCGGCCGATGACGATCAAGATCGATGGTCCATTGGTGAGACGGGGCACCACGTCGGCGCTTGCATAGTGGTAACGGGAGGCAAGAATATTGCCCCGGCGTCAGCCTTTCGTGATAGAAGACGAGTCATGGCTGCCGGCCGGCATGATGCCGACGCGGCGAAACCATTTTGATCAGTTGTGAGAGTGCCGTGATAAGATTTGGGCCGAAGTCGGAGACACAGGAAGCAAAGCCCGCCAAGAGCAAGGCCGAGGCCCCTGCGATGGATGCTGCTCCCGCAGCGGAAAAGCCTACCGCCAAGGCCGCGCCCAAGGCGAAAAAGGCGAAGGCTTCCACCGACGGAACGCTGCTTTAGCTCTGTTGCCGTCGGTCGCGGCGTTGCCGGATCGCCTCGCGCCAAATGGTGAAGAGGCCGGCGCCGACGACGATCAGCGACCCGAGAACGATGTTCCAGTGCAGTGATTCATTGAAGATCACGACACCCAGGATCGATCCCCAGACCAGCTGGAAATAGCTGATCGGCTGCACCTGTATCGCGTCCAAGGTGTTGTAGGCGCGGATCAGGAAATAGTGGCTGGTCATTCCGGTCACGGAGACGACCCCGATCCAGAACCAGTCCTTTGCGGCGATTGGCTGCCAGTAGAGCGGACCCACGGTGGTCATCGCGAGGCAACCGACGACACCGAGATAGAAAAAGCTGGTGCCCGCCGCATCGTCGCGACTGACAAGCCGCGTGATGACCGAGTAGATCGCGCTGAGCACGGCGTTGACGATGGGCAGGAACAGCCGGTGATCGAAGCCGCTGGCGTCCGGCTTGAGGATGATCATGACCCCCACGAGACCGACTCCGATGGCAAGGATCCGCCGCCAGCCGACATGTTCGCCGAGAACGGGCACGGAGAGAAGGGCGACCAGCAGCGGCGAGGCGGCGAAGATCGCCTGCGAGCGGATCAATCCGGCTTCGGCGAACGCGGCGATCGTCACCGCGATCTGGAGTGCCAGCATCGCGCCGCGGAGGATCTGCAGGTAGGGATGCCTGGTGCGGACCGCAGCCTTCAGGCCGCCCGGCGAGCGCGATGCGATGATTACCGCAAAGGCCGCGAACGCCCAGTAGCGGATGAAGGTGATCAGGATAGGGTGATAGGTGGCGGCGAGATGCTTGGAGATCGCATCCTGCGAGGCGAACACCACGAAAGCGAGAATGGCGAAGATATAGCCGCTTTTCTGGGCGTTCATTGGCCGGGCTCGGATGCCGATTGGCGCGAATCGTATTTGGACTGTCGTCCAACCCTGCGACCCTGCGGCCCAGCGATGCAAGCCGTTAAGGGCTAGAATCTGGCCTGCGCAAGCATGATCTCGCGTGCGATCTGTTCGAGCGACACGACTTTCGACACGCCGCCATGAGCGATGGCTTCCTTCGGCATGCCGAAGACGACCGATGTCGCCTCATCCTGGGCGACGTTGAAGGCGCCCGCTTTCAACATCTCGGCCATGCCGCGCGCGCCATCGTCGCCCATGCCGGTCATGATCACGCCCATCGCGTTGGAGCCGGCCGATCGCGCCGCCGAGCGGAAGAGCACATCGACTGACGGCCGGTGGCGGGAGACGAGAGGACCCGCGCGCACCGAGACGTGGTAGCGCGCGCCTTGCCGCTCCAGCATCGTATGCTTGTCGCCGCCCGGCGCGATCAGCACGTGGCCGCGTAGGACGGGATCGCCGTCGGTAGCTTCCTTGACCTCGACCTCGCACAGCCCGTTGAGCCGCTTGGCGAAGGCGGCGGTGAACTTTTCCGGCATATGCTGGACGATGACCATGCCCGGTGCGTTGGCAGGAAGCGCTTCCAACAGTTCGCGAAGCGCTTCGGTGCCGCCGGTCGAGGCACCGACGCAGACCACCATTTCCGTCGTCTTCGCCATCGCCCGGCCGCTCGGGGGAGGGAGCACGGCGTCGGCCGTGAGCTTCTCAACCGGGTTCATCAGCCTGCTCTGGGGCGACACCGGACGGTTGCGCCCGAGATTACCCATCCGGGCGCGTGCGGCTGCTTTCACCACATGGCGGATATGGTCTCCGGCTTCCGCGAGATGATCGGCGGCGCCGATCTTGGGCTTCAGGATGACATCGACGGCACCGGCCTCGAGCGCCTGCATCAAAGTTTCCGACCCGGCCTCGGTCAGCGAGGAGCACATGACGACCGGAATCGGATGCTGGCTCATCAGCTTGCGCAGGAAAGTGATGCCGTCCATCTGCGGCATCTCGACATCGAGCGTGATGACGTCGGGCACTTCTTCCATGATCTTGCGCGCCGCCATGAAGGGATCGGTGGCAACCGCGATCACCTCGATATCGGGGTCCTGTTCGAGCACGGCCCGCAGCGTCTGGCGAACGCTTGCGGAGTCATCGATGATCATGGCCCGGATCTTCTTGGTCATTGGCGGCCTCAGACGCGTTGGAAAACGGTGTTCGCGACGGTCACGAGCGGAAGGTCGAAGCCGGCGATCGTTTCGGAATGGCCGATGAAGAGATAGCCGCCCGGCCGCAGGCAGTCGCACAGGCGCGAAAGCACGCCGGCCTGGGTCTGCTTGTCGAAATAGATCATCACATTGCGGCAGAAGATCATGTGCATGAGATCGCCCACCGGATATTTGTCGTCCATCAGGTTGAGGCGTCCGAAGCCCACCCGCGCACGGAGGCGGGGATGGATGCGGACCTCGTTGCGGTTCTTGTCCCTGGATTGCATCACATAGCGCTGGCGCAGGACCGGCGGTACGGGAGCGACCATTTCAGGCGTATAGATGCCCTTGTGTGCGGTTCGGAGCACGTCGGTGGAGAGATCGGTGGCGAGGATCTGATACCGGGTATCCGGCGCCATCTCCTGGAAATAGGCGTCGAGCACCATGGCGATCGTATAAGGTTCGGCGCCGATGGAGCAGGCGGAACTCCATGTGCGGATTTCGCGATGCCTTTGACCGAGGAGTTCCGGCAGGATCTTATCCACCATGTACTGGAAGTGGTTGGGCTCGCGGAAGAAATCCGTCTTGTTGGTGGTGACAGCATCGATCAGGTGGATGGTTTCCGCCTCGAGGCCGCCATCCTTGAAAAGATAACTGCAGTAGGCATCGAAATTCGCATGGCCGGTAACGCGGAGACGCTTGCGCAGGCGCCCCTCGAGCATCGTCACCTTGGTCGGCGGCATCTTGATGCCGCTGTAGCTGTATATGAACTTGGCCAGGCGGTCGAAATCGCGGGGACTGATGCCATCCTGGATGGACGGCAATGTACGCTGTACTGATTGCATTGTCGGATTCCGTTGCTGGGATCAGGCGGCGGAGGAGAACATGACGGTATCAGAGGCGGAAAGCAGGCTTGCGAGGTCGATGATGACAACGAAGCCGGTGTCGCGGCGCACGACGCCGTGGATATAGTCGGATCGCCAACGGGTGCCGATATCGGGAGCCTTCTCGATCTGGTCGCGCTGGAACGGCACGACCTCGAAGACCCGGTCGGCGACCATGCCCAGCGTCAGGAGCCGGTCGGACAGCGGAATATCCAGCACAAGCACTCTGGTATGCGGCGTCGGCACGGTGCGCGAGAGGCCGAGCTTGAGCCTCAGGTCGATCGTCGGTACCCCGTGCCCGCGCACGTCGCGCAGGCCGAGCAGGTAGTCGGGACCGTTGGGGATCTTGAAGGCTTCCTCATAGTCGAGGATTTCCCTCACAATCTCCACCTCGACGGCGAAGACCTCTTCGCCGAGCGCGAAAGTCACGTATTGGGACTCGCTCTCTTTCGATACCATTATGCGCTCTCCCGGAAATTGGCGTCGCCTTCATCCGGTCCGCCGTGGCTGAGATCAAGTGCGAAGCCGCTCGCGCGGGCCTGCTGGTGGGCGACGGTGTGTTCCCGGCGTCCTGCTGCTGTCGGAGCAGCGCGAGGCTGAACCTTGGCCTTGGCAGGGGCAGGGTTTCTGGCCTTCGATACGGTGTTCGCCGTATCGACCTTGAAGAAGGCGATCGAGGTCTGCAGTTCCTCGGACTGGGCCGCGAGCTCTTCGGAGGTCGATGCCATTTCTTCGGAGGCGGACGAGTTCTGCTGCGTCACCTTGTCGAGCTGCTGGATCGCCTCGTTGATCTGGGCGGCCCCGATATCCTGCTCGCGGCAGGCGGCAGTGATCTCGGACACCAGTTCGGCCGTCTTGCGGATATCCGGCACCAGCTTCGACAGCATCTCGCCGGCATCCTGTGCAGCTTGCACGGTCTCCGACGACATCGATCCAATCTCCGCGGCGGCGGACTGGCTGCGCTCGGCGAGCTTGCGCACTTCAGACGCGACGACGGCGAAACCCTTGCCGTGCTCGCCGGCGCGGGCGGCTTCCACCGCAGCGTTCAGTGCGAGCAGGTCGGTCTGGCGGGCGATTTCCTGGACGATCGAGATCTTCTGGGCGATCGTGCGCATGGCCACGACGGCGCGATTGACGGCCTCGCCGGAGACTTCCGCGTCCTTGGCGGATTGACGGGCGATCTTTTCCGTCTGGGCGGCGTTATCGGCGTTCTGCTTGATGTTGGCTGCCATCTGCTCCATGGCGGCGGAAGCCTCTTCGGCGGCGGCGGCCTGTTCGGTGGCGCCGTGGCTGACCTGCTCGGAGCTGGCTGAGAGTTCCTGGCTGCCCGAAGAGACATTGTTGGAGGCGGACAGTGCGTCGCTCACCACGCCGCGCAGGCGCTCGACCATGCTCTCGAGCGCGATGCCCAACGTATCCTTGTCGGAGAGTGGCTTCGGCGAGACGGTCAGGTCGCCATTGGCGATAAGGTCGGCGAGGCGCGCCGTGTTGCGGAGGTTGCCGGTCATCGTCTGCATGGAGGCGACGAGATCCCTGATCTCGTCGTTCGCCTTGTGGTCGATGTCCTGATTGAGGTCGCCGATGCTGACGGCGTCGGCGAGCGAGCCTGCCTTCTTGAGCGCGCGGGAAATGTAGAGCGAAATCCAGACCGCTGCCGCCAATGAGATCAACGCGAGCAGGGCGGTTACGGAGATGAGCACCATGCGGGAATGAGCATACTGCTCGTTCGTGGCAGCGTCCGTTTCCTTGACGTTACCGACGCCGATTTCCGTGATCTCTTCCAGCAAGTCCAGCGCCTTGTTCATTGCGACGCGGCCATCTCCCTGCGAGATCGCGGTGGCGCGCGCCTTGGCGTCGAGGGTGTTCTGGATGGACAAGTCCATCATCTGTTTTTGGAAGGGAAAATACTGGTCGAGTACAGGTTTCAGCGCCTCAATCTTTTCACGCACATCCGCGTCCGACGATTTCTCCAGCAGCGCAACATACTCGCCGACTTTTGCTTGGCGGTCGCTCTGCGATTTTGCGAACTTCACGATTTCAGCCTGGTCGGAAGCGAGGATCGCATTCTTCTCGGCGCGCACCGTGCCGTTGAACTGGTCGCTCATGAAGGTAACGTTGTTCATGTCGGTGACAGGATATTCAACCATCTCCGTGATCGCGTCATTGAGCGATGAGAGATTATAGATGGCGAGCGTTGACATGCCACCCGCCAGAAGAATGATGGCGGTGAAGACCATTGCCAGCTTGAGTTTGATCGTGAAACGCATGAAGATAGACCCCCGACTTGGATGTGCTGGCAAGCGCTGCCGCTTGCTTGCGACCGACGCGCTGTCGCGCGCGCGATTTGATTGGTGGCGAACCCGGCCCGGCCGTTTCGGCCAGTCAGTTCGTCCTGGAATGCTCAGTCGATAGAAGCGAGGGTCATTCACTTCCCGTTGCCCGACCGCATCGCGGCAAAGCCAATATGTGTGCGTGAGGTCGGGCTGGTGCCCGGCCTCTGATTGTCACGCGCTCTCGCGGAAGTCGCGATCGTCGGTGTCCGGACCGCCCTGGCTGAGGTCGAGGGCAAAGCCCTTGACCCGTGCCTGCTGGGCTGAAACCGTGTTCTCCGGGCGCGCCGTTGTCGTCTTGCGGAATGCGGTTGCTGCAGGGCGGTTTGCCGCCGCTGGGCGGGCAGTGGATTTGATCGCGGCACGGGAGACGTTGTCATCAACCCGGAAGAAGGCGATCGACGTCTGCAGCTCCTCTGCCTGTGCCGCGAGTTCTTCCGAGGTCGATGCCATTTCCTCGGATGCGCCGGCGTTCTGCTGGGTCACCTTGTCGAGCTGCTGGATCGCTTCGTTGATCTGGGCGGCACCGATATCCTGTTCACGGCAGGCGGCGGTGATTTCCGAGACCAATTCGGCGGTTTTGCGAATGTCCGGTACCAGGCGCGCCAGCATTTCGCCGGCGTCCTGCGCCGCCTTGACCGTGTCCGAGGACATGGCACCGATCTCACCGGCTGCCGACTGGCTGCGTTCGGCAAGCTTGCGCACTTCGGAGGCGACAACCGCGAAGCCCTTACCATGCTCGCCGGCGCGGGCGGCTTCGACGGCTGCATTCAGTGCAAGCAGGTCGGTCTGGCGGGCGATTTCCTGGACGATGGAGATTTTCTCGGCGATCGTGCGCATGGCGGTGACGGCGCGGTTGACAGCGTCCCCGCTAAGTTCGGCATCCTTGGCCGACTGGCGGGCGATTTTTTCGGTCTGGGCGGCGTTGTCGGCATTCTGCTTGATGTTGGCGGCCATCTGCTCCATCGAGGCTGACGCTTCTTCAGCCGCGGCGGCCTGTTCGGTGGCGCCGTGGCTGACCTGCTCGGAGCTGGCGGAGAGTTCCTGGCTGCCGGACGAGACATTATTCGAAGCGGACAGGGCATCGCGACGACGCCACGCAGGCGCTCGATCATGACATTGACATTGCCCAGGAGCTCGGCGATCTCGTCGCGACCGGCGACGGCCGCGAACTTGGTGAGGTCACCGTTGGCGACATCCCGCACGACCTGATTTGCCCGGGCAAGGCCACGGCTGATCGAGAGGGCGATCCATGCGGCCGTGGCTGCCGCGATCAGCAGCGCTGCCGCTGCGGCACCGATCATGGTGTTGCGGGTCGATTCATAATGCACATCGGTCGCGGCATCGGCTTCTTCCATCTGCTGCTTCGAGAGCGTGATCAGTTCATCTGTCACTTCGCCGAGTTCGTTAGCAGCGGCGCGGGCTTCGGTCACCGATATGCGCTCTGCACCTTCAGCGTTGCCTGCGGCGGCGAGCTCACGCATGCGATCGTCGGCGGCATTGAATTTCTGCGAGAACTCGCCGATTTTCATCCAGCGCGGCTTTCCCTGTTCGGTGGCAAGCTTCAGGGCGTTTTCCAGATTTGTCTGGAGCGTCGCGCGGGCCTCGTCGCCCTTTTCGCGTGCGGTTGCGGCTTCCGCCGGCGTGTTGGCCGCGAGCAAATTCTTCTGCTGGCGGATAGCCTGGAGCTGGGCAATGCTGATCTTCTGGGCGAGCTCGAGCCGCTGGGCAGGACCATCGATGAGATTGCTCATCATGTTGTTCATGTCGCCGAGGCTGTTGACGCCATAGTAAGCGGTGCCGACAAGCAGCACGATGAGAAAGGCGAAGGCAAGCGTAAGCTTGAGCTTGATCGTGAATCGCATGTCGGTCCCCTAAATCAGTATCCGTTGGAGGCGCTTGCGCTGCCTTCGTGCTTCGATGAAAAGATTGCCAGCAGGTTGGGAACGATGATGAAATCGCTTCCCCGCTTGACGAGGCAGTTGATGAAATCCGGCCGCCATTTCATGCCGATGCTTGGCGGCGGCTCGCTGGCGGTGCGCGTGAGCGTGGTGACTTCATTCACCTTGTCGGTGCGCACGCCGATCAGCACGGTTTCATTGCCGAGTTCGAGCGCGATGACGATGATGCGGCTATCGATCGTGGTGGTGGTCGCTTCCATGCCGAAGGCGAGCTTGATATCGGCGAGCGGAATGACCCGGCCGCGGAAATTCAGCACGCTGCCGACGAAGGGGCGGGCGCCCGGCACCGGCGTTTCGGGGAGCAGGTCGAGGATTTCCTGCACCATGACGGCTTCGATGGCGAAAGTCTCGCCAGCGATATCGAAGGTCAGGACTTCGAGTTCGCCGTCCTCGTTCCAGAACTCGTCGGGCAGTTTGCGGAGTGCTTGTGTCATCCGGCCGCGCGCAGATGCGCCTCCTGTTGTTGTCCGGCCACCACGAGATGGGCGACATCGAGAATGAGGGCCACGCTGCCGTCGCCGAGAATGGTCGCGCCCGAAAAGGTCGCGACGTCGTGATGCAACTTCGACATGGATTTGATCACGGTCTGGTGGTCGCCGATGATCTGATCGACCACGAGGCCGACGCGTTCCGAACCGGTCGAGATCACCACCACCTTCTGGAACGGATCGGGCCTTGTGCCGGTGTTGAAGAGGTCCCTCAGGCGGATGAAGGGCACCAGGCTATCACGCAGCGAGATGAAGCTGCGGCCGCGCGAGCGCATGTCGTCTTCGATGGAGAGTTCCAGGCATTCCTCGACCGCAGTCAGAGGAATAACGTAGCGGCCGGAGCCGACACGCACGAGAAGGCCGTCGATGATGGCGAGCGTCAGCGGTATCATCAGCGAGATTTCGGAACCTTCGCCGGGGTTGCTGGTGATGTTGATTGAGCCGCGCAGCGCTTCGATCGTGCGCTTGACGACATCCATGCCGACGCCACGGCCTGAGAGGTTGGTGACCTGGGCCGCGGTGGAGAAGCCGGGCTGAAAGATCAGTTGCAGCACCTCCTGGTCCGAGAGCTAGGCATTCGGCGTGATGATGCCGGAGGATTCCGCCTTGGCCCGCACGCGGTCGCGGTCGATGCCGCGGCCATCGTCCTTGATGGTGATGATGACTTCGCCACTGGCTTGACGAGCCGAAAGCGTCACGCGCCCACTGTCGGTCTTGCCGCTAGCGCGGCGATCGCCTGGGGTTTCCAGTCCGTGGTCGCAGGAATTGCGCACGAGGTGGACGAGCGGATCGGCGAGCCGTTCGATGACGGTCTTGTCGACCTCGGTGGATTCGCCCTCGGTGACCAGTTCGATCACCTTGCCCGTCTCATGGGCGAGATCGTGGACGAGGCGGCGGAACCGGCTGAACAAGGTCGCCACCGGCACCATGCGGAGTACCATCATCGTGTCGCGCAATTCGCGGGAGAGGCGTTCGATATCCTCGGAGACGGCGCGCAGGCCCAGATCGACGCTGCGGCTCGACAACTGATTGAGCCGCGACTGGGCGATGACGAGCTCGCCGACGCGGTCCATCAGTTCGTCCAGCCGTTCGGCCGGAACACGGACGTTTTCGGCCGCCTTGTTCGGCTTGGCTTCGGCAATGGCGGGCACCGGGGAGGGCGCGGCAACCGGCACGCGCGCCGGCGCGGCGACAGGATTGGCGGCCGGCTCGGCCGGTATGGTTCCAGCGGGCACCTCGGGCTGGACATCGGCCGCGCCGACGACCTGGATATCGAGCTGCATATCGTCCATCACGAAGATGAACACGTCCTCGATCGCCGATTTCGGCTGTGCAGTGGTGAGTTCGACATCCCAAGCGATATGAAGGTCGGTTGCGACGAGCGCATCGACGGAGGGAATTTTCGAACGGTCGGCGGCGATCACGCATTCACCGAGGTCGCGCAACTCGTCAAGCAGCGGCAGCGGGTTGGTGCCGTTCGACATCGCATTGACGGGCAGCGAGAAGCGAATCTTGTAGTGCGTGAGGGTAGGGGCGGCTTGAGCCGGCTTGAAATCCGGATTGCCTGCGGTTTCGACCGCGTGGCGGAGGCCGGCGAGTAGCGCTTCGCCCGTCGCTTCATGGTCGCCGGATGGCGATTGCACGAGCGTGCGCATATGATCCTTGGCTTCGAGAACCGCATCGATCAGTTCGCGGGTTGCCGGCACATCGCCCTTGCGCACCCTGTCGAAGGCTGTTTCGCAATGATGGGTGAAGGCTGCGAGTGCCTCGAAGCCGAACATCGCACCCGAGCCTTTGAGCGTGTGAAGGCTGCGGAAAACAGCATCGACCTGTTCCTTGTCGCCGAGATCATGGGTCAGGTCGAGCAGTCCCGCCTCGATCTGCTCCAGAAGTTCGGCCGCTTCGGTCCTGAATACGGCAACCGGATCGGGAAAACTCATTTGCCGAGCACCTTGCGTACGATCTTGACAAGATTTTCAGGATCGAACGGCTTGGTCAGCCAGCCGGTGGCGCCGGCGGCCTTGGCCTGTTCCTTGATGCTGCCATCGGATTCGGTGGTCAGGAAGATGATGGGAATGCCCATCTGGCTGGGGATCTTGCGCAGTTCACGGATCATCGTCAGGCCGTCCATGACGGGCATGTTAAGATCGGTGACGATCAGGTCATAGCTGCCGGACGTCGCCTTCTGGATACCCTCGGCGCCATTGATGGCTTCGGTGACGCTATAGCCGGCGTTCGACAAAGCCACATTCGTGGTTAGTCGGATGCTCGCGGAATCGTCGACGGTGAGAATGCGCGCGCTCATGATCAATCCTCTTTGTGGAGCCAGAAGAGGCGGTCTTCCGGAGTCATTCGTTCGGTAAAGCCGGCGCGGGTCAGGGTTGATGCGACTGCCGCATTGGCTGGAGTGGAAAGCTTCATTTGCTTGCCGGTGCTCGCGGCATAGATCCTGACGGACTCAATGAGCTGCAACGCCGACAAATCGATGTCACTACATTTGCCGAGATCAAGTTCAATAAGGTCGACACTGGAAATCTTGGCGATTATTTCTTCTTTTAGATCGCCAATAGTTCTTATGTTGACCGTCTCAGGAAATGAAAAGGTCATTAATATACTGCCCCAATAGTTGTTAGATGCTCCTGGCTATTCTGGCTAGGATTCACATTTAATGGCTAACAATGTGTGAACGCAGCAGGGCGAGAAATGTAGTGGAAGTTGTATGAGAAACCATCGATGATAATTCATAGCCATTCTTTTTGGAATTTTGGAGATCGTTGATTTCGCTGCAAATTCAGCGATATTCGCCAATATCCGTGGTTTCTGGATTATATCTCCCTTAAGCCTCTTTCACGATATGCCGGCCAGTAGATCGATGTCCCGTTACAACTCAGGTTTACCGGACATTCGTATCTTGCTGCTATTCAAATACTCCAGTGCCTTCATGTATTTGCGTAGGACAACCCATGTTGATGAATGCCCAGCGGAACGAGATCGATTGCATGGCCGTCAGGGCTGGCCTGGAGGCGAAACTGACCTCAGCGCACGGGCAGCTCGAGAAGAAATTTCTCGATGGTGGCGCCGTCCTGATCTCGATCATGGAGATCCTCAACCGCCTGATCGGATCGCTTGACCGGCTGACCGGCTCGCTCGACGAGAACACGACCAGCGAGACGATGGGCGGCATCGAGGCGACAGCGAAGGAACTTGGAACGCTGCCCGCTTTTGAAGACAGCCGCCAGAAGGGTTTCGTTGAACTCGCTTCCGTCTGTCGTGCCATGCAGGGCAGCATCAGCGAGATGCGCGAGATCATGCGCTATCTCCGCACCTTTGCGATCAGCGTGAAGATTACCGCCGCGGGGCTCGATGATTTCGTAGGGTTTGCCGATGAAATCCGCGAGCGCATCCAATCCGGCGAGAGCGAGGTCAATCGGTTTGCCAAGCAGGTGCACGACATGCACGGGCAGCTCGAGAAGGCCCAGGAATTCTCAAGAAGGATCCTGAAGGAATATTCGGACGTCGTTCCCCGTACGGTCGCCGACCTGAGCGGAAACGCAGCCAGGATTTCCGAGCATCACGGCAGGCTCGCTGAGATGGCAAATCAGGTGAAGCAGCTCGCCCGCAGTGTGCAGGGCAAGATCACCTCCGTCCTCTCCGCGCTGCAGATCGGCGACATCACCCGCCAGCGCATCGAGCATATCCAGTCGATGTTCCAGCTGTTCGACGAATTCGTTGTGGGCGAGGGCGCTTCGCTGACGGAGTCCGACAAGGCGAGGATCGGCGAGGTGATCAGGCAGCTCGCCGCAGCGCAGATGGAGGAAACGGCCGCGGATTTCCAGCGCGAATGCCGCAATATTCATACCAACATGGCGCGCTTCGTCGATGACACAAGGGAGATCCTGCGCCTTCGCGACGGCATGACCGATAGCCAGGATGGCGGCGGCGAGAATGTGCTCAAGGCGCTCGAAACCGGCGTTGCCGCTGCCGTTGAGCTGGTCGCCGGCGTTCAGGACACAAGTAGTCAGGCCGATGCGGTCGCACAATCGACGTCGGAGACCGCGCAAAGCCTGCTGCGCGGCATCGAGGTCATCCGCACGATCAAGACCGACATTCACTACATGGCACTCAATTCCAACCTGCGCTGCTCGAAACTGGGTGACGAGGGCCGATCGGTCAACGTGGTGAGCGCGGAATTGCGCATCTATGCGGGCAAGCTCGAAGTGCCCGCCGATGCGGTGATGAACGAATTGCAGCGGCTGGAAGCCGCCGCCGGTGCTTTCTCATCCGATCGTGGTTCGGGTTCTGGCGACATTACCGGCCCGCTGAGCGAGGCGCTGTCCGCCATTCGCGGCGTGAGCGGCCGCATGGATGCCGGCATCGAGGAACTGGCCCGGGAAGGCCAGGAAGTGTTCACCAAGGTCAGCGCGGCGATCTCGACGCTCGATTTCGAGAGCGAACTCGGCGACGTGATCGAGGATTGCGTTTCCCATTCCGCCAGCATGGCGAGCCCGCATATGATCGACATATCCGACCTTGCAGATAACGTGGCCGATCTCGGCGCTCGCATCTTCAAGGTCTACACGATGGCGCAGGAGCGCGAGATTCATCACGGCTTTCTGCCGGTAGCTGCCGGTGGCACTGTTGCAGCTGCGCCTGTCTTGACGGGTGCGACTTCCGACGAGGATCTTTTCGAGGACGCTTTGTTCTAATCAGATCAGGCTGCGGAGCGGACAGCGCTGCCCGCAGTTTGGCCGGCATTGGCTGCCTTGCGCATGGGCACCAGTCGCAGCACTTCCTGGGCGAACATCTCGGCGTTTTCCTTGGCCTTGTCGAGATTGCTGACGCGTTCCGGATCCATGCCATGGAGCGAACCGCCGTAATCGAAGATATCGCGATAGGCCGAACGTTCGATGATCGGGGTGTCGAGCACGCGGACGCGCCGCTCGGCAAGCAGCGCCTTGACGGCAGACAGCGCGCGGGTGGTCACCATCGAATTGACGCGCGACAGGACCACCGAATGGTCGATGCGTATGCCGCCCTTGTCTTCGAGATAGCGCAGCAATTCGAGCACTTGGGCGCCGCCCTTGGCATCCATCGCGCAGCCCTGGATCGGAACGAGGATATGATCGGAGAGACCGATCGCGACGGCCATCAGAGGTGAGGACGCGCCGGGAAGATCGACAATGAAATAGTCCGTATCCGGCTTGTTGTCGCGCAGATGTGTCTGGATGTTGGAGGCGTTGATATAGGGAATGACCTTGAGATTATCGGGCGCATCCGACGTCTCGTACCAGCGCGTGATCCAGCGCTGCGGGTCGCTGTCGAGGATGGTGACCCTGTAGCCAAGCCGCGCAAGTTCGGTCGAAAGCAGCAGCACCGCCGTCGTCTTCCCCGCACCGCCCTTGGTATTGGCAAATGTGATAACCGGCATGGTCGCCTCACTGGGGTCGCGGCAAAACGGTTCGCGACGCATTTGGGTTCATGCGGCCCATAGTTGCCAGACATGGTTAATGAAGGGTAAATCGCCGATACTGGAATATTGTGTGGACGCCGAGATACGCCGTCAGGCAGCGCGGAATTCCACCAGATAGAACTGGGAATCCGGGCCGGGCGTTAACAAGGCATTTTCGGTCTCGTCCAGCAGGGCGGCGTCACGCTTACCAAGACGCTCCGTCTTCGCTTCAACCGTGATATCAAGGGTGCCCCGGCTGCAAAGGAGCAGGCGCGTCGAGCCCGCTGGGGATACCTTTTCGTTCGCCAGCCTTTCGACACGGTGATCGATCTTTCCCCGCCGGCTCATCACATTGAAGTCGAGGACGGCGCCGCCGATCAGCGCGGCCGACGTGGCAGCATCCGCCGGGAAGGCGTGCGGCGCAGTCTCAAGCGTCAATGGCTTCGGCTCCGCCCCCTCGACAGAGAGCACGATGCCAGCGCTTTCGAGGATCGCCAGCGTCCGGTCAATGCCTGGAAAGGTCGAGAAGGGCCCGTCGCCCGCGACCTTGGCCATCGAGACACGCCAGTCGAAATCCGCAAGTCCGGCGCCATCGGGCGAGACCGCGATTTCCGTCGTCTCGCCGCCGCCGTTCTTCCACGGCATGACCTTGTAATCGCTGGCGCGAAGGACCCTCATCTTAATTGCCGAGAATGCCGGGCAGGCGCAGGCCCTTTTCCTTGGCGCAATCGATGGCGATGTCGTAGCCGGCATCGGCGTGGCGCATGACGCCCGTTGCCGGGTCGTTCCACAGCACGCGGCCGATGCGCTCGGCGGCATCGTCGGTGCCATCGACGCAGATGACCATGCCGGAATGCTGCGAGAAGCCCATGCCGACGCCGCCGCCGTGGTGCAGCGACACCCAGGTCGCGCCGGAGGCGGTGTTGAGCAGCGCGTTGAGCAGGGGCCAGTCGGAGACGGCGTCCGAACCATCCTTCATCGCTTCCGTCTCGCGGTTGGGCGAGGCGACGGAGCCGGAATCCAGATGGTCGCGGCCGATGACGATCGGGGCGGAGAGTTCACCGTTCCTGACCATCTCATTGAAGGCCAGACCTAGGCGATGACGATCGCCAAGACCGACCCAGCAGATGCGCGCCGGAAGGCCCTGAAACGAGATGCGCTCGCGCGCCATGTCGAGCCAATTGTGCAGGTGAGTATTGCCGGGCGTCAATTCCTTCACTTTCGCGTCGGTCTTGTAGATGTCCTCAGGATTGCCGGAAAGGGCAGCCCAGCGGAACGGGCCGACACCGCGGCAGAACAGCGGGCGGATATAGGCCGGCACGAAGCCGGGGAAATCGAAGGCGTTTTCCAGGCCCTCATCCTTGGCGACCTGGCGGATGTTGTTGCCGTAGTCGAGTGTCGGAATGCCGGCATTCCAGAAATCCAGCATCGCCTGCACATGGACTTTCATCGAGGCGCGGGCGGCCCTCTCGACAGCCTTCGGGTCGCTTTCACGCTTGGCTTTCCACTCGCCCATAGTCCAACCGGCGGGAAGGTAACCGTTGATCGGATCATGCGCCGAGGTCTGGTCGGTGACCATGTCGGGGCGGATGCCGCGCTTGACCATTTCAGGCAGGATTTCGGCGGCGTTGCCGAGCAGGCCGACCGACTTGGCTTCGCCGGCCTTGGTCCATTTGTCGATCATGGCGAGCGCCTCGTCGAGCGTCTCGGCCTTCTCATCGACATAGCGGGTGCGCAGGCGGAAATCGATCGAATCCGGATTGCACTCGATCGCCAGGCAGCAGGCGCCGGCCATGACCGCTGCAAGCGGCTGTGCGCCGCCCATGCCGCCGAGGCCGCCGGTGAGGATCCATTTGCCGGTGAGATTGCCGTTGTAATGCTGGCGGCCGGCCTCAACAAAGGTCTCGTAGGTGCCCTGCACGATGCCCTGGGTGCCGATATAGATCCATGAACCCGCCGTCATCTGGCCGTACATCGCAAGGCCCTTCTTGTCGAGTTCGTTGAAATGATCCCAGGTCGCCCAATGCGGCACGAGGTTGGAATTGGCGATCAGCACGCGTGGCGCATCCTTGTGGGTGCGGAAGATGCCGACCGGCTTGCCGGATTGCACCAGCAGCGTCTCGTTCTCCTCGAGGTCCTTCAGCGAGGCGACGATGCGGTCGAAATCCTCCCAGGTGCGGGCGGCGCGGCCGATGCCGCCATAGACGACCAGCTCATGCGGGTTCTCGGCAACCTCGGCATCGAGATTGTTCATCAGCATCCGGAGCGGCGCTTCGGTCATCCAGCTCTTGGCGTTGAGCGTGTTGCCGCGAGGGGCGCGGACATCGCGGATATTGTGGCGGGGATTGTTCATGGTCGGACTCCCGTAGGACGAAATCTGGATTAATCGGCGAGTGCGGGCAGGATGCCCGGCGAAACGGATTCATTGAGCGCGTTGGATGCGATGAGCTCGGCGGCGGCGGCCAGATCATTGGCCATGTAGCGGTCAACCTCGAGTGTCGCGACGACCTTGCGGAGTGCGGCGACGGCCTTGATCAATTCCGGGCTGGTGATGAGCGGCGCGCGGAAGTCTATACCCTGGCCGGCGGTCAGCGCTTCGATGCCGATAATGCCGAAGAGGTTGGTGGTCATCTGCAACAGGCGGCGCGCGCCGTGGCAGGCCATGGAAACATGGTCTTCCTGGTTGGCCGAGGTCGGCGTGGAATCGACGGATGCCGGATGCGACATCTGCTTGTTCTCGCTCATCAATGCGGCGGAGGTGACTTCAGCGATCATCAGGCCGGAATTCAGCCCCGGCTTCTTGGCGAGAAATGCCGGCAGGCCGTAGGAGAGGGCGGGATCGACCAGCAGCGCGATGCGGCGCTGGGCGATTGCACCGATCTCGCAGACGGCGAGCGCGATCTGGTCGGCGGCGAAGGCCACCGGCTCGGCGTGGAAATTGCCGCCTGAAACGACGGAGTTATCAGCCAGCACCAGCGGATTGTCGGTGACGGCATTGGCTTCGATTTCAAGCGTGCGGGCGGCCTGGCGCAGGATATCGAGACAGGCGCCATCGACCTGCGGTTGGCAGCGGATGCAATAGGGGTCTTGCACACGCTCGTCACCAGTGATGTGGCTTTCGCGGATCACCGAGCCTTCGAGCAGGGCGCGGAGGGCGGACGCGGAATCGATCTGGCCCTTGTGGCCGCGCAAGGTGTGAATATCCGGATGGAACGGTGCCGACGAGCCCATGGCGGCATCGGTCGAAAGCGCGCCGGTGATCAGTGCCGATTGCGAGGCGCGGTGGGCGCGGAAGAGACCAGCAAGGGCGAGGGCGGTCGAGACCTGGGTGCCGTTGATGAGGGCAAGACCTTCCTTGGCGGAGAGTTCGACCGGCGTCAGGCCGGCCTTTTTCAGCGCCTCGGCGCCCGGCAGGCGCCAGCCGTTCAGAAAGGCTTCGCCTTCACCGATCATCACGGCGGCCATATGGGCCAGCGGCGCGAGGTCGCCGGATGCGCCGACGGAACCCTTTTCCGGGATCATCGGTACGACGCCCTTTTCCAGCATGCCTTCGATCAACCGCACCAGTTCGATGCGGACGCCGGATGCGCCGCGGCCAAGCGAGATGAGCTTCAGCGCCATGATCAGGCGGACAATTTCTGGCGCCAGCGGTTCACCCAGGCCACAGCAATGCGACAGGATGAGATTGCGTTGCAGAGTGGCCGTATCCTCGGCGGCGATCTTGATCGAAGCCAGCTTGCCGAAGCCGGTGTTGACGCCATAAACCGGCTCGGTGCCGCTGGCGATCTCGGCGATGCGGGCGGCGGATTTCTTGATCGCCGCGTCGAACGAGGGGTCGAGTTTGGCGTTTTCGCCGTTCCAATAAATCGCCTGGAGTTCGGCCAGCGTGACGGAGCCGGGGTGGAGCGTGATGGTCATCTCTTTGTTTTCCTGTCGTTCTTACTGGCCGCGCCAGACCCGTTTCCACAGCGGGTTGAAACCCATGCGGTAGACGAGTTCGGCCGGGCGATCGATGTCCCAGATGGCGAGGTCGGCCCATTTGCCGGTGCTCAATGTGCCGGTCTCGGCCTGCAGGCCGAGCGCCGTGGCGGCGTTACGGGTGACACCAGCGATGCATTCCTCGACCGTCATATGGAAAAAGGTCGCGGCCATGTTCATGGTCAGCAACAGCGACGTGAGCGGCGAGGTGCCGGGGTTGTTGTCGGT
Source organism: Rhizobium sp. TH2 (assembly GCF_024707525.1). Taxonomy (NCBI): domain Bacteria; kingdom Pseudomonadati; phylum Pseudomonadota; class Alphaproteobacteria; order Hyphomicrobiales; family Rhizobiaceae; genus Rhizobium; species Rhizobium sp. TH2. Next base: position 3,446,454 of record NZ_CP062231.1, on the reverse strand, counting down.
GGCGATGGCCATCGATGTGCTATGCTTGCGGAAGGCATCGATCGGCGGCTTCTTCGTCTCGCGGATGAAGTAATAGGCACCCGGCAGGATGACCGCTGTTGTGCCGGATTTGGCCATGGCCGCCGCGCCGGCATCGCTGGTATATTCGAGATGATCGGCGGACAAAGCGCCATAGCTTGCCGCGAGTGCCGCGCCATCAAGGTCCGAGAGCTGGTCGGCGTGGAGCTTGACCGGCATTCCGAGCTTGGTTGCGGCATCGAAGACGCGTGCTATTTCCCCCGGCGAAAAGGCGATGCCTTCGCAGAAGCCATCGACCGCATCGGCCAGTCCGGCCGCATGGATGGCGGGCAGCATCTCGTTTATGACCTTGGCGATGTAAGCGGTCTTGTCGCCATTGGCTTCCGGTGGCAGCGCGTGCGCGCCGAGGAAGGTGGTGCGGACAGTGACTGGGCGTGCATCGGCCAAAGCGCGGGCGGCCCTCAGCGATTTCATCTCGTTTTGGAGGTCGAGGCCGTAGCCGGATTTCACCTCGACCGTGGTGACGCCCTCGGCCATCAGTGCGTCAAGCCGGGGGAGGGTTTCGCGGATCAGGTCTGCCTCGGATGCCTGTCGCAGCGATCTTACAGAAGAGACGATACCGCCGCCGGCGCGGGCGATTTCTTCATAGGTCGCGCCATTGAGCCGCAGTTCGAATTCATGGGCACGGTTGCCGGCATGGACGAGATGGGTGTGGCAATCGATGAGGCCCGGCGTGATCCAGCGACCTTCGCAATTCACGATTTCGGCATTCGCCAAGCCGGGCATGTCGCGCTCTGGACCGGCAAAGACAATCCTGCCATCCTCTGCGGCAACGGCGCCATGCTCGATCTCGCCGAGGCCCGGACGTGAGGCATCGAGCGTTGCAAGCCGCGCATTGCGCCAGACCTTTATCGTGCTCGATTGTTGCGCCGCCATCGAAATTTTCCTTCCCATTCCTGAGGAATATGTATAGACATAATAAATCAGATGCAAGCAATTTCGGGGAGCATGATGGCGATTTTTGGCGAGCAGGTGCTGACACCAGATGGTTGGGCGGAGAATGTGCGGATCGTCGTGGATGCCGGCCGCATTGTCAGCGTCAAGCCGAATTCGACACCAGAAGCGAACGATGAGCGTCACGCCATCATCGTCCCGGGGATGGCCAATGTCCATAGCCACGCCTTCCAGCGCGCCATGGCCGGGCTCACCGAAATGCCGGGGCCGGGGAGTGATAATTTCTGGAGCTGGCGTGATCTCATGTACCGCTTCGCGCTGAGCTTCAGCCCCGACCAGATCGAGGCGGTCGCCAGCCAGCTTTATGTCGAAATGCTGGAGGCCGGTTTCACCCGTGTCGGCGAGTTCCACTATCTGCACCATGACAAGGACGGCGGGCACTATGCTGATATTGCAGAGCATTCGGCTCGCATCGCGGCGGCGGCCCAGAGCACGGGCATTGGCCTGACGCTGCTGCCGGTTTTCTATGCGCATTCGCAGTTCGGCGGCCAGGCGCCCGGTGAGGGGCAGCGCCGATTCATCAATGATATCGACAGCTTCGGCCGCCTGCTTGAGGGTGCTCGGAAAGCTGTTCAGACTTTGAATCAGTCCAAGGTCGGTATCGCGCCGCACAGTCTGCGGGCCGCGACGATCGAAGAGATCCGGGGACTCCAGAAACTGGATTTCGACGGGCCGATCCACATCCATATCGCCGAACAGGTGAAGGAAGTAGAGGATTCGATTGCCTTCTCCGGCCAGCGGCCGGTGGAATACCTGCTCGCCAATTCGGATGCCGATGCGCGCTGGTGTTTCATCCACGCCACCCACATGACGGATGCGGAAACGATCGGGATGGCCAAGCGCGGAGTGGTCGCAGGTCTTTGCCCGATCACGGAAGCCAATCTCGGCGATGGTTTCTTCCAGGCGCCGCTATTCCTCGAACATGGCGGGACAATATCCGTGGGTTCGGATTCCAACGTGCTGATCGGCGTCGGCGACGAATTGCGGCAGCTCGAATATTCGCAGCGTCCTCTGCGTCGTGCCCGCAACGTGATCGCCACCCATGGCCGTTCGACCGGACGCACCCTGTTCGACGAAACCGCGACGGGCGGCGCAAAGGCGCTCGCGTATGAATCCGGCATCGCCACCGGCAAGCCGGCGGATTTCGTCAGCCTCAAGCCACTCTTCGATGCCGGTTATAAGGCCGACCAGGTGCTGGACAGCTGGATATTCGGCGAAGGCATGTCTGTCGATGGCGTCTGGGTGCATGGCCGCAAGCTGGTGAGCGAGGGCAGGCACCATGCACGTGACGGCATCGGCCACCGCTTCGGCGGCGTGATGAAGGCACTGCTTTCGCAACATTGAAGTAGGAGAAAACCGGTGTCTCTTGACTTATGTCCTGAGACACTGAACATCGGGACATGACGCCCGTATCAGCACTTGCCCGCAATGATTCCACGCCTTCGCTGCACCAGCGGATCCTCAGCGATATCGAGGGGCGGATCCTGTCGGGCGAATGGCCGCCCGGCTATCGCATCCCTTTCGAAATGGAATTGGCGACGATTTACGATTGCTCGCGGATGACGGTGAACAAAGCGCTATCGCAGCTCGCCAAGAGCGGGCTGATCGAGCGGCGCAAGAAGTCCGGCAGCTTCGTCACCCAGCCGCATGCGCAATCTGCCGTGCTCGAAATCCGCGATATCAAGGCGGAGGTCCAGTCTCTCGGCCTCGGCTATGACTACGAACTGCTTCGCCGCGACCAGCGCCGCGCCACAGGCGAGGAGCGTGAAAGGCTCGATCTCAGGGCCGGCTCGCTGGTGCTGGCGCTGCGATGCCGGCACTTCTCGGGGAAGACGCCCTTCACCTTCGAGGAGCGCCTGATCAATCTTTCGGCCGTGCCGGAGGCCGCCAAGGAGAGTTTCGACAGAAATGCGCCAGGGCCGTGGCTGCTCGACAAGGTGCCGTGGAGTGCGGCCGAGCACAGGATTCTCGCGATTGGCGCCGATGCGAAGATCGCCGAGGTGCTTCATGTCGCCGAAGGCACCGCCTGCCTGCAGATCGAGCGCCGCACCCGCATGAACGGTGCCTATGTGACGCTGGTCAAGCTCACCTATCCCGGCCAGGCTTACGAACTCGTGGCGAATTTCGCGCCTTCGCAGAGCTAATCAAAACATCGGAATTGCCGAACTGCTGCGTGGCAATTCGAACTGGACAGTCAGGGCGTTGACTGTTTGATTGTGCCTTCTTGAGATGAGCGGGCGGCGGCGATGACTTCCAAATTCGACCTGACGGGAAAAGTGGCGCTGGTGACCGGCGCGAGCCGTGGCATCGGCCAGGCCATCGCCGTGGCTCTTGCCGAAGCCGGCGCCGACGTGGCGATCGCGGCGCGAAAGACCGATGATCTCGCGGAGACGGCCCGAGGGATCGAGGCGCTGGGCCGCAATGCCTTGCCGGTTGCGCTCGATGTGACAAAGACCAAGGCGATCAACGGTATCATTTCCCAGACTGCCGCGCAGATGAACGGCATCGACATTCTCGTCAACAATGCCGGCTATGAGGAGATCCGCCCTTCGATCAAGGTCGATGAGGCGCTGTGGGACCGGATCGTCGACACCAATCTCAAGGGCGCCTTCTTCGTTGCACAGGCGGCGGCGAAGGCGATGATCGCGGGCGGCAGCGGCGGTTCGATCATCAATCTCTGCTCGCTGACCTCCTATGTCGGCATCCCGACGGCGGTGCCTTATGGCTCCTCCAAATCCGGCGTGCTGGGCATGACGCGGGCACTGGCGGCCGAGTGGGCGGGCGAGGGCATCCGCGTCAACGCAATCGCGCCCGGCTATTTCCGGACCGCTATGACTGATGTGTTCTATGAGAACGAGGACTGGCAGCAGGATGCTCGCCAAGATTCCGCAGAAACGTTTTGGTACGATGGATGATCTTGGTGGAGTGGCCGTGTTCCTCGCCAGCGATGCATCGCGCTATGTCACCGGCGTTTCGATCCCCGTCGATGGCGGCTTCCTCGCTTCCATCTGAATGAAAAGGTAGTTTTATGTCCGATGTGTCGTTCCACGATTATTCAACGCTCGATGCGTCGGGAAAGGCAGCCTTGATACGCCGATCCGAGGCCGACCTGTCGTTCTTCCTGGAAAAGGCGCAGCCGATCATCGATGCGGTGAAGACCGAGGGCGATGCGGCGCTGATCCGTTTTGCGCGCGAGTTCGACAAGTCGGATGTGAAGCCGGGCGCGCTGAAGGTCACCGAAGCCGAGTTCGATGCGGCGTTTGGGGTGGTCGAGAAGGATGTGATCGAGGCGATCGAATTCGGCATCACCAACATCCGGCATTTTCACGAGGAGCAGAAGCCGGAGGCGATGTGGCTGAAGGAGATGCGACCGGGCGCCTTTGCCGGCGACCGCTATACGCCGATCAGGTCGGTGGCGCTCTACATCCCGCGCGGCAAGGGTGCCTTCCCCTCGGTCACGATGATGACGGCCGTGCCCGCCGTGGTGGCCGGCGTGCCTGATATCGCCATTGTGACGCCGCCGACGCCGGACGGCTCGGTGGATGCGGCGACGCTTGTTGCTGCCCGGCTTGCCGGCGTTTCGACGGTGTACAAGTGTGGTGGAGCGCAGGCCGTGGCTGCTGTCGCCTATGGCACGGAGACGGTGAAGCCTGCGATCAAGATTGTCGGCCCAGGCAGCCCGTGGGTCGTGGCCGCCAAGCGATTGCTGTCGGGCATCATCGATCCCGGCCTGCCAGCGGGACCGTCCGAGGCGCTGATCTTTGCCGACGATACCGTTCATGGTGGCCTGGCGGCGCTTGATCTGCTGATCGAGGCCGAACATGGGCCGGATTCGTCGGCTTATCTGGTGACGCACAGCCGCCGGGTGGTGGAGGAGGCGCTTGCGGCACTGCCCGAACATTGGGGCCGGATGACCGAGCAGCGGGTGGAATTCTCCAAGGCGGTGCTGACCGGCAAATATGGCGGCATCATCCTGACTTCCAGTGCCGATGAGAGCATCGACTTCATCAACGACTATGCGCCGGAGCATCTGGAGATACTCTCTACCGATCCGTTCGCCTATCTCGGCCGGATCACCGAAGCTGCCGAGGTGCTGATGGGCCCGCATACCCCGGTGTCGATCGGCAATTTTGGCCTCGGCCCCAATTGCGTGCTGCCGACCAGCCGCAACGCCCGCAGCTGGGGGCCGCTCTCGGTGCATGACTTTGTCAAGCGCTCGTCGATCGGCTATGTCACGGCCTCGGCCTATCCGGAATTCGCCAAACACGCCAGTACGCTGGCGCGCTATGAAGGCTTCTCGTCGCATGAGCAGGCGGTCTCCAGCGTGCGCGACCAATATCTGGGCGGCAAATGAGGGCGGCGCGGCTCTATGCGGCGGGCGATATCCGCGTCGAGGAGGTCGAGACGCCAAGCACGCCACTGTCCGGCTGGGTCAGGTTGCGGGTGACCGCCGCCGGTATCTGTGGCTCCGACATCCACAATTTCCGTACCGGCCAATGGATATCGCGCAGCCCGTCGGTCCCCGGACATGAGTTTGCGGGCGTCGTGTTGGAATGCGGTGAGGGCGTCGGCGCATTTGCGCCAGGCGATACCGTCGTGGCCGACTCGCGGTTCTGGTGCGGCGAATGTTCTGCCTGCATGGCGGGGCGGGCCAACGTCTGCAATTCGCTCGGCTTCGTTGGCGAGGTTTGCGATGGCGGCTTTGCCGAATTTGCGTGTCTGCCGGAAAGGCTGCTGGTGAAGCACGAGCCTTCGCTCGATCCGGCAATTGCCGCGATGGCGGAGCCGCTTGCGGTGGCGCTGCATGCCGTCAAGCGGCTGGCGGTTCCCAGTGGGGAGGCGGTGCTTGTTGCCGGCTGCGGGCCGATCGGCGGGCTTGCGGCGCTGGTCCTGTCGAAGATGGGCATCGACGTGCTCGTCGCGGATCGCAATGCTGCTCGGGCATTACTCGTTGCTGAGGTGACGGGCGTGCAGGTCGTCAACATTGAGGACGCCGATGTGCGCTATGCGCTCGATGCGACCGGTAATATCCATGTCATCAAACAATTGATCGATCGTCTCGATGGCGGCGGCTCGCTCGTCATCGCGGGCATTTCGCATGGCGAGATCGCGCTTGATCCGAATATCCTCGTCGAGCGCGAACTCTCGTTGATCGGCTGTCACGCCTATTGCGACGAACTGCCGGAGGCGGTGGCGATGCTGCCGGGATTCGCGCCGCAGCTTGCCCGCTTCATCGACCGGGAGATCACCATCGACGGTATTCCGCATGCCTATCAGCGGCTGCTCGCCGGCGATGCAAAAGGGATTGAAAACCATCATCCGGATGGCTTGACCCATCGGGCGAAACGGCCAATTGTCTTAGCTCGAAATGATGGGAGGATGCCGTGGCGAGAGAGATGTGGACCTTTTTCAAGGGCGAGTGGCACGAAGGCAATGTGAAGATCCTGGGTGCCGCCTCGCACGGCACCTGGCTCGGATCGGTGATCTTCGACGGCGCGCGGCTGTTCGAAGGCGTGACGCCTGATCTCGACCGGCATTCCGAGCGTGCCAATGATTCCGCGCGTGCGTTGGGTCTCGCGCCGATGCTTTCGGGCGGCGAGATCGAGACGCTTGCGCTCGAGGGGCTGAAGAAATTCTCGCCGGGTACCGCTGTTTACATTCGCCCGATGTATTGGGCGGAGGAAGGCGAGGGCAGCCTGATCCTGCCATTGCCGGAATCGACGGAGTTCGCGCTTTGCCTCGAAGCCATCCCGATGTCGGAGCCCAAGGGCTCGACCATCACCACGACCAGCTTCCGGCGGCCGACGATGGAGGTCATGCCTGTTAATGCCAAGGCCGCCTGCCTCTACCCCAACAATGCCCGCATGTTGCGCGAGGCCAAGTCCAAGGGTTTTCAGAATGCTCTGGTCACCGACATGCTGGGCAATGTCGCGGAACTCGCGACCGCGAATGTCTTCATGGCGCGCGGCGGCGAGGTGTTCACGCCGGTGCCGAACGGCACGTTCCTCAACGGCATTACCCGCCAGCGGGTCATGGGCCTGCTGCGCCATGCCGGCGTGAGCGTCCACGAAACGACGCTGTCGGTGCAGGATTTCCGCGAGGCCGATGAGATCTTTTCAACCGGCAACATGAACAAGGTGATGCCCGTCATCGCCTTCGACGAGCGGAATTTCCAATTCGGCCCGATCGCCCGAAAGGCACGGAGCCTCTACTGGGATTGGGCTCACAGCTAAAGCATTTGCGCAATTCCGGACGGAAAACCGCTCCACACTTTTCCTGGAATTGCTTAGCGGTGGGCTGCCCAAGGCACGAGCAACCGCTCCACCAGCCGTGCGACAAGCTCGAACAGGAAGGCGATGATCGCGATCACGAAGATGCCCGCGATCACGATATCGGTCACCAGGAACTGTGCCGCCGACTGGATCATGAAGCCCAGCCCGCGTGAAGCGGCGATAAGCTCGGCGGCGACAAGCGTCGACCAACCCGCGCCGAGCGCGATCCTGATGCCCGTCAGGATCGACGGCACGGCGCCGGGCAGGATGACGTGGCGCAGCAGTTGGAGCCGTGTGGCACCGAAGGAGCGCGCCGCATTGATGTGATCCTTCGATGCCGATTTGACGCCCGCCGCAGTCGAGATGATGATCGGTGGCAGCATGGCGAGTGCGATCACGGTGATCTTCGAGGCCTCGCCGATGCCGAGCCAGATGATGATCAGCGGCAGATACGCCAGCGGCGGCAGTGGCCGCAGGAACTCGACGATCGGGTCGAGGATGCCTTTGCCGATGCGGCTGGTGGCGATCGCCAGCCCGGCCGGAACGCCAATTACGACCGCTGCTGCCAGCGCACCGAAAATGCGGCCGAGACTCGCCATCGTGTGCTGCGCCAGGGTGCTGTCGACAAAGCCTGTCGTGATAAGGTTGTCGGCCGATTTGAGGACTGTGAGAGGCGAGGGCAGGAATACCTTAGAGACAAGTCCGGCATTCGATGCGAAGGTCCAGAGCACCAGCATTGCCAGGATCGTAATGGCTGAGACGATAAGCGTCGGATCTAGAGGCCGGCGAGCGGGGCGCTCGGTCTCCTTCGTGGCGCGTGCGTCCTGTTTCAGTTCGGTCACCAGTGTCATGCTGCCAATTCCTCGTCTTCCTCGTGGATGAGGCCCAGCAGCTTTTCGTGGGCAGCCTTGAACGCGTCTCCGGCGCGGATTTCCTTGGCGTCCTCGCCCCAGAGATGGCGCCGGCCGAAATCGGCCGAGATATCCGCCACGATGCGGCCCGGCGTTGGGGCGAGCACGATGATCCGGGTCGCCAGGAACAGCGCCTCGTCGATGCTGTGTGTGATCAGCAGCACGCCGGTATGGCTCGCCTGCCAGACCTTCAGGAGCAGCCCCTGCATCCGGCTTCGGGTCAGCGCGTCGAGCGCACCGAGAGGTTCGTCCATCAGCAGGAATTTTGGGTCCGATGCCAGCGCCCGGGCTATGCCGACACGCTGGCGCATGCCGCCCGAGAGCTCCCAGATCTTCTTCGCGCCCGATCCGGAGAGGCCGACAAGATCGAGCAGTTCCTCGGCGCGGGCGTCCCGCACGGCTTTCGAGACATTGCGGAGCTTCAGCGGAAAGCCGATATTTTTGCGCGCGTTGAGCCAGGGATAGAGCGCATCGTCCTGGAAGACGACGGCGCGATCGCTGCCGGGTCCTGCGATCGGTTTCCCATCGACAGAGATGCTGCCGCGCGATGGATCCAGGAAGCCTGCCACCAGGTTGAGCAGGCTGGTTTTACCCGAGCCAGAGCGTCCGATCACCACGATGAACTGGTTGTCATCGAAGGACAGGCTGATGTTCTGGAGGATGTCCGCCGGGAGGCCCGCGCCCCGGCCCGGGGGATAGGCGAGCGAAACATCCTTGATTGTCAGGTGGCTCATTGCCGCTTCCTTTGATTGGAAAAGTCCGGCGCAGGTGTCCAAACCTGCGCCGGATGAAGTTCCTGCGAGAACCGCCAGGGGACAGGAGTTTGCTGGCGGTTCGAAGTCGCAGGGCTGGCAGGGTTACTGGCTGACCTTGAGAGCTTGCTCGGCCCACTTGGCGGATACGTAGGGCGAGTAATCGCTCAAGACGGCCGGGATCTTTCCCTGTTCGAGTAGGAAGGCGGATGTCTTGGTGACGGCGTCAATCGTCTTGCCGCCGAGGAAATCGGCGGATGCCTGCTCCTCGAGCGTCGGGAAGTAATAGCCCTTGAGAAGCGCCGGGACTTCTTCCACCTTGGCGCCGGTCAACTTGGCGATTTTCGCGGCTTCGGGCGATGCGGCATCCCAGGCCTCGGGCTTGGCGCGATAGCTCGCATAGGCCGCACCCGTGACCTTCACGAACTGGGCGACGAGGTCGGGGTGCTCGCTGGCGAACTTCTTCGAGACGATCCAGGCGTCGAATGTCGGGCCACCCCAATCGGCGACATTTTTGGAGTCGGCGAGAACGGTAGCGGATTTCTTGATCTGGCTCAGGACCGGATCCCAGACATAGGCGCCATCGAGGTCACCGCGTTCCCAGGCGGCTGCAATTTCCGGTGGCCGGAGGTTCAGGATCTCGACCGACTTCGGATCGATGTTCCAATGCTTGAGTGCTGTCAGCAGGCTGTAATGCGCCGTGGAAACGAAAGGCGTGGCGATCTTCTTGCCGACCAGTTCCTCGGGCTTGGTGATGCCCTTTACGGCGAGCGCTTCGGCCTCGCTGATCAGGCCGACGACGTAGACGGTCTCGAATTGCAGTTCGCGGCTGGCACCTGCGGCAAGCGGCGACGAGCCGACATAGCCGATATCGATCGAGCCGGACGCCAGTGCGGCGATGACATCGGCGCCGCTGTCGAACTTCTGCCAGTTGACCTTGGCATCAAATGCCTTCTCGTAGGCGCCATCGGCCTGCGGGACGCGTGATGGTTCGACGATCGGCTGATAGGCGATATTGACGGTCAGGTCGGCGGCATTGGCCTGGAAGCCTGCGACCGACAGGAAAGCAGCGCTCGCGGATGCAAACGCGATCAGGCTGCGACGGGTAATGGACATGGTGTTTCTCCCTCTCTTCGATTTCAGTTATCGATAACCAATGAGCATAATATACATAAATATTATAGATTAAAGGTAGAAATAAATTTCGCTGTTCGTATGAATTTTGAGAGTGGCATTCTGTTTGTTCGTGCTTCAGAGGCAAGCACAACGAAAAACGGCCCGCGTTCACCGCGGGCCGTTCAAGAATTCAGGGATAAAGCAGCTTAGTTCTTGGCGCGCTCGACGTAGGAACCATCTTCCGTAAGCACAACGATCCGGGTGCCGACATCGATATGGGGCGGCACGCCCGAACGGACGCCGTTCGACAGGATGGCAGGCTTATAGGAGGACGAGGCGGTCTGGCCCTTCACGACAGGCTCGGTCTCGACGACTTCGAGCGTCGCGTAGCGCGGCAGTTGCATGGCGATCGCATTGCCTTCGTGGATCGACAGAACGACGGTCATGCCTTCTTCGAGATAAGCCTTGTCGCTGCCGACGATGTCGGGATGGGCTGCGACCTGGTCGTAGTTTTCAGGGTTCATGAAGTGGAAGCCTTCGCCGTCCTCGTAGAGGAACTGGAAGTTGAGGTCTTCGACGATGGCGCGATCGACCTGTTCGGTGGTCTTCCAGCGCTCGGAAACCTTGGTGCCATCGGAAATGCGGCGCATGTCGATCTGCGTCACCGGCGTGCCCTTGCCGGGGTGAAAATTCTCGGCCGTCAGCACCACGTAGAGCTTGCCGCCGATATCGAGGACGTTGCCCTTGCGCAGCTGAGAAGCGATGACCTTTGCCATAAGACTTCCTTGTATCTTGTTGGATCGCGCTTTAAAGGACGGCAGTCCACGGGCGCACAGGATTGGATTTGTGGCGCGCTACTAACCTGAAACCCTGTAAATTGCCAGCCGGAATCGACCAAATTGATGAGAAACATTTCATCTTTGACCGAGACGATTGCGCCCTCCGAATGGTGGCGGCCGCATGTCCATGCCGATCGTCGGCCCTTCCTGCTCGCCCGCAACAGAGTGCAGGCGGCGCTGCGGGCGTTTTTCTCCGCCGACGACTTCATGGAGGTCGATACGCCAGCCTTGCAGGTGTCGCCGGGAAACGAGGCGCATCTGCATGCCTTTGCCACCGAGATGATTGGCTCCGACGGCGTCAAGGAGACGCTTTATCTGCACACATCGCCTGAATTCGCCTGCAAGAAGCTGCTGGCGGCGGGCGAGCGACGCATCTTCACCTTCGCCCATGTCTATCGCAATCGCGAGGGTTCGCCGACGCACCAGCCGGAATTCACGATGCTGGAATGGTATCGCACGGGCGAGAATTACGACGCCCTGATGCGTGACTGCCGCGAGATCATCGCCTGCGCCGCCGAGGCTGGGCGGATCGCGAAGTTCTCCTATCGCGGGCTCGACTGCGATCCTTTCGCCGAGCCGGAACGGTTGACGGTGGCGGAAGCTTTCAGCCGGTTCGCCGGTATGGATTTGCTCGCGACGATCAACCGCAAGGGCGAGACCGACGCGCAGAAGCTCGCCAGCCAGGCATCGAAGGCCGGGATCAGGATCGCTCCGGATGACGGCTGGTCGGATATCTTCTCGCGCGTTCTGGTCGAGAAGATCGAGCCTAGACTCGGCATTGGCCGTGCGACGATACTCTACGAATATCCGATCTCGGAAGCGGCGCTTGCCCGCAAGACACCGCGATCCTCGAAGGTCGCCGAGCGTTTCGAGCTCTATGCCTGCGGTGTGGAGCTTGCCAATGCCTTCGGCGAGCTGACCGACTCCAAGGAGCAGCGCCGCCGTTTCGAGATTGAGATGGATGAGAAGGCACGCATCTATGGCGAGCGCTACCCGCTCGACGAGGATTTTCTGGCCGCGCTGGAGATTATGCCGCAAGCGAGCGGTGCGGCGCTCGGTTTCGACCGGCTGGTGATGCTGGCGTCTGGCGCATCGCGCATCGAGCAGGTGATGTGGGCGCCGGTGAAGTGGAACGGGCGATGACGGCTCTAGTGACACCCCCCTCTGTCGCTTCGCGACATCTCCCCCTCAAGGGGGGAGATTGGCAGCTCGTGGTGGCGCCACATCCGATCTCCCCCCTTGAGAGGGAGATGCCCGGCAGGGCAGAGGGGGGTGCATGGCCGCAGCACTAACGACCGTCGATGCCCTGGTCGATGCAGGCCTGATATCCCATGGCAAAGCCGCTGCTCTTGGTGACGTTGCTGCCCGCTATGCGATCTCGGTTACGCCAGCAATCGCGGCGTTGATCGATGCCAATGATCCGGATGATCCGATTGCACGGCAATATCTTCCTGATGTGGCTGAACTGATCCGGCTCCCCGAGGAGCGAGACGATCCGATCGGCGATGGACCCCACAGTCCGGTGCCGGGCGTCGTTCACCGCTATCCGGATCGCGTACTGCTGAAGGCCGTGCATGTCTGCCCGGTCTATTGTCGTTTCTGCTTCCGGCGCGAAATGGTGGGCCCGGGGGGCGAGGGGACGATGAGCGGCGAAGATCTGTCGCGCGCCATGGCATATATCGCCGGCCATCCTGAGATCTGGGAGGTCATCGTCACCGGTGGTGATCCGCTGATCCTCTCGCCCCGGCGGCTCGGGGAATTGATGGCGGCGCTTGGGACGATCGAGCACCTCAAGGTCATCCGATTTCATAGCCGCGTGCCGGTGACCGATCCGGAGCGTATAACGGACAGGCTGCTTGAAGCACTGCGCTCGTCAGGAAAGACGGTCTATGTCGCGCTGCATGCCAATCATCCGCGCGAACTGACAGCTGATGCGCGCGCGGCGGTCGATCGGCTCATTGAAGGCGGCGTGGGGATGGTCAGCCAGTCTGTCCTGCTGCGCGGCGTCAATGACGATCCCGATGTGCTGGCGGCGCTGATGCGAGGCTTCGTCGAGATGCGCGTCAAGCCTTACTATCTGCATCATCCCGATCTGGCGCCCGGCACCAGCCATTTCCGGCTCTCGATCGAGGAGGGCAGAGCGATCGTCTCGGCACTGCGAGCAAAGGTCTCCGGCCTCTGCATGCCGCACTACATGCTCGACATTCCGGGCGGCCACGGCAAGGTGCCCCTGACGGAGAGCCCGGTCAGCGAAACCGCCGACGGCTGCTATGTCATCGAGGACCGGCTCGGTCGGACGCACGCCTATTCAGATTAGTGATCGCCGGATACGCCGACGGGCGAACTGCCTCAGTCCCGGATCACCAGCAAATCCGCCGGCGAGAATCGTGCTTCAATCACGTCGCCTGCCACCGGCGGCTTGACCGAGGGGTTGTTGAAAATATCGAAGGACAATGGTTGGCCATCGACATTCAGTCTTGTGCGGATCACCGAACCGAGGAAGCTGACCGCCTCGACCTTGCCGCTCAACGAATAATCACGGCCTTCGGCGCTGTTGAGCGCGAGCGCTTCCGGACGCAGCGCAAGCGTGATCGTGTCGCCGGCGTTGGCGGCGCCGATCGGCTCGGGCAGGGTGATAATGCTGTTGCCGATGCTGACTGTATTGGCCGAGGGATCGGCAACCTTCGCCTCGATCGTCGAGAGCGTACCGACGAAATTGGCGACGAACTTGGTCGTCGGCCGGTTATAGATCTCGAACGGTGTGCCGATCTGGTCGGCGCGGCCCTGATGCATGACGACGATGCGGTCGGAGATCGACAGTGCCTCTTCCTGGTCATGCGTGACGAAGATCGTGGTGATGCCGAGCTTGCGCTGGATGTCGCGGATTTCTTCGCGCAGCGACACGCGGATCTTGGCGTCGAGCGCCGAGAGCGGCTCGTCGAGCAGCAGAACCTGCGGCTTGATCGCCAGAGCGCGAGCGAGCGCCACGCGCTGCTGCTGGCCACCGGAGAGCTGGAACGGATAGCGGTCGGCGAGGTGGTCAAGGCCGACGAGCTTGAGCATTTCGCCCACGGTTCTTGTGATCTCGTCCTTGCTCTTGTTCTTGACCCTGAGGCCAAAGGCGACGTTCTGGGCGGCCGTCATGTTCGGGAACAGCGCATAGGCCTGGAACACCATGCCGATATTGCGCTGGTTGGTCTTGAGATTGTTCTGCTCGACGCCATCGATCTTGATGGAGCCCGAGGTCGGGCTTTCGAAACCCGCGACCATGCGCAGCGTCGTGGTCTTGCCGCAGCCGGAAGGTCCGAGAAAGGAGACGAACTCGCCCTTGGCAATATGCATGTTGAAGTCTTTTACGACCTGCATGCTGCCGCCATAGGTCTTGTTGATATTGTTGAGTTCTAGGAAGGACATCGATACCTCAGGCCCGGGCGCGGGCGACTTTCTGGAAGCGGGAAACAAGATTGATCAGGCCTATGGAGGCCCAGGTCATGAGGAAGGCGATCATCGCGAGTGCCGGGGGCTCATAGGCCTTGTTGGCGCCGATCAGTTGGAGATAGGGACCGAAGGCCGGCCTGTTCAGCAATGACGGCATGGTGAATTCCCCGATGACGATCGCGAACGTGATGAACGCGCCGGAAAGCACGCCGCTCATAACATTCGGAAAAATGCACTGGAACATGATCGTACGGACATTGGCACCGAGGCTTTCGGCGGCTTCGGTGAGGACCCGCACATCGATCGCCCGCATCGACGTATCCACCGAGCGGTACATATAGGGCAGAGACAGTGTCATGAAGGAGAAGACCAGGAGCATATCGGTGCCGCGCGCGCTTCCCGTGAAGGGCAGGAACGATGAGGAATTGTAGAGCCTGAGATAGCCGAAGACGATGACGATAGCTGGAATGACCAGCGGCAGGAGCGTGATGAACTCCACCACCGGGCGCATCTGCGGCAGCCTGAGGCGGACCCAATACGCGGTCGGCACGACGAGCAGCATGCCGACGATGATCGTGATCACTGCCATCAGGATCGAGTAACTGAAGGTCTCGCGGAAATTGACATCGGCAAACACCGAGCGATATGCGTCGAAGGAATACTCGCCGCGACGCATCCTGAGCGAGAATTCGAATGTCGCGATCAGCGGAAAGATGAAATAGACCGAGCCGATGGCGAAGGCAAACCAGGCGAGGATTTTCTTTCCGTTCATTTCTGCCACCGCTCGGCGCGCATGCGCAGCCAGATATAGAGGAAGTTCGACACGCCGGTGATGATCACCATGCCCATTGCGATGGCGTAACCAAGATTGGCGTTGTGCAGGACGTCGCCTCGGATCTGCGCATAAAGCACAATCGGCACGATGTTGAGCGAGGATCCGGTCAGCGCGTAGGCTGTGGCGATGGCGCCGAAGGCATTAGCGAACAGCAGCAGGAAAGTGCCCATCAGGCTCGGCCACAGAATCGGGAAGGCGACCATCGTCCAGTACTGGAACGAGGTGGCTCCGAGGATCGATGCGGCCTCGCGCCATTCCTTCTTGAGGCCATCCAGTGCCGGCGTGATGATCAACACCATCAGCGGAATCTGGAAGTACATGTAGGTCAGCGTCAGCCCGAGAAAGGAGAGCAGGTTGAAGCCGTGGCTGTAGATGTTGAAGCCGAAATAGGTCGTCAGGATGAAGGTCAGCAGGCCCGTCCTGCCAAGCGTTGCGAGAAAGGCGAACGCGAGTGGCACGCCGGCGAAATTGGAGGCGACGCCCGAGAATGTCAGGACGAAAGAGCGTATCCAGCCGGGCAGGCCGCCTTGCGTGATCGCCCAGGCCAGGAAGAAACCGATGACTAGGCCGCCGAGGGCCGATGCGGTGCTGATCTTGAACGATATCCAATAGGCAGCGCGAATGTTCGGCTGGAAAAGATCAACGAAGTTCTGAAACGTGAACTCGCCGGCGGTATTGAAGAAGGCTCCGGTGACGAGATAGAGCGTTGGCAATATCAGAAACAACACCGCGAAAAGCATGAACGGCACGATCCCGAGCCAATCCATGACCATCCGCCGGTTCACCATGCTTTGCGGCTGAGCCATACATTCACACCGGAATCAGAAGGGAATATTGTTAGAGCCCTCCCGGTGGTTGCCGGGAGGGCTCGGTAGTTCTGTTACTTCACGTTGGCGCCGACGACGCTGTCCCACTTTTCAGTGATGGTCTTCTTGTATGCACCCTGCTCGTCGAGAGTCGGGAAAATGGCCTTCGCATAGCCTTCCGGCGGCGGCAGCTTGTCGAGCAGATCCTGCGGGATCTTGCCGTTCTTGGCGAGATCGTTGAAGCGGATCGGGTGGCAATAGCCCTTCAGCCACAGCAGCTGGCCTTCGTCGGAATAGAGGTGTTCCATCCAGAGCTTGGCTGCATTCGGGTGCGGTGCGTAGGCCGAGATTGCCTGCACGTAGACGCCGGCGACAACGCCGGATGCCGGAACGATGACTTCGTAAGGCGGGTTGCCCTTGAGGTCGTTGCCCCAGCTCAGGCCGTTGTAATCCCAGGCCGCGATGATCGGGGTCGTGCCCTGCGCGAAGGGAGCCGACTTGCCGACGACGGGAACGAAATTACCCTTGGCGTTCAACTCCTTGAAGAAGTTGAGGCCTTCGTCGCCAGCCTTGGAGACGTCGCCACCGGCAGCCGAGAGGCCAGCCGCGAAGACGGCCGACACGGCCTGGTTGGCCGAGCGCGGATCGCCTGCAAGCGAAACCATGTTGGCATATTCCGGCTTCAGCAGGTCGGCCCAATCCTTCGGGCTTTCCTTGACCAAGTCCTTGTTCACGAGGAAGGCCATGACGCCGTAATAGTCGCCGTACCAGTAACCGTCGGCATCCTTGGCCGAATCGGGGATCGTATCCCAGGTCGCGACCTTGTAAGGCTGGATCAGGTTCTCGGCCTTGGCGGACGGGCCGAAGGAGAGGCCGACGTCGATGACGTCTGGGGCCTGCGGGCCCTTGTTGTCCTTGTTGGCCTTGATGGCCTCGATTTCGTCGCCCGAGCCTGCGTCCGGGTTCAGTTCGTTGACCTTGATGCCGTACTTGGTCTTGAAGGACGAAATGACTTCGCCGTAGTTGCACCAGGAATGCGGAAGGGCGATCGTGGTGAGTTCGCCTTCGGCCTGTGCCGCCTTGATGAGGTCGTCCATGCTCTGGGCGCTGGCGATGGCGGTGGTCGCCATCAGGGCCGAGCAAGACAGGGCCACGATTGAATAGAGCTTGTTGATCACTGATTTTCTCCTCTGTTGGGTTTCAGCTTGGCGATGCAGTTAGTTTTGTTTGGTGACGCCTGTGTGACACTTTCATGCCAGCTGACATTTGGTCTTTTATACTTTTCTAAACTAAGGACAGACCTTTCCTCGGCTATTGCTCACGAACCTGGCCTGCGGAACAGCGGGGTGGATTCGAAGAGGTTTTCCAACATCGACATGCGCTCGCGGGTCTTGTCCCAATGGGCACTTTGCACGCCCTCTATCAGCGCTTCGACGAGCAGCAGGGTCACCACCGAACTATCCCATGCCGATGGCACTTCGATGCTGAGGCGGAAGCTGTGCCGGGCATATTTCCCGATCGGCGAACCCCAGATGTCGGTGAACAGGATGATCTCGACGCCGTTGTCAGTTGCCGTCCGCGCCAGCGCCTCGAGCTCCCGCTCGTAGCGGCGGATATCGAACAGGATCAGCACGTCGCCCTTGTTCATGTCGAGCACATAATGCGGCCAGCTCGATGGGCTGGTCGACATGCGGGTGACGCCGGATCGGATAACCTGCAGATGGGTGAAGAAATACTCGGCGAGCGCGCCGGTGATGCGGCCGCCAGTCAGATAGACGTTGCGCTTGCGGTCGCCGATGAGCTTGGCCGTGGCATCGAATTCGGCCGGATCGATCGCGCCGAGCGACTGGCGCATGTTGTTGGTGACGGCATCGGCGAAGCGGTTGAGGATATGGGCGCCTGGTGCGTTCGGCGCCATCCGTTCGTGCTTGGTGATCGGGTTGGAAATCGTCGCTTCGAGTTCCTGGTGCAGGCGGCCCTGAAATTCGGTGAAACCCTTGAAGCCGAGCTTCTGCACCATGCGGACCACGGTGGGCGTTGAGACGCTGGCAGCTTCCGCCACCGTCGTGATCGAGCCCAGGCCGGAGACGGGATAGCTGTCGAGCAGGCTGTTGGCCAATTGCTTCTCGGCCCGCGTCATGGACTCATAGCCCGCGGTGATCATGTCCGAAACGGTCTTGATGACGTGCGACACCCCTGACGACACCTTCTATTCCCCGCTCCAGTCTTCGCTGGATGCTGCATTGAATAAGAAATTAAAACATCTGGTACTGTCAACAGCTTTTTTGGATCAAATTTTCCGGCATCCCCGTTGACAGTTTTTAGATTCTGGAGAATTCTTTACAGAAAAGCATAAGGCATGGGGCGATGTCAGAACAAATCCAATTGTTGTCGCCGGCCGATGGGAGGCCAGTGACCGTCGAGAACGCGAAAGGCCGTTCTGCGATATTGCTCGTATGCGAGCATGCATCGCGGACGCTGCCGGCATCACTCGGCACGCTTGGTCTTTCCACCGAAGCGCTCAATGCCCACATCGCCTGGGATCCGGGGGCGCTCGCCGTTGCACAGCGGGTGTCCGGCTTGCTCGACGCGACGCTGATCTTTCAGAACTTTTCCCGTCTTGCCTATGACTGCAACCGGCCGCCGGAGGCACCGGACGCCATGCCGGAGGTCAGCGAGATATTCGAGATTCCCGGCAATCGCGGCATGTCGTCCGCCGAGCGGCAGGCGCGGGTAGACGAGGTCTACCTGCCTTTCCGGGAGACGCTTGCCAAGACAATCAAGACGCGCACTGGTGCAGAGCGCGACACCGTGATCGTCACCATCCATTCCTTCACGCCGGTCTACAAGGGTGTGAGCCGGCGCGTGGAGGTGGGCATCCTGCATGATCGCGACACACGCCTCGCCGACCAGATGTTAGCGTTGGCCGGGCAGCGCCAGGAATTCGTCATGGGCCGCAACCAGCCCTACGGCCCCGAGGACGGCGTGACCCACACGCTCAAGGAGCACGGGCTTGCAAACGGCTTGATGAATGTCATGATCGAGGTCAGGAACGACCTCATAAGGGATGAGACCGGCCAAGGGGTCATGGCCGGTTTTCTGGCGGGACTGATCAGTGAAAGCCTGACTGTTCCCGCCTGAAAAAGACTCCAACGAGGCGGCGCCAAGACCGCCCGAGCATAGCATGGTTGCCGTCCGCAATGGTGCGGTCAGCAGGGGAACAGGGGTAAATTTATGTCCGACTATTCTGATTCAGACAAGAAGCAGGATATGCAAGTCCTGCATTCCATGGGCTATGCCCAGGAACTCGAGAGGAGGATGAGTGGCTTTTCCAATTTCGCCATCTCGTTTTCGATCATCTGCATTCTTTCCGGCGGCATCAACTCGCTGGCGCAGGCGACATCAGGCGCCGGCGGCGCGGCGATCGGCATCGGCTGGCCGCTGGGCTGCTTCGTGTCGCTCGTCTTCGCCGTCGCCATGGCGCAGATCAGCTCGGCCTATCCGACGGCGGGTGGCCTTTATCACTGGGGTTCGATCCTCGGCAACCGCTTCACCGGCTGGGTGACCGCCTGGTTCAACCTGCTCGGCCTCGTTACCGTGCTCGGCGCCATCAACGTTGGCACCTATTATTTCTTCATGGGTTCGCTTGGCACGCCCTATCTCGGCCTTGAGGATTCCACCACGGTCCGGATCATCTTCCTTGCGATCATCACCGGCCTCCAGGCGCTGGTGAACCACATGGGCATCGGCCTCACGGCCAAACTCACGGACTTTTCGGGCTACCTGATTTTCGCAACTTCGGTTGCACTCGCCCTGACGTGCCTGATCGTTGCCGACAGCTACGACATCGGCAAGCTCTTCACCTTCACCAACTATTCCGGCGCCGCAGGCGGCAACGTCTGGCCGGACAGCTCGCTGACCTGGGTGTTCCTGCTTGGCTTGCTTCTGCCGATCTACACGATCACCGGCTATGACGCCTCGGCGCACACGTCAGAAGAGACGGTGAAAGCCGCTGAGTCGGTACCGCGCGGAATGATCTCCTCCGTGCTCTGGTCGGCACT
Source organism: Rhizobium sp. TH2 (assembly GCF_024707525.1). Taxonomy (NCBI): domain Bacteria; kingdom Pseudomonadati; phylum Pseudomonadota; class Alphaproteobacteria; order Hyphomicrobiales; family Rhizobiaceae; genus Rhizobium; species Rhizobium sp. TH2. The sequence goes on along the minus strand of NZ_CP062231.1, from coordinate 3,426,392 downwards.
TTTCGGCTACATCATGCTTTGCTCTTTCGTGTTGATGATCCCGGCCAGCGTCACCGGCGCCGATGGTACAGTGACCGACGGCATGGCCGCGGCTGCAGCCCAAGGCTGGAATGTGTTCTTCTGGGCGATGAGCGAGCAGGTGAACCCGGTGGTGCGCGATATCCTCTATGTCGCGATCTTTATCAGCCAGTGGCTGTGCGGCCTGGCGACTGTCACATCCGTGTCGCGCATGATCTTTGCCTTCTCGCGTGACGGCGGACTTCCGGCATCCAAGGCGCTTTCCAAGGTCAGCCCGACTTATCGCACGCCAGTTGCTGCGATCTGGGTCGGCTCCACCTTGGCGGTTCTCTTCGTCTGGGGCTCTTCGCTCGTGACGATCGGCGAGACACCGGTTTACACCGTCGTCGTGTCATGCACCGTCATCTTCCTCTTCTTCTCCTTCGCGATCCCCATTGCTCTTGGCCTGTTTGCCTGGGGTACATCGAAGTGGGACAAGATGGGTCCGTGGAACCTCGGCGAGGGCATGTTCAAGCTCTTCGCAGTGCTCTCGATCCTCGCCATGGTCCTGATCTTCGTTCTCGGCATCCAGCCTCCGAACGACTGGGCGCTCTATATTACGGTTGGCTTCCTGATCGTAACGGCGATCGTCTGGTTCGTCTTCGAGCAGCGCCGCTTCAAAGGCCCGCCGATCGGTGAGGAAGTCGCCAAGCGTCAGGCGGAAATCGCAGCGGCCGAGAGAGCGGTCGGCGAATCCCATTAATCTGGATCGAATACCTCCCCGGCCGATCCGGCCGGGGAGCCTTATTGAACATTATCAGCGCTGCGGGCCCGCCGGTCCGCCGCAGGGACAGGAATGGGTCTTCTCATGAGCGCTTCATACACTTTCGACCAACTCAAGAAGGACGTGTCGGCAGGCACGATCGACACGGTTCTCGCCGTGCTCGTCGATATGCAGGGCCGCCTGATGGGCAAGCGTTTTCACGCGCAGTACTTCATCGATAGCGCGCATGAGGAAACCCATAGCTGCAACTATCTGCTGGCTACCGACATGGAGATGGAAACCGTCGCCGGCTACAAGTCGACGAGCTGGGAAAAAGGCTATGGCGACTATACGATGAAGCCCGACATGGCGACGCTCAGGCGGATTCCGTGGCTCGAAGGCACCGCGCTGGTGCTCTGCGATGTGCTCGATCATCATACGCATGAGGAAGTGCCGCATTCGCCGCGCGCCATTCTCAAGAAGCAGGTCAAGCGGCTCGAGAAGATGGGCATGAAGGCCTTCATGGCCTCGGAACTCGAATTCTTTCTGTTCGACCAGACCTATGATGATGCGCGCCTCAGCGGCTATCGCGACCTGCAGCTGGTCTCGGGCTACAACGAGGATTACCACATCTTCCAGACCACAAAGGAAGAGGATGTGATGCGGGCGATCCGCAACGGCCTGCAGGGCGCCGGCATTCCGGTGGAGAATTCCAAGGGCGAGGCTTCGGCCGGCCAGGAAGAAATCAACGTCCGTTATGCCGAGGCCGTGACCATGGCTGACCGGCATTCAATCATCAAGAATGGCTGCAAGGAGATCGCGTGGTCGAAGGGCAAGGCCATCACTTTCCTCGCCAAGTGGAGCTACACCGCCGCCGGTTCCTCGTCGCATATCCACCAGTCGCTGTGGTCGCTCGATGGCAAGCCGCTGTTCTTCGACAAAAAGGGCCGCTACGGCATGTCCGAACTGATGGAGCACTATGTGGCGGGCCTGCTCGCCCATGCCGGCGAGATCACCTATTTCCTGGCGCCCTACATCAATTCTTACAAGCGCTTCGTGGCTGGCACCTTTGCCCCGACCAAGGCGATCTGGTCGAAGGATAATCGCACCGCCGGCTATCGCCTCTGCGGCGAGGAGACCAAAGGCATCCGCATCGAATGCCGCGTCGGCGGCTCGGACCTCAATCCCTATCTCGCCTTCGCGGCACTGCTGGCAGCAGGCATCGATGGTATCGAAAAGAAGCTGAAGCTGGAGGAGCCGTTCCAAGGCGATGCCTACGGCGCCAAGAAGGTGCGCGAAATCCCCAAGACTCTGCGCGATGCCACGGCGGAACTCGACAAATCCAAGCTGCTGCGCTCGGCCTTCGGCGACGATGTCGTCGATCACTATGTCCACGCGGCCCGCTGGGAGCAGGAGGAATACGATCGCCGCATTACGGATTGGGAGGTGGCGCGCGGGTTTGAGCGTGCGTAAATCGCAACATGTTGCGGCTATCTTTGACGAAATCGCAACGGTGTGCGATGATCGGGTTTCTGACAGGAGATCGTCATGGCCAAGATCGATACGACATGGTTTCACCAGCAACTCGATGAACGTGGTGAGTCCGTGCGCGGGCTTGCGCGGTTTATGAGATTGGACCCCAGCGCTGTATCGCGGATGCTCAAAGGCGACCGCAAGATGAGCGCCGACGAGCAGGACCAGGTTTCCAATTTCCTCGGCGTCAATCTTGAGGAGATTGCGATGCGTCGTCGAGGCGACTATGGCGGGTTTGGTGAAAGCAAGCAGGCGGACTACGCGGTGGACAATGGCCCACTCGCGCCGGAGCCGCCGATGAACATGTTCACCAAGGACGACGTGATTTACAAGGACGGCAAGCGCTACATGGAGACGAAGGAGGGCGATCTTCTGGAACTGCATCCGGCGTGGGGTTGTATGGAGGGGACGATTACCATCATGCCCGGCGTCGATCTGACGGCGCCGATGGATTGGGACGAAGAGTGGGGCGAGAAACTTTACAATGAGTAGCTCCTGCCTGCTCGACACCTGTGCGGCGATATGGATATCGAAGCGGGAGCCCCTGGTGCCCGACGCGATGGCCTATCTGGCACGGTGCCGGGCGCAGAGACTTCCCGCCTATGTTTCGTCGGTGACGGCCTGGGAGATGGCGTTATTGATATCCAAGGGGCGCATGCGCGAGACAAAAACGGCGAGGCGCTGGTACGGAGACTTCTTGACGGAAGGTGGTTTTACCGAGCAGCCAGTCACGACGGAAACATTTATCGCTTCTTGCTTCCTGCCCGAACCGCTCCATAAAGACCCTATCGACCGCATCCTCATCGCCACCGCGCGAGAACATGATTTGACCATAATAACCCGCGACCGAGCGATCCTTGCTTATGGCGCGGCGGGCCATGTGAGAACCCTGGCTTGTTGAAGGGAGAATGAAACAAAAATGACCATGATCCAATGCATATCCCCGGTCGACGGCTCGGTTTACGCCGAACGTCCGGCCATGAGCTTCGACGATGCCAAGGCGGCGATCACACGCGTCCGCAAGGCGCAGAAGGCTTGGGCGAAGCGGCCGCTCGAGGAGCGGGTATCGCTTGTGCTGAAGGGCGTCGCGCGCGTCAATGAAATGGCCGAGGATATCGTCAAGGAACTGGCCTGGCAGATGGGCCGGCCGGTGAAATATGGCGGCGAATTCAAGGGTTTCAACGAGCGCTCCAATTACGTTGCCTCGATCGCGCATGACGCACTTGCGCCGATGATGGTCGAAAAGAGCGACAAGTTCGAGCGCTACATTTCCCGCGAGCCGCATGGCGTCGTCTTCGTCATAGCGCCCTGGAACTACCCCTATATGACGGCCATCAACACGGTGGCGCCGGCGCTGATGGCAGGCAACACGGTGGTCCTCAAGCATGCGAGCCAGACGATCCTGGTCGGCGAGCGCATGGTGCGTGCCTTCAACGAGGCAGGCGTGCCGGAGGACGTGTTCATGAACGTCTTCCTCGATCATGGCACGACATCGCAGTTGATCGCGGACGGCCAGTTCAATTTCATCAATTTCACGGGTTCGGTCGAAGGTGGCCGTTCCATCGAACGCGCGGCTGCCGGCACGTTTACCGGCGTTGGCCTTGAGCTCGGCGGCAAGGATCCAGGTTATGTGATGGAGGATGCCGATCTTGACGCGGCCGTCGATACGCTGATGGATGGCGCGACCTTCAATTCCGGACAGTGCTGCTGCGGCATCGAGCGCATCTATGTCAACGAGAACCTCTACGATGCCTTCGTCGAGAAGTCCGTCGCCTGGGTCTCCAACTACAAGCTGGGCAATCCGCTCGATCCGGAGACCTCGCTCGGGCCGATGGCCAACAAGCGCTTTGCCGCGACGGTTCGTGCCCAGATCGATGAGGCCGTGTCGCGTGGCGCCAAGGCGCTGGTCGATCCTAAGCTCTTTCCACAGGATGATGGCGGTGCCTATATCGCACCGCAGATTCTCGTCGATGTCGATCATTCGATGTCCATCATGAACGAGGAGACCTTCGGCCCGGCCGTCGGCATCATGAAAGTCAGGAACGACGCGGAAGCACTCGAACTGATGAACGATTGCAAATATGGCCTCACCGCCTCGCTTTGGACTGGGGATGTCGAGCGCGCGGCTCGTCTAGGCGATGACCTTGAGAGCGGCACAATCTTCATGAACCGTGCCGATTATCTCGATCCGGCGCTGTGCTGGACCGGCGTCAAGGAGACCGGCCGCGGCGGCTCGCTGTCGGTCCTCGGCTTCCACAATCTGACCCGCCCGAAATCCTACCACCTGAGAAAGCAATTCTGATGTCGATCACCGCAAACTGGAGCTATCCGACCCTCATCAAGATGGGTGCCGGCCGGATCAGGGAACTCGCCGACCACTGCAAGTCGCTCGGCATGAAGAAGCCGCTGCTGGTCACCGACCGTGGCCTGGCGCCGATGCCGATCACGCAGAACGCACTCGATATCCTCGAAGCCGGTGGTCTTGGCCGCGCGCTGTTCGCCGATGTCGATCCCAATCCGAACGAGAAGAACCTCGCCGCCGGCGTCAAGGCGTTTAGGGATGGTGGACATGACGGTGTCGTGGCCTTCGGTGGCGGCTCGGGTCTCGATCTCGGCAAATGCGTGGCCTTCATGGCCGGCCAGAGCCGTCCGGTCTGGGATTTCGAGGATATCGGCGACTGGTGGACGCGCGCCAGCGTCGAGGGCATCGCCCCGATCGTTGCGGTGCCGACCACCGCCGGCACGGGTTCGGAAGTGGGCCGCGCCTCGGTCATCACCAATTCCGAGACGCACACCAAGAAGATCATCTTCCATCCGAAGTTCCTGCCGGGCGTGACGATCTGCGATCCGGAACTCACTGTCGGCATGCCGAAGGTGATCACCGCCGGCACCGGCATGGATGCCTTCGCGCATTGCCTGGAGGCCTATTCCTCGCCTTTTTACCACCCGATGAGCCAAGGCATCGCGCTTGAAGGCATGCGGCTGGTCAAGAAGTATCTGCCGCGCGCCTTCAAGGATGGCACGGATATCGAAGCGCGCACCAACATGATGTCGGCTGCCGCGATGGGCGCGGTGGCGTTCCAGAAAGGGCTGGGTGCGATACACTCGCTCAGCCATCCCGTCGGCGCGATCTATCACACGCACCATGGCATGACGAATGCCGTGGTGATGCCGCCGGTGCTGCGCTTCAATCGTCCGGCAATCGAGGACAGGATCGCCTCGGCTGCGGCCTATCTCGGCATATCGGGCGGCTTCAACGGCTTTTATGATTACGTGCTCAAGCTGAGGGAAGAACTCGGCGTGCCGGACAAGCTCGCAGCGCTGGGTGTTGGAGCCGATCGTATCGACGAGATGTCAGTCATGGCCGTCGCCGACCCCTCGACGGGTGGCAATCCGGTGGAACTGACCGTGGAAGCGGCGAAGAAGCTCTTCCACGAGAGTATTTGATCGAGCGTTGAAATCGAGGAGCCGGAAATTGTCCCGGCTCCTGGCTGGAGCCTCTTGCATTGAAATGGAACCGGTTCTGCCGGAGCAGGTTTTCGTCAGGACCAAGGCGATGATCGAGGTCGTACCCGTAGGTACGGCCGAGGTCATCGCCGCAGGGTCATGGCGGAAAGATGCCCGGCCCACCGGGCGCGCTTCGCGACGCCCGGCGATTCTAATGTCTTGCAGATTTGCTTCAGCAAATCTGCGGGAGGGTTGGCTGAAGCGGGCCGCCTCTTTGACCGGCCGGCTTGGTCGTATGCTTTGGCTACGACGCGCGCCGGCCGGTCAAACATGCGACTCCGCTTGAGCCAACAGAACCGGTTCCATTTCAATGCAAGAGGCTCTAGCATCCTCTCTCGATGCAGCCTCATTGCACCAGGACGGGACGCCGGCAGGTCACGCCGGTCACCCGAACGTCGGCCTCTCCGATACGGATGCCGAGTGTCAGCAAGGTGTTGTAAAGCACCACATCAAGCGGTTTCGTGAGTGTGGCGAGCGTGTCGGCGAGCGCTATCTGCACGGCCTTCGGTGTGCCGAGGGTGAGTATCAAGACCTTGATGTCGACTTCAAGATTGCCGAGAAGGGTTGTCGTCAACGTCGTCAGCGTGTCGCGCGTAGATACCGATTGTATCTCACCATCGCGGATGTCCTGCGGGCTGAAGGCGAGCGTGTCCGGGCTGATGTTGCTGGCATAGGCATGACCGAGGGCAGCGACCTTGAGAAGCGCGGTATCGACGATCGTGGCCTTGGTCACGCGGGGAGGGCTGGCGAAATGATTGAATGCCGCCGCATCGACATTGCCGATCGCGATTTCCGCTACTCCGGGCACCGCCTTGACCTTGACGATGGCGTTGGATGGATCACCGCCCTGGCAGATAATATCGGAAAGGGCGGCCTCGGCATTGGCAACCTCGACATAGATCGGCACCGAAATCTTGGTGCCGGCGAGCGCTGACAGTCCCGACACCGATGCCGTGATCTTGACCCGCGTCTGCGCGGTCCGGACGATCGTGCCCTTCTCGCCTACCGCGAGGAAAGGCGTGCCGACCGGCGGCTCGCCGACCGCGAGATCGACTTTGACCGAGGCGAGACCCGGCACGGTCGCGCCGAGGTCGAGTGCTACCTGTTTGCCTCCGTTGGCAACTGCAGCCGCCGCATTGAGGAGCTCGAAGGCAGAGACCTTGGCCGTCAGGCCCGTCGCCTTGCCGACGGTCAATGCCTTGTAGGGCTCGAGGCTCAGGATTTTCTCCAGCGGGATATTGGCCTGCGTCGTGCCTAGCGCACGCGAAAGGCCTGAAAGGATCGCGGAAGCTGACGGGGAGCCGCCACCGGCGCTTGCCAGTGCCGAGAGATAGCTCCCGAGACTTATTTCGGATTGCAGGAGTTCCTCATAAGTCACCCCGGTAAGCTTCAATTCCGTCGCCAGCGCTTGCGTGAAGGAAAAGAGTTCCACATCTGCGTCGAGCAACGCGTTGTAATCCATGACGCTGAGTGTGACGTTCGTCCCGAGCAGCGCACCGAGCACCTGGTTGAGGATGCCGCCGTTCAAACTCGCGAGCCGGGAACCCACCGAAAAGGCAGCGGTACGCTGTTGTGAGGCTAAACTTTTCACAGCGATCTGGGGTTCCGTTGAAATTGCCTTGGCGAAGAAGAGTTCGCCGGCGGAGGTCGTGGTGACCGATACCGCGTCGTAGGGCATGGCGCCGGCGACAAAGCGGTTTTCCACCGGGATCGACAGGTCGGCGGTATAGCGCCCCTTGGTGAGTACCGAATAGCCGTCGATGTCTTCCATGCTGGAAAGGGCGGTTGCGGGAAACTCACCCTCCGATGTAATCAGCTTTCCGTCGCGCATGATGCCCAGCCGCTTGCCGTTGAGCTTGTAAAACGACAACACCGCGGGTTCCGCCTGATCGATACTGGACGCGGCCACGATGGCCGCGAGATCCGATGTGTCCTGCAGCGACCTGCGTTCGAGGGTCAAATGTCCATAATCAACGCCCAGCGCCATTGCGCCGATGACGATGGCCGTGGATGCGGCGGCCATGATGCCGATGTTGCCCGCGCGGTCCGGTCCAAGCGCAGCGATTGATCGAAGTTTGCGAAACATGTCAAATCCCTCCGATACGGATGGTTGTGAAGCGCTTGATCGTCTTGTCCGGCAGCGCGAACGAGTAGAGACTCCAGATCGGCAAGTCGCTGGCGTCATATTCCAGCCTGACGGTGAATTGCTGTTCGTTAAGCTGATCGTCGGTCACGGAAACTATGAGTTTGGCTGGATCGATGAGGTAGTAGTTCAGCGTCGATTGCGCGATGAAGTTGCGTGCCAACACGTTGCGTTCGGAGGCATTCAACCCGGCAATGGCGGTGCGAGCGGCATCCGCCGCGATCTGCTGGATGGAACTGGCGACAGACAGATAAATACCGAAAGCAACCAGAGTGAGAACAATGGGAATAAAAACAGGCGCTACGATTGCAGACTCGATTGCGGAAGCGCCTCCCTTTTCACGAAATAGTTTCCTGAGGGCCACTTTTTGCTCCTGTCTAAACATTAGCTATGTGCATTTTAGAATATGAACACTTAATAAAAAGTTGCGTGTAGTATTTGTATACACGCACGTATGGTATGTGGCGTGTATGAAAATGGTCGCGCGAAGAAATGATCAGCCCGTCTATTGCTAGTCGAACCTCGTTATATGGTTGTATGATCGATCGTGGAAAATATAGGCGGGCCACAACCGGATTATTTATCCGCAGGCGTCTTGCCCGCCTGCTATAGTGAGCGGAGGTCGTGTCAAGTGAGGATGATGCCGAAGCAGACGGCGAGCGCGACAAGCTCGGCGCGGTTCCTTGCGTCGGGCTTGAACTTCGCTCCGCGTGTTCGTGAACGGTGGAGGCGCGGATGCCAAGCGCCTCGTCAGCTCTGATATCCGACATGCCGGCGGCGATCAGCCGGACGATTGCCGATCATGAATCCTTGGAGCCTATGATCCCGGAGATCACTTCTGTTGCGGAGTATCTGGCGTGCAAGTGAGCTTCCCCCAGCGATACCGCCGTATTGCCGGGGGTAATATCTAATTTAGCCTATGGTCAATGAAATGTTTGGCCATTGATCCGATATTGTAGAACGCCGACTTGGCGCCCCGCAGCGCGTCGCCCGCCACTGGGGTGACCGGCAGCATCATGGCGCTTTCATTGCCCATCGACACGGCGGCAAGAGCGCGTCCGAAAACCGTGCCGGGGGATATACCGCGGCCATTGTAACCCGCGATCGACCAAACGTTCTTCTCGGGCTGATGGAAGGAGGGCAGGTTGTTGCGCGTCATGCCGATCTGGCCGTCCCACCAATATTCGAACTCGAAATTGCCGATGAAGGGATAGAGCGCGTTCACCGCACGCCGTGCGAACGCGCGATGCGTGGCCTTGCCGAGCGCATCCAGTGACCCGATCGATCCGAAGATCAGCCGTCCTGATTTGTCGGTGCGGAACGAGGTCATGACCAAGCCGGTGTCCCAGCAGCCATGACCCTCTGGCATTATGCGGCCGACGATCTCTGGGGGCAGGGGTGTGGTTGCGAACTGGAAATAATACATCGGCACCAGTTCCTGGCCGTGATCGCTCCAGTTCATCGAGGGTACGACGCCGGAATAGGCGTTGCTGGCAATGATGAGCTTTTTCGCGCGCACCTGGCCGCGCGCGGTCTTGAGCACGATCGTCTCGCCGTCGCGGGTAGCGCTGACGACAGGCGTGTCGGTGAACAGTTTGGCACCGGCGCCCATCGCTGCTCTTGCCAGTCCCCGGGCGTAGCCGAGCGGCTGCACCGTGCCTGCGCGACGGTCGAGAAGCGCTCCGGCAAAGCCGCTCGCTCCCGTCAGCTTTCCGGCGATGTCGGCGGAAAGCGCCTCGACCGGTGCGCCCCGGCGTTGCCATTGGGCGGCGCGGGTTTCTATCTCTGCCACGCCTTCCTTGCCTACGGCGAGATGAAGGGTGCCGTTGTGGATCGCTTCACAATCGATGCCGTGCTTGCCGATGAGTTCGAAGACATAGGCGGGACCATCGCCAAGATCCTTGACGAGCCGTTCGCCCGTGGTCTCGCCGACTGCCGCGATGATATCGTCTGGTCGCATCCACATGCCGGCATTGACGAGGCCGACATTGCGGCCCGAGCCGCCGAAGCCGATCGCCTTGGCTTCGAGCACGACGGCATCGACGCCGGCGTCGGCGAGATGCAGTGCCGCGGAGAGGCCGGTGAAGCCGCCGCCGATGATCGCCGTGTCGCAGCTTATGTCGCAGGAAAGTGCGGATGTTTCAGGGGCGGGAGCGGCGGAGTGATTCCAGAGGTTCTTGTTCGTATCGTCGTTCCGCATGGCCCTGCACAGTCTTCAATGCTTCGATTGGCCCATGTAGCACGCAGAAATAAGGCCGGAAACAGGGGGCACCCTGTTTCCGGCCAAAGTTCGCAGATATTCTCGGACCTTATTCCGCTGCGGCAGCGAGCTTGCCGGTGGCCGCATCGGGAACGGCCGTACGGTCGATGCCCAGATTGTCGTTGGCGGAAAGCCATTCGACGTGCATTTCTGCCATTTCGCGTGCCTTTTCGGCGATGACCACCATGGCGTCGATCTGTTCTTCGGTGTGGTCCGCCATGACCTGCAAGCGCCAGCGGCAGGCATTGCGCGCCACCGCCGGATGCTCGACGAGGTTGACGATGCCGCCGAAATCCACCGCATAGCGCGTCATCAGCCGCGCCAGCAGAACATCGCCGATCAGCATGGGCACCACAGCGCTCGGCTTGCCGAGAACTTCGAAGCCGGCCTCTTCAAGGCCTGCGCGAAGGCGCAGCGAGTTCGCCATCAATTTGTCGCGGCGGCTCTTGCCTTCCTCACCCTCGACGATATCGAGCGCGGCCAGGATCGTCGCGGCCTGGACCGGCGACATGGCATTGGTGAAGGTGGAGGGGCCGCATTGGCCGCGCAGGCCGAAGCGAAAGCCCTTGTTATTGGTGGCGACGAAGCCGCCCATCGAAGCGAAGCTCTTCGAGAAGGCGCCGACAAGGACATCGACCTTGCCGACAAGGTCGTAGTCTTCGAGCTTGCCGCGGCCCGTCGCGCCCGATGAGCCGAGGTCGTGGGCGCAATCGACGAGAAGCGTGGCATTGTATTGGGTGCAGATCGCCTGCAGGGTAGCGACGTCAGGAACGTCGCTGTCCATCGAGAAGAGCGTCTCGGTCACGACGAGGATGCCGCAGGTCTCGTCTTCGCGCCGGATGCGGGCGAGACGGCTCTCGACTGCCTTTGCATTCATGTGTGAGTGGACATGCACGTTTTCGGTCGCATCACGAGCCGCTTCCTGCAGGCAGGCATGTGCAAGAATGTCGATGACGACATGATCCTGCGGCTTCACCAGCGTCTTGACGGCGCCATAACCCGCCGCCCAGCCGATCGGGAAGACCACGACGTCGTCATAGCCGAGGAACTTCTGGAGCCGCTGTTCGAGCTCCACGGAGAGGGCAGTGTTGCCCATCAGGGCTGCCGAACCTGCGCTATGAAGTCCGTATGTCTCGATCGCCTTGATTGCGGCTTTCATGAGATCGGGATGCGATGCAAGGGAGAGATAATCCTGGCTTGCGAAGTTGTGACCCTGAAAGGGTGTCCCGTCCCGGTGGGCGCCTTCGATAAAATTTCCGACGCGTGTTGTTGAGTATTTCTGGTAGGGATCGATCTTATGTTGCACGCGTTCCTGCCACCAAACGCCGGCCTGTTCCCAGCGCTCAAGTAGATTGACAGGATAGGTATGTTTTTCAACCGCAGGAAGACTGGTCCTTAACTGGTCGGGTATGTCTTCAAACATTGCCATGAATTTTATCCGCCGCATGAATTGCCTGATCCGCTTCAAGCCTATTTGCGAATTCCGAAGATCCCCTATTTTCTTCGTTTCTGAACAAACGGCCCTAAGCGTTTAAAAAGATTAACAAAGGATAAATTATAGTCAACCATTTGAATCAATGTGTCATGGCGAAACACGCGTTAGTTTAGAATTAACCTTAACAATTGGTTAACCATGACGAGCGCACGGAAACTCGCTTTGCGGAAACTTTTCAATGATTCCCGCAAGTTGCATTGGTTGCGATGTATTTTGCTCAGTGAGACAATTAACGGCGAGGTTTAGTCGATAAATTCGACGGTCACACCCGGCTTCACCATCTTGGCGAGTTCTCTTGCGTCCCAATTGGTCAGGCGTATGCAACCATGACTCTGCGAACGGCCGATGCGCGATGGATCGGGTGTCCCATGTATACCATAGGTTGGTTTGTCCAGCGCGATCCAAATAGTGCCCACCGGACCGTTCGGTCCGGGCGGAATCGTCAGGACTTTTGTATTGTTGCCCTGCTGGAAATTGATCTTGGGATTGTAAGTATAGTTCGGGTCGAAGGCGACCCGGGCCACGGCGTGGATTCCCGACGGCGAAGGCGTGTCGTTCGAGCCGATCGAGGCGGGGTAGGAGGCAATCAGTTGTCCCGCTTCGTCATAGGCAAAAAGCTGCTTGCGCGCCTTGTCGGCCACGATGCGGACGATGGCGCCACTCCGGTTGGTGCCCGGATTGATGACCTTGATCTGCGTGCCCGGCATGGTGAAATCGACGCCGGGATTGAGTTCCTTGAGATAGGCCTCGTCCATGTGGAACTTCTCGGCCAGCGCTTCGGTGACCGACGTAAAGGCCATGGAGGGCAGGGCGGCCTTGTTCGCATAATCCTCGGGGATCGACGCGACATAGGGGCCGGCGGCATCGGCCGAGGTGATCTCGTAGGTCATGACCGGCAGCCCCCCGTTGAAGCCGAGCCGGGTCAGGATGTCTTCGCTGTCGTTCGGGTCGAGCGTCTCGCCGGTGATCTTCTCATATGAACGGATCGCCTTGGAGACATTCGACCCCATCTTGCCGTCGATGACACCAGGGGACGCGCCCTCGCGGTCGAGGAACACCTGCAGCGCCGTGATCTCGAACTTGGACTTCTTGCCGGTCAGCGTGATGTCGGGCTCGATCTGAGGCTTTTCCTCGATGATGTCCTGGTTCGGGTCGATTGCCGCGAGATCCTGCTGGTCGATATTGTCGTTCTGGATGCCGTCGCTCGGAAGCGCCTGATCCTCGAACGGTTGCTGCCCCTGGACTTCGTCGTCGGGCACGGCGCCCGTGATATTGCCGGCACCGTCATCATCCCCGGGACGTTGCGGAAAGAAATCCGGATCGTTCATTGATTCCTGCGTCGGACCTGCATCATTGGTGCCGTAGTCTTCGAACCCGGGAAGCGTGTCGTTGTAGCGCGGGGCGTCTCCGCTGCCGAAATTGTCCGCGCGGCGCTCCAGGCGATTGATGTAGCCGCCGGCCGGGATTTCTGTGGCGACGATATTGCCATAGTGGTCGATGAGGACCTTCTGGCCCTTGCCATTGCGCTTGACGATGACATCGGCGGCATCGGGCACATATTCCAGCAGGTCGCCTTCCGGCGTCACCAGCACGGTGTTGTTGGGGTCATCACCCGAATAATCCTGGCCGTAGGCCGTCGCGGCCATCAGCGTGGCTGCCAGCAGGGAGGTGATCAGCAGTTTCTTTTTCATCATCGGACGCAATCGGAACACGGGGGTTGGTTTCTTGGGGTCAGCCAAGCACGTCAATTTTGACTCTATTGTGGAATTTCTAAACCCATGGTGAACAACCGGTAAAAAATCGGCTGTGGGGAGAAATTTGCCACGCAGTCGAGAGACGAACAGATTCTTCTGCGTTATGTTCCCATTCCGAATCCGTAAGCGGGGGTAAAAATGAGATTTCACGTGGGCGCCGGGCCTGAATTGCAGCTCGATCTGGGATCGGCATTGGACATCGGCTCCTGCCGGATCGATGGAATTGAGCTGTCGCCGGGCCGCGCCGTGCCCGATGACGGGGATCCCCGCATCCTGCATGCCGTCGGGGGCTTCCTGTTCACCTGCGGACCCGACCATATCCGCCATCCCGAACCGATCGCAGGCTCGGGTGGCCGGAAATATCCCCTCCATGGCTCGATGGCGGCGACCAAGGCCGAGGTCATCGCACACAATATCGTGGAAATGAGCGAGGAGATCATCGCGCGGGTAACGGTTCGCATGGCGCAAGGGGGCGAAGCCGAAATCCTGCGCACTTGGCGGATGGATGGCGCGACCGGTGAGGTCATGCTGGTCGACCGGCTCACCAATATCGGCAGCCAGCCGTTTCCGCCCATGCTGATGTATCACATGAATATCGGCGCCCATCTTTTCGACGACGACACCAAGCTCAAGGGCAGCATGTTCGAGAATGGTGAGATCGGCTGGATGTTCGGCGATGAGGACATGCACGTGTTTTGCGTACCGGCGGAAGCGGAAGCCGGAGACGAGTTCGCTCGCCTCGTCCTGGGGCCGATCGATACTATTGGCGGCAAATATCTCACTGTGCGCTTCGCCACAGACACGATCCCTTATCTCCAGATGTGGCGAAATCAGATGTCGCCCGCTCATGTGCTCGGCATCGAGCCGGTGTCGCATCCGTGGAAGAAGCGTGCCGAGCTGGAAAACGAGGGTCTTATGCCGACGCTGGCGCCCGGCGAGTTCATGACATACAGGCTCAGTTTCGCGTTCCAGTGATTGACGGCGCGCGTGTGTATTTAGTAGATCAGTCTTCTCGACAATATGGATTTTGCCATGGACATCCGGCCTATGAACGATGAATACGCCGTCACCGCGCAGATTGCGCTCGAGGATCTCGACGGGATCAAGGAGATGGGCTTCAAGTCGGTTGTCTGCCATCGGCCTGACGACGAAGATCCCGGCCAGCCTGATTTCGCTGAGATCGCCGCAAAAGCTGCGGCACTCGGGCTGGAAGTGCGCCATATTCCCGTCAGTGGACCGCCCACACCCGACGCCGTGCGTGCCATGGTCGATGCGCTGGACGAAATGCCCAGGCCGATGCTGGGCTATTGCCGGTCGGGCAACAGGTCCACCATTATTTACCAGCAGACGCTGCATCTCCGCTGATTTTTCAGAATTGCTCGTTTGGAGAGCGAAATCTCCGTAAATCAACCGATTTTTCCGCAAAATTGATAAATATTAGGTGTGTCTAAGCAAGTTTTCATTAACCCTGGTTGCCTATCCTTGGGGGAAGCTGATGCCTGTTCCCGCATCTGACCCACCGGAGTGCATCCCCTTGAAAATTAGCGGCAAAATCTACAGCCTGGTTGGCATTATGTGCCTCTCGGCGCTCTTTATCGGTGCGACCGCGCTTTACGCGGTCAGCGAATATAGCGCGCGTCTCACCGAATACAAACTGGCCGCCGACCGCGCCTATCTGGGCGAACGCCTGAACCGCTATGTCACCGCTGTCGTGATGGAATCGCGTGGCATCTACGGCGCGAAGGACGTTGAAGGCGCCAAGAAATTCGCAGGCGGCCTGGTTGAGAATCTGGGCGAAATGGACAAGGTGCTCGCTGCCTGGACGCCGCTCGTCGCTGCGGATCAGAAGGCGACTTTCGACAACCTGCTGGCGCGCTCCGCTGAATTCAAGACCTTCCGGACCGAGACTGCCCGCCTGGGCACCGAGGAGAGCCCCGCTGCCGCCAACGAGCAGGGCAACAACGAAGCGAATCGCGCCAACCGCAAGGCTTTCCAGAAGGAAATCGATGCCGTCGTCGAGCAGGATCAGGCACAGCTCACAGCCGTCGAGAGCGCCCTGGCTGCCTTCAAGCAGTCCATCTTCCTTCTCGTGACCGCGATGACCGGCATCGGTCTCGCCGCCGGCGCAGGACTCGGCGTCTATATCGCACGGACACATCTCTCCGGTCCGATCCTCCGCATCACCGCCACGATCCGCGAGGTCGCGGAAGGAAAATTCGACATCGAGGTGCCCTTCATCGGTCGCAAGGACGAGATCGGCCAGATGGCCGAAGCGGTCGGCGTCTTCAAGGAAAACGGGCTCGCGGTGCAGCAACTGAACGCCAAGGAGGCCGAGGCCCGTGCCCGCAACGACGATCTCCAGACACGCATGGCCGTCGTGGTAGGATCTGCCGCAGGCGGCGATTTTTCCAGGCGGATCGACCGCGATTTCGGTGACGAAAATCTCAACCGCTTCGCCGACGACGTCGACCAGCTCCTCGGCAGCGTCGATGCCGGCATCAACGAGATGCGTGCGGTCATGTCCCATCTCGCCGAAAGCAAGCTCACGCGCTCCATGGAAGGCCAGTATCAGGGCGCCTTTGCCGAACTTCAGGGCAATGTGAACGGTACGATGGACAGCCTCAAGCTCACGATCAAGGAAGTGCTCAACACCTCGGACTCGATTAACGGCAATATCAACGAACTCGGCAACTCGACCAACGACCTGTCGCGCCGCACCGAACAGCAGGCAGCGGCACTCGAGGAGACTTCGGCCGCGCTGCAGGAGATCACCGGTGTGGTGCGCAACGCCACGCAGAAGGCGCAAGAAGCGGCCAAGATGGTGACCGATGCCAAGGACAATGCCAGCCAGGCCGGCAAGGTGGTGGGCGATGCGATCTCCGCGATGGGACGGATCGAACAGGCTTCGCAGGAAATCAGCCAGATCATCAACGTCATCGACGAGATCGCCTTCCAGACCAATCTCCTGGCGCTCAATGCCGGCGTCGAAGCCGCCCGTGCAGGCGACGCCGGCAAGGGCTTTGCGGTGGTGGCGCAGGAAGTCCGCGAACTCGCGCAGCGTTCGGCCAATGCCGCCAAGGACATCAAGGCGTTGATCACCAAATCCGGCGTTGAGGTGCAGGCCGGCGTGAAACTGGTTCAGGCGACGGGCTCGGCGCTCTCGGATATCGAAACCCGCGTCTTCACCATCAACAGCCACATCCATTCGATCGCCGATTCCGCGAAGGAACAGGCAATCAGCCTCAACGAGATCAACCAGGCGGTCAACCAGATCGACCAGGTGACCCAGCAGAACGCCGCGATGGTCGAGGAAACCTCGGCCGCGACGCTCAAGCTCGCCGCAGAGGCCGATCGCCTCGTCGATCTCATCTCGCGCTTCGAACTGGGTGAGGTTCACAAGGGCACGGCGGTCCGCCGCGCGGCGTGATCCGGCCGGATTTTCAAGCAAGGCGCCCGCGGGAAACCGCGGGCGTTTTCATTTGAAGCGGCAAGAACGGATGAGCCGCAAGATTTATTCGCAGGTTTTTTGCGGCCTGTATCCGCGGGAACAGCTCTCACGTCCTATTTCTGGTGAATTCATCTTAGGCATAACGCCTAGAGTCCAATCAAACCAGAGGATACGGCAATGCGCAGCATCAACTTGGAAATCATACAGGCGCCAAATCTTGAGCTTCTTCGCGAGTTTCAATCGGAGTTGCTTCAGGACGTAGCGCGCACAGGCTACTCAAATCTTGGATCTGCATCCAACAACTTCACCCAGAACACCAGTACTTCGCTTCGCATCAATGCGCAGGGCGGTGACGATACGATTCAACTGTTCGGCACTGGGAATGACAGGATATTCACCGGCTCCGGCGACGACTTCGTCTTCGCCGGCCGCGGCGATGACACTGTCACCGGTGGGTCCGGCAGCGACAATCTGATCGGTTTCGAGGGTAACGACAAGCTTTCGGGCGGTTCGGGCAACGACACGATCGAGGGTGGCTTTGGTACCGACGAGATCTCCGGTGGC